>DASXDJ010000046.1:0-90507 GCA_036490755.1 Streptosporangiaceae bacterium
GCGCCCTGCTGCGGCTGTCCGTCGCGGACGACGGGATCGGCGGCGCCGACGCCGCCCGCGGCTCCGGGCTGACCGGCCTGGCGCAGCGCGCGGCCTCGGTGGACGGCAGGTTCGAGATAGTCAGCCCGGTCGGCGGGCCGACCACGATAACGGTGGAACTTCCGTCCGAACTGTGATCGCCGAGGACTCGGTGCTGCTGCGCGCCGGGCTGACGAAGCTGCTGGAGACGACCGGCTTCGAGGTGGCCGCCGCGGTGGACGACGCCGCCGGGTGTTCTGTCGGGAGGAGGCGGAGAGCTTGCCGACCACCAGCGACGCGGTCGCCTGCCCGAACTTGATCGACCCGGCCAGCCGCAGCAGGTCGTCCCAGCGCTCGGATATCAGCGCCGCGTCGACCTTCTGCGTCAGCAGCGCGCCGGCCCGCGGCCAGGCGGCCTCTGCCTCGGCCTTCGGCCGGTCCCGGTCCGTGGTGATCTTCCCCAGGTCGCGGATGTGCGGCGAGAACTGCAGGCCCACCAGGTCGGACAGCGCGAAGTTCACCAGCGTCACCCCGTGGGTGTCGGTGGCGTGCTCGGTGATCGGCAGGTCGGTGGCGTTGCCCATGATCTCGTTCAGCACGTAGTGCGCCTCCTTCCTGGTCACCACGATGACCTTCGTGCCGTAGGTGGAGAACTGGTCCGAGACGTGCGTGTACGTCGACAATCCCTCGGCGATTGAACGAGTTTCATCTCTGGCCCGGACTCGGCCCGCTTCTTGCTGTTATCAGGCGTGAGTGATCGCGGTGCCGTCGTTCGGACGCGGCGACACGGGCCTTCGGCAATGCGGGCAGGCCCGGCAGGCGCGCGACGTCTCTCCATGGCGTCTGCATCTGCCCTGCCCGGGCCCTGCAGATCACTGCCGGCTTGCTAGAGAGAGCGGGAGCAGCTAGCACTGTGAGGGATCCGCATCATGACGGCTGGGAGACCGATGGAGACCCCGACGCCGGGTGCCGCGCCCGAGCGGGCGAGGTGGCCCCGGCTGGCTGGCGCCCCGCACCCGCAGCTGCGGCCCCTGCTCGCGCGCGGGTACGCCGGCTTCACCGAGACGACCGCCCCGCGGCACCTGGTCTTGCCGGCCACCACCGCGGTCCCCGTGGTCGTGAAGATCGTCGACTCGCCTTACCGCCCGCCGGCCTTCGTCATGGGTGCGCGGGACTCGCCGACAGTCGTGGAAGGAGCGTGCGCGCCGGCCTACCTGGAGCTCATGCTGGCGCCGCTGGGCGCCTACACGCTGCTGGGCCTGCCCGGCGAAGAGCTCGCCGGCCAGCCCGTCGACCTGGCCGACGTACTCGGCCCGGCGGGCCGGCGCCTGGCGGAGCGGCTGCGCGAGGCCGCGAGCTGGCAGCAGCGATTCATGCTGCTGGACCAGTTCCTGCTGCGGCGGCTGGAACGCGGGCCGCAGCCCGCAGCCGAGGTCAGCCGGGCCTGGCAGCGGCTGGTCGCCAGCGGCGGCTCCGTGCCGATCGGCCAGATCGCCGCCGAGGTGGGCTGGAGTCACCAGCACCTGATTACCCGGTTCCGGCAGCAGGCCGGGCTCCGGCCGAAGACCGCAGCCCGGCTGATCCGCTTCGACGGCGTGTGGCGGCGCCTGGACGAGCGCCGCTCGCCAGACTGGGGGCAGATCGCGGCTGACACCGGCTACGCCGACCAGGCGCACCTGATCCGCGACTTCCGCCGGTTCACCGGCACCACCCCGACCGGCTTCCTGGCCCGCGCGCCCGCCCGGTAGCGCGCCAGCGTACGACAGGCGAAATCCGTTCAAGACGGCACCGCCGCCGCTTCCTAGCCTGACCAGGGAATACGTCCTGACTCGACAGGCGAGGGAGAGCCATGCAGCAGCGAACGGGCCCGTTCTGGGACGGCATCGAGGGGCGGGCTCCGATGCCCCCGGCGGCGGTGACGCTGGGCCTGGAGTTCGTCGGCGCCGATGTCGAGGCCGGCACGATCGAGCTGGCGTTTACCGCGACCGAGGCATTCACCAATCCGGCCGGGAACGTGCTCGGGGCCTTCGTCGCCGCGATGCTGTACGACACGGCCGGGCCAGCGCTGCTGGCCACCCTGGAGCCCGGCCAGTTCCAGTCGACCGTGCAGTTCAGCGTCAGTTTCCTGCGGCCAGTCCGTCCCGGCCGGATCACCGGCACGGGCCGCATCGTGCACCGGGACGGGGACCTGGTCTTCCTGGAGGCCGCCCTGGCGGACGCCGGAGCCGCCGTCATCGCCCGGGCCACGGCCACCGCGCGGGTCATCACGCTCAGCGAGGCGGCCGCGGCCGTGTGATGCCGGCCGTGTGATGCCGGCCGTGTGATGCCGGCCGGCCAGGCCGGGTTTCCGCGGCCCGGTCCGTCCTGAGCGAACGCTCGCTGCACAGGGAGCCTGCTCCGGCCCTCGCTCTCCGCCGGCAATGGCTCCGGTCCCCGGCATATCTCCACTGACCTGCAGGAAGGCAATGGCTCCGGCAAGACCGGCCGCAGCGCCGCTGATGACCCTGCGCCCTGGAGTGCGCGCCCCGGCTGCCATTCCTGGACAGGAAAGGCGTAAATCGCCTAAAATGGCAAGGAAGTGAGCGAACGTTCGCTCAGTTCTTTCCGGAGTCCGGCGCTTGGAGGTCAGATGAAACTGGGCGGGATGAGACCAGGCTGGATCCCGGTGTCTTGGCGACGGCTGACCCGCATGGTCCCGCCGCGGCTGCTCGGCCGCAGGCAGCTCATCGGCGTCTCGCTCGGCCTGGCTATCGTGCTGGCCCTGGCGTTCCTGGCGGGCGGCGGCGCGGCACGGCCGGGCACCACGGCCGCCCGGCTCGTCGCGCGGACCGGCGCCGCCGGAGCCGCCGCGAGCATCCCGGACCCGTACATCTTCGTGCACGACCCGAGCATGGCCCGGCTGGACGGCACTTACTACCTGTTCTCCACCGGCGACCCGGCGGGCACCATCGGCAACGGCAACATCCAGATCCGCACCTCTCGCAACCTGCGCAGCTGGACCTACGCCGGGACCGTGTTCGCCGACAAGCCGGCCTGGATCACCTCCGCGCTCGGCGCCATCCCGAACCTGTGGGCCCCGGACATCTCGTTCTTCGGCGGACTGTGGCACCTGTACTACGCGGGCTCCAGCTTCGGCTCGAACAACTCGGTGATCGGCCTGGCCACCACCCCGACGCTGGACCCGCGCAGCCCGCGCTACCACTGGACCGACGACGGCCAGGTATTCCGGTCCGCCACCTCCGATGACTTCAACGCGATCGACCCGTCGCTGGTCACCGCGGCGAACGGGGCGAAGTGGCTGGTGCTCGGCTCGTTCTGGAGCGGCATCAAGCTGATCCAGCTGGACCCGGCGACCGGCAAGCCGGCCAGCTCGTCGCCGCAGGTGTACTCGCTGGCCCAGCGGCCCGCGCCGGACGCCGAGGAAGGCTCGGCGATCGTCTACCACGGCGGCTACTACTACCTGTTCGTGTCGTGGGACTCCTGCTGTCAGGGCATCGGCAGCAGCTACCGGATCATGGTCGGCCGGTCCACGTCGGTGACCGGCCCGTACACCGACCCGAACGGCACCGACATGATGAACGCCGGCGGGATGGAGGAGCAGGGCAGCGACGAGGGCATGATCGGCCCCGGCTCGTCGTCGGTCTTCCAGCAGGGCGGCCGGGACTACCTCGTGTACCACTACTACGACGCCTTCGACAGCGGCGACCCGTGGGTGCAGGTCCGGCCGCTGGCCTGGACCTCGTCGGGCTGGCCGGTGACCGGTCAGCCGCTGACCCCGGTGCCGGGCAGCCCGGTCCCGCTGCGCTAGCCGGCACCGCGCGCCGCAGGGCCGGGCAGCGGGTCAGCGCCAGAGGGTGCGGATCTGGGTGGTGACCGCGAACGGGTCGTCGCCGCGCTGGGCGGCCAGCACGCCGGCACCCTCGGGTGACCCGGTGAACAGCATCTTCCCCGGGCTCACCTGCTTGTTCCAGGCCTGCTCGAAGGCCGCCGCAAGCTGCTTGCGGGCGCCGAGCGCGGCCGGGACGGCGTGATAGACCACCGCGCCGGGCAGGTGACCGGTGACCAGCCGCCGCGCCGCGAGCCCGGCGGCGGCCAGCACCCCGCGCGGCGGCGCGACGATCAGCCGCGGCACCACGTACCGGGGCTGGGCCAGCGGCGCGAGCACCTCGTCCAGGGCGGTGGTGAAGACGGCGGACTCGGCGGCCGGCACGCCGCCCAGCCGGGCCCGGTAGCTGCCGTCGGCCAGCGGCTCGAGCACGATGGCCGCGGAGCCCGCGCTGGTCAGCCCGGCCTGGTGCAGCGCGTCGGCGGTGGCGCGGGCGATGTCTTCCAGGCCGTCCCGCGCGGGCACCGCGGTCAGCCGCCGGGCGACCCGGCCGAGCTGGATCATCGTGAGCACCAGCGCCACGGCCAGCGCCACGGCCGCGGCGACCGGTCCGCCGGCGACCGCGGCGATGGCTGCCGCCCCGGCCGCCGCGACCGCGCCGGTCAGCCGGGTCCGGTGGCCGGGCCGGGACAGCGGCACCGTCGCCCGGCCCGCCAGCCCCAGTGAGCGGCCCGTCCGGACCGTGACGGTGGCCTGCGGCTCGTCCAGGTACGGGGTGCCGACCGCCCACAGGTCGCGGGCCGCGTCGCGGGCCGCCGCGCGCTGCAGCATGGCCGCGTTCAGCGCGTCGAAATCCGCTTCCGGCGGCGGCCCGTACGGGGACAGCTCCGGGTCGACGTGGGAGATGCCCGAGACGATGTCGCCGGTGCCGGCCAGCGCGAAGTAGTGATCGTGCTTGCGGACCAGCCGGCTGTAGTCCGCCGCGCCGCGCGGATGGTCCCCGGTCACGCAGACGACGCCCCAGTTGTCGGCCACCTTGCCCGGCCACTGCGGGTCCAGCCGCAGCGCCCGGCCGCGGGCCTGGACCACCGAGGTCGGGGTGGCGGCCGCGGTCAGGTCGATGGTCACGTTGACGGCCGGTGCGTCCCAGCCCTCGCCGAGCAGCGCCCGGGTGCCGATCAGGCACCGGGATCCGCCGCCGGTGAAGAAGCGGGTGATCAGCGGGACGTAGCGGCGCGGCTCCCAGCCGCGGGCAGCGGTGATCTCCGCGACCGCGGTCCCGCCGCCCGCCGCGTCGGCCGGGGCGGCGCTGAGGTCCAGGTCCGGGTCGGCCGCCCGGAGCCAGTCCAGCAGCCGGCCGGCCGTGTCCGGGCCGCAGGCCACCCGGCGGCCGGTGAGCAGCACCGGGTCGAGCGCGGCGGCCTGCTCATCATCCAGCAGGGCCTGCAGCGCGAGGCGGGCCCCGCCGGCCTCGGCGGGCAGCACCCCGGTGAGCCGGGCGGGCAGCGTGCCGGAGGCCTCCTCGAAGTCACACAGCACCAGCGCGCGCAGCCGGGGCCCGAGCTCGGCGGTCTCGGCGCGCAGGATCTCGGTGACGGCCCGGGCCTTAGCCTCCGACCGGGCCAGCACCCGGTCGACCGGCGACTCGCCGGCCCGCACGCCGGCCCGGGTCAGGCGGTAGCCGACCGACGGCAGGGCCCGGCGGATCGCCTCGTAGGCCTGCTCGTCGCGCGGGTCGTCGCTGGCCAGCAGGCAGTGCCGGCAGTAGTCGCCGATCAGGGCGACCCAGTCGTCGGAGTCGGGCGGGCGGCGGTGCTGCTCGCGGATCCGCGCGCCGTCCGGCAGCGGGAGCAGGCCGGCCACGTGCAGCCGGATGGCGGCGTCGGCCAGGCCGGGCTCGTCGTGCTCGAAGCGCGGCCAGGACACCTGCGCGCCGCCAGGGCCGTGCCGGTCCACGACGCGGGCCTGCAGCCAGCCCAGGAACGGGGTGCTGGCGAACTGCGGGTCCAGCAGGTCGGTGCGCAGCTCCGCGAACCGGACCGCCTCGCCGTGGATGTAGTCGGCCTCGGCCGCGGTCGGCCGGGCCAGGTAGGCCAGCTCCTGGTAGGGCGCCAGGGTGCCGCTGCGGACCAGCGCGGGCGCGGACACCTCCAGGTCCACGGAGCCGAACAGGGCCTGGTGCAGCTCGGCCTGGCCCGTGGTCATCAGGACCGGCGGGGTCGCGGTCAGGCCGATGATCCGCGGCGCATCCAGCTGGCCGAGCACAACGGTGAGCAGGCGGCCCCATAGCTCCAGCAGGTGGTGGCACTCATCCAGGACCACGGTCCGCGGGCCGCCGCCGGCCAGCCGCTCGATCAGCGCGCGGCCGTTGGGGTGCAGCAGGCCCAGCAGCTCGGCGTCAGTCGCCCCGGTCCGCCCGGCCCGCGGGTGCGGGACAGCCAGCGCCGGGGCCCCGGCCGCCGTGCCCGGCCCGGCGTCGCCGCCGGGCTCGCCGGCGCCCGGATCCCCGTTACTGATGCCGTTCCCGGCGCCAGGCTCGGCGTGGCCGATCGTGCACAGCGACTGGTAGGTCAGCACGGTCAGCGCGGTGGGCAGATCCCGGCTGGCGGTGGCCTGGATGGTGGCGGGGGCGAACGAGGCATGCCACTGGGCGATCCACTGCGCCTGGATGGCGGTGTTCGGGCACAGCACCAGGGCGGGCCGGCCGAGGCGCCGCAGCGCCTCCAGGCCGATCAGGGTCTTGCCGCCGCCGGGCGGGACAACCAGGTAGGTGCTGGTGTCGCCGCGCTTGCGGTCTTTCTCGAATGCGTCGAGGGCCCGCTGCTGATGCGGCCACAGTGGCCGGCTCAGCTCGATGCCCCGGAACGCTGACCTGGACCGGCCCGCCGTCTGCGTCACGCTGTCTCCCCGCCCTGTACTGCGCTGCCGCGCGCCGGGCGGGCCCGGAGCGCGACCGCACCCCGTGACAGCAGCCCGACCAGGATTCTGGGCTCATCTTGCACCAGCCCGGGCGGCTCCGCCAGGCGACCGCCGTGGTCCTGGCCGGCGCAGGTCGTGACGGGCGCCTGCGCCTCCGGGCTCCCCCGCATCTTGCTGTTATCACCTCTTGCTGGCGGGCCGGGGCTGCTTATTACGGGCCGGGGCTGCTATTAACTGCGCGGCTGGGCGCGGGGCCGATCGGACCGGGCGATAATGACGCAGGACCCGGGCGACCGCGGGGAGGCGTCATGCCGCTGTTCGGCCACAATGACCACGACGAGGCCTGGCGCGCGCTGCAGCACGGGATTCCCGGCTTCGCTCAGGTAGCGGCCGGGCAGGGCTGGCAGCCCGCGGGCGAGCGGCCGTTCAGCGGGCACCTGGAAGATCCGGTGCACGAGATCATGCGGTGCATGTACGGGGTGCCGCGCGCGGGGCCGACCGCCGGGTTCCAGGTGGCGCCGACCTTCTACACTGACGCCTGCCGCGGCACCATCAGCGGCCGCACGGTCGTGGTGGCCAACGCCTGGACGGGCATCGGGCCGAACCTGCCGTTCGGCCTGTCCGGGATGAAGGGCGCCGCGGTGTGCGGGATCGAGCTGGGCGGAATGCTGCCGGTCGCCTGCATCCAGCCGCGCCAGATCCCGCCGGTGTTCCGGCTGCTGCTGGCCAGCCCGACCGGCGACCCGGCTTTCGATGAGCGCTTCCTGGTCAACAAGTCCGAGCCGGACGCGCTGCGCATGGTGCTGCCGGGCATGGCCCGGGCCGCCGACATGCTCACCGCCGGCATCCGGCAGCAGATCATGGCTCATGACGACTGGGTCTTCCTGTCCAGCGAGTACTGGCTCGGCTGCATCGCACGGGAGCCGTTCCGCACCGTCGATGCCGTCAGCCAGCGGATCTCCGAGGTGCTGGGCATCCTGGCCGCCATCCCGGCGAGCATCGTGCCCGACCACATCGACCATTCCGCTGATGACGTGGTCGCCCGGTTCGCCCGGCTGGGCGACGTCGACGACGCGATCGCGGCGCTGCAGACCCTGACGGACGGCGAGCGTGATCAGCTGCGCCGGTCGGACACGCCGCTGGCCGCCTTCGCTGACGTCCGGACGCCGCTGGAGGCGATGGCCCGGTTCCAGGAGCTCGGCGTCCAGGAGCGGGCGCAGCTGCTGGCCATGTTCCAGCGAGCCGGCGGCGGGTAGCGCCGGGCCAGGTTCCGGTCATGACGGCGGCGCGGGCCGCAGGAGGTCACATGCCACTGTTCAGGCATCGCCCTGACCCGCCACCGCCCGGCGGCCCGCCGGAGCCGGGCGCCTCAGCGGCGACCGGGCAGATGGTGCCGGGCCTTTCTCAGGTGGCGGTCGGGCAGGGCTGGACTCCGGTGGCGGGGCAGCCGTTCGACGGGCATCTCGAGGATGAGGTGCATGAGATCACCCGGTGCCTGCACGAGGCGCCGCGCGGCCTGGCGGCGGCGCGCGAGGCCGCCATCCGGGTCGAGGCCACGACCTACACCGATGCCTACCGCGGCGTGATCGGCGACCACCGGGTCATCATCGCCAACGCCTGGACCCCCATCACCACCGAGACGCGGCAGGCGCCCGGGCACCTGCGCGGGGCGGCGGTCTGCGCCGTGGAGCTGCCGTCATTCCTGCCGGTCGCCTGCGTGCAGCCGCGGCGCTTCCCGCCGGTCCTGCCCGTCCGGGAGGCACCGACCGGCGACCCGGACTTCGATGCCCGGTTCCTGGTGGCCGGGCCGGCAGCGCCCGGCGGGCCGGGACCGGATCAGGTCCTGACGCCGGAGGTGCGGCGGCGGATCATGGCCAGCGACGACTGGGTGTTCCGGGCCGAGCGCTACCTGCTCGGCTGCGTCGGCGTGCACCCGTTCCGGGGCATCGATGAGGTCAGTCAGCGCATCACTGACGTGCTGGCCATCGTGGCGGCAATCCCGGCCGCGGTGCCGCCCGCCCGCGCGGATTACGCCCGGGGCAACATCGCGGCCCGGATCAGCCTGCGGCGGCACTGACTGGGCAGCCCCTGACCGGGCAGTACTGACCGCGCCCGGCCCGGTTCCCGGGCGGTCAGCCCTCCAGGTAGCGCAGCACGGCCAGGACCCGGCGGTTGTCGGTGTCGGCGGGCGGCAGGCCCAGCTTGGCGAAGATGCTGGCCACGTGCTTCTCCACCGCGCCCGGCGAGACCACCATGGCGGCGGCGATCGCGGCGTTGGACCGGCCCTCGGCCATCAGCGCCAGCACCTCCCGCTCGCGCGCGGTCAGCGCCCGCAGGCCGCCCGCATCGGTGCCGGACCGCAGCAGCATCCGGACCACCTCGGGATCCAGCGCGGTCCCGCCCGCCGCTACCCGCTCCAGCGCGCCGGCGAACTCCTCGACGTCGGCGACCCGGTCCTCGAGCAGGTAGCCGACCCCGGCCGGGTTGCCGGCCAGCAGCCGGGCCGCGTACCGCGTCTCGACGTACTGGGAGAACACCAGGACCGCGGTCTCCGGGTGGCTGGCGCGCAGGCTGATGGCCGCGCGCAGGCCCTCGTCGGTGAAGCCGGGCGGCATCCGCACATCGGCCACCGCGACGTCGGGCCGGTGCTCCGCGACGGCCGCCAGCAGCGCCGCGCCGTCGCCGACCGCCGCGCACACCTCATGACCGCGATCGGCGAGCAGCTGCGCCAGGCCCTCACGGAGGATGGCGAGATCTTCAGCAATAACGACGCGCACCGGCGCTCCTCACGCTCGCATCGGAAGCTCGATCGTCACCGTGGTCGGGCCGCCCAGCGGGCTGGTCACGGTCATGGTGCCATCCACGGTCGCGGCCCGCTGGGCCAGCCCGGCCAGCCCGCCGCCGGGCCGCTGCCGCGCTCCCCCGGCGCCGTCGTCGGTGACCATCAGCACCAGGTGCTCCGCCCGGCCGGCACGGCGCACGCTGGCCTGGACCTCGGCCCGGCTGGCCTGGCTGTGCTTGGCCACGTTGGCCAGCAGCTCGGCGGCGCAGAAGTAGGCGATGGTCTCGATGGCCTGGCTGGGCCGCTCCGGGATACTCGCGGTGACCCGCGCGGGCGTCGCGCTGGCGGCGGCCAGGCTGGCCAGCGCGTCTTCCAGGCCGCCGTCCAGGGCGGGCGGGTGGATGCCGCGGGCCAGGTCGCGCAGCTCGGTGAGCGCGTCCTTGGCGCCCTGGTGGGCGGCGTCCAGCAGCTCGCGGGCCCGGTCCAGGTCGGGCGGGTCGCCGTCGGTGCCCAGCTGCGAGCGGGCCCGGCCCAGGTACATGGCCAGCGCGACCAGCCGGGCCTGGGCGCCGTCGTGCAGGTTGCGCTCAACCTGGCGCAGCACGGCGGCCGAGTCGTCGACGGCGGCGGCGCGGCTGGCCTCCAGCTCGCGGATCCGCTCGGCCTGGCTGCGCCGTCCGAGCAGGCCGCGGATCAGCCACTGGTCGGCGGTCACCGCCAGCCGCGTGGTCCACGGCGCGATCAGCAGCACCACGATGCCGAGCAGGCAGACGCCCAGCGCCAGCGGGTAGTTGGTTATGTGCACGTCGCCGCCCGGCAGCGGCGACCCGATCGCGGTGCGGCCCGCCTGGGGCAGGATCAGCCACCAGAACGGGTAGCTGAAGTAGTACAGCCCGAGCAGCCACGGGAAGGCTGAGAAGTACAGCATCGCGAAGGCCAGCGGCAGCTTGACCAGGATGTACCCGGCGGCGCGCCAGCCGGCCGGGTCGCGCAGCCGGGTGTCGATCCGGCCCAGCACGCCGCGGCCGGGCCGGAACGGGGCCGGCGGCAGCACCTGCGCGCCGAGCAGCCGGGCGGCCAGCCACCGGTGCAGGCCGCTGATTCGCCTGGCGGCCCGGCTGGCCACGCTGAGCAGCACCAGGCCGGCGAACGACCCGACCAGCGAGGCGGTCAGCACCAGGCCGGGCGCCAGGATGAACAGCAGCGGCGCAAAACACACGCCCGCCGCTGGCACGGCCAGCAGGCAGTAGGCCACCTCGGTGCGCGCCCGCTGGCCCAGCGGCGCGGCCAGCACGAGCCGGGCCAGCCGCGCTGTCCGGGACTGGGTCTCCGGCGGTGGCACGGCGCTGGGCGGCGGCACGGCACGAGGGGCCGACGTGGCAGGTGCCGGTGCCGGGCCTGGCTGGCCGGCGCCGGCATCGGCTCCCGGCAGGCTGCCTGTCCCTGGCCGGCCGCCCGTGCCAGCGGCAGTCGGCGGCGCGGCGGGGCCGGGCTGACCCGGCTGCCCGCCGGGGCCCGGCGCCGCCGCTGCCTGCGGGCGCGCCTTCGAACCTGCCATGGGCTCTATTGTCACGCCCGGGCGGCCGTGCTGGTCACCATCGCAGCCGGCCCGGGCCGCCGGTCACGCGTCCCGCCGGGAGGTTAGCCACGCCCCGGCGCCGAGCAGCACGACCGCGTACCCGGCCAGCACCGCCAGGCCCGCCCACGGGGACAGCGAGTACGCGTCGGGCCGCAGGGAGGCGAAGGAGTTCTCGGCAATAATCTCGGGCAGGAATTTCTGCACGGCATGCTGGGTGCTCACCGACAGGGCCAGGGTGATGGGCGGCAGCACGAAGATCAGCCCGGCCAGCACGGCGATGGCGACGGCGCTGCGCCGGACCAGGGTCCCGAGGCCCGCGCCGATCAGCGCGATCAGCGCCAGGTAGACGCCCGTCAGCACGACGGCGCGCAGCACCCCGGGCTGGCCGAGGCTGGCGTGCGGGGCCGGGGCGGACAGGAACCGCTGGCCGATCAGGAAGGTGACGAACGCGAAGATCTCGCCGGTGACCAGCGTGACCGCGGCCAGGACAGCGGCCTTGGCCGCTATGACCAGGCCGCGGCGCGGCACGGCGGCGAACGTGGTGCGGATCATGCCCGAGGAGTACTCGCCGGTGACGGCCAGCACGCCGAGCACCGCCATGGCCAGCTGGGCGACGGCGACGCCGGTGAACCCGCTGTCCGTCGGGTCGAAGCTCACCCGGTCGGCGTGCGAGGTGGTGGCCCAGTGCGCGGAGGCGAGGCTGAGCACCAGGATGGACAGGCCGATCATGGCCACAACCGCCACGGCCAGGGTCCACCAGGTGGACCGCAGGCTGCGCAGCTTGATCCACTCCATCCGGGCCGCGCCGCGGAAGCCGTAATGCCCGGCGGGGGCCCCCGTGCCCCGCCCGGCGATGGTCGCTGTCTCGCTCATGACTGCTCGTTCCTCCCGCTCGCTTCCGGGGCGCCCGGTGGCGCCGCCTTCCCTCGTCGCTGCGCTCCTCAGTCCAGGCATCGCCGCGCCCCTCCGCTCGCTCATCGCCGTGCTTCCGTGCCGCGGTACTCCACGGCGCTGTCGGTCAGGCCGAAGAAGGCCTCTTCCAGGGAGCCTGCGCGGCTGGCCAGCTCGCGGACCGAGGTGCGGGCCAGCAGGTGGCCCCGGCCGATGACCACCAGCTGGTCGGCCATCAGCTCCACCTCACTGATCAGGTGGCTGGAGACGAAGACGGTGCGGCCCTCGCGGGCCAGCCCGGTGAGCAGGTTGCGGATCCACCGGATGCCCTCGGGGTCCAGGCCGTTGACCGGCTCGTCCAGCAGCAGCACGCCGGGATCGCCGAGCAGGGCCGCGGCCACGCCCAGCCGCTGGGCCATCCCGAGGGAGTACTTGCCGGCCCGGCGGCGGGCGGCGTCCTGCAGGCCGACCAGGCCCAGCACCTCCTCCACGCGCGAGCGGGGAATGTCGTTGCTGGCAGCCAGCGCGGCCAGGTGGCTGCGGGCACTGCGGCCCGGCTGGAAGCTGCGCGCATCCAGCATGGCGCCGACCTCGCGCAGCGGCCAGCGCAGCTGGCGGTAAGGACGCCCGCTGATGGTGGCGGTGCCGCGGTCGGGCCGGTCCAGGCCCATGATCAGCCGCATGGTCGTCGATTTCCCCGACCCGTTAGGGCCCAGGAAGCCCGTGACCGTGCCCGGGGCTACCTCGAAGGTGAGCGAGTCCACCGCCAGGGTCGGGCCGAATCGTTTCGTCAGGTTCCTGACGGCAATCACCGGATCTCCGTTCCGCGCGCGGGATCGCGCGCTCTGCAGATCACGCTAGAGATTGCGCTGACCTGGGGGAATCCGGCTACTGCCCGTCCTGGCCGGGGGGATATCCCCCGGCCAGGACGCCGGCCTGCGACGCCGGGGCGGCGGAGCCGTCACCGGGATGCGCCGCCGCACCCCCGGCCGCGGCAGCGGCGCCGGCCCGGCCGCCGCTGCCGCTGCTGTCAGGCGGGCGGGGTGACCGGCCGGCCGAGGTGCCGGGCGAAGAACCGGACCGCGCTGCCGGCCTCGAACCGCGGCAGTTCCTTGTGCCGGCCAGCGTTGGCATGCAAGGTCTTCTCGGCTGAGGCGAAGGCGTCGAACAGCGCGAGACCGGCCTCGCGCGGGATGTGCTCGTCGTCCCACTGGAGCACGAACTCGACCGGAATGGTGATCTTCCTCGCCGCCGCGGCGAGGGCGTCGGGCCAGTGCTGGCCGAAGACGGCGGCGGTGATCCGCGGATCGGCCGCCGTCAGCGGCACGCCGATGGCGGTGCCCATGTTCAGGCCGAAATACCCGACCGGGCCGTCCGCGCCGATGCCGGGAAGTTCCTGGAGGGCGTCCAGGGTCGCCTGCCACTCCGGCACGGCGCGCTCGGCCAGGTGGGCGTTGTAGCAGACGACGACCGGGCCCTCAGGCTCGCCGGCCGCCCTGGCCCGCAGCAGCGCGGCGATCTCGCGCTCGTCGTGCGCGGTGCGCGGCCGGCCGCCGTGACCGGGCGCGTCGATGACGGCCACGTGGAAGCCGCAGCCGGTCACCAGGAGGCGCGCGCGGCCCGCCATTGCCGGTGCTTTCTTGTGCGTGCCGCCGCCGTGGCCCATCAGGACCAGGGGCGCGCGGCCGGGACCGGACGCCGGCGACCACAGCACGCCGGGCACATCGCCCACCGTGAAGTCGCGCTCGACCATGCCGTCCGCCAGCGACTCGGCGGTGAACTGCAGAGTGTACATGGGTTGCTGCCTTTCGGGAGTGCCTGCTACGGGGCGCTCCCGGCGACAGCTACGTCAGTCGCCTGGCCTGACGATGAGAGGGAGCACCCGCTCGGATCCTGCGTTCACGGGTCTCACCTCCTCGGGCTGCGTCCTGGCTGCGTGCACGTTACCAGCCGGGCGGCATCGCGCCCAGCCGTTTTCCCTGTCGCACTCCGGGCGGCCCTAGTCGACTGCGGCCATGGCCTGGGAGAACTGCGCCGCGTACAGGCGGGCGTAGGCGCCGCCGGCCGCCAGCAGCCCGGCATGCGTGCCCTGCTCCACGATCTGGCCGTCCTCCATGACCAGGATCAGGTCGGCGTCGCGGATGGTGGACAGCCGGTGCGCGATGACGAAGCTGGTCCGGCCCTGGCGCAGCTCGCTCATCGCGCGCTGGATGAGGACCTCGGTGCGGGTGTCGACCGAGCTGGTGGCCTCGTCCAGGATCAGGATGGCGGGGCGGGCCAGGAACGCGCGGGCGATGGTGATCAGCTGCCGCTCGCCCATGCTGACGTTGGCGCCCTCATCGTCCAGGATCGTCTCGTAGCCGTCCGGCAGGGTGCGCACGAACCGGTCCACGTAGGTGGCCTTCGCCGCCTCGATGACCTGCTCGCGGGTGGCGCCGGCCGAGCCGTAGGCGATGTTGTCGGCGATGGTGCCGCCGAACAGCCAGGCATCCTGCAGCACCATCCCGGTCAGCGCCCGCAGGCCGGCGCGGCTCATCGCGGCAATGTCGGTGCCGTCCAGCAGGATCTGCCCCGAGTCCACCTCGTAGAAGCGCATGAGCAGGTTGACCAGGGTGGTCTTGCCCGCGCCGGTCGGGCCGACGATGGCCACGGTCTGGCCGGGCGCCACGGTCAGGCTGACGTCCTCGATCAGCGGCCGGTCCGGGGCGTACCGGAACGACACGCCGCGGAACTCCACCCGGCCGCGCAGCTGCTGCGGGCGCGCGGGCTGCGCCGGGTCGGGGGCCTGCTCGTCGGCGTCCAGCAGCGCGAACACCCGCTCGGCGGAGGCAGCCCCGGACTGCAGCAGGTTGGCCATGCTGGCGACCTGGGTCAGCGGCTGGCTGAACTGCCGCGAGTACTGGATGAAGGCCTGCACGCTGCCCAGCGACAGGGTGCCGCTGGCCACCTGCAGCGCGCCGACGACGGCGACGGCGACGTAGTTGATGTTGCCGATGAACATCATCACCGGCTGGATGATCCCGGAGATGAACTGGGCCCGGTAGCTGGCCTGGTACAGCTTCTCGTTCTGCTCGGTGAAGGTGGCCATGGCCTGCTCGCGCTGGCCGAACACGGTGACCAGCGAGTGGCCGGTGAACATCTCCTCGATGTGGCCGTTCAGCTTGCCGGTGGTGGACCACTGCCGGACGAACTGCGGCTGGGCCCGCTTGCCGATCTTGGCCACGGCGAACACCGAGACCGGCACGGTGACCAGGGCGATCAGGGCCAGCAGCGGCGAGATCACGAACATCACGGTGAGCACGCCGACGATGGTGAGCAGGGAGATGACCAGCTGGCTCATGGTCTGCTGGAGGGACTGGGCCAGGTTGTCGATGTCGTTGGTGACCCGGCTGAGGATCTCCCCGCGGGGCTGCCGGTCGAAGTAGCTCAGCGGCAGCCGGGCCAGCTTGGCCTGGACCTGCTCGCGCAGCCCGAACACCAGGTGCTGCACGATCCGGGCGGTGACCCGGCCCTGCGCGAGCATGGCCAGCGACGAGCCGAGGTAGACCAGCAGGACGATCAGCAGGATCTGGCCGACGTGCCCGAAATCGATGCCGCGCCCGGTGATGTGCACCGCCTGCAGCAGGCTGGCCTGGGTGGAGTGACCCTCGTGCCGCAGCCGGGCGATCACCTGCGCCTTGCTGACGCCGGCCGGGATCTGCTCGCTGATCACGCCGGAGAAGATAACGTTGGTGGCGTCGCCGAGCAGTCGCGGTCCCAGCACGGACAAGGTGACGCCGATGGCGGCCAGGGACAGGCTCAGCGCCACGATCAGGCGCTGCGGGGCCAGGGTGGCCAGCAGCCGCCGGCTGGAGCCGCGGAAGTCCAGGGCCTTCTCGGTGGACCGGCCGGCCATGAACGCTCCAGGGCCGCGGCCGCCGCCCAGGCTCCGGTCCGGGCCGAGCCCGCGCTTGGGCACGGCCCGCTCGCCGAGCCCGGGCGCGGCACCATTCCCGGCACCGCTGCCCCCGGCCCCGTTACTGCTGGTCCCGTTCTCGCCGGCCCCGTTACTGCTGGCCCCGGGACGGTCCGGCCCGCTCATGCCGCCTCCTGCTCGGTCAGCTGGGAGAGCACGATCTCCCGGTAGGTCTTGTCGGTGGCCATCAGCTCGGTGTGCGTGCCGGAGGCCACGATCCGGCCCGCTTCCAGCACGATGATGCGGTCGGCGTTGCGGATGGTGGCGACCCGCTGCGCCACGATCAGCACGGTCGCCTGCGCCGTCTCGGCGGTCAGCGCGGCGCGCAGCGCGGCGTCAGTGGCGTAGTCCAGGGCCGAGAACGAGTCGTCGAACAGGTAGATCTCCGGCTGGTGCACCAGGGCCCGGGCGATGGCGAGCCGCTGCCGCTGGCCGCCGGACACGTTGGTGCCGCCCTGGGCGATGGGCGCGTCCAGGCCGTCGGGCAGCTGCCGGACGAAGTCGGCCGCCTGGGCCGTCTCCAGGGCATGCCACAGGTCGGCGTCGGTGGCGTCCTGGCTGCCGTAGCGCAGGTTGCTGGCCACGGTGCCGGAGAACAGGTAGGGCCGCTGCGGGACCAGGCCGATGGTGTCCGACAGCACCGCCGGGTCCAGCTCGCGGACGTCCACGCCGTTGACCAGGACGGCGCCGCCGGTCACGTCCATCAGCCGCGGGATCAGGCTGATCAGCGTCGTCTTGCCGCTGCCGGTGCCGCCAATGATCGCGGTCACCTCGCCGGGCGCGCAGGTCAGGCTGATGTCGCAGAGCACCGGGTGCTCGGCGCCGGGGTAGCGGAACTCGGCGTCCCGCAGCTCCAGGGTGCCGCGCACCGGCACGACGCTGACCGGGTGCTCGGGGCGGGCCATGTCGGGATCGGTGTCCAGGACCTCCAGGATCCGCTCCGAGCTCACCTCGGCGCGCGGCCACATCATGAACACGAAGGTGGCCATCATGACCGACATCAGGATCTGCAGCAGGTAGCTGAGGTACGCCGTCAGGGCGCCGATCTGCATGCTGCCGTCCGCGACCAGGTGCCCGCCGAACCACAGCACCGCGATGCTGGACAGGTTGAGCACCAGCATCACCGACGGGAACATCAGCGCGATCAGCCGGCCGACGCCCAGCGAGACGTCGAACAGCTGGGTGTTGGCGCCGCCGAAGCGCTCGCGCTCCTGTCCGTCGCGGACGAAGGCCCGGATCACCCGGACGCCGGTGATCTGCTCGCGCAGCACCCGGTTGATGCCGTCGATGCGGTCCTGCATCTTGCGGAACAGCGGCCGCATCCTGCGGATGATCAGGCTCACGATGATGCCCAGCGCCGGGACGGCGACCAGCAGCAGCGAGGACAGCGGCACGTTGAGCCGGAGGGCCAGGATGATGCCGCCGATGCACATGATCGGCGCGGACACCAGCAGCGTGAAGGTCATCACGGCCAGCATCTGGACCTGCTGCACGTCATTGGTGGAGCGGGTGATCAGCGACGGCGTGCCCAGCGTGCTCACCTCGCGGGCCGAGAACTGCTGGACGCGGCTGAATACCGCGTGCCGCACGTCCCGGCCCAGCGCCATGGCGGTGCGGGCGCCGAAGAACACCGCGCCGATGGCGCAGACGATCTGGACCACGGTGATGCCCAGCATCAGGGCGCCGGTCCGGATGATGTAGCCGGTGTCGCCGGTGATCACGCCCTTGTCGATGATGTCGGCGTTGAGCGTGGGCAGGTACAGCGTGGCCAGCGTCTGCACCAGCTGGAGCGCCATGACCGCGGAGATGTCCCTGCGGTAGGGGCGCAGGTGGGTGCGCAGGAGTCGGATCAGCACAGGCGTCTTCCTCGGGGGCAGGCAGTCTCGGGACAGGCGGTCAGGCGGGCGGGCGCGCCCGGCACGCTAGCCGGGGGCGGTCATGGCCGGCTCGCTGTTCTCGGCGGCCGCCGGGGCCGGGCCGGCCGGCAGGACCGCGCGCATACCCCCGGCCAGCTCGCCCAGGGCCGTCTCGATGACCGGCACCAGCGGCACGGGCGGATCGGCGAACAGCCACCGCTCGGTGGCCGCCTGCAGCACGGCGGTCACCGCCCCGGCCAGCGCCCGGGTGAAGAAGGTGTCCGCGACCGGGTCAGCGCCGGCCCGCTCGGTGATGGCCTGCGCCATCTCGTACTGCATGATCGACAGCGCCTTCAGGTACTCCCCGCGCAGCGCCGGCGAGCTGGTGACCAGCTGGATGGCGGCGATGCGCCGCAGGTCGGGCGGCTCGCTGGCCGGCGCGTAGACGGCCAGGACGGCCTGGCAGATCGCCGCCCACAAGTCCTCCCCGGCCGGCCGGCGCCGCAGCTCCTCGCCGATCTGCCAGGACCGGTCCAGGGCCAGCGCGGCGATGGCCTCGTACTTGCTGGCGAAGTAGTTGCTGAACGTCCGCGCCGAGACGCCGGCCGCCGCGGCGATGTCCTCGATCACCACGTTCTCCAGGCCGCGGTCCAGCGCGAGCTCCATCGCGGCCGAGCCGAGTGCCTGCCGGGTGGCCAGCTTCTTGCGCTCGCGCAGGCCGCCCGGGTGACCGGTGTCCGCTGATGTCATGGCGGCAGCTTACAAGAACATGCGCACCGCGCAACTTTGCTTGTAGCGAAATTTTGCCCAGAGAGAACAAGCCGGCCGGGGTTAGGCTAGCGGTTTTGCGACAACATCATGGCTAGCTGGGCAGCCGGATGATTAATGTCGGATTTCCGCCAGTAGGCACCGGCTCGGCTCGCCGACAATGGGGTCATGTACGAAGACACCGAGCGGTGCGTGCGGGCCGTCCAGTCCAAGGACGCCCGGTTTGACGGCTGGTTTTTCACCGCCGTGCTCACCACCGGGATCTACTGCCGGCCCAGCTGCCCGGCGGTGCCGCCCCGGCCGCACAACATGCGGTTCTTCCCCAGCGCGGCCGCCGCCCAGCAGGCCGGGTTCCGGGCCTGCAAGCGGTGCCGGCCCGACGCCAGCCCGGGTTCCCCGGAGTGGAACGTCCGGGCCGACCTGGTCGCCCGCGCCATGCGGCTGATCGCCGACGGCGTGATCGACGCCGAGGGCGTGCCCGGCCTGGCCCGGCGGCTGGGCTACAGCGTCCGGCAGGTCGAGCGGCAGCTGCTCGCCGAGCTGGGCGCCGGCCCGCTGGCGCTGGCCCGCGCGCAGCGGGCCCAGACGGCGCGGCTGCTGATCGAGACCACGGCGCTGCCGCTGGGCGAGGCGGCCTTCGCGGCCGGCTTCGCCAGCATCCGGACCTTCAACGACACCGTCCGCGAGGTATTCGCGCTCACGCCCAGCGAGCTCCGCAGCCGGGCCCGGCACCAGGCCAGCGGGCGCGGCGGCCCGGCGCCGGCCCCGGCGCCGGCCCCGGCGCCGGGCGTGCTGTCGCTGCGGCTGCCGTTCCGGGCGCCGCTGTTCCCCGACAACCTGTTCGGTCACCTGATCGCCACCGCCGTGCCGGGGGTGGAGGAATGGCGGGACGGGGCCTACCGGCGGACACTGGCGCTGCCGCACGGGCCGGGCGTGGTGGCGCTGCGCCCGATGCCGGACCACATCGGCTGCCAGCTGTCCCTGGCTGACCTGCGTGACCTGGCCACCGCCATCAGCCGGTGCCGGCGGCTGCTCGACCTGGACGCCGACCCGGTCGCCGTGGACGGCCTGCTGGCCGGCGACCCGGCCCTGGCCCCGCTGGTCGCCAAGGCACCGGGCCGCAGAGTGCCCCGGTCGCCCGACGCGGCCGAGATGGCGATCCGGGCCGTGCTGGGCCAGCAGGTCTCCACGGCCGCGGCCCGCACGCACGCCGGCCGGCTGGCCGCCGCCCGGGGTGAGCCCGTGGCGGACCCGGCCGGCGGGCTGAACCGGCTGTTCCCGGACGCCGCCGCGCTGGCCGGGGTGGACCCGGACGCGCTGGCCCTGCCCCGGTCCCGGCGCGCGACCTTCGCCGCCCTGGCCGGCGCCCTGGCCGCCGGGGACGTCGACCTGAGCGCGGGCGGCGACTGGGCCGAGGCGCGGCTGCGGCTGGCGGCGCTGCCCGGCATCGGGCCCTGGACCGTCGAGATCATCGCCATGCGCGGCCTGGGCGACCCGGACGCCTTCCCCGCAGGCGACCTGGGCGTCCGGGAGGCGGCCGGCGAGCTCGGGCTGCCGGCCACGCCGGCCGCGCTGACCAGCAGGTCGGCTGCCTGGCGCCCCTGGCGGGCCTACGCCGTGCAGTACCTGTGGGCGACCAGCGACCACGCCATCAACCAGCTGCCCGCCGCGAACTGAGAGGATCTCCCCCATGACCGCCACCGCCGTGCCGGAGCCGGGCACCGCCACCGCCGGGGCCCCGGCCCTGACCCGCGTCACCATCGGCAGCCCGATCGGCCCGCTCACCCTGGTCGCCGCCGGCGGCGGGCTGGCCGGGCTGTACATGGAGGCGCACCGGCACGGGCCCGGCCCGGGCGGCACCGGTGCGCCCGGCGACCCCGCGGATGAGCCGTTCGCCGCCGCCGCCCGCCAGCTGGCGGCCTACTTCGCGGGGCAGCTGACCCGGTTCAGCCTGCCGCTGAGCCCGCGCGGCACCGAGTTCCAGCGCCAGGTCTGGGCGGCGCTGCAGGAGATCCCCTACGGCCAGACGGTGACCTACGGCCAGCTGGCCGCTGACCTGGGACGGCCGGCCGCCAGCCGGGCCGTCGGCCTGGCCAACGGCCGGAACCCGGTCTCGATCGTGGTGCCCTGCCACCGGGTGATCGGCTCGGATGGCAGCCTGACCGGCTACGGCGGCGGCCTGGACCGCAAGCGGTACCTGCTGGACCTGGAGCAGGGCCGGTCCCTGCTGGACCTCGGGCCGGGCGGGGCGGGCGGCCTGCTGCCGGCCTGACCCGGCCGCCTCCCGGAGCAGCGGCGCCGGGCCCGGCTGACACCCGGCCGGGGGTCAGACTTCACGCGCGGCGATCCTGATATGTCGCGGCAGTCGGCGCTACGGTGATAACCAGGGCCGCCTCCTGGCACCGGGCCAGGCGGGCGGCGCTGTCCCTCGGTAACGGCGGCGCGGGAATGGCAATGCTGGAACACGGTCCTGGAGGCATCCTCGACGAGCCCGACAGTTTCGTCGGCCGGGCCCGGGAGCTCGATGAGCTGCGCGAGCTGGCCGGCCGGCGGCGCGCACTGACCTTGTGCGGCGCCGGCGGGATCGGCAAGACGCGGCTGATGCTGCGCCTGATGGCCGCGCTGGGCGGTGATTTCCCCGACGGCGCCTGGTTTGTCGAGCTGGGTGACCTGCGCCAGCCGGAGCTGGTGGTGTCCCGGGTGGCGTCGGTGATCGGCGTGGCCGAGGAGCCGGGCGTGCCGCTGATCGACACCCTGGCCGCCGCGCTGCGGTCCCGCCGGCTGCTGCTGGCCCTGGACAACTGCGAGCACCTGGTCGACGCCTGCGCGAGCCTGTGCCAGCGGCTGCTGGCCTTCTCGCCCGGACTGCAGGTGCTGGCCACCAGCCGCGAGGCGCTGCGGGTGGCCGCTGAGGCGGTGTGGCAGGTGCCGCCGCTGAACCTGCCGCCGGCGGGGGTCACCCGGCCGGCCGAGGCCGGCGGGTTCGACGCGGTGCGGCTGTTCACCGAGCGGGCCGCCGCTGCGGCGCCCGGTTTCGCCCTGGGGCCGCGCAACTGCGCCGGGGCGGTGGCCGTCTGCCGAGCCCTGGACGGGCTGCCGCTGGCCATCGAGCTGGCCGCGGCGCGGGTCCGGGTGCTGTCAGTGGACCAGATCGCCAGCAAGCTCAGCGACCGCTTCCGGCTGCTCACCACCGGGGACCGGACCGCCCCGCTGCGGCACCGGACCCTGCGGGCCACCATCGACTGGAGCCATGACCTGCTCTTGGATACTGAGCAGGTGCTGCTGCGGCGGCTGTCGGTATTTGCCAGCTGGACGCTGGAGATGGCTGAGCACGTCTGCGCCGACGAGAAGCTGCCGGCGGTGGAGATCCTCGACCTGCTGGCCGGCCTGGCCGACAAGTCGCTGATCGAGGTCGAGCCCGACACCCTGAGCCAGGCCCGGTACCGGATGCTGGAGACCATCCGCGAGTACGCCGCCGCCCGGCTGGAGGACTCCGGCGAGGATCACGAGGTCCGGGCCCGGCTGCGCGACTACACGCTGGAAGTCGCCGAGCATGCCATGAACGTGGGCATGGCGCTGGTCCGGGCCCCGTGGTCGGACCGGGTGGATGTGTTCCGCCGCTTCGACGCCGACGCCGGCAACGCCCGCGAGGTGCTGGCCTGGTGCCTGGCTGAGGGTGACGCCGCCATGGGCCTGCGGATCTGCACCGCGATCCGGCCGTGCTGGATCGTCCGCGGCCTGTTCGCCGAGGGCTCCGAGTGGCTGGACTCGTTCCTGGCCGCTGACCTGGCCGGGGTGCCCGCCGGCGTGCACGGCCCGGCCCTGGTCGGCCGGGCGCAGCTGGCGCTGGGCAGCGACCCGAACCGGGCCCGGGCCTGGGCCACCGAGGGCCTGGAGCTGTGCTGGAGCGCCGGGGACCGGTTCTGGACGGCCACCGCGCTGAACCTGCTGGCCGAGGCGGCCCTGCACACCGGGCAGGCCGAGGAGGCCCTGGCCCGCGCCGACGAGGCGCTGGCCAACGCCCGCGAGAGCGGCGACAAGTGGAACGAGGGCTACGCGCTGGGCACCCGCGCCGCCGCGGCGGGCGTGCAGGGCAGCCTGCGCGAGGCGCAGGACAGCGCCGAGGCGGCGCTGGCCGTCATGACCGAGATCGACCAGCAGTGGGGCAGCGCCCGCACCCTGCTCGGCCTGGGTGACCTGGCCCGGCTGCGCGGCGACCTGGCCGGTGCGCGCCAGCACTACGAGGCGGCCCTGGGCATCCTGCGGGAGGTGGACGCCCGGCCGCAGATCGCCCGCTGCCTGGCGGGCCTGGGCCGGATCGCGATGGATTCCGGCGACCTGGCCGCGGCCCGCGGGCACCTGGCCGCGAGCCTGCGGCTGAGCGTGGCCTCGGGCAGCCGGACCGGGATCGCCCGGGGCCTGTCCGGGTTCGCCGCGCTGGCCCAGCGCGAGGACCGGCCCGGCGACGCGGTGCAGCTCATCTCCGCCGTCGCCGCCCTGCGGGCCGCCGCGCAGCTGCCGCCGCTGCCCGGCTCCCGGACTCAGCGCTACCTGGATGCCGCGGTCGACCTCGGCGAGCCTGAGGTGTCCCGGCTGTGGTCCGCCGGCCAGGCGATGAGCAGCACGGACGCGGTCCGGCTGGCCCTCGGCGAGGCGGACGGGCCAGCCGGCGCGGCTGCAGGCCCGGCCGCCGGGTCAGCAGCAGTAACGGGACTGGCCGGGCTGGCTGCGCCCGGCCCGGCCGCTGCCGCGCCGCCCGCGCTCACCGCGCGCGAGCACGAGGTGGTGGACCTGATCGCGCGCGGGGCCAGTAACCGGGCGATCGCCGAGGAACTGTTCATCAGCCCGGCCACGGCCGCCCGGCACGTGGCCAACATCCTGGGCAAGCTGGGCTTCAACTCGCGCAGCCAGGTCGCCGCCTGGGCCCGGACTCCGGACCGCTAGCAGCGCCCGGGCTGCTGCGGCCGGTGAATTGCCTGCCTGCCCGCCCCGCTTCTTGCTGTTATCAGGACGGCGGCCCGCGGCGCCCGCGGGCGGGCAGGCCGGCTAGGCGTCGAACAGGGCGCTGACCGACTCGCCTTCGTGAATCCGGCGGATCGCCTCGGCCAGCGCCGGGGCGACCGAGATCACGTGCAGCTTCGGCGAGGCACCGGCGGCGACCGGGACGGTATTGGTGGAGACGATCTCGCGGACCTCGGGGCGGTCGGTGATCCGCTCCAGGGCCCCGTCGCAGAACAGCCCGTGCGTGCAGGCGATCCGGACCGACTCGGCCCCGCGCTCGCGCAGCACCGACAGCAGTTCCAGCATGGTGGTGCCGCGGGCGATCTCGTCGTCGACGACGATCACGTCCCGGCCCTCCACCTCGCCGATGATCGAGGTGATGGTGACCTTGCGGTCGCTGATCCGCTCTTTGGCCCCGGCCGCCACCGGCAGGCCCAGCATCCGGGCCAGCGCCGCGGCGCTCTTGGCATTGCCCAGGTCCGGGCTGACGACAATCGAGTTGGTCAGGTCCGTGCGGCTGTAGTGCGCGGCTAGCTCCCGCAGCGCATGCAGGTGATCGACGGGCACCGAGAAGAACCCGTGCACCTGCGGGGCGTGCAGGGTCATCACCAGGACCCGGCTGACGCCGGCGGTGACCAGCAGGTCGGCGACCAGGCGGCCGCCGATCGCCACCCGGGGCATCGACTTCTTGTCGGACCGGGCGTACCCGTAGTGCGGGATGACCGCCGTGACCCGGGCCGCTGAGGCACCCCGGGCCGCGTCGCACATCAGCAGGAGCTCGACCAGGTTCTCCTGGACCGGCGGGCACAGCGGCTGGATCAGGAAGACGTCCCGCTCGCGGCAGTTGGCCTGCAGCTGAACCTCGAGGCAGTCGTTGGCGAAGCGGGTGAGCCGCACGGGCCGGAGCGGTTCCTCCAGCTGCGCGCAGATCTCCGCCGCCAGAGCCGGGTGGGCGCTTCCGCCGAAAACCGCAATCTCTCGCACGTGCACAGGCTAAGTGCTCTGCGCCCGGCGGTCCCGCCCGGGTCCGGGGTCGCAGGCAGGCGTTACCGGGCGCCGGCCGCCAGTAGCTGCCCGGCCCGCCGGAGCCACCGGGCCGGGTCGCTCATGGCCGCCGCGGCGCCGCCGGCGAGCTCCGCCAGCGCCACGACCTGCGCGATGCCGGCGTCCGGGGCGCCGGCCACGCCGAGGTCGGCGGCCACCTGACCGGCCACGACGGCGGCCGGCACGCCAGCCCGCCGCGCGGCTGCGAGCACGGCGCCGGCGACCTTGCCGTCGGCGGAGGTGGCGTCGTAGCGGCCCTCGCCGGTGATGACCAGGGCCGCCCCGGCCAGCGCCGCGTCCAGCCCGGCGATCCGGCTGATCTCGGCCGAGCCGGGCAGCAGCTCCGCCCCCCAGGCGGCGGCGAGGCCGTAGCCGGTGCCGCCGGCCGCCCCGGCGCCCGGCTGGCCGGGCTGGCCGCCGAGCACCGCCGCCAGCCGGGCCAGCGCTGCGCCCAGGGCGGCGACCTGGGCCGGGCTGGCGCCTTTCTGCGGCCCGAACACCGCTGCCGCCCCGGCCGGCCCCAGCAGCGGGGCGCGCACGTCGGTCAGGCAGGCCACCCCGCCGGGCGGCGGCGGCCGCAGGCCGGACAGGTCGGCGGCGGCCAGGGCGGCCAGCGCGCCGCCGCCGCGCTCCAGCGGCTCGCCGCGGCGGCCGGTGAACCGGGCGCCCAGCGCGGCCAGCGCGCCGGTCCCGCCGTCGGTGGAGGCCGAGCCGCCCAGCCCGATCACGATCCGCCGGGCGCCGGCGTCGAGCGCCCGGCCCGACAGCTCGCCGACCCCGGCGGTATGCGCGCCGAGCGGGTCGGGCTGCGCCAGCAGCGGCAGTCCGGCGGCGCTGGCCATCTCGATGACGTGCACGGCGCCGGGCAGCTCCAGCCAGCGGGCGGTGACCGGCGCCTGGCCCGGCCCGCTGACCTGCGCCTGGTGCCAGCGCGCGGCGGGCTCGGCGGCGGCCAGCACCTGGGTGGTGCCCTCGCCGCCGTCGGCCAGCGGCAGGCAGGTCACCTCATCGGCCGGGCGGCGCTCCTGCCAGCCGGCCGCGATGGCCGCCGCGGCCGCGGCGGCATCAATCGTGCCCTTGAACGAGTCGGGTGCGACCACCACCCGCATCAGCTCAGGGAGCCCCGTCCCGCGGCCCGCCCGGCTTGTAGGGGGGCAGGTCCAGCACCTTGCGGATCTCCTGCTGGACCTCCTCCTTGTCCGGGCGGGTGTCGATGGTGACCACGTACTCCTTGCGGGCGAAGATCTCCAGGACCGGGTCGGTCTTGGTGTGGTACTCGCGGAGCCGGACCGCGAGGGCCTCCTCGGTGTCGTCCTCGCGGCGCATCAGCTCACCGCCGCACGCGTCGCAGCGGCCCTCCGCGTGCGGGCTGTTGTCGATCAGGTTGTAGTCCATGCCGCAGTCGGCGCACAGCCGCCGGGCCAGGACCCGGCGGCGGACCTCGCTGTCGGGCAGGTACAGGTGGATGACCCCGTCGATGTCGTAGCTTTCCAGGAAGAAGTTCGCCTGGCGCTCGCTGCGCGGGAAGCCGTCAATGATGAACCCGTAGTTCCAGTCGTGCTCGGCCAGCCGGTCGGAGACCACCTTCTCGATAACCTCGTCGCTGACCAGGGTGCCGGCGGCCATCGTGCGCCTGATCTGCGCGCCGAGCTTGGTGTGGTGCTGAACGTTCCAGCGCAGGATGTCCCCGACCCCGATGTGCACCAGGTCGAGATCCTCAGCGAGCATCGCGCTGTGGGTGCCCTTACCGCTGCCCTGGACACCCATGATGACGTATTTCCGCATGGCCAAACCTTAGGCAGGGGGCCGCCGCGACTGCGCCGTGACCCGCCGATTGCGGCGCCGGGGCCGCCGCGCGCGGCCGGTAGCGCCCGATCAGTCCTGGATGATGACCTGCCGGATGACGTCGCCCGAGCCCAGGGCGGCCAGGGCCGCGTCCAGGTCAGCCAGCTGCAGCCGCTGGGTGATCATGCCCTCCAGGTCCAGCCGGCCGGCCCGCCACAGGCTCAGCAGCCGGGCGTAGTCGCGCCGCACGTCGGCTGAGCCGTAGATGGCCGGCAGCAGCTTCTTGCCGTCGAACAGCAGCTCGAACGGGGTGAACTCGACCTGCTGGTCGGGCCGGCCGGCGCCCACGATGACGACGGTGCCGCCGCGCCGGGCGGCGGCCCAGGCCGCGCGGATGGTCTGCGGCAGGCCGACTACCTCGAACGCATAGTCGAAGCCCTCGCCGCCGGTCAGCCCGGCGGACAGCCCGGCCAGGCCGTCGGGGTGCACGGCGTGGGTGGCGCCGAGCCGCAGCGCCGCCTCGTGCTTGGCCGCCACCGGGTCGACGCCGACGATCACCGATGCGCCGGACAGCCGGGCGCCCTGGATGGCGGCGATGCCCACCCCGCCGCAGCCGATCACCGCGACGCTGGCGCCGGGTTCCACCCGGGCGGTGTTGATCACCGCGCCGACCCCGGTCATCACCGCGCAGCCGACCAGTGCCGCCACCTCATACGGCACGTCGGCCGCAATCTTGACCGCGCCTTCCTGCGGGACCACCATCTCCTGGGCGAACGCGCCGCAGCCGCCGAACCCGAAGACCGGGGTGCCGCCCGCGGTGAACCGGGGCTCCAGGTAGGCCGCGATGACGTGAGTCAGGCACAGGTGCAGCTCGCCGCGCAGGCAGTTCGGGCACCTCCCGCAGGGCGGCAGCCAGTTGGCGATGACCCGGTCCCCGGCCGCCAGCGCGGTCACCCCGGCGCCGGTCTCGATCACGTCCCCGGCCGCCTCATGGCCGAGGATGGCCGGCATCGGCTGCGGCAGGCCGCCCGTGCGGGCCGACAGGTCCGAGTGGCACACCCCGGCGGCCCGGACCCGGATCTTCACCTGCCCGGGGCCCGGTCCCACGGCCTCCACGTCATCGCGGATGACGATCTTCTGATCGTCGGTCGACTGCAGCACAGCGGCCCGCACGGCGCACCTCCCGATGCTCGCCCGGTGAGCTCCCAGGCCCCTAAAGTAGAACAGGTTCCACTTCGGCTGTCCAGGCGGTCCGGGTGGCCGGGCGAGCAAGCGCTAGGCCGGGTAGCAGAGCCTGCGATACTGACCGGGTGAGCACGCCGCGCAGGACGCAGCCGGGCACCGCCGGCGGGCCGGCCCGCTCGGGGCGCCGGGCGGACATGGTCCGGCTGGCCGGCGAGCTGTTCGCCGAGAAAGGCTTCCGCGCGACCACGGTCCGCGAGATCGCCGACGCCGCCGGGATCCTGTCCGGGAGCCTGTATCACCACTTCAGCTCCAAGGAAGCCATCGGCGACGAGATCCTGTCGAACTTCATCAGCGACGTGCTGGCCGACTACCAGTCCGCCGTCAGCGCCGGCGGCGGGCCGCGGGCGGTCATCGAGCAGATCGTCCGCTCCACCAGCCGCACCCTGACCCGGCACCGGGCCGCGCTGGCCATGCTGCAGAGCGACTGGAGCTACTTCAGCACCCAGCCCCAGTTCGCCTACCTGCTGCGGGCGCTGAAGGAGATCGAGCAGACCTGGACCGCCCAGCTGAAGGCGGGCATCGCTGACGGGGTGTTCCGCGCCGACCTGGACCCGCGGCTGACCTACCGGCTGCTGCGCGATGTGCTGTGGATCCCGGCGCAGTGGCGCCGGGCCGGCGGCTACTCCGCCGACCAGGTCGTCGATGCCTTTCTCCGGCTCCTGTTCGACGGCATCAGCGCGGCGCAGGCGGGCTAGGGTCGCGCCTCGGGTGCCAGTACCGGCTCGACGGACCGACCCGGCCGCTGGCCGGGCGTGGTCGAGGATGGCGGCTGCTGCCCCGGCCGGCGTAACCTGCCAAGCAAGCGTTAGGTTGCATCCAAGGCCATACCGGGAGGACCTGTGGGGCGGCTGGACGGGAAGGTCGCGCTCATCACCGGCGGCGCCCGGGGCATGGGCAAGTCGCACGTGCGGCACTTCGTGGCCGAGGGCGCCCGGGTCGTGCTGGGCGACGTGCTCGATGACCGGGGCGCCTACGTGGCCGGCCAGCTCGGCCCGGCCGCCTGCCGGTTCGTGCATCATGACGTCACCAGCGAGGAGCAGTGGGCCGCTGCCGCCGGCACGGCGCTGGACGCGTTCGGCCGCCTGGACGTGCTGGTCAACAACGCCGGCGTGCTGCGCTTCGGGGCCATCACCGACATGTCCCTGGCGGAGTTCCGCCAGCTGATGGACGTGAACGCGACCGGCTGCTGGCTCGGCATGAAGGCCGTCATCGCGCCGATGACCGCGGCCGGCGGCGGGTCCATCGTGAACATCTCCTCCATCGAGGGGTTCACCGGCGCGGCCGGGCTGTCGGCTTACAGCGCCAGCAAGTTCGCGGTCCGCGGCATGACTAAGGCGGCCGCCAGCGAGCTGGCCGGCCGCGGCATCCGGGTCAACTCCGTGCATCCCGGCGGCGTGCTGACCCGGATGATCCTGGAGGCCGCGCCGGAGTCCGGCGCGGCTTCCGGCGAGAAGTTCCTGCAGTCGATGCCGATGGGCCGGTTCGCCGAGCCGGCCGAGATCTCCCGGCTGGTGGCCTACCTGGCCTCCGACGACTCGTCCTACTCCACCGGCAGCGAGTTCATCGCCGACGGCGGGGCGCTGTGCGGGCCGGGTTACTGACGCTGCCGGGAGGCGGACACGTGGCGCAGGACGGGCTGGACCTCGGCGGCCGGGTCGCGATCGTGACCGGGGCCGGCAACGGGCTGGGCCGGGCCGAGGCCCTGGCGCTGGCCGGCGCCGGCGCGCGGCTGGTCCTCAACGACCTGCCCGGCGACGCGATCGAGTCGGTCGCGGCGCAGATCCGCTCCGCCGGCGGGCAGGCCGTTGTCGCGGCCGGGGACATCGGCGAGCTGGCCACCGGGCAGGCACTGCTGGCCGCCGCCCTGGACCGGTTCGGGCAGCTGGACATCCTGGTCAACAACGCCGGGGTACTGCGCGACCGGATGGTCTTCACCATGGGCGAGCAGGACTGGGACCTGGTGCTGCGGGTGCACCTGCGCGGGCATTTCCTCACCACCCGGCTGGCCACCGCGCACTGGCGCGAGCGCAGCAAGCAGTCCGGCGGCCCGGTCGTCGCGCGGATCGTCAACACGTCCTCTGAGGCGTTCCTGCTCGGCTCGGCGGGCCAGCCCAACTACGCCGCGGCCAAGGCCGGGATCGCGGCGCTGACCGTCACCACGGCGCGCAGCTGCGCCCGGTACGGGGTCCTGGCCAATGCCATCTGCCCGCGGGCCCGCACCGCGATGACCGCGGACCTGATGGGCGCCGCGCCGGAGGGCACCGACCCGCTCGCCCCCGAGCACGTCGCGCCGCTGGTGGTGTACCTGGCCAGCCCGGCCGCGGTTATCAGCGGCGAGGTGATCGTGGTGCACGGCGGCGTCGCCGCGATCATGGACGCGCCGCGGATCCGGCAGCAATTCCGCGCCGCCGAGCATGGCTCCGCCGACGGCATGTGGACCCTGGACTCGGTGCGCCGGGCGCTGAGCCAGCTGCCGGCCACCCCGCCGGGCGATGCGGGCTTCGCGTGCCTGGACACCCTGGACCTGGCCAGTCAGACCTTCGGCTTCGGCGGCAAGATGTGAGTATGGGGGGCCGCGCCAGCGGCCCTGGCGAGCGAGCCGGAGGGGTGCCTCGCCGGCACCCCGCAGGTGAGCGGGTAACACGGCAGCGAGCAGGAAGGGCAGGCTGGTGAAGCAGCGCGACCAGGTGACCATGACGCCCGACGAGGTAGCGGCCATGCTCGCCGCCACCCGCAAGGTGCAGCTGGCCACCATCAACGCCGATGGCAGCGTCCACCTGGTGGCCATGTACTACGTGCTGATGAGCGGGCAGATCACGTTCTGGACCTACCGGTCGTCGCAGAAGGCGCGCAACCTGGCCCGCGACCCGCGGGTCACCTGCCTGGTCGAATCGGGCGAGCAGTACTTCGACCTGCGCGGCGTGCAGGTTCGTGGCACGGCCGAGCTCATCGACGACCCGGCCGCGGTCCGCGAGATCGGCCGCCGGGTCGCGGCCGGGATGGCTGGCCTGCCCGGTGACATCCCTGGCGGCGCGACCGGCACCGACGCGCTGGAGTCCTATGTCGAGCACGCCGCCCGCAAGCGCGTCGGGTTCACCGTCCGCCCTGGCCGCGTCATCTCCTGGGACCATTCCCGGCTGCCCGGCACCGCCGGCTGACCGGCCACCGGCCTCGCTCCTTGGCCGCCTGAGACTCGGACGGGGCGACGAGCCGCGGCAGCCGGGCGAGGCCGATGTCACCCCGTATGCTCGATCGAAAGCATTCCCGGCAACTGGAGGACCGCCGTGACCGGCTACCGTCCGATGACCCTGGCCGACCTGGCCGGCCGTCTCGCACGGACAGCTGACGGAAAGCTGCGCTGGAAGCTGGTGTGGGAGTTCCTCGAAGAACACCGCTGGGAGCCTGCCGACATTCAGTTGACACTCCTGCAGGACGAGCCGCCGTCAACCGGCGATGAGCGCTGGGACACGCTACTAGCTGCTCTTGCTGAGCACTTGGCTGCCGGCCAGGATGCCGCTCCTCCCCCATGGGCGGAACTGCGAGTACTTCGCCAGCCATGGTTCCCCGCAGAGCTGCAGATCCAGCGGGCTGAGGCGCTGGTGTGGGCGCCAGCCGCCTTCCGCAAGCACGGGGTGTACCTCTCGGGGCGGGACCTGGAAGCCGCATGAGTGATCCAGGTGACGTTCTACTCGGCCGGGCCGAGGCGAACGGCTCGCCCGCCGAGGCGTGGTTGCAGACCTGTTCATCCCCCATGGGATTGTTCCTGACGAGGCCAGGAAAGTGGCCAAAGACCTGGGCTTGCCGCCGTGGTGGCTGAACGAGCGGGCTACCGTCTACATCTCCGGAAAGGATGACCCTGGCAAGCGCCGGGTCTTTGATCATCCTGGGCTGAGAGTGATGGCAGCCTCCCCTGAACACGTCTTTGCCATGAAGGCCCTGGCGGCCAGAACGCGCGACGTCGACGACCTGCGGCTGCTCGCAGGAATGATCGGCATCGGGACAGCGAAGGATGCGCTCCACGTCTGCGCCGATTTCTACCCTGACGAACCGGTACCCCCCAGGACCGAGGCCCTCCTTCGCGAGCTGTTCGCCTAACCAGCGCCCGTGCTAGCCTCCGCTATTCAGCGCTGCTGGGCAGTTGACCACGATGCGGCGTCCCTGGGGTTGTGGTCTGGGGATTCATGCGTGAAGGGCTGCAGTGGGCGCGCACCTTATGGGTGCAGGGTGATCCGGAAGCGCGGAAATAGGACTGGGCGGCCGTGCTGGCTGAGGGCTGGCAACTGCTGATGCCCCGGCGCCCCGGCCGGCTGGGGTCAGGTCGGGTCATTGAGGGGGAAGCTCGCGGCCAGTCCGGGGATCTTCATCGCCGCGGTTGACTCGTCTGCGGCATCCCAGCGCTCCCCGTCTGGGTGGCGCGGGAAGACCGTGCTGCCCAGCTGAGACCGGACGGCGTCGTAGAAGTCTTCGCCGCACTCATCGCCGGTGCCGGTGACCAGGCGGTAAGCGCGGGCCGCGATGTAGTTCAGGGTCTCCCACTCCGGCCATTCCTCGTCGTCGCTCCACTCGTGCCGGCGACGGCTGGCCAGGCGCTGGATAGCGGGAACCGTGGCGAGTGAGTCGGGCATGGTGATGGCGCGCTCCAAGGTCATGGGCCGCGGCCGATCAGCCAGAGCCTGAAGTACTCGAAGCTGTCGTCAGAGCACCAGCCGCCGAAGATCCGCATCGCAGCGCCCCACAATTCCCAGGTGAAGGCCCGGTCGCAGGCTTGGTCGAGGAAGGCCTGGAAGGCCACGATGCCGTCCGGCGCGAGCGCGGCCAGCCGGCCCTCAAGGTAGTGCTCCCGGGCGGGCCGGCCCGGCGCGTGTTCCAGGCTGCCGGCGATCAGCTGCCAGAACGCGTCGATGTCCATGGCCGGACACTATGGCATCTGTATCCTCCGGCATTCAGTGCTGAAAATTGGCTGAGCGGTTCGTGTTGGCTGGGCTGGAGTTCTGCCGGCTTTGACAGCGAAGAGCGCCCTGGTCCTGGGAGATTGCGGGTTACCACCCCATGCAGTCGCCAAGCCCGGAGCGCTCTTCGCCATGAAGCTTAACGGGTGGGATCATTCCCGGAAGGTCACCGCGGACGGGAAAGGTATCGTCGGCCACGCCGGCGCGGTCCTGCTCCGCGAGGCCGCCGATCAGCTCGGCCTTACCGCCGGGCTGTCCGCTGCCCTGCGGAGGAAGGGCAGCTCACCGCTGCTGGACCGGGGGACGGTGCTCGTCTCGCTGGCCGCCGCGATCGCGCTGGGCGCCACGTCCATGAGTGACATCGCCCTGCTCGCGCACCTGTCCCCGGTCCTGGGAGCCGCGCCGAGCGGGCCAACGGTCCGCCGCGCCCTCGGCCTGGCCGGGACCCCGCGCATGCTGGACCGGATCGCCCGGGCCAGGGCCAAGGCCCGCGAGCACGCCTGGAACCTGATCGAGAAGACGCCCGCCGGGTTCCCCTGGCTCGCCGTCGCCGGCAAGACGCTGACCGGCTGGCTGGTCATCGACATGGACGCCACCGTCGTCACCGCCAGCTCGGACAAGGAAGGAGCCGCGCCCACGCGGAAGATGAGCTACGGCTTCCACCCGCTCGCCGCCTGGTGCGCGAACACCGCGAGTGCCTGCACATGCTGCTCAGACCGGGAAACCGAGCTAGTCGGATGTCTGTTAGTCGTAGCCTTGCCCGGCATGCTTTCCATTCGCTGCGGCGACGGCGCCGCCGAATGGCTGCTTACATCATCTCGTCGGTGGTGGGCACCATGACGGTCTTGAGCTCGGTGTAGGCCTCGATGGCCGGGCGGCCGCCCTCGCGGCCCAGGCCCGACTGGCGGTAGCCGCCGAACGCCGCGTGCGGCTCGAGCTGGTAGCCGTTCACGCCGACTGTGCCGGCCCGGACGGCCCGGGTCAGCCGCATGGCCCGTTTGAGATCGTTGGTCCACACGGTGGCGGCCAGGCCGTACTCGGTGTCGTTGGCGATGGCGATGGCCTCGTCCTCGTCGGTGAACGGCAGCACCGACAGCACCGGCCCGAAGATCTCCTCGCGGGCGATGGACATGTCGTTGGACACGTCGGTGAACAGGGTCGGCTGGACGAAGTTGCCGGCCGCCAGGTCGCCCTCGCCGCGGGTGCCGCCGCACACCAGCGTCGCGCCGGCGGCCTGGCCTTCGGCGATCAGGCCCATGACCCGGTTCAGCTGCCGCGCGTTGATCAGCGGCGCGGCCGTGACGGCCGGGTCAAACGGGTTGCCGTAGCTGACCAGGGAGCCGATCAGCTGCGCGTTGGACAGGAACTCATCGGCGACGTCCCGGTGCACCAGGGCCCGGGTCTGGGCCAGGCAGACCTGCCCGGACAGGCCGAGGGTCACGGTGCCCATGGTGATCGCCGCCGCCGTGGCCACGTCGGCGTCGGCGAAGATCAGCGCCGGGCTCTTGCCGCCGAGCTCCAGGCTGACCCGCTTCATGGTGCCGGCCGCCGCGTGCATGACCTTCCGGCCTACCGCGCGGCTGCCGGTGAACGACAGCTTGTCGACCATCGGGTGATTGATCAGCGCGTCGCCGGCGGGCTCCCCCGGCCCGGTGACGACGTTCAGCACGCCCGGCGGCAGCCCGGCTTCCTCGATCAGGGCGGCCAGCCGCAGCACCGAGAAGGTCGCGTACTCCGAGGGCTTGAGCACGATCGTGCAGCCCGCCGCCAGCGCCGGGGCGATCTTCTGCGCCGACAGCAGCAGCGGCGCGTTCCACGGCACCACCGCGCCGACTACCCCGACGGGCTCGCGGAGGGTGAAGACCATGTGGTCGCCGCCCTGATAGGCCGGCAGGGTCTCGCCGGCCAGCTTGTCCACCCAGCCGGCATGGTGGTCGAAGGCATCGGCGACGAACGCGGCTGAGGTGCCGTAGACCGCGCCGAAGGTCAGCGGCACGCTGTTGTCCAGGGCCTGCAGCGCGAGCAGCTCGTCGCCGTGCTCGCGGACCAGGTCGGCGATCTTGCGCAGCACCCGGATTCGCTCCCGGGCGCGGGCCCGCGGCCAGGGGCCGGAGTCGAAGGCGGCCCGGGCCGCGGCGACGGCGGCGTCGACGTCGACGGCGCCCGCGACCGGGAAGGCGGCGACGTGCTCGCCGGTGGCCGGGTGGACGTGGTTCCAGGCCTGGCCGTCAGCGGCCGGGCGCCACTGGCCGCCGATCAGCAGCTGGCCGTCGCGCAGGCCCGTCTCCTCGGCATGCGGCTTGATCGATGCGACCATGAGTACCCCATAGATAGAACGTGTTCTACTTGTTCGGAGGGTACACCGCGCGGTGCCGGGATTCACGGGGCCGGCGGGCGGCCCGTGTTAAGGTGTGCCCCAAGCAAACGCTAGGTCGGCACTGACTGGAGCGGCGATGGCGATCGAGCTGCGCGCCGGCGACGATGGCGTGGCCGAGATCACCATCGACTTCCCTCCGGTGAACGCCCTGCCGGCGGCCGGCTGGCATGAGCTGGCCGGTGCCGTCACGGCTGCGGGCGAGGACCGCGGCAGCCGGGTGGTCATCCTGGCCGCGCGCGGCCGCGGCTTCTGCGCCGGCGCGGACATCAAGGAGATGCAGGCCGCGCCCGGCCATGCCGCCCTGCTGGCGGCCAGCCAGGGCTGCTTCGCCGCGTTCGCCGCCGTCTACGAGTGCGCGGTGCCGGTGATCGCCGCCGTGCACGGGTTCTGCCTGGGCGGCGGGGTCGGGCTGGCCGGCAACGCCGACATCGTGGTCGCCGCGCAGGACGCCACCTTCGGCCTGCCCGAGGTGGACCGGGGCGCGCTGGGCGCGGCCACTCACCTGGCCCGGCTGGTGCCCCAGCACCTGATGCGGGCCATGGTCTACACCTGCGCCACCGTGACCGCCGGCCAGCTGCATGCCTTCGGCAGCGTGCTGCAGGTGGTGCCGCGCGGCGAGCTGCCCGGCGCGGCGCGCGCGGTCGCGGCTCAGGTCGCGGCCAGGGACCCGGCTGTCATCCGGCTGGCCAAGCAGTCGCTGAACGGGATCGACCCGGTGGATGTCCGGCGCTCCTACCGCTACGAGCAGGGCTTCACGTTCGAGCTCAACCTGTCCGGCGCGGCGGACCGGGCCCGGCAGGCGTTCACTGACGGCCGCCGGCCGTGACCGGCCTGGTACTGACCCCGGACCAGGTGGCGGCCGGGCTGGGCTCGGGGATGACGGTCGGGATCGGCGGCTGGGGGTCGCGGCGCAAGCCGATGGCGCTGGTGCGGGCCATCTTGCGCACCGCGGTCACCGACCTCACGGTGGTGTCCTTCGGCGGCCCGGACGTCGGGCTGCTGATCGCGGCGGGCCGGGTCCGCCGGGTGGTCTGCGGCTTCGTCTCGCTGGACACCATCGCGCTGGAGCCGCATTTCCGCCGCGGCCGGCAGGACGGCACCGTGGCGCTGACCGAGCTCGATGAGGGCATGCTGCACTGGGGCCTGCTGGCCGCTTCGCAGCGGCTGCCATTCCTGCCCATGCGGGCCGGCCTGGGCTCGGACGTGCTGCGGGTCAACCCGCAGCTGCGCACGGTCCGGTCGCCTTATGCCGGCGGCGAGGAGCTGGTCGCGGTGCCGGCGCTGCGGCTGGATGTCGCGCTGGTGCACCTGAACCGGGCCGATGACCGGGGCAACGGCCAGTACCTGGGGCCCGACCCGTACTTCGATGACCTGTTCTGCCTGGCCGCCGACCGCGCCTACGTGTCGTGCGAGGCCATCGTGACGACGGCCGAGCTGACGGCGGGCGGGCCGCCGCAGAGCCTGCTGGTGAACCGGGCGATGGTGCACGGCGTCGCCGCCGCGCCGGGCGGCGCGCACTTCACCAGCTGCGTCCCGGACTACGGCCGGGACGAGCGGTTCCAGGCCCGGTACGCCGCGGCGGCCGCGGACCCGGCGGCCTGGGCCGCGTTCCGCGCCGAGTTCCTGGACGGCGATGAGGAGCACTACCAGCAGGCAGTGCGGCGATTCGGCGAGCGCAGCCCGGTGCCGGCGCCATGACCGCCGGCCGCCCGGCGACCCTGGCCGAGATCTGCGTCGCCGCCTGCGCACGGGCCTGGGACGGCGACGGGGCCGTCCTGGCCAGCCCGATGGGCCTGATCCCGACGCTCGGCGCCCGGCTGGCCCGGCTGACCTTCGCGCCCGACCTGCTGATCACCGACGGGGAGGCCCTGCTGGTGACCGCCGACGGCGCGACGGAGGGCTGGCTGCCCTACCGCGACGTGCTGCGGCTGGTGGCCACCGGGCGGCGGCACATGATGATGGGCGCCGCCCAGCTGGACCGGCACGGCAACCAGAACATCTCCTGCATCGGCGACTGGGCCCGGCCGCGGGCGCAGCTGCTGGGCGTGCGGGGGGCGCCGGGCAACACCGTCAACCACCCGGTCAGCTACTGGGTGCCGCGGCACTCGCGGCGGGTGTTCGTGCCGCGCGTCGACATGGTCTGCGGGGTCGGCTACGACCGGGCGGCTGGCTTCGGCCCCGGCTCGTTCCACGAGCTGCGCATGGTCGTCACCGACAAGGCGGTGCTGGACTTCGCGACGCCGGACCGGTCGATGCGGCTGCGCTCGCTCCACCCGGGCATCACCGTGGCGCAGGTCCGCGAGCTGACCGGGTTCGCGCTGGCCGTCCCGACGCACGTGCCGGTGACCCGGCCGCCCGGCCCCGGCGAGCTGGCGCTGATCCGCGAGCAGCTGGACCCGGCCGGGCTGCGCGACCGCGACGTGGCAGCGCGCTGACGGCGGCCTGGTGATCAGGACGGCGCTGACCGAGCTGACCGGGATCTCCTGCCCGGTCATCCAGGCCGGCATGGGCTACGTGGCCGGGGCCCGGCTGGCGGCCGCGGCGTCGGAGGCCGGGGCGCTGGGCACGATCGCGGCGGCGACCCTGAGCCCGGCCGGGCTGGCCGCGGCGATCGGGAAGGTGCAGCAGCGGACCAGCCGGCCGTTCGCGGTTAACCTGCGCGCGGACGCCCCCGACGCGGCCGAGAAGGCGGGGATCATTATCGGCGCCGGGGTGCCGGTGGTGTCGTTCGCGCAGGCGCCGCGGCCCGAGCTGATCGCCCGGCTGCGCGACGCCGGGGTGGTCACGATCGCGTCGGCCGGTACGCGGCGGCACGCGGAGAAGGCGGCGGCGTGGGGCGCGGACGCCGTGATCGCGGCCGGGGCGGAGGCCGGCGGGCATGTCGGCCCGGTCCCGACCAGCCTGCTGATCCCCCAGGTGGCCGGCGCCGTGAACATCCCGGTGATCGCGGCGGGCGGGTTCTTCGACGGCCGGGGCCTGGCCGCGGCGCTGGCCTGGGGCGCGGCCGGGATCGCGATGGGCACCCGGTTCCTGCTGACCAGCGACAGCCCGGTCGCGGCCGCGGTCAAGCAGGTGTACCTGGCCAGTGACGTCACCTCGGGCACAGTGGTGACCCGCCGGGCGGACGGGGTGCCGCACCGGGTGCTGCGCACCGCGCTGACCGGGCGGCTGGAGTCGGCCGGGCGGCTGACGCTGCTGAGCCGGGCCGCCCGCAGCGCCAGCTCGTTCCGGAAAATCTCCGGGCTGGGCTGGCCGGCGCTGATCCGGCAGGGCCGCGAGCTGCGCCGGGGCTCCGGGCTGAGCTGGGCCCAGGTGCTGATGGCGGCGAACACCCCGGTGCTGCTGCGGGCGGCCATGGTGGACGGCCGGCCGGACCTGGGCCTGATGTCAGCGGGGCAGGTGGCAGGGCTGATCGAGGACCTGCCGTCGTGCGCGGAGCTGATGGCCGCGGTGATGACGCAGGCGGAGGACTGCCTGGCCCGGCTGGGCGGCCTGGTACGGCCGTCAGGCTGACCGGCGCGGCTCAGCGGCTGCGGGCAGTCCGGCTTTCTCGCCTGCGGCGCTGCCCTAGAGGCGCTCGATGATGGTCACGCTGGCCTGCCCGCCGCCCTCGCACATGGTCAGCAGGCCGTACCGGCCGCCGGTGCGCTCCAGGGCGTGCAGCAGCGTGGTGGCCAGCCGCGCGCCGGTCGCACCCAGCGGGTGGCCCAGGGCGATGGCACCGCCGGCGACGTTCACCCGGTCCGGGTCGGCGCCGGTCTCCCGCTGCCAGGCCAGCACGACCGACGCGAAAGCCTCGTTGATCTCGGTCAGGTCGATCTGGCCGAGGGTCAGCCCGGCGCGGCGCAGCACGTGCGCGGTAGCGGCGATGGGCGCGGTGAGCATCAGGACCGGGTCGCCGCCCCGGCCGCCGAGCTGGCAGATCCGGGCCCGCGGCCGCAGTCCGTGCGCCCGCGCCGAGGCCGGCGAGGCGATGAGCAGCGCGGCGGCGGCGTCGGCGATCTGGCTGGAAAGGGCGGCGGTGATCTGGCCGCCGGGGCGCAGCGGGGCGAGCGCGGCCATCCGGGCCGCGGAGGTGTCCGGGCGGGGGCACTCATCGGCGGTCATGCCGCCGACAGCGGCGATCTCGGCGGCGAAATGGCCGGCGCTGCGGGCGGCGACGGCCCGGGCGTGGCTGGCCAGGGCGTAGCGCTCCATCTCGGCGCGGCTGATGTTCCAGCGCCCGGCGATCAGGTCCGCGGCGCGGAACTGGGAGATCTCCTGCGTGCCGTACCGGGCCCGCCAGCCCGCCGACCCGGCGAACGGGCCGGCGAAGCCGGGCGGCTGGCCGGCCGTCATCGCCGACCCGATCGGCACCTGGCTCATGTTCTGCACGCCGCCGGCGATGACCAGGCCGGCGGTGCCGCTGAGCACGGCCCGGGCCGCGTCGTGCAGGGCCTGCTGGGAGGAGCCGCACTGGCGGTCGACGGTGACGCACGGCACCGCCTCGGGCAGCCCGGCCGCCAGCCAGGCGGTCCGGGCGATGTTGCCGGCCTGCGGGCCGACCGCGTCGACGCAGCCCAGCACCACCTCATCGACAGCGGCGGGATCCACGCCGGCCCGGGCCAGCAGCGCGGTCAGCACGTGCGCGCCCAGGTCGGCGGGGTGCAGGCCGGCCAGCCCGCCGCCGCGGCGGCCGACCGGCGTCCGCACCGCCCCGACGATGAGCGCCTCCGCCATCAGCCCTCCCTCAGTCAGTCAGATTGAAACACGTTCTATTAGCCGGGCACAGCGCTCCCGGCGGCGCCGGCCTGCGGCGGCGCTGTCGCCGGCACTGCCGCGCTCTAGCGCCGGACAGATCAGCATGCGTACTATTTCGGCGGGCAGGGCTGCTGCCAGCCCGCTGCACCGAAGAGGTCACCGGCCGCAGCGGCGGGCCGCGCGGGCGAGCCGGGGAGACTCATGACCGAGCTCATCAGCGGCACCCATCAGACCGACACCCACCAGAAGGCCCTGCGCATCAACCTGGATCCGCGCTGGTACGGGACGATCGCCGAGATCGGGGCCGGCCAGGAGGTCGTGCGCTGGTTCTTCCGGGTCGGCGGCGCCGCGGGCACGGTCGCCAAGTCGATATCGGCCTACGACATGGCGGTCAGCGACGCCGTCTACGGCAAGGCCGAGCGGTACGTCTCCGCCGGGCGGCTGCAGGGCATGCTCGACAAGGAATTCGAGCTGAACGTGGAGCGGCTCGGTGACGAGCGCGGTGACGACAACTGCTTCTTCGCCTTCGCCGACACCGTCGTGGCGCGCAGCTACCGGGGCGGCAACGAGTGCCACGGCTGGATGGGCGTGAAGTTCCAGGCCCAGCCGCACGACGAGCCGAGCCAGATCGTGATGCACGTGCGGATGCTCGACGTCGAGGCCTGGGCGCAGCAGGAGGCCCTCGGCATCGTCGGGGTGAACCTGCTGTACGGGGCGTTCTTCGAGCATCATGAGCCGGACAAGCTGATTGAGAGCCTGCTGGACCGGCTGACCACCGGCCGCGTCGAGATCGACATGATCCAGTTCCGCGGCATCGAGTTCCGCGGCGTCGACAACCGGCTGATGGCGCTCAAGCTGGTCCAGCTCGGGCTGAGCGGCGTGGCCATGTTCGGCCCGGACCGCGAGGTGCTGCAGCCCAGCGAGGTGCTGCGCAAGAAGGCGGTGCTGGTGGAGCGGGGCAGCTTCCGCCCGCCGACGCACGTCAACCTCGACATGCTGCAGACCGCGAAGGTCCGGTTCGAGGCCGATCCGGCGGTGGCGGGCAAGCCGGTGCTGACGCTGACCGAGATCACCATGCGCAACCTGCTGGCCGGCGGCGCCGAGGTGGACCGGCGGGATTTCCTGGCCCGCGCCGAGCTGCTGGCCGCGTGCGGCATGACCGTGCTGATCAGTAACTACTTCGACTACTACCGGCTGGCCGCCTACCTCGGCGAGCGGACCACCGAGCGGATCGGCATGGTGATGGGCGTGCCGAGCCTGATCGACCTGTTCGACGAGAAGAACCACGCGCAGCTGCCCGGCGGGATCCTGGAGAGCTTCGGGCGGCTGTTCAAGAACGACCTGAAGCTGTATGTCTACCCGCTGCGCCCCTCGCCCGACGACGAGCTTGTCACGGTGGACGCCATCAAGGTCCGCCCGGAACTGCAGCCGCTGTATGACTACCTGGCCGGGCGCGGCAGCTTCGTGCATCTCGACAACTACCGGCCGGAGTTCCTGCCGATCTTCAGCCGGGACGTGCTCCGCCGGATCGCCGCCGGCGATGACTCCTGGGAAGAGATGGTCCCGCCTGACGTGGCCGCGCTCATCAAGCGCCGCGGGTTCTTCGGCTACGTCCGGCCCGGCCGCGACTGACCGCAGCCCGGCAGACCCGCCATCCCGATTAAAGGGAGCGGTCCCGCCGCGCGCGGCGTGGTCAAATATGGACGTGTCCGACGACATCGAGCAAACACTGGCCGCGGCAGCCCGGGCGGTGCGCGAGTACGAGGTCCTCACGCAGTACTGCACCGCCCTGGGCCGACGCCAGGACGAGGTGCAGGCGGAGCTGGCCCGGCTGCGCGCCCGGTCCGAGGACGAGCAGCAGGACGTCGAGCGGCTGGAGAGCCTGTCGCTGACGCGAGTACTGGCCGCCCTGCGCGGCGCGCGCGAGGATGCGCTGGCCCGCGGGCGCGCCGAGGCCGATGCCGCGCGGTACCGGGTCGCCGAGGCAGCGGCGCGGCTGGAGGCCGTCGGGCGCGAGCTGGCCGCGGCCCGGCAGCGGCAGGACCAGCTGGCCGGGGCGCCGCGCGTCTACGCCGGCGTCCTGGAGCTGAAGGAGCAGCAGCTCGGCCGGTCCGGTGACCCGCGGGGCCGGCAGCTGCTCGCGCTGGCCGACGAGCGGGGGCGGCTGCAGGCCGAGCTGGCCGAGATCACCGAGGCTCAGCAGGCCGCGGCGGCGGCCGGGCAGGCACTGTCCCGCGTCCAGGAACGGCTGGGCAGCGCGTCAGCCTGGTCGACTTACGACACGTTCTTCGGCGGCGGCGCGATCGCCAGCACGGTGAAGCACTCGCGGCTGGACGATGCAGCAGAGGCGGCCGCCCGGGCCGACCAGTGCCTGGCCGTCCTGCGCACGGAGCTGGCTGACGTGGGCGCCCCCGGACTGACCGCTCCCCAGCTGGCGGTGGGCGCCGGCACCAGGTTCGTCGATGTGTGGTTCGACGACATCTTCAGCGACCTGGCCATGGAGGGCAAGATCAGCCAGGCCCGCAGGAACGTGGCCGGATCGCTGGAGATCGTCGGCGCGGTCAGTTCCCGGCTGCGGGACCGGGCCGGGCAGGCCCGCGGCCGGCTGGCCGCGATCGACGCCGAGCGCCGCGACCTGCTCACCCGGTGAGTCAGGACTTGGTCGTCGTCGGCGCCGGCATTGTCGGCGCGTCGGTGGCCTATCATGCCGCCCGGGCGGGCGCCACCGTGACGCTGGTCGACGCCGGGCGGCCAGGGGCCGGCGTGACGGCGGACTCGTTCGCCTGGGTCGGAGCGTCTGGCGTGCGTACAGGCCCGGCCGCCGGGCTGCGGGCCACCGCAACGGCGGAGTACCGCCGACTCGGGGCCGAGTTGCCGGGTCTCCCGGTGACCTGGTCCGGCTCGCTGAGCTGGAACAGGGAGGACAGTGCGCCGGACGCCGGACCGGGGCAGACGATCGTGGACGCGGCCACCGTGGCGACGCTCGAGCCCGCCCTTCGGCAGCCTCCAGAGTGGGCTGTCTGGGCGCCGGGTGACGGCGCTGTTGACTCGGTGGGCGTGACCGAGCGGCTGGTCGCGGGCGCTCGCGCGCATGGAGCCCGGGTACATCTAGACACGCCGGCTACCGCGGTCCGCCGGGATACAGCGGGCCATATTGCCGGGGTTGAGACGGCAGCAGGACCCCTCTCCGGTACGACGGTGGTGCTGGCGGCCGGAGTGGCCACCGCCGCGCTGGGCGCGCCGCTCGGCGTGCGCGTCCCGGTCGAGCCGTCGCCGTCGCCGCTGTTCCGGCTCCGGGCACCGGCCGGCCTGGTCCGCGCCGTGGTCAGCACTGAGGACTTCGATCTTCGGCAGGTCGCCGCGGACCGGCTGATTGCCGCCGCGGACTCGCCCGGACGGACCCTTGCCGCCGTCCGGTCCACTTTCCAGGGCGCCGGCAGCGTCGAGCTGCTCAGCACCCGACTCGGAGTGCGCCCAATGCCGGCCGACGGTGAGCCGATCGTCGGCCCGGTCGCCGAGGTCCCCGGCCTCTACCTGGCCGTGATGCACTCGGCGGTCACGCTCGCTGCGGCCGTGGGCCGCCTGGCCGCGCGGGAGCTGGTCGACGGAACCGTTGAGTCGGCTCTGTCAGGTTGCCGCCCGGATCGCTTCTAATGGTTGTGCGTCGTTAGCTGCTTTACAGTCTGGCTGGGCAGCACCCGGGCCAGCTCTCGCCGCATTCTCCGAGAATGACAAAGCAGGCCGGCACCGTCGACAGATAAAGGCCGCGAGCGCCGTTACCGCACGGAATAGGAGCAGCAGATGACCGAGCAGGACGCCCCGGATCCCGCCAGCGGGTTCGTGCTGACCCATTTCCTGGTGGTCGCCGACCAGGACCGGTCCCGTGATTTCTACGTGAACGTCTTCGGCGCGACGGTGGTCGCCGAGCGTGACCCGGTCGTCCTGAAGCTCGCCAATAGCTGGCTGATCCTCAACGTGGGCGGCGGCCCGACCGACGACAAGCCAGGCGTCACCCTGACCACGCCGCCCGATCTGGCGCGCACGAGCGCATTCCTGAATATCCGCGTCGCCGACATTGCCGCCGTCTACGCGCAGTGGTCTGCCCGGGGCGCGGAGTTCCTCACCGAGCCCCGGGTGCACGCGAGCGAGATCCGCGCCTATATCCGGGACCCCGACGGCCACCTGATCGAGGTCGGCCAGTCCACCGTCCGCACGGATCCGTAACACCGCAGCCGCGGCCAGCCGGCCGGGTCAGGTGGTGGCCTCGCGCGGGAGCAGGTGCGCGGCGAGGGCGTCGGCGATGAACGTGGCGTAGCGCTCGAGGGGCCAGCCCCGGGTGAGGACGAGCAGCTCATAGAGCTCGGGGGCACTGTAGGTCCAGCCGATCTCGCCGGCCTCTTCCACGGTGATGCCCGGCCGCAGGTGCCCGGCGGCCGCGAGGGTGCGGGCGTTGTCGGTCATGCGCTGCAGGCGCTGGCTGTCGAGCTCGGCCTTGAGCGCCGCCATGTCCGGGTCGGCGGCGGCCGCGTCCCGGATGAGCAGGACCACCGGCGCGACGCGGGGGGCCACCTCGGCGGCCAGCTGGCCGAGGCCGCGCATGATGACCCGGGGGTCAGGCTCGGTGGCCTGCAGCTCGTCGGAGCGTGTCTCGGCGTGCCTGCGCCCTGCGCCGGCGAGGCTCTTCTCGTAGATGGCGCGGACCAGGCCCGGCTTGCCGCCGAAGCTCTTGTAGATCGTGTCCGCTGATACCCCCGCCCCGGCCGCGATGGCCGCGATGGTCGTGGCGGCGAACCCGTCGCTGAGGAAGCGCCGCCGGGCGGCGGCCAGGATCGCCGCACGGGTCTGGCGGGCCTGGGCCTGCCGCCGGGCGGAGTCATAGCGCCGGGGCTGCTTGACGGGAGGGCTATTTCGTTCCATAGTGATGTATTGAGTCTAGCATGCTGGATCTAAATTTTGGAGGGCCCAGTGCGGGATGCCGGCGGACCCGCGGCGATGGTACATCGCCTGTGCCAGGCCACCAACGCGCGCGATCTCGACGCCCTCGTGGCGTGCTTCGCCCCGGATTACCGCAACGAGACCCCCGCCCATCCGGAGCGGGGCTTCACTGGCCGGGACCAGGTCCGCACGAACTGGCAGCAGATCTTCGCGGTCATCCCTGACCTGCGCGCCGACGTCCTGCGCTGCGCGGCGGACGGCAGCACGGTGTGGTCGGAGTGGGAGCACCGGGGCACCCGCCCGGACGGCTCCGCCCATGTGATGCGCGGGGTGGCGATCTTCGGCGTCGAGGATGGTGTCGCGGCCTGGTCCCGCTTCTACCTGGAGCCGGTCGAGGCCGGCGGCGAGGACGCCGACCAGTTCCGGCGCCGCCAGCTCGGCGTCTCGCCATGATCCTCGTGGCCGGCGGCACCGGCCGGCTGGGGACGCTCCTGGTGGGCAGCCTGACCCGGCGCGGCGAGAAAGTGCGGGTCCTGACCCGTGACCCGCAGCGGGCCGCGCATCTGGCTGGCGTCACCGAGGTGGTGACGGGTGACGTGCGCGATCCCGCCAGCCTTGGCCCGGCTGTCGCCGGCACGGACACCGTCGTGTCCGCGGTGCACGGCTTCACCGGGTCACGCGGCATCTCACTGGCGACCGTGGACCGCGACGGAAACGCCAGTCTCTGCGACGCCGCCCGCGAGCACGGCGCCAGCCTCGTCCTGATGTCCGTCGTGGGTGCGGCCGCGGCCAGCCCGCTGGAGTTGTTCCGCATGAAGCATGCTGCCGAGCGCTATGTGGCCGGCAGCGGCGTGCCAGTTACGATCGTGCGCGCTACTGCGTTCCTGGAACTCTGGATCGACCTGCTCCGCCAGACCGCCGGGCAGTCCGGCAGGCCGCTGGTTTTCGGCCGCGGCGATAATCCCGTCAACTTCGTGTCTGCCCTCGATGTCGCCGCCCTGCTCGACCACGTGATCGGCGACCCTGCCGCCCGCGGCGGCGTCCTGGAGATCGGCGGGCCCGCCAACCTCACGCTCAACCAGCTCGCCGGGGCCGTCCAGGCGGCAGACGGACGTACCCGGCCGCCCCGGCACCTGCCCCGGCCGGTACTGCGGGTCATGGCCAGCACGGCCGGCCGCGCCCGGCCTGAGCTGGGCCGGCAGGTACGGACGGCGCTGGCCATGGACACCGCCGACCTCACCTTCGACGCCGCCGCGGCCCGCCAGCGCTATCCCGGCCTGCCCAGTACGTCACTCACCCAGGTGCTCGCCGCAGAAGCCGCCGGGTGAGCACGCGGCCGGCCGCCGCAGGCGGGGCGCCCGGCCGGAGCCCGGGCCACGCCCGCCGTGAACGCCTCGGCCATCGCTGCTCCCTCGGGTACGCTAGAACACGTTCTACGCCATGATCGCACCGGTGCGGAGAGGCGCGGAGTCTTCGGATGCATATCGCCTGCACGCCCGGCCAGGAGCGGCTCCGCGAGGAGCTGCGCGGCTACTTCGCCCACCTGATGACGCCGGAGGTGCGGGCGTCGCTGACGGGGTCCGGCGGTGACTACGGGACCGGCGACGGCTACCGCGCGCTGGTCCGCCAGCTCGGCCGGGACGGCTGGCTGGCGCTGAGCTGGCCGCGGGAGTACGGCGGCCGCGGGGGCTCGATGGTGGACCAGCTGATCTTCGCCGACGAGGCCGCCGTCGCCGGGGTGCCGGTGCCGTTCCTGACCATCAATACTGTCGGCCCGACCATCATGCGGTTCGGCACTCCGGAGCAGAAGGAGCGCTACCTGCCCGCGATCGCGGCGGGCGAGGCGCATTTCTCGATCGGCTACTCCGAGCCCGCGGCGGGTACCGACCTGGCCGCGCTGGCGACCACCGCCGTGCGCGACGGCGATGAGTGGGTCATCACCGGCCAGAAGATGTGGACCAGCCTCATCCAGTACGCCGACTACGTGTGGCTGGCGTGCCGCACCGACCCGGATGCACCGCGGCACAAGGGATTGTCGATCATGATCGTGCCGACGGATGCGCCGGGGTTCTCCTGGACCCCGGTGCCGACGATGGCCGGGCTGGTCACCAGCGCCACCTACTACGCCGGCGTGCGCGTGCCGGCCAGCGCGCTGGTCGGCGAGGAGAACCAGGGCTGGCCGCTGATCACCAACCAGCTCAACCACGAGCGGGTCGCGCTGACCTCCGCGGCGCCGGTGCTGGCCGCGCTGGCCGCGGTCCGGGACTGGGCGGCCGGCACGAAGCTGGCGAGCGGGCAGCGGGTGCTGGATGCCGAGTGGGTGCAGCTCGCGCTGGCCCGGGTGCAGGCCCGGGCGGAGTTCCTCCGGCTGGTCAACTGGCGGATCGCGGCGGAGGCGGGCGAGGGCCTGTCACCGGCCGCGGCGTCGGCGACCAAGGTGTTCGGCACCGAGCTGTCGCTGGAGGCCTGCCGGCTGCTGATGGAGGTGCTCGGCAGCGCCGCGCCGGTCCGGGCGGGCTCGCCGGGCGCGGTGCTCGCGGGCCGGATCGAGCGGCTGCACCGGTCGGCGCTGATCCTGACTTTCGGCGGCGGCACCAACGAGGTCCAGCGCGACATCATCGCCGCGGCGGGCCTGGGCCTGCCGTACTCGCGGCGGTGACGATGGCGATCACGAGCCGGGCCGCGGGCCGGGCCAGGAGCAGCCGGGGAGACCGATGGACTTCGTGCTGACCGACGCGCAGCGGGAACTGGCCGCGCTGACCCGGCAGGTCGTGACCGGGCAGGCGAGCCGGGCGGGGTCCGGGCCGGCCGCGGGCGGGGAGGCCGGGCTGGATGCGGGCCTGTGGGCCGGCCTGGCGCAGGCCGGGGTCCTGGCCGCCGGGCTGCCGGAGTCGGCGGGCGGCGCGGGCGCGGGCCTGCTGGAGCAGTGCTCGGTGCTGGCCGAGCTCGGCCGGGCCGTGGCGGCGGTGCCGTACCTGACGTCCGCGGTGCTGGGTGCCGGGGCGATCGCCCGGTCCGGGACCCCGGAGCAGCAGCAGCGCTGGGCCGTCCCGGCCGGCCGCGGCGAGCTGATCATCGCGGTAGCGCTGGAAGACGAGGACAGCGACGACCCCGCAGTTCCCGCCGCCCGGGCCGAGCGGGACGGCGACGGCTGGGTGCTGTCGGGGGTGAAGACGGCCGTGCCGGCCGGGACCAGCGCCGGGCTGCTGCTGGTACCCGCCGCCACCAGCCCCGCGGGCCGCGGGCCGGCGGGCAGCGCCGGGCCGCCCGGCGGAGCCGGCCAGGACGGCATCGCGGTATTCGGCGTGGCGCCGGGCGATGCCGGGGTCACCGTGCAGCCGCAGCAGCTGACCGGGGCCAGCGCCGCGCGGATCGTGCTGGACCAGGCCCGGCTGCCCGGTGACCGGCTGCTGGGCTCCCCCGCCGCCGGCCCGGGCCTCCTCGGCTGGCTGACGGAGCGCGGGACGACCGGGCTGTGCGCGCTGCAGTACGGCATCCTGGACCGGGCGCTGGAGCTGACCGCGCAGTACGCGCGGGAGCGGGTCCAGTTCGGCCGGCCGATCGGCAGCTTCCAGGCTGTGGCGCAGCGGCTGGCCGACGCCTACATCGACGTGGAGGCCGTGCGGCTGACCATGTGGCAGGCCGCCTGGCGCCTGCAGGCCGGCCTGGACGCCGCCGCCGAGGTGGCGATGGCCAAGTTCTGGGCCGCCGACGCCGGCCACCGGGTCGCGCACACCGCCGTCCATGTGCACGGCGGGCTGGGCGTGGACCTCAGCGGACCGGTGCAGCAGTACTTCCTGGCCGCCCAGCACTGCGAGTTCGCGCTCGGCGGCGCCACGGCGCAGCTGCGCCGGCTGGGCGGGCTGCTAGCGGCCGGCGACTAGCCCGGCCGGTCCGGGCAGCTGCGCGCCGCTGCCGGCAGCACGCACCGACCGGCGAGCGCCCAGCCGGGCCTGCGGCGGTCAGGCCGCCTGCAGCGCCTTCTCCAGCCAGGCCTTCAGCTGCGGGGCGGGCGGAGCGCCGACCTGGCGCGCGGCTTCGGTGCCCTTGCTGAGCAGCAGCAGAGTCGGGATCGACTGCACGCCATAGCGCTGCGCCAGCCGGGGCGACTCATCCACGTTGACCTTGACCAGCTTGACCTGGCCCGCCTTCTCGGCGGCCAGGCTGGCCAGCACCGGGCTGACCATCCGGCACGGCCCGCACCACGGCGCCCACAGGTCCACCAGCACCGGCAGCGGCGCCTGCTCGGCTACCGCCGCGAAGGTGGCATCGTCGGCGTCCGCGATCCACGGCACCGGCTGATGACAGCTGCCGCAGCGGGGCTTGCCCGTCGCCGCCGCCGGAACCCGGTTCCGCTTCCCGCAGCTCGGGCACCTGACCAGTTCATCTTGCATGTCACGACCTCCGCCGCGGCAACACCCGCGGCGGTGGCGGCATTCCCGGAGGACGGCTATCGCGATATAGCTTGACGAGACTCGCGATACTACTTATCGTCGTGCCAGGCGCGGCCTTCAGGGCGGCGCGGGTACCCAGGCGGCGCCAGATTCCGGACGGGCGGGGACCGGCCGCGGGATCCGGCCGGGGACGGAGCGGCAGCATGGACGTCATCGAGACTCTCACCGAGCTCAGCACGCCGGCCGGCCGGGCCGACCCCTACCCCCTCTACGCCCGCCTGCACGAGCACGGCACGGTGCTGCCCGCCGGCCATGACCTCCTCGTGGTCGGCTACGACGCCATCAGTGCCGTGCTGCGCGACCCCGGCTTCCGGGTGTCGGACCGGGCCAGTTTCGACGCCAGCTTCCCTGGCTGGCGGGACAACCCGGTTTTCGTCCAGGCCGTCGACTGGATCCTGAACCTCAACGGGCCCGAGCACGGGCGGATCCGGCGGCTGATGGCCCGGGCGTTCACTGCCCGGCGCGTCGCCGGGCTGGAGCCCGCCATCGCCCGGATCGCCGACGAGCTGCTGGACGCGATGGCAGACCGGGGCGCCGATGGCTCGCCGGTCGAGTTCATGCACGACTTCGCCTACCTGCTGCCGGTCACGGTGATCTGTGAGCTGATCGGCATCCCGGAGGCCGACCGGGAGGCGTTCCGGCCGGTGGCCCGCGACCTGGCCGGCGTGTTCGAGCTATCGGACCTGACCACGCTGCCCGCGATCAACGCCGCCGCCGTCGAGCTGCTGGCCTACTTCACCGCCCTGGCCGGCCGGCGCCGCGCCGATCCTCGCGATGACCTGCTCAGCGACCTGCTGGCGGCCAGCGACCGCGACGACGGCCAGCTGTCCGCCGCCGAGCTGCTGCACAACCTGACCCTGCTGCTCGTCGCCGGGTTCGAGACCACGACCAACCTGCTGGGCAACGGCCTGAACATCATCCTGAACGACCCGCCCGCCGGCGAGGCCGTCCGGGACGGCTCGGCCGCCCCGGCCGCCTTCGTCGAGGAAGTGCTGCGCTACGACTCACCCGTCCAGCTCACCAGCCGGGTGGGCTACGACACGACGCTGGACGGCGTGCCGGTGCCCGCCGGAGCCGGGATAGTCACGATCCTGGGCGCCGGCAACCGCGACCCGCGGCGGTTCGCGAGCCCGGCCACCTTCGATCCGGCGCGCCCGGACGGCGGGCCGCTGAGCTTCGGCGGCGGCGCGCACTTCTGCATCGGCGCCGCGCTGGCCCGGCTGGAAGGCACCGTTGCCTTCCCCCGGCTGCTGGACCGGTTCCCCAAGATCAGCTCCGCGGGCGAGCCGGCCCGCCGCGACCGGCTGCTGCTGCGCGGCTTCGAGACCCTCCCGGTCACCATCGCCTGAACGCGGCGGTCCGGCCCGGCCGGGAGCTGACCGGGTAACTGCCGGACCTGGCGAAGACAGGACCCGCACGGCGTGAACGACGGAAAGGAGGCCCGGCGACGAAGGGGCACGGTGGCGGAAGGACTCGCTGGCAGGGCAGCGGCAGTGACCCGAGCGACTGGCGGCATCGGGCCAGGCATCGCCTGAGCCCCGGCGGCGTACGCGCTGCGGCTGGCGCTGGCGGGCCCCGATGCCGGGAGGCAGCCTGCTACCGCAGCCGGCGGGCACAGCTCTGGTGCCGCGGCAGCCGGGGTGATGACCAGCGCGCCTGATGCGGCCCGGCGGGTGGCTGAGTAGGTCTACTCATGTCCTCTGACCAGGTTCCGCGAAGACTGTGAGCGAAGCGGCGCTGACCGCTGCGGGCACGGGAAGGGCGGGGTCATGTCACAGTCCTCAGGCGGGGCGGTGCTGCACAGCCAGCTGGCCCGGTGGCAGGCCGCGGGCCTGATCGACGCCGGGCAGGCCGCCGGGATCGAGGCGGCCGAGGCCGGGGACGCCGGAGACGCCGGCCCCGGGCGGCCGCCCGCTCCCCCGCGCTCGCCCCGGCGGGCGATCGTGGTGGAGGCCCTGGGCTATCTGGGTGCCGTGCTGGCCGCCATGGCCGGCTTCATCGCCATCGGGGACCTGTGGCCGGGGATCCCGGCGGGCGCCGGGCTCGCGCTGGCGGCCGGGACCGCCAGCGTGCTGCTGGCCGCCGGGGTTGTCGCCGGCCGCACCTCGCGGAGCCGGCGCGCCGCCCAGCCGGGTCTTCGCCGGCTGCGCAGCGTCCTGTGGCTGGCCTCCGCGGGCAGTCTCGCCGCTTTCGCCGTCGTGCTGACCGGCCCGTCGTTCGCGGGCTACGGCCTGACCGTCCGGCTGCTGTCCGCCGAGGCCGTCACCGCCGGGTACCTGGCGGTACTGTGGTGGCGGTCGCAGGCGGCGCTGCTGCACCTGGCGCTGTTCGCGGCAGCCGCCGCGCTGGACGGCACCGCGATCGCCCGCGCCTGGCCGGGCGCGGCGGGCTGGGCGCCGGGCCTGGGCGTGTGGGCACTGGCCCTGGTGTGGGGCCTGGCGGCGTACCGCGGCTGGCTGGTGTCCGCGACCGCCGGGTACCTGGCCGCTGCGGCCGGGCTGCTGGCCGGCGCGCAGCTGGGAATTGCTGCGGCGGGCGGCCCGGCCCTGGCCCTGGCGACCGTCACCGGACTCCTGACCGCCGGCGTGCTGGCGCGCCGGGTGCTCCTGGTCGGCGCGGGCGGCCTCGGTGCGCTGGTCCTGCTGCCGCAGGTGGCCTCCCGCTACCTGCCGGCCGGCGCGGCCGGAGCCGGGGCCGTCCTCGCGGCCGGCCTGGTGATCCTCGCCGCGGCCCTGTGGCTCGCGCGCCGCAACGCCACCCCGGCTGGAGCAGCCTGACTGCCTGCCCCTGCTCGCTCGCCAGCCGGCGGCGTGCTGATGCTCGGGCGCAGGATCTGCTTCTTGCTGTTATCATTCCGGCATTTCCGGGCCCCGCCGTCGCCGCCCCTGACCGGCTGACCGCGCTCGGGCTGGACAGCCGGGACCGCCGCGAGCGCGCCGGATCAGGCCTGCCGCCTGCGGGCTGCCAGGATGACCGCATGGAGGTCTTAGCCAGCCGCATCCTGCTGCGGCCCGCCGACGCGCGCCGCAGCCGTCAGTTCTACCGGGACGTCCTGGGCCTGGCCGTCTGCCGGGAGTTCGGGCCCCCGGAGGACCCGGGCGTGGTGTTCTTCCTCGGCCAGGGCCTGCTGGAGGTCTCCGGGAGCCTGACTGGCCAGCCTGGCGGCCCGGTAATGATCTGGCTCCAGGTGCGGGACATCCGCGCCGAGCACGCCCGGCTGGCCGCAGCCGGGGTCCGCGTCCTGCGCGGACCGGTGACCGAGCCCTGGGGGCTGACCGAGATGTGGATCGAGGACCCGGACGGCGTCCGGATCGTGCTGGTGGAGATTCCCGCTGACCACCCGCTGCGGCGCGACACCCGGCCGGCACCGCAGGGCTGACCCGGCTGCACCTGGGCCGGGTTACGCCAGGCTACGCCGGCCAGACCCGGGCGCGCTGGCAGGCCCCAGGCACGCCAGAGGCAGCAGGCCGCTGGTCGCGGGCAGCAAAAAGCGCTCGGCTGGCGGCCAGTGAGCCGCCAGCCGAACGCTCAGCTGCAGGAAGCGGCGCTAGCCGTCCTTGCGGGCCAGGGTGAACGACGCCTGGCCCTGGTCGTCGAGCTCGCCGTCCAGCTCCCGGTCCTCGAGCATGGTGGCGGCCGTGGACTGGAGGAACACCTTCGCGCCGGAGTCCTCGATGACCGAGTCATCCGGCTGCGGGCTGTCGAGCGCCAGCACCAGGGACCCGGCCTCCCCCTCGGGGAGGGACATCCGCAGGCCGGCGTCGTCGGGGACACCCTCCTGCGAGGTCAGGGCCCGGATCGTCCCGGCTGCTCGTTCGGTAAGCGTGAGCATTTTCATCACCTCGTGGGATCGTCATCAGTCGGCACGGCGTCAGACCCTGCCCAGGCTGTTCCGGCTCAAACCGGCCGGGCCAAACTGGCGGGACCTGCGCCCCGGGCAGGCGGCGCCTGACCGCCCGCCCGTGCTACATGTCCCCGACGGCCCGCTGCAGCGTCTTGTCGATTTCCTGCGGATCGGTGTCGAGTTCCTCCGCGACTTCCTTCTCGGCCCTGGTCACGGCCTTCTGAACGGCATCGCGGATCTTGGTCTCGCCGACCACGACCAGTCCGGCCTGGCCGGGGTCGATGAAATCGCCGAGATCCTTGGCCTTCGACCGGGACATGCCCTTGGCCAGGTGGCCGCTAACCCCGCCGATGACACCGCCTGCGGCGGCCGTGGCCAGGATCGACGGCGGGAAGATCACGCCGACGGCCGCTCCCGCGGCCACGCCCCACCAGGCGCCGTGCCGGGTGGCCGACTCGTCCTTGTTCTCGTGCACCTTGCCGCGGGCGTCCTTGGTGACCACTGCCGCGTCGTAGGCGCCTACCAGCCCGCTGGAATGCAGCTCCTTTACCACCTGGTAGTCATCGCGGGCCGCGATCTCGTCCGGGTAGGTGGCCACGTAAATGAAAGTGCCGTCGGCCTTAGCCACGCCGGTCCCCTCTCGTCTCGCTGCGGTTCGTCTCGCCAGGTCTGTGCGCGCAAGCCCCGAACGCTCGTCGCTGCGGCCGCCGGTGTCATCACCCGGCGAGAGTGACATTCCCGGGCGCTCCCGGCGCCGGGAGCGGGCCGGCTAGGTTCTGCGGTCGTGATCGAATCTCGCTTCGCCGGCCTGCTGGCCGGGCGCAATCAGGGCATCCTGGTCACCCAGCGGGTCAGCGGGCGGCCGCAGCTGTCCAACGTGAACTACGCGTTCGACCCCGCTGCCCAGCTCATCCGGGTCTCCACGACCGCCGGCCGGGCCAAGGTGGCCAACCTGCGCCGCGACCCGCGGGCCAGCTTCCACGTCGCCAGCGAGGACTTCTGGAACTACGTGGTCGTCGACGGCACTGCGGACCTGTCCGCGGTGGCCGCCGACCCCGGCGACGCGGCGGTAGCCGAGCTCATCGACCTGTTCCGCGCGGTGCAGGGCGAGCACCCGGACTGGGCTGACTACCGGGCCGCGATGGTGCGCGACCAGCGCCTGGTGGTCCGGCTGCACGCTGAGCACGCCTACGGCCTGTTCCAGCGCTAACCCGGCGCCCGGCCGGCCGCCCCGCGCGCGCCGGCGCTAGCCGCGAGCCAGTTCGGTGATGCGGTCCAGGTGCCGCAGGTCGCAGCTCACCGAGAAGGTCGTCAGCACGGTGTCCCGCCAGCGCGGCATTTCCTCGGTGATCTTGGCCCAGGGGCCGATCAGGGCGACGTCCTCGACCAGCGCGGTCGGCACGGCGGCGATGGCGGCCCGCCGGTCCCCGGCCAGGTAGTGGTCCTGGATCACCTTCGCCTGCGCCTCATAGCCCATCCGGGCGAACACCTCGTGGTGGAAGTTCACACCGCGCGCGCCCATCCCGCCGATATACAGGGCGAGCGCGGGTCGCAGCTGGTCGGCGGCCTGCTCGAGGTCGTCGCCGGGAATGATCGCCATCGGCCCGCCGACGACGTCGAACGTCGCCGCCGCGTGCCGCGCGCCCGGCCGGCCGAACCCCTCGGCCAGCGCGCCGGCGTAGAAGTCGTTCATCTTCGGGGAGAAGAACAGCGCATTCCAGCCGTCGGCGATCTCGGCCGCCAGCGCGACGTTCTTCGGTCCCTCGGCGCCGAGGTAGACGGGGATCTCGGTGCGGAACGGGTGCAGGATCGAGCGCAGCGGCTTGCCCAGCCCGGTGCCGCCGGGATACGGCAGCTGGTAGTGGCGGCCGTCGTAGACGACGGGTTCCTCGCGGGCGATGACCATGCGCAGGATCTCGATGTACTCGCGGGTCCGCTCCAGCGGCCGCGGGTAGGGCTGGCCGTACCAGCCCTCAACGACCTGCGGATTGCTGGTCCCGACGCCGACGATGACCCGGCCGCGGGTCAGGTGGTCCATGGTCATCGCGGCCATGGCCAGGGTCACCGGCGGCCGCGCGGAGATCTGCGAGATGGACGTGCCGAGGTGCACGTGGCTGGTCTGCGAGCCCCACCAGGCCAGCGGTGTCCAGGCGTCGCTGCCGTAGGCCTCGGCCGTCCACACCTGGTCGAAACGGAGCCGCTCGGCGGCGGCGAACAGGTCCGCGGCGTCCGCGGGCGGGCCCGCGCTCCAGTAACCGACCGTCGTGGCGATCCTCATCCGCGGCCTCCGCTCTCCCGGTTTCCCGCCGTCCGGCCGGCGCTCACCGCAGGCCGGCCAGTCGCTCTAGCGTCTCACCCGCCTCGCGGACCAGGTCGGCCATCACGTCGGCGACCGGGCGGACCTCGTTCAGCCGGCCCACGATCTGCCCGGCCGGCATCGGCACCACGTCCGGCCGGCCCGAGCGCATCAGCCGCTGGTGGGCGCCGGCGACCAGCAGGTTCTGCAGGGGCATCGGCAGCGGCTCGGGCGCGCCCGGCTCGGCCCACGCGCGGGTCCACCGGTTGCGCAGCAGCCGGGCCGGCTTGCCGCTGTAGACGCGCGACCGCACGGTGTCGGAGGAGGTGGCGGCCAGCAGCGCGTCCCGCACGGCGGGCAGGTCGGAGGTCAGCGTGTACTCCTGCGTGACCAGCCAGGCCGAGCCCAGCCACGCCCCGGCCGCGCCCAGGGCGAGAGCCGCGGCGACCTGGCGGCCGCAGCCGATGCCGCCAGCCGCCAGCACCGGCGCCTGCGCGCCGACCGCGTCCACGATCTCGGGCACCAGCACCATCGTGCCGATCTCGCCGGTGTGACCGCCCGCCTCGTGGCCCTGCGCCACCACGATGTCGACGCCCGCGGCGACGTGGCTGCGCGCGTGCGCGGCCTTGCCGGCCAGCGCCGCGACCAGCATGCCCCTCTCGTGCGCGGCATCGATCACGTCAGGCGGCGGCGGGCCGAGCGCGTTGGCGATCAGCCGCGCCGGGTGGGCCAGCGCCACCTCGACATGCTGGCGGGCCACCGAGTGCAGCCAGCCCAGCACGCCGGGCCCGCCGGTGCCGTCGGTGCCGTCGCCGGGCAGCGGCGGCACGCCCAGCCGCAGCAGCGTCTGCTCGACGAAGTCGCGGTGCCCGGCCGGGATGAGCTCGCTCAGGTCAACCGGGGTGCCCTCGGCAGGCACGGTGGCCGGCATCACCACGTCCACCCCGTACGGCCGGCCGCCGGCATGCTCGTCCATCCAGGTCAGCGCAGCCTCAAGCTCAGCCGGGTCGTTGTAGCGGACGCAGCCGAGGACGCCCAGCCCCCCGGCCCGGCTGATCGCCGCCGCGACGTGCTCCGACGGCGTGAACCCCACGATCGGGTGCTCGATGCCGAGCAGGTCGCACAGCGCCGTCCGCATGGCCGGTCCTTCAGCCCGGTCCGGGGCGGCCGGATGCGGCCGGGTCGCCCGCAGCGGAACCGGGAACGGCGGGACCAGTAACGGGGGCCGGGGCGGCAGCAGCCCGCCCGCCGGCGTCGTCGGCGGCCGGGCGGGCGGCCGGCACCGCGGCCGGGTAGTCCGCCGGGCGGTCCGCCGCGTGCCGCCGGGCTCGCTCGTAGTCGGCCTTGCCGCTGACCGTGCGATGAGTCTCGGCCACCAGCCAGATGCTGCGCGGCACCTTGTACCCGGCGATCAGCCCGCGGACGTGCTGCTCCAGCGCGGCCAGGTCCAGGACCCGGCCCGGCCGGGGCTGCACCAGAGCCGCGACCCGCTGGCCGAGCCGCTCATCGGGGGCCCCGATGACCAGCGCGTCGAACACGTCGTCGTGGGACTTCAGCGCGCCCTCGACTTCCTCGGGGAACACCTTCTCGCCGCCGGTGTTCACGCAGGTGTTGCCCCGCCCGAGCAGCGTGATGCTGCCGTCGTCCTCGATCCGGGCCAGGTCACCGGGCACCGCGTAGCGGCGGCCGTCCACGATGGCGAGCATCGCGGCGGTCCTCGCCGGATCCTTGTAGTAGCCCAGCGAGACGTGCCCGCCGCGGGCCAGCCGCCCGACCTGCCCGGCCGGCGCCCGGTTCCCGTCGTCATCCAGCACGATCACGTCCGGGCCGGGCCGGACGGTCGGCCCGCCGCGGTGCGGCGCGTCCCCGGACACGAACGACAGGCCCGCGAAGCCCGTCTCCGACGAGCCGATCGCCTCGGTGATGACCACGTTCGGCAGCGCCCGCGCGCAGGCCTGCTTGACCACCGGCGAGAACAGCGCCGCGCTCGAGGAGATGGCCAGCAGCGACGAGGCGTCATAATCGCCGGCCTGGAACGCCTCGATCAGCGGCCGGGCCATCGCATCGCCGATGATCACCAGTGTGTTGACCTGGTGCCGCTGCACCGCCTGCCAGATCCGGTCCGGGTCAAACCGGGGCTCCAGCACCATCGTCGCGCCGCCGAACAGCCCGCCCAGCGTCGCCACCTGCGCGGCGCCGTGGATCAGCGGCGCGGCGGTCAGGCTGACGAAGGCGCCGGCCGCGCCCCGGCGGGACTGCTCCCACTCATCGGGCAGCGGGACGCCGGTCACGAAGTCGATCCCGCCCGCCAGGGTGCGCCAGATGTCCTCGTGCCGCCACATCACGCCCTTGGGATAGCCGGTCGTCCCGCCGGTGTAGATGACGTAGACGTCGTCCGCGCTGCGCGGCGCGAAGTCCCGCTCCGGGCTGCCGGCGGCCAGCGCCTCGTCATAGGGGATGCCCGGGCTGGGGGCCTCGGGCCCGGCGTCATGCGGCCCGCCCGGGCGGCCGGCGGCCGACCCGTCGTCGATCACGACCGTGGCCCGTAATCCCGGCGCGGAGCCGGTCACCGCCGCCAGCCGCGGCGTGAGCCGCCGGTCATGCACCAGCACCACCGGGTCGCAGTCGGCCAGCATGTACCGCAGCTCGGCCTCGACGTACCGGTAGTTGATGTTGACCGCCGCCGCGCGGATCTTGCACGCGGCGAGGATCGTCTCGGCCGCCTCGATGGAGTTGCTCGCGTACAGCCCGACGTGCTCCCCTGGCCGCACGCCCGCCGCGGCCAGGTAGTGAGCCAGCCGGTTGGCCCGCGCCTCCAGCTGCTGGTAGGTCACCTGACGGTTCTCGCACGCCAGCGCGACGCGGTCCGGGAACGCATCGGCCGCATGCTCGAAGAGGTCAGCGAAGTGCGGGGCCATGGCATTGAAAATAGAACGTGTTATCGTTCTGGGCAACCCGGCGCGCCGTTCCCGGCGCGCCGTTCCGGGCCGCCGGGCGGCGGGGCCGCGGCCAGCAAGGAGGCCCGCCATGCCGACCCCGCCCGCGCTGGCCGGCCAGGACCCCGATGTCGCCGGGCCGCACCTGCTCACCGAGCGCCGCGGCCACGTGCTGATCGTCACCATGAACCGGCCGGCGGCCCGCAACGCGCTGAGCGGTCCCATGCTCGTCCTGCTGCGCGAGGCCTGGGACCTGGCCGACAGCGATCCGGGGATCCGGGTGTGCATCCTGACCGGCGCCGGCGGCGCGTTCTGCGCGGGCGCCGACCTCAAGGCCATGACCGCCGCCCATCCCGGCGACCAGTTCGGCGACGGCGGCCCGGACCTGTCGGTCATCGAGCCGCTGCTCAAGGGCCGCCGCCTGACCAAGCCGCTGATCGCCGCCGTCGAAGGGCCGGCCGTCGCGGGCGGCACCGAGATCCTGCAGGCTACCGACATCCGGGTGGCCGGCCAGAGCGCCCGGTTCGGCGTGTCCGAGGCCCGGTGGGGCCTGTTCCCGCTGGGCGGGTCAGCGGTCCGGCTGCCCCGGCAGATCCCCTACACGATCGCCGCCGACCTGCTGCTGACCGGGCGGCTGATCAGCGCCGCCGAGGCCCGCGAGATCGGCCTGATCGGCCACGTCGTCCCGGACGGGCAGGCGCTGGGCAGGGCGCTGGAGCTGGCGGGGCAGATCGCCGCGAACGGGCCGCGCGCGGTGCGCGCCATCCTGGCCACGATGCGCCAGACCGAGGGCCTGCCGGAGAACGAGGCGTTCGCGGTGGAGGCGAAGATCGGCATGGCGGTGTTCCGAACGGAGGACGCGAAGGAAGGCCCGCGGGCGTTCGCCGCCCGGCGCCGGCCCGAGTTCCGGGACCGCTAGCACATCGCTACAGAAGACAGCGGTAGCCGGCTTCATCTTTCCCAGCCGAATGAAAGCACTGGCCACTCTGAACACAATATTCCCCGCAGACCTGAAATTACGACGTTGTGATTTCAATAGCAGGGTTCACAGCTCCAGCCAGTTTTGTCACAGTGATGTTGTCCTTGGTTCTCAGACGATTGGGCGGCGTAACGGCAATTCCTGCCTGCCCAGCCGCCAACAGGAATTCCGTAATCTGCTGACCGGAGGTCACGTGGCGAGAAGGCAGAGCATGTGGGCCGATCTGCAGCGAGACCATGCCAGGCAGCAGCAGGCCCGGCGCGCTGCGGAGCGGGCCGCCGCGCAGGCACTTCGCGCACATGAACAGGCCAGACGCGCCGCCGCGCGGCAAGCGGCAGCTACTGAACGTGAGCGCAGGCAGTTGTACATCGAGGAGCGCAAGGCAGAAGCGGCCGCAATGACGGCTGACCTGCAAACTCGCTTGTCTGAACTGGACTCGGTCCTGATCACGGGTACTCGTCCGGGATCAAGGATCACGTTTGCCGCACTCAAGCAGACGGTGGACATGGCTCCCTTCGATCCGGACGGCCTGGACCGACCGGTGCCTGTCCCGCAATGGTCGCAATTCACTCCCCGTCCTCCTAGCGCAATGGGAAGGCTTCTCGGCCGCTCCGCACGACATGACCGCGAGGTGGCTGCCGGCCGCGAGGCATACGAGCGAGAGGTCGCCAGGCACGCCGGCGCCGATTCAGATCGCCGGCGGCTGCTCGCCGAGCGCAAAAGTGCGTACGACCGGCGAGTCGCGGAGGCGGCCCAGGTAGCGGCCGACTACAACGCCGAGGTCGACCAGTTCGAACACGGATTCCAGGCGGGCGATCCCGAGGCAGTCGCGCAGTTCCTCACCCTCGTGCTCGATGCGTCGCAGTATCCCGAGGGATTCCCGCACCGAACTCGTGCCCTGTACCGTCCTGAGCCCAGGGAAGCCGTCGTTGAGTACGAACTGCCGCCCCAGTCATTAATCCCGGTTGAGCGGGGCTACAAGTACGTTCAGACCCGCGACGAGATTGACACCACCATCCGGCCTGACAAGGAGATCAAGGACCGGTACGCCCGCCTTATCGCGATGTCTGCGCTTCGCACCATCCACGAAGTGCTGACATCCGAGCAGATCGGCCTCGTCGAGGTCGTCACATTCAACGGCCACGTCTCGACGACGGACAGGGCCACCGGCCAGCCCATCCGGCCATGCCTGATCAGCGTCAGCGCACTGCGGGAGGTATTCGCGACCTTCGTGCTTGCCGACCTTGATCCGGTGACCTGCCTCCGCAAGCTCAACGCTCTCGTCTCAGCCCACCCGTACGACCTGGAGGCGGTACGCCCGGTCGTCGACTTTGAGAACCTGCTCACCCAATACAAGTTCGTCGAGGGAATGGATGCAGTGGCCGGCCTCGACAGCAGACCCGACCTGCTGGAGATGACGCCGACCGAATTCGAGCACCTGGTTCGCCAGCTCTTTGAGGCGATGGGCATGAAGTCGTGGAATACGCAGGCCTCCAAGGACGACGGCGTCGATGCGGTCGCCGTCAACGAGGACCCCGTCTTCGGAGGACTATGCATCGTCCAGGCCAAGCGGTATCGCGGGGCTGTCGGCGTCGAGCCGGTACGTGCCCTCGCCGGCGTGATGGAGGACAAGCATGCCACGAAGGGAATCATGGTCACTACGTCCTGGGTCACCAAGGACGGGCACGCCTTTGCCGTGCGCCATGGCCGGATCCAGATCATGGAATGCGAGGAGATCAAGTACCTGTGCAAGGAACACCTGGGGCGTGACGTACTCATCAGCCTCCCGAAGGCGCCGCCCCGCCGACGGTAGCTAGCCGCCCGACCGGCATGTCGCGAGCCGGGCACCGGCCGACCCGGTCACCTGCAACTATCAGGCCGAGTCAGTGCCGTCGCCGCAGACGTCGAGCCACAGGTCGCCGGGGAGTGCCAGCAGCCGCTGCAGCGTGCGCCGGTCAAGCTCGGCCGCGTGCTCGGTGGCGTGCGACGCGACATAGCCCAGCCAGTTCGCGTCGTAGCCCGCGCCGACTAGCTCCCATAGCTGCGCCGTGGCCGGCTCCAGGAAGTCCAGTACCCGGTGCAGCTGCCCGGCGAGCTCACTGCCATCCTCGATCGCCGTGCTGGAGCTCAGCAGCCAGAGCGAGTAGCCGCGGGCGCGGCCGGAGCGACGGCTGACGGGATCGGCAGCCTCGAAGCTGCGAGTGGGCCGGATGCCGGTCCGGCGGGTGACCGCCGCGGATGTCCGGCCGTCGAGCCCGGCGAGCCGGAACGTGACCCTGGTGATCATGGCTGCCAGTGTCGCGTCACCGGCGGCGACAGGGCGAGTTGTTTTCTGGCTGCCCGGATTGTTTTCTGGCAGCTCAGAAAGCCAGACCGCCGGGCCCGGGAAGCAATTGAATTGACATTCTTGGCGGCAGCAGCAATAGTGCCGATTATGAGCGTGCCAAAAGGAGAAATGCCTTCAACAAAAGACTACCACACGCATTCGAGGGAACGCAAGTCCTCCTGGCTTGCCGGTCACGGGCTCATTCCGCCGACCCGGCCGCAGCGCATTATCGCGCTGGCCAGCTTCATTAACATGATGGGCAGCGGCGTGTTCATGGTCAGTGCCGCGCTTTTCTACACGCGGGTGGTCGGGCTCTCGGTGGCCAGGGTCGGCCTCGGCATGGGCATCGCCGCCACGGTCGGCCTGGTCGCCGGGATTCCGGTCGGCCACCTTGCTGACCGGCGCGGGCCCCGCGAGGTCTACCGGCTGACGCTGGCCGCCCAGGCGCTGGCGATGGCGGCACTGGTGCTCGTCCGGAGCTTCGGGTTCTTCGTCCTGGTGGTCATCGCGACCCAGCTCGCCATCTCGGCCAGCACGGCGGCCCGGGCGCCGATCGTCCGCGGCTTCGGCGGCCCGGACCTGGTCCGCTACCGGGCCTACCTGCGATCGGTCGCCAACCTGGCCGGCTGCCTGGGCGGCATCGCGGCCGGGCTCGCCATCCAGGTCAACACCCGCGATGCATATGAGGCGCTGGTGCTGGTCAATGCCCTGAGTTACGCGATCTGCGCCGTCGCGGTGACCTGGCTGCCGCCACTCCCGCCGGTGAGCAAGCCGGCCGGGCTGGCCGGCCGCTGGATAGCGCTCCGGGATCGGCCCTACATCGCCGTGAGCCTGCTCGACGGCATCATGTGGATTCAGGGCACGGTCCTGGTCTTCGCGGTGCCGCTGTGGATCGTCGATCGCACCCACGCGCCCCGCTGGGTGGTGGGGGTAGCGGTGGTGATCAACACGGCCATGGTCGTGGCCCTGCAGGTCAGGGCGAGCCGCGGGATCGACAGCAGCCGGGCCGCCGGCCGGGCCATGCGCCGCGCGGGAGTGGCGTTCCTGATCGGGATGGCCCTGATCGCCGTGGCCGCCCGGCTGCCCGCCTGGCTCGCAGCCGGGGTGCTGGTGGCGGGGATTGCCGTGCACACGATCGGTGAGCTGTGGCACGCGGCGGGCTCCCTGGAACTGCGGGTCCGGCTCGCGCCCGCACACGCTCAGGGCCAGTATTCCGGGGTATTCGGGTTCGGCCGCGGCCTGGGCAACGTCGTCGCCCCCGCGATCCTGGGCCTGCTGTGCATCACCTGGGGCGTGCCCGGCTGGCTGCTGATGGGGGCGGTCTTCGTCGCCGTGGGCCTGGCGATGCCCGCCGTCAGCCGGTGGGCCGAGCGAACCCGCCCGGCGGCCACGGAGGCCGAGGCCGGCTCAGCCACTCCTCAATCGGCTGCGCAGATGGGCGTCAGTGCCTAGTGACACCCGGCCTCGACCGCACTGCCGGCTCTCATATGCCGGGCATGGCCACAGGTCTCCCCTGGCCGGAAGGCAGCCTCGACAGCTCAACCGAAGGAACCTGGTCGCGACAATGGCCGGGCGGACAAGTCATCTAGCCAATCCTGATCGGATCGGGCCATCGCGGCTTGCCCGAGCCCGACCCAGGAGACTAGCCTGGCAGATTGTCATAGAAAGCGACGTCATATTGGGGGAATCCGTGCGAGTGTCGATGGACATAGTTGTCGATGACGGTGACCAGTTTGCGGCAAACTCGCTCATGCGCTGGCTGTCACGTGACCGGGAGGTCCGCGGGGAGGCCGCGGTCACAATGGTTGCTCATGGCGCGGCGGACGAAATGGGCGGGCTTGAAGTGATCAATGTAGTGCTCACGCAAGCCGCCAGTCTCCTTAATCTGGTACTCGCATTTGAAGCATGGCGTGGTTCTCGCGCGGAACACCCCGCGATCACTATTACCATCAACAAGCAGTCGGTTACCTTGGTGCAGGGTACAGCCGAGGAAATGCGACGCAAGATTCAGGCGCTCATCACAACTGCCGGTGACAGCGAGACCGGGAGCAAGGTGCCCTGATGACCCTCTCGGATCCCTCGGCGTCTAGAGCTGTGCTGATCGGATGCGGATCTTACCAGGATCTGGAGCCACTGCCATCGGTGATGAACAACCTCCTCAGGCTCCAGGAGTTGCTCACCAGCCCGGACTTGTGGGGTCTTCCCGCTAGCCACTGCCGGCTGCTATCTGACCCTTCAAGCCCGGCGCAGGTTCTCGATGCAGTCCATGAGGCTGCTCTTTCGGCGGGAGAGACACTTCTGGTTTATTACGCTGGCCACGGACTACTGGACCAGCGTACCGATGAATTGTATCTCTCTCTTCCCGAATCAAACGCTGACCGGCTCTACACAGGCGTGCGCTTTGAGGACCTCCGCCGGGAACTCGTTGATGTTGCTTCCGCTGCGGCCAAAGTCATGATTCTCGACTGCTGTTATAGCGGCCGCGCGATGATCGGTGGCATGGGACCCTCCATGGAAATGGCCGACCAGGCGCGGATAGAAGGCACCTACCTGATGACGGCATCGGCGGAGAACGCTCGGGCGCAGGCGCCAGTCGGCGAAGACTTTACGGCATTTACTGGTGAACTCGTTAACGTCCTGGGCCAGGGCCTCGCCGATGCCCCGGACTACCTCAGCGTGGAAACGATTTACTGGCACGTCAGGAAGGAACTCGTCGCTAAGAGACGACCCGTTCCCCAGCAGCGGGCAGGCAATGACGGCGGGATGATCGTACTAGCTAGGAACCGGCGTGCGCTGAATTCTCCGCTGCACCGCGTCCCCCGGCAGCGCACCCAGGCCGAATTGCCGACTGGATTCGATCACCTCATGCGGCGGCCGCCGCGGGAAGTGGCCACGGAGACAGCCTGGCTCCGGCAGGAAGGCCATGCGGCCGACGCCGACCAGATCCTGACTGCTGTCGCCGGCAGACGGCCTGACCAGGAGGTCGCCGCACTGATCGCACTGCTGCGAGCCGAGGCACGTGGTCCCGACGCGACACAGATGATCAGGTCGGCGGCGCGGCGCTCGGCAGCTGAGGTGGCCGCAATCAGCAGCGCGCTGCGAGAAATTGACGCCGCCCCGGACGCTGATGAGCTGCTTCAGGCTGTGGCCCGCGGGTCCGCCGAGGATGTGGGAGCAGCAGCAGAGGCCCTGCGCACGATCGGCAGCACTAGTGAGGTCAGCTACCTGCTTGATGCCGCCGTCGCTAACCATCAGACGTCGGACGGAGTCATCACGCTCATCGGTGCCCTGCTCTCGCTTGGCTTCGCCGACGAGGTCAACCGGTTGCTGGATGTGGCCACGGCCCGTCTGACCGGCTCCGAGACTGTCGCGCTCGCCGATGCCCTGCGCGGTGCCGGACGGCAGGAGGCGGCATTTCGCTTGTACAGCAAGGCGCTCGATGCTGTCGCGGGCCATCCGCCGGAAGAAGTGGTCTCGGTCGTGCGAGCCATGCGGGATGCCGGTCGAGGCGATGACGCCCGCACGCTGATAGACGCCGTCCGCGGCTCGCGCGCTGATTCCGCGAGGGCCATGGACTTGCTGTCCGGATTCTGGAACGCCGGGCTCGACGAGGACGCTGACGCTGTCCTCGGTGCTGTCGCCGGGCAGTTGGACGGTGCCGAAGTAGTACAGCTGGCTGACCTGCTTCGTGCCCGGGGGCGCGAGCAGGAAGCGCTCCAGCTGTGTATCGCTGCCGCATCTCGGTACGACATGCCCGTCGTTATCTCCCTCATCAAGGAGATGCGGGATGCAGGACGGATCGTCGACGCTCACAGGGTGCTAGAGAGCGCCGGAGGCTGGACTCCCTACCGGGGAGCAGAGCTTGTCATGGCACTCCGTCTGGCTGGCGAGAATAAGGATGCGGAGCGGGTGCTCTCGGTCGTGGCCAAGGGAATGGCACATCACGTAGGCAAGCTGGTGGCGATTCTATGTGAGGACGGCGACGAGAGCGATGGAGCAGAGATCCTGTCCGCATTCGGGAACCGCGGGGATGAGGCCGTATGCGACGTTGTTGAGGCCCTACATTCCGCAGCAGCGGACACAGCCACTGATCTGCTCATTACACTCACGATCAGCAAGGACCCGACAGAACTCAGCCGCCTTATCGGTGCTTTCTACGACCGAGGCGAGAACAGCCATGCCGACTATCTCGTCCACCGGCTGGCTGCGCGTGACATCGGCGAGGTAGTCGGCCTCCTTCGCCTTTTTGCGGGAAATCGGCGCACCCGCGAGTCCGAGCTGCTGGCGGAGTCGTTCGCGCGGGACCAGCCGGTTCCGAACCTCGTCAGCCTCGCCGCAGGACTGCGGGGAGAACACATCGGAGGGACCGCCGGGTTCCGGGCGGGGCTGGCAGGCCGGTCTGCACGGGACGTTGTTGAGGTAGTCAGAGGCCTGTGTGCTCGCGGTATCGACGATGCGAGCTGGCTGACGCCGGATCTGTCTAGGTACGCGGGCGGTGACATTGCGGCGATAGTTGCAGCGTTCCAGTCAGGCGGCAGCCCGGCGCCGCAGGATTCCCTTATTCAACTGGCCAAGAGGCGATCGCCCCAGCAACTGTTTGCTCTTGCGCGCATCCTAGGTGCTCAGGGGCTCGAAAGTAGTGCGCGAATACTTGTCCGCACAGCCGGGGAAAATAACGAGACACAGGACACCCTGCTCCAGGAACTTAGCTCACGGACTAACAACGCTAACGAACTGATTGAGGTAGTCGGGAGATATCTTTCGGTCCGGGCAGTGGCGCAGATCATTGAAAATCTCGGCCATGCCGATCATATCCGGCAGGTACGGGATCGGCGCTCCACTATCCTGGACCTGTTCGCGGCATCACGACCCGGTCCCGAGGTGAACGACCTAGCCCTGGCCCTTGCTAAGCGTAAGTGCAGCCGACAAGCAAAGCAGCTCGTGCGCGCCCGAACGGACAGGCCAGCTTAGGAGCCCCCTGAAGATTTCACAGCAGTCGGCTCTCCATGCGTTCGGCGCCGAGTCGAAGCGCCTGGCCGAAGTCGCGGAAGGCACCGATGACGCCACCTTTGCGCGGCCCAGCCCGTGCGCCCCCTGGACGGCAGCAGAGCTCCTGTACCACGTCCAGATGACCATGGGACGGCTGCCGGTGATGCTCGCGGATCCCGAGCCGGACGGCACCGGCCTGGTGCCGGCCGCCGGCTACTACCGGGCGGATCAGCGCTTCTCCGCAGCCGTGAACACCGACCGGATCCAGTCGGCGCGGCGCGGGGCGGCCGCCCTGCCCGGCGCCGCGGCCCGGGCCCGCGATTTCCGCCGGGCCAGGGAGGCGGCCTGGACGCTGCTGACGTCCGCGCCGCCCGGCCGCGTCGTCCGGACCCGGCACGGCGACCAGATGCTGCTCACCGAGTTCGTGCGCACGCGGGTGCTCGAACTGACCGTGCATGGCCTGGACCTGGCCGCCACGCTCGGCCGCCCGTCCTGGATGACCGACCCGGCCGCGCAGGTCACCGAGCAGCTCCTGCTGCCGGCTCCGGACGCAGCCCGGCTGCGGGCCGAGGCAGGCTGGGACCGGCGGACCCTGATCGCCAAGCTCACCGGCCGCGTCCCGGCGACAGCCGCTGAGAGCAGCTTCATCGAGAACCTGGCCACCCGGCGGCTCGCCCTCGGCTAGGAGAACAGCGGGAGGGGCTCTAGACCGATCTCACGCCTCATCGCCGACTCTGCCGCCCGGAGGGACTTACGCTGCTCGGCGGCTAGCATCTCGATCCGATGATGCTGATCGCTGACGGCCGTCCTGGCTCCCTCCGTCAGCTTAAGCGTGGCGGTCGTGAGCATCCTGAGGCTTGCGCGCACATCCTCAGAATCGGCGAGCAAGAATGCCGGGCTGAGCGCGGCATTAAACGATTCATAAGAAATATTCAGCTGACCCGAATACGCCACGGGTTCGATGATATTCAGCCGTTTACCCGCATGGGTGCTCGGGTCGGCTGCCAGCGTCGGGTACTTAGCGGCAGCATGTACGCGGTTTGCCGAGGTGATGAGGGCCGTGTAGGCATCGAACCGGCGGTTTTCCAGGCGCACTCGATCTTCGCGCGCCTGAGATTGCTCAAGCCGGCTGTCGTCATGGCGGCGGCGAAGATGCTCCTGAATAGCTGAGGAGGTGTACCCGAGCACTCCGCCCAGTCCGACCCCGATGAGCCCTAGCCATTCGGTTGTCCCGCTCATTCCGTGATAGTAGCTACCGGATCACCCCAGTTGCCGGACTTCCGCGGCTGACGAGGGCCAGGGCAGCAGCTCCGCCGGGCCGGGGCGCGGGTGCCGCTCAGATCGCCCGGTCGCGGCCAGCCCAGTAGGGGTCACGGAGGTGGCGCTTGTACAGCTTGCCGTTGGGGTCGCGGGGCAGCTCGGCGACATAGTCGAAGCTGCGGGGCAGCTTGAAGCTGGCGATCCGGCCGCTGAGGAAGACCAGCAGCTCGGCGGTCAGCTGCTCCCCCGGCCGGGCACCGTCGGCCGGCTCGACGACGGCCTTGATCTCCTCGCCCCAGTCGTCGTGCGGGATGCCGAACACCGCGACGTCGGCCACGGCCGGGTGACAGGCCAGCTCGGCCTCGATCTCAGCCGGGTAGATGTTCACGCCGCCGGAGATGATCATGTCGCTCTGCCGGTCATGCAGGTACAGGTAGCCGCCGGCGTCCAGGTGGCCGATGTCCCCGACGGTGAACATGCCGCGGGCGCGGCTGGCCTCGGTCTTGGCCGCGTCCTTGTGATAGTCGAAGGTCGAGGTGCCCATCCGCAGGTACACCAGGCCCGGCTCGCCGGCCGGCACGTCCTGGCCGGCGTCGTCCAGCACGCGGATCTCGGAACCGGGCCAGGGCCGGCCGACCGAGCCCGGCCGGTCCCGCCACTCGGCGGCGGTGATGGACGTGCCGCCGCCTTCGGTGGCGGCGTAGTACTCGGTCAGCACCGGGCCCCACCAGCCGAGCATCGCCTCCTTGACCTCGCGCGGGCACGGCGCGGCGCCGTGCAGCACCGCCCGCAGGGAAGACATGTCATGCCGCTCGCGGACCGCGGCGGGCAGGGCGAGCAGGCGGCGGAACTGAGTGGGCACCATGTGCGTGTGGGTGACCTGGTGCCGCTCGGTCAGGGCCAGCAGTTGCTCGGGGCCGAACCGGTCCATCAGCACGACGGGGTGGCCGAGCTGCAGCGAGATGGTCGCGAAGTTGAGCACGGCGGTGTGGTACAGCGGCGAGCAGCACAGGTGCACGTGCCCGTCGTACGGTGCCAGCCCGAACAGCCCGAAGAACCACATCGACGCCAGCGGCACATCGTCGGGGTCGGCGCCGGTCAGCGCGCGGCGCACCCCCTTGGGACGGCCCGAGGTGCCGGAGGTGTAGACCATCGGCGCGCCGAGCGTGCGCGGCTCGGGCCGGCCTGCGCTGCCCGCGCCCAGGCTCTCCAGCGGCGCGAACCCGTCGATGGCACCGGCGGCCAGCCGGGCCCCGGCCGGGATGCCTGCCGCGCCGGCCGCGGCCTGTGCCGTGCCGGCGAACCGGTCACTGGCCACGAACGCGGCGGCCTCGCTGTCGGCCAGGATGTAGGCGATCTCGGCGGCGGCCAGGTGCCAGTTCACCGGCACCACGTACAGGCCGGCCTGCAGCCCGGCGAAGTAGACCGCCAGCGCCTCGGTGCTATTGGGCAGCAGCGTGGCCACGCAGGACCCGGGCCGCAGGCCGAGCTCCTGCAGGCCGCGCCCGTACTGGTCGGCCCGGGCCGCCAGCTCGCCGTAGCTGACCACCCGGCCGCCTGCCTCGATGACCGCCGGCGAGTCCGGTGAGCCGGCGGCAATGGCCCACAGCCCGGTCGCGCCCATCGGGTCAATGTAGAACACGTTCTATCGATGAACAAGGGGCTTCCTAACGACCGTCAGGCGCGGTTGCCGTCCGGCAAGGAAACGTGTTTCACTCGAAAACGTGAGCCAGCCCCTGCGCGCGCCACTGGAGATCGGGTTCGACTACACCCGCTCGCTAGGCCCCGTGCTCAGCCGGTTCATCTCGGCGCTGGCCGACCGCCGGATCCTCGCCGCGCGCGGGTCGGACGGCCGGGTGCACGCGCCGCCGTTCGAGTATGACCCGGTGACCGCTGAGCCGGCGGGCGAGCTGACCGAGGCCGGGCCGGGCGGCACCGTCGTCAGCTGGACGTGGGCCGCGCGGCCGCTGGAGGGCCAGCCGCTGGACCACCCGTTCGCCTGGGCGCTGATCCGGCTGGACGGCGCGGACACCGCGATGCTGCACGCCGTGGACGCAGGGACCCCGGCAGCCATGCGCACCGGGCTGCGGGTGCGGCCGCGCTGGGCCGCGAGCCCGGCCGGGCACATCCGCGACCTGGCCTGCTTCGAGCCCGGCGAGGCGCTGGCCGCGGCGCCGGACGGGGCCGCGGCCGGCGGCCCGGCGGCCGGGCCGGGCCAGCGGCTGCCCGGCCCGGCCGGGCCGGGCAGCGAGGTGACCATGATGACCACGCCGGTGCGGCTGCACTACGAGCACACCACCGCGCCGGGCGAGACCAGCTACCTGCACGCGCTGGCCGAAGGCCGCCTGCTGGGCCAGCGCTGCCCGGCGTGCGGCAAGGTCTACATCCCGCCGCGCGGCGCCTGCCCGGTCGACGGCATCCCGACCGGGGAAGAAGTCGAGCTGCCCGGCACCGGGACGGTGACCACGTTCTGCATCGTCAACGTCGCGCGCCCCGGCCAGCGGCTGCCCTCGCCGTACGTGGCGGCCGCGGTGCTGCTGGACGGCGCCGACATCGCGTTCCAGCACCTCATCCTGGGCTGCGAGCCCGGGCACGTTCGGATGGGCATGCGCGTGTCCGCGGTCTGGAAGCCGCGCGATGAGTGGGGCACGACGCCGGAGAACATCAGTCATTTCACGCCCGCGGACGAGCCGGATGCGCCCTATGAGTCGTACGCCCGCCACCTGTGACGGCAGCGCCGCCGCGCCGGGAGGAGCCGACCTGTGACCGACATCGCCGTCATCGGGTTCGCCCAGTCCCCCGTCGTGCGCCAGGCCGACTCCACCACCAGCGGGGTGGAAATGCTGGTGCCGATCTTCCAGCAGGTCCTGGCCCAGACCGGGCTGAGCCGCCGGGAGATCGGATTCTGGTGCTCGGGGTCGTCGGACTACCTGGCCGGGCGGGCGTTCTCATTCGTCCAGGCCGTCGACGCCATCGGCGCCGTCCCGCCGATCATGGAGTCGCACGTCGAGATGGACGGCGCCTGGGCGCTGTATGAGGCGTGGGTCAAGATCCTCACCGGCGAGGCCGGGGTGGCGCTGGCCTACGGCTTCGGCAAGGCGTCGGCGGGCCAGCTGCGCCGGGTACTGGCGCTGCAGCTGGACCCCTACCTGCAGGCGCCGCTGTGGCCGGACTCGGTGAGCATCGCAGCGCTGCAGGCCCGGCTGGGCATCGACGCCGGGGCGTGGAGCGAGAAGGAGATGGCCGAGGTGGCCGCGCGCTGCCGGGCGGCGGCGGTCAGCAATCCGGACGCGCAGGTGTCGGGGACGGAGTCAGCCGCGGACCTGCTGGAGCGGCCGTATGTCTGCGACCCGCTGCGGGCGCATGACTGCGCGCCGGTCGGCGACGGCGCGGCGGTGGTGATCCTGGCCGCCGGGTCGCGGGCCCGTGAGCTGTGCGCCCGGCCGGCCTGGATCTCCGGGTTCGAGCACCGGATCGACTCGGCGTCGATCGGGGCCCGCGACCTGACGACGGCGCCGTCAGCGGCGGCCGCGGGCCAGGCGGCCGGCGGCGCCACCGCGCAGGTCGCCGAGCTGCACGCGCCGTTCAGCCACCAGGAGCTCATCCTGCGCGCGGCGCTCGGCCTGGCGCCGGGGACCCGGCTGAACCCGTCCGGCGGGGCGCTGTGCGGCAACCCGATGTTCGCGGCCGGGCTGGCCCGGATCGGGCTGGCCGCACAGGAAATCATGATCGGCCGCGCGGACCGGGCCCTGGGCCACGCGACCAGCGGCCCGGCGCTGCAGCAGAACCTGGTCTGCGTGCTGGAGGCCCGGCCATGAGCCCCGGCGGCCAGCAGCGCGCGGCGGTCATCGGGGTCGGGCAGACGCGGCACCGGTCACGGCGGAGCGACGTGTCGGTGGCCGGGCTGTGCCGCGAGGCGGTGGACCGGGCCATCGCGGATGCCGGAGTGACGCTGACCGACATCGACGCGGTGGTGGTCGGGAAGGCGCCGGACTTGTTCGAGGGCGTCATGATGCCCGAGCTGTACCTGGCGGACGCCCTCGGCGCGCCGGGCAAGCCGCTGCTGCGGGTGCACACGGCGGGCTCGGTGGGCGGGGCGACGGGGGTGGTGGCGGCCAGCCTGGTCCAGGCCGGGCTGCACCGGCGGGTGCTGGCCGTGGCGTTCGAGAAGCAGTCCGAGTCCAACGCGATGTGGGCGCTGTCGATCATGCCGCCGTTCAGCATGCCGCTGCTGGCCGGCGCGGGCGGCTACTTCGCGCCGCACGTGCGCGCCTATATCCGGCGCAGCCGGGCACCGGGCCACATCGGCGCGATGGTCGCGGTCAAGGACCGGCGCAACGGCGCGCGGAACCCGTACGCCCACCTGCAGCAGGCCGGCATCACGCTGGAGTCGGTGGCCGCCTCGCCGATGCTGTGGGACCCGGTCCGCTACGACGAGACCTGCCCGTCCTCCGACGGGGCGTGCGCGGTGGTGATCGGTGACCAGGCGGCGGCCGAGGCGTCGGGCAGGCCGGCAGCCTGGATCCGGGCCACGTCGATGCGGACCGAGCCGACGATGTTCGCGGGCAAGGACCACGTGAACCCCCGGGCCGGCGCGGATGCCGCGGCGGCGCTGTGGCAGCAGGCCGGCATCACCCGCCCGCTGGACGAGATCGACGTCGCGGAGATCTACGTGCCGTTCAGCTGGTTCGAGCCGATGTGGCTGGAGAACCTGGGCTTCGCCGCGGCCGGGCAGGGCTGGCGGCTGACCGCGGCCGGCGAGACGGAGATCGGCGGGCAGCTCCCGGTGAATCCCTCCGGCGGAGTCCTCAGCTCCAACCCGATCGGCGCCTCCGGGCTGCTGCGGTTCGCCGAGGCCGCGCTGCAGGTGATGGGCCGGGCCGGCGCCCATCAGGTGCCGGGCGCGCGGGTGGCGCTGGGCCATGCCTACGGCGGCGGGTCACAGTACTTCTCGATGTGGGTGGTGGCGGACACGCCGGACTGACCGGCCCGGCCCGGTCACCGCCCGCGATCCCGCTCGTCCAGCGCGCGCAGTGCCTCGCCGAACGGCCGTTCCAGCCAGGCGAGGTGGTCGGCCTCCCCGTGGTGGTGCGTCGTGAGCTGGTCGGACCTGCGGACTGCGGTGTGCCGGACGTAGTCGCGGGCGCCCTCGACCAGCGTCCGGATATAGCGCAGGCCCTCGGGGTCGGCCATCGTCCAGTCGCCGCCGCAGGCGACGTAGACCGGCGAGGTGTGCGCGAACACCTGGCGGCCCCACTCGTCGAGGTGATACTCGGCGCCGAACGCCCGGCAGGCGAGCCACGAGTCCCCGCCGACCCGCAGTTCCTGGCTGATCTCGGCCTGCCGCCTGCCGCCGGCATCGGCCCGCGCCACGACCTCGCCGTTGCACACGATCTCGAGCGAGCGGAGCGGGAAGATGCTGCGCACCGCGGCCCGGACGCTGACCGTTCCCGGCCCCGACAGCCCGACGGTGTCACCCGGCTCGCACCCGTCGACGGAGAACGTCAGCAGCGGCCCGCCGGACAGGAACGTGCGGCCCGCCCGCACCGCCCGGCACCAGGCGTCATAGCTGAACTCCTCATCCAGCCGCGCGTACGTCCGGTACAGGCCGACGGGCACGGCGCTCGACATCTTGTCGGTGCCGCCGACGAGCGGCAGCCGGTAGCCGCTGTTCAGGTACCGGTAGTACCCGAGCATCGCGTCGTCGGAATGGGCCAGCACCTCGACGGCGTCGGCCCGGCCGGTGGCAACCAGGACAGCCGGCTCGCCGTTCGGGTTCGGGAAATGCGCGGCGACCACGGTGCCGCCCTGGGCGTGCGTCCGGTCCGCCCAGTCGCTCAGCGTCGCGTCCAGCGCGCCGCCGAGCTCGGCCTCATCGGGACCATCGCTGCACCACGGCATGACCGGCTCGGTCAGGCCCCACAGGAGCATGTGGCCGAGCTCGTGCTGCCGGTTCTCCTGACCGACATACGTCACGTAACCGCCGCCGTCGACCACGGCGGGCCGGCCGGAGAAGTCCTCGGTGTTGGTGAACAGCGCGCCCCACTGGGTCTGCAGCAAGTTGACGACCCGCAGGTCCTCGCCCTGCTGCTCGAGCTGGGCGCCCGGCGTGGACAGGAAGTGCACGTGCGAGTCGCCCGACCACCAGCCGTCCGCGGCCATGTCCGCGACCCGCCCGATCCGCAGCGTCAGCTCTCGCTGACCCGGCTGGATCTGCACGGTCTGGCGCAGCGGCTCGTACTCGAACCCGCGCGCGACCTCCGCGACGACGTCGCCGCGCGGCAGCCAGCCCTGGCAGGTGCCGTCGATGTAGGCGTAGCTGCGCTGGCCGAGCCGGACGTCGCCGCCCACGTCGTAGTGCCAGCTGCCGAAATTCTGGGTGACGTGATTGTGGTGGCCGTGCGGCTGGTAGGGAATTCCGCCGGCCGAGCGGAAATGGACCCGGCACGGCACCGGCCGCCCGGTCGCGTCGTCGACGACCCGGACATGCACCCAGTTGCGGCCGGTCTCCGCCAGTTCCAGCGAGACCCGGCCGGCGTCCGCCCGGCCGTCCCGTTCCACGTCGCCCCAGCGCACCCGGCCGAGCTCGTCGTCGCCCTGCCGGACCGCGACGGTGGCCGACGGCAGCGCGGCGATCGACGCGTACACGGCCTGCCCGTCGGTCGCTCCCCAGCCGGCCCGGTCGTCCTCGCCCGGCAGCGGCTGGGGGTAGGTCGCGACGCCGCGGTCCACGTCAATGTCCAGGACGCCGCTGCGCCCGCCGGCGGCCACCAGCCGCACCGGGCGGGCCGGGGTGCGGACGAACGGGTACTCATCCGCGTCGCTGGTCGTGATGCCGGCGACGATGAACCGCGGGCCGCGCGGGACGAGCTCGATCCGCTCGACCGGCCGGCCCGGGTGCGGGTTCTCCCAGCACCACAGGAAGTACCCGGCGGGCCAGCCCATGTCGTGCTCCGCCAGCCGGGCCCCGGCCTCGCCCCAGCTGCCCGCGAACCGCGGCAGGTTGTAGTCGCTGGTGTCCGTGACGGCGAGGAACGGCAGACGGCCCCAGCCCGGCGGCACCACCTGGATCTCGAATCGCTCCCGGATGGCCGCGGTGACGGCCTCGCCGCCGGCCAGGTGGAAGACGTACTCGGCGACGGCCTGCCCGGCGGCGTGACCGGCGGGCGCGCCGGGGTCAAGCAGCCGGTGCGCGACGATCACCCGGCGCGCCCGCCGGCCGACCGCCACGGACACCGGGGCGCCGGGCAGCAGGAAGCACCGCTCCGCCGACGGCGGCTCCGGACCGATCAGGAACGGCAGCCCGCGCAGGTCCACCCGGCCGAGCGGGACCTCGCCCGGCTCATCGCCGAGCACCTCCACGCCGGCGTTGCAGGCAGCGGACAGCTCGACTGGCTCATAGTCCGGCATGCCCCCGATCGTAAGACGCGGGGCGGGGCTGATCCCATCCGATTTCTGCCGCCGGCCGGAAGTTACCGGCCGTTGGCCGAGAAGTGCTGGTAGTCACGGTCGCCCGGCCAGACGCCGCCCCAGCCCCAGCCGACCGAGGCGAACGCTGCCACGACCTTGTCGCCCGCGTGGATGATCCCCGGGCCGTGCTGGCTCCGGTCGACAAACCGGAGGCAGCGCTTGTGCGCCTCGTGACCGTCGGCGGTGACGTACGGGTTCTCGCACGGGTCCAGGTCGACGGCGAGGCCGTAGGCATGCTCGGACCAGCTGGACGAGCCGGTGGCGTCGCGGCAGTTGAACGAGGAGGTGTTGTCCGCCTCGATCGACGCGAAATCCGAGCCGTGGTAGGCGTCCACCGGCACCATCCGGCGGATCGGGTAGCGCATCGCGAACAGCTTGCGGAAGACCTTGATCAGCTTGCCGGTGACGGCGGCGTTCACCACCATCCGGCCCGTGTGGACCCGGTGGTCGAACCCGCGGTAGGTCATGGTGATCATCCGCAGCGCCGACGGCGTGACCGGGCAGCCGGGATGCCAGGAGTACCGGACCTGGGAGCGATGCCGGATCCGGGAGACCTTTGCGGTGAACACGTGCGGTCGCCTGTGGTGCGGGACGGCTGACGTGGCGCTGGCGGGCGCCGGCGTCGTCGGCAGCGCGGCCGGGCTCGCCGACGAGATCGCCGGAGCCGGCGGCGACGCGGCCGGCGCCTGCCCGCCGCAGCCGGCCCCGGACAGCGCGACCGCAGCCGCGAGCACGGCCGGGACGGCAACTGCCCGGATCCTCCTCATGGCAGCACAACCTACCCGTCGCTGGCCTGCCGGGTGCCCGGGTCGGGCCGGGCCAGTGCTGCCGCCGCCTGGCTGACCTGGCCGGCCGTGTCGCGGAATGCTCCCGCTGCCGCCGCGGCCTGCTCGGTGAGGCCGCTGATCTCAGCGACGGCGTGCTCGTCGGCTGCCGTCCGGGCCACCAGGTCCAGGTACCGCTCGTTGAGGTCGGAGAACCGCGCGGCGTCCTGCCAGTCCTGGTAGGCGATTCCGGCCGCGCCGACCTCGGCGGCGTAGCGTTCCAGCGCCGCGACGCGGGACACAATCGCGTCGTGGGCGAGCCGCACGGCGCGCTGATGCGGCTCGAGGACAGCAGCGGTCAGCGGACCCGCCTCGCCGCGGCATTTGAGCTCGTGCTCGGCCCGCAGGTCGTGATGTCACGCAGGGTGACCGCAATCTCCACTCATGCTGGCGCAGCGTGCTTTCCGCCACGACGTCGGGCAGCCCCGCCTCGTCAGCGCCGGAGCCGAGAGCCAGGTCGATCGCGGCCTGGGCCCGGCGGAGCAGCTCCCGGCAGGTGCTATCCAGGGTGGCCGGCAGCACGACCTGATCACGGTGCTCCAGCTGATACAGCGGCTCCGGCAGGCCGGCCGGGTCCTTGACCAGGGCGTCGCGGACCAGCCGCCGGCGCTTGCCCGCCCGCAGGTCCGGGCTGGCCACCGGCAGGATGTCCCAGGAAGGATCGCGGGACATCAGTCCCCGACCGCCTGAGCGATGCGGCCTGCGCACCGGGAACGGGTCATCGGTAGCTGCCGGGCCTGCTCCTGCGCGCCGGCCGGGCTCTCCTGCTCACCAGGCCCGTTACCTGCCCCTGTGCCGCGGTCCCGTCTTACTGGTAGCGGACGGGCAGCCGCTTCATGCCGTTCAGCCAGCCGGACCGCAGCCGCTCCGGCGCCCCGTCAGGGGTAATGCCGGGCATGCCGTCGGCGATGGCGTTGAAGATCAGCTCGATTTCCAGCCGGGCCAGGTTCGCGCCGAGGCAGAAGTGCGCGCCGCTGCCGCCGAAGCCCAGGTGCGGGTTGGGGTCGCGGGTGATGTCGAAGCGCTCGGGATGGTCGAAGACGTCCTCGTCGAAGTTGGCTGACCGGTAGAACAGGCCGACGCGCTGGCCCTGCTTGACCTGCTGGCCGCCCAGCTCGGTGTCGTACCGGGCGGTGCGCTGGAAGCTGGTGACGGGGGTGGCCCAGCGGACGATCTCGTCGGCGGCGGTGCCGGGCCGCTCGGCCTTGAACTGCTCCCACTGCTCCGGGTACTCGAAGTAGGCGTGCATGCCGTGCGAGATGGCGTTGCGGGTCGTCTCGTTGCCGGCCACCGACAGCAGCACCATGAAGAACCCGAACTCGTCCGCGGACAGGTGATCGCCGTCGACCTCGGCACTGACCAGCCGGGTGATGATGTCGTCGCGCGGGCAGGCCTTGCGGTCCTCGGCCATCACCATGCTGTAGGCGATGAGCTCGGCAGCGGCATCGACGCCGGCGGTGTCGAACTCGGGGTCGTCGTAGCCGACCATCTGGTTGGACCAGTCGAAGATCTTGCGGCGGTCATCCTGGGGCACGCCGAGCAGCTCGGAGATGGCCTGCAGCGGCAGCTCACAGGCCACATCAGTAACGAAGTCGCCGCTGCCGCTGGCCCGGGCCCCGGCGACGATGCGCTCAGCGCGGGCGGTCAGCGCGTCGCGCAGGGCGGCGATGGCGCGCGGGGTGAATCCGCGGGAAACGATGCCGCGCAGCTTGGTGTGCTGCGGCGGGTCGATGTTGAGCAGCACGAGCCGCTGCACCTCGACGCCCTCCCGGCCGATGCCCTCCTTGTGCCGGATGATGGCGCCGTTCTCCCAGCTGGAGTACGTGTCGGAGTTGCGCGACACGGCCATCACGTCGGCGTGCCGGGTGACGACCCAGTAGCCCTCGTCGGGGAAGCCGGAGATGCCGCGTCGCTGGGCGTTCCACCAGACCGGCGCGGTGCGGCGCAGCTCGGCCAGCTCCTCGGCCGGCACCCGCGTGGTGTACAGGTCCGGGTCGGTGAAATCGAAGCCTGGCGGGATGCTCGGCTCGGCCATGGTGACGCGCCTCCGGCTGATCCGCAGTTCAGGATAGTGCAACGTGTTCTAGTTGGATTGAACCATCGATCGATGGCTCCGTGAACCGCCGCAGCGACTTTGAACGAGAACGCGTTCTACTATGGGGAGAAGTCCGCCGGCTCTGCTGCGGCCCGGCCAGGCGAGACACCGCGGGCCGGCAGAAAAGCCGGCCGCAGGGTGCGGCCCGGCCCTGAAGGAGATGCTACGTGGGCAGTGCGGTGATCGTGGCGGCGGTGCGGACGCCGGTCGGCCGGCGGCGCGGCGTCCTGTCGGGGCTGCACGCGGCGGAGATCCTGGGCCAGGCCCAGGCGGCACTGCTGGACCGGGCCGGGCTGGCGCCGGCCGAGGTGGAGCAGGTGATCGGCGGCTGCGTGACCCAGGCTGGCGAGCAGTCGGGCAACATCACCCGGACGGCCTGGCTGCATGCGGGCCTGCCGCAGGAGGCAGGCTGCACGACGATCGACGCCCAGTGCGGCTCGGCCCAGCAGGCGGTGCACCTGGTCGCCGGCCTGATCGCGGCCGGGGCGCTCGACGCGGGCGTGGCCTGCGGGGTGGAGGCCATGTCGCGGGTGCCGCTGGGCGCCGCGGCCGGCCCGGAGTCGGGGTCGCCGCGGCCGGACGCCTGGACGATTGACCTGCCGAACCAGTTCGTGGCGGCCGAGCGGATCGCCCGGCGGCGCGGGCTGTCGCGGGCGGACCTGGACACGTTCGGGCTGCGCTCGCAGACCCTGGCCGGGCAGGCGTGGGCGGCGGGGCGGTTCGACCGGGAGGTAGTCCCGGTGACGGCACCCGCGCCGGGCCAGGTGGCGGACCGGGATGAAGGACTGCGGGAGACCAGCATGGCCGCGCTGGCCGGGCTGCGGCCGGTGCTGCCCGGCGGCCTGCACACGGCGGGGACGTCCTCGCAGATCTCCGACGGCGCCGCGGCGGTGCTGCTGCTGTCGCAGGACCGGGCACGGGGACTGGGCCTGCGGCCGCGGGCGCGTCTTGTCGCGCAGTGCCTGGTCGGCGCCGAGCCGTACTACCACCTCGACGGGCCGGTGGCCGCGACGGAGCGGGTGCTGGCCCGCAGCGGCATGAAGATCGGTGACATCGACCTGTTCGAGGTCAACGAGGCGTTCGCGTCCGTGGTGCTGTCCTGGCAGCGCGTGCACCAGCCCGATGAGGACCGGGTCAACGTCAATGGCGGCGCCATCGCGCTCGGCCACCCGGTGGGCAGCACGGGCGCGCGGCTGATCACCTCGGCCCTGCACGAGCTGGAGCGCCGGGACGCCGCCACCGCGCTGATCACGATGTGCGCGGGCGGTGCGATGTCGACGGCCACGATCATCGAGCGCCTGTGAGCGGGCAATGCCCGGGAAATGCCCCCGCGCCTATTTAGAATGGAGCGGAATCGTGACCGGTTTCCGCTTTCTTTAAATAATGTTTTGTGCTATAATAAGCGAATTGGCTGCTAGCGTTCCGCGCATGATGAATAGCCGATTCTGCTCTCCCGGGGAGCACGCATGGCGTTCCTGACCCGGGATCTGCCTTACACCGACCTCGGCACCGGCCTGACTGGCGTCCTGCACTGGGATGACGCGCAGCCCGGGCCGCGGCCGGGCATCCTGCTCGTGCACGGCGGCGCCGGGCTGGACGACCACGCCCGCGAGCAGGCCCGGCGCTATGCCGGGCTCGGCTATACGGTACTGGCCGGCGACATGTACGGCGCAGGCGTCGCCGGCGACCGGGAGCAGATCATGGCCACGGTCACCGCGCTGCGCGATGACCCGGATCTGCTGGTCCGCCGCGGCCAGGCCGGGCTGGACGCGCTGGCAGGCTGCCCGGAGGCGGGCGGCGGGTTCGCGGCGGTCGGGTTCTGCTTCGGCGGGATGACCGTCCTCACCCTGGCCCGGTCTGGCGCCCGCGCCGCGGGCCAGAGCCTGGCCGGCGTGGTCAGCATGCACGGCCGCCTGGCCACCAGCCGGCCCGCGCAGCCGGGCGGGGTCTCGGCGCGGGTGCTGGCCTGCCACGGCGCGGCGGACCCGCACGTGCCGATGGCCGACGTCACGGCGTTCGCCGCGGAGATGGAGGCGGCGGGCGCGGACTGGCAGCTGAACATGTACGGCGGGGCGGAGCACGGCTTCACCCACCGGCATGCCGTGCCCGGCGCCACCCCGGGAGTGGCTTACCACCTGGCGACAGACAAGCGGTCCTTCGCGGCGGCCCGCGAGTTCCTGGCTGGCGCCCTGGCGGCAGCCGAACCCGGTTAGCCGGCCTGGCCGCAGCCGGACTCCGGTCCGGCTCCTGAGGTGCCGTCGCGGATGGCGGTGCCGCCACCCGCGACCGCGATCGTCAGGCGGCGCCGTTCCTCGGCGCGTGTACCTGCTCGGCGGCGTGGACCACCTGGCGGTTCGGTGCGTCGACGGCGGTCGGGCCGCCGTGGATGGGCACGAACCAGACGTGCAGCATCGGCGGCGTCACCCGGTTGCTGGAGCCGGCCGGGCACGACGGGTGCGCCGTCGTCGTGACGCCGACCACGCCCAGGCCGGCGAAGCACAGGTTGGTGTGCACGTGCCACTGGGTCAGGCAGCCGCCCGGCTGCGGGGCTGCCCCGCCCGGGACGGTGATGTACATGGCCGCGGCGAGCACGGCCCCGGCCGGCGTATTGGCGTAGACCAGTGACTGCGGATCCGCGGTATCCAGGACCGGGCCGCCGGTGAAGGTGTGCCGGTAGGCCGACGGGCTGAGGTAGTGCACGACCGGCGCCCCGGTCGGCGTGATGGGCCGGTACCCGGCCGCCTTCGCCGCGGCCAGGCTCTGGTACTTACGGGCGCCCGCCCAGCTGGCGTTGACCAGGTGCACGGCGGCGTGCTGCTGGCTGACCGACGGCTTCGCCGTGCACGCCTTCGAGCTGGCCATCTTCATGCCCGGTGCCATCTGCATGTCCGGATCCGGCATGGTGATGTCCCCGGCGGGCGAGTGCGTGGGCAGCCTGATCGCCGCCGCTCGAGACACCGTCCCCGCTCCCCCGCCGGACGATGAGCCACCCATCCCGGCCATGCTCGCGCCAGCCTGCGCGCCGGCCGGCGCGGGCCCGGCAGCCATGTCGGAGGTCCCGCTCATGACCATCTCCGGGCCGCCCGCGACCAGCGCGACGCTCAGCAGCGCCGCGGTGACCCCGCCGGTGAAGACCGGGGCCAGGGTCAGGCTGGGCTTGCGCTGCTGGCGCGGGCTGGCGAACAGCAGCCAGGCGCAGCCGACCACGATCAGCGCCTCCAGAACCGTGCACAGCCCGTCCCCGAAGCCGAACGGCTCAACCTCGTGCGGCGTCGGGCCGATCACGTCGCCGACGGTCCGGGTGACGATGTAGACGGCCACCACCCCGGCGTTCAGGACGATCCCGCTCCACAGCAGCAGCCGGACCGGCCGGACGGCGGCGACGATGGCCCACCCCAGCTGCAGCCAGGCCACCACCAGCATGAACACCCCGAACACCCAGTACTCCTGGAAATGCTCCCCGGCCACCGCGAAGTGGATTACTGCGGTGGCCAGGCTCAGGATGGCCAGGCTGTAGATCACGGCCCGGCTGCGCGAGATGTAGCCCGCTAGCCCGCCTGGCCCCGGCTCGGCGGGCGGGCGGGGTGCCTGGTCGGCGTCAGTCATCGGAACTCTTCTCCCCCTCGATAGCGGCGTGCTGCCATGCCGCGCCCCGTATCTCGATCTCGCCCCGGCCGGTCAGGGCGATCCCGAAGGTAATGAATGCAGCATCGTCCGGAACGTATGCGCTCACCTGGTAATCGCGCCACCCGGGCCCTGCGGTTCGATCTTCCCCGATATCCACGTTGTGGAGCGCGGCTGCCTGATCCTGGCTACCCGGGCCCTGGTCCTGGTTCTGGTCCCTGCCGAACAAGCTGAGCGTCAGCCCCGCCTGGGCGGCCAGCCCGGCGAGCCCGCCCTCGGCCTGCGGAGCCCGGCCCGCCTGCGCCGCGGCGAGTTTCTGGGCCGCCAGGCTGGTGTTGCCGCCCTGCTGAGCCGGACCTGACGTGCGGGCGGCAGATCGCCCCGGATCTCGGCTGACCTGCAAGAACATGCCAGACTGACCTGGCCGGCTGAGCCTGTCGGGCCGCAGATCGGCGGCAAAGCTCACCTGCTGCCGGCGGTAGCCGTCGGCTCGGATGGTCTGGCCGAGCAGAGCCCGGCCGCTCGGCTCAGCGACTGCCGCGCGGAGCACCGCGCTAGCCGCGCCGGGGCCAGCGGTCGCGGCGTAGTCGTGGCCATGTGACACGGTCAGGTCGCGCTGGAAGGTGCCGCTCAGCCGCCAGCCGTCCAGCCCGGCGGTGAAGTCCAGGTTGCGCGCCTCGTACTGCGGTGAATCCGGGACCTGGATCCCGGAGGGCGCGTTCGGGACCGGCACCCGGTCCGCGAACGGTCCCGGCAGGTCACCATCCGGCACCGGCTCAGCCAGCCGGTCCATCAGGGCGTCCGGGACCCGGATCGGGGCGCCAGCGGCCACGGCCAGGGCCAGCCCGTCACCCGGGCGCACCGTGACCTGCTGCGATCCGGCAGGCCCGGTCACGTCGATCCGCGCGGCCGTCACTCCCGGCCCGAGCTCGCCGATCTCGACGGCCGCCACGCTCGCCCCGGCTGCTCGCAGCAGCCGGTCAGTGAGCTCCTCGGGGTACCAGGCCAGGCCCTCACGGCCCGGCGGCCGTTCCAGCAGTCCGGCCAGCGAGTTGCCCTCGAACCGCCGCAGCCACAGGGGCAGCGCCCGGCTGGCGGCATCGTCAGCCAGGACCACCAGCAGATGCCCCGGGCCGGCGGTGCCGAAATTGCGCGGGCCGACGTAGGCGATGCGGACGGTCGTCATGGGAGTCCTCTGCGGTAGGTACGGCACCAGGTCGGGGCGGTGCACGGTGATGTGCTCGCGCAGCCGTCGCCGGGCCTGGTGCAGCCGGGCCTTGACCGCACCCGGAGAGTCGTCAAGCTGATCGGCGATCTGGCCAACAGGCAGATCGGCGAAATAGAACATCCGGACCGCCTCCTGCTGGCGGCCCGACAGGCCCGCGACCGCCTGCGCCACGGCGTCGCCGCGGTCCAGGTCGTCGAGAGCTGCCTCGGGCAGCCCATCGGCTGAGATGGGGTGCAGGTCTTCGGACCACTCGCCGACCAGGTCCGTGCGGTCCTGGCGGCGCCGCGCCGCCCGGTAGGTATTCAGCACGATCCCGCTCAGCCAGCCCGCGAACCGGTCGGGGTCCTGGAGCCGGTCCAACGCTACGAAGGCCTGCAGGAAGGCGTCCTGGACGACGTCCTCCGCGTCGCCGGAGCGGGTGGCGCTGGCGCCGCGGGCCAGGTAACGGGCCCTGGCCAGGGCAGCTGGCCGGTGCCGCTCAACCAGCAGCCGGAACGCGACGGGATCCCCGGCACAGGCCAGCCGCACCAGTTCGCCGTCGGAGATGTCCGTAGCCGCCTTCACACCTCCTAGTGTCAGCGAGCCCCGGCGAGGTTACAGTCGAGCCGGCATTCCGGTGGGATAGCAGTACGAGCAGGCCGCAACGGCGAGCCTGCCACAGCTAGCACTGACGGACCTGCCGCAGTACCTCGGTCGGTGTCACAGGCCGTGCCAGAGGAACGAGCGATGGAGTCATGCCGCCCCAGCGAAGATACCGAACTCCTGCATAGGCACTCAGGCGACCGTACTGCCTGGCACGGCGTGATCACCCTGTCCGTCAAAGCGGCGCAACCCCAGACAGCGGTGTTGCGACGACCGGTTGAGTCTGGTCAGTGCACCTCGGCGGAGTTCGCCCGGTTCTGCCAGGCCCACGGCATCCGGGCCAGTACCACGCGGCCGGTGTCTGGCCCCAGGCTCCTGGGCGGTGGGCGTTTTCGGCTTGGACACTCCGCTATTGCGCACGCGAGGATCTTGTGGCAGGCGTGAATCTGTAAGTTCGCCCCGGTATACGGGAACTAAGCGGGCCGGCCAGGCGACTATCAGGTCATGAGCGTGCAATCGAATAATGAAAGATTTGTCATGGAAAGCAGCGAGCAGGAGCGGCATACTCGCTGGCGCCAGAATGCGGCCTCGTCCAGCTGGCGGCGGGGCCGGGCATTCCTGGCAGGTACCAGGCGGGCCAGGGTGCTGGCCGCACTGGCGATCGCGGCCGGGGTGCCAGCCTTGCTCATAGTCGTGGCAGCGGCCCCCGCTTCGGCCCACGTGCTGAAGACGGCGGGCCCTTACCATCTGCTGATCGGCTTCGGTAACGAGCCGACGTACGCGGGAGCGCAGAACTCGGTCTTCCTGCTGCTGACCAACGCGAAGACCGGCGCCCTGGTTGTCGATGAAGGTCTCGGCGACACGCTGAAAGTGGAGGTGGGGTTCGGAACCCAGCACCAGCAGCTGCCGCTGGTGTCGTCCTTTGACCCCGACAGCGGCCAGGGAACCAAGGGCGTATACAACGCCTACTTCATCCCGACGGCTCCCGGTGACTACACATTCCATTTCTTCGGCAACATCCGCAAGACGAAAGTGAATATCACCGTGAAGTCGTCGCCGACAACATTCGACAGTGCCCATGACCCAGCCGCGATCGAGTTTCCGCAGCAGGCGCCGTCGAACGCGCAACTGGCGCAGCGCATGAATGCCGAGTCGGCCCGGCTGTCCAGCGAGGTCCACGCCGCCAGCAGCACAGGCGGGACAGCTCCGACGGCACTGGCGGTGGGGATCGCGGGGCTGGTCGTGGGCGTGGCCGGGCTGTGCGCCGCCGGGCTGGCTCTTGGCCGCGGGGGGCGGCGGTCGCGGCGGGCGGCGGAAGGCGGGCAGCACCCGGCCAACGTGGCATGACATCACGGCGGGCGGGCGGCAGCCGGCACGAAGCAGTGAGCAGGTCAATGCGAACAGGGCGGGCAGTTTTGCTGGTAGCCGTTCTCGCGCTGGCCGAGGTCGGTGTTCTGGCTTCGCCTGCGGATGCTCACTCCTTGCTGAAGCGGTCGTCTCCGGCGGCCGGGGCCTCGCTCGTCCGGGCGCCGCATGTCATGGTGCTGGATTTCACTGAGCCTCCCGAGCCCAGCTTGTCCACGGTCTCGCTGCTGGACTCCTCCGGGCAGGCGGTTCCCGGGGTCGGCAGGCCCAGGGTGGGACCCGGCAAGGCGGCGGAACTCAGGGTGACGCTGCCCGACCTCACTGACGGTGTCTACACCGTGAACTGGCGCACAGTATCGAAGGTGGACGGGCACACCACTGGCGGCTCCTTCGCCTTCGGCATCGGGGCCCGGCCCGGCTCGGCCGCTGCTGCAACCCAGGGTGCGCAGGGAGGCTCGCCGTCCACCGGCAACACCCCGCCGCCCGCCTCCGCGGCCGGACTGTGGCTGCTGTACTGGGGCCTGGCACTGCTTGCCGCCGCCGGGGCGACGGGCGCTCTAGTCTTCGGCTGGCGGCTGCCACCTGGAGCGCGGATCATCATCACGGTCGGCTGGCTGCTCGCCGCCGCCGGGATCATCACCATGATCCTCGCGGAGCGGGCGGCGGCAGGGGTGCCGTTCGCGGAGTTGTTCAGCGCCGCTGCCGGGCGATCGCTGCTGGCCCAGGCCGCCGGCGTGATCGTGTGCGGGGTGGCCGCGGCGTTCGCGGCGTTCCGCCCGGCGGGGCGGAGGCTGGCCGTGCTGGGCGTGGCCGCTGCCGTCGCGCTGTTCACACACGCCCAGGCCGGGCACGCCGAGACACCGTCATCGGTCCGTCTGCTCAACGTGGTGGACCAGTGGGCGCACATGCTCGCGGCCGCGGTTTGGGTCGGCGGCCTGGTCTGGCTGCTGCTGGGGCTGCGTGCGCTGGACGGCAGCGCGAGAGCGTCTGCCATCCGCCGGTTCTCGCAGCTGGCGTTCGTCTCGGTCGCCATCCTCGCGGTGACGGGGGTGGTCCGCGCGGTGCCGGAGGTGGGGAGCCCGGGAGCGCTGGTCTCGACCAGTTTCGGCGTCGTCCTGCTGATCAAGACTGGCCTGTTCGCGGTGCTGATGGGACTGGCATGGCGGAACCGCTACCGGCTCGTGCCCAGGGTTGCGGGACCTGCTGCTGCCCCCGGAGAACTGTCGGCCGTGATGGGAGGTGCCCCGGGCAGGCCGCAGGCGGCGGGTGGCACGGTCGAGGATCCGCCGCCGGGCAACGCGGGCAGGCAGGCCCGGGGCGGCACCCCGCTGGGAGCGGCGGGCCTGCGGGCTATCGGCTCGCTCCGGCGGTCACTCAGGTCCGAGGTGACGCTGGCCGCCCTGGTGCTCGCGGCGGCCGCGGTTCTGAGCGGGCTGCCCCCGGCGAACTTCGTCCAGGCCGTGGGCCGGCAGGCGGGGCAGCAGGCAGCGGCCCTCCAGCCCCTAACAGTGACGGGCAGCGATTTCGCTACCACTGTCCGGGTGCGGCTCACGGTGTCGCCGGGCACCGCAGGTCCGAGCCGGTTCCGGGTGCAGGTCCTGGGCTATGACTCGGCCCAGCCCGTCCCCGCCCGTGGTGTCCGGCTGGAGTTCTCACTGCATAGCAACCCGGCCGTGGCCTCCGCCCTCAACCTCGCCCGGGGCACAGACGGCACCTGGACCGGGCGGGGCACGAACCTGTCGATCGACGGCCAGTGGGACATCGACGTCGTCGTCCAGGAGGCGGCGACCGCCGTCGACGTCCCGCTGCGGCTTCGCACCCAGCTGCCGCCCGAGCAGATCGCCGTGTCACGGGCGGCTGGCCAGCCGACGCTCTACACGATTAAGCTGGCCGACGGGTACAGCATGCAGGGCTACCTGGACCCGGTCCAGCTAAGAGCTGGCGTTGCCCACTTCACCTTCTTCCGGCCATCGGGCAGCGAGGCGCACGTCACCGCCGCCCGGGCCGAGGCCATCGCCCCGGGGGGTGCCGCCCAGCCCCTGAGACTGATCCGGTTCGACCCCAAGGGGCACTTCGCCGCGAACCTGCACCTCACGCCTGGACGGTGGACCTTCCGCATTGACGCCACCGGGCCAGGCGGGCAGCCGCTGTCCGGGTACTACTCCCAGACCATTGAGCGGTGAGGCGGTGCTAGCGCGGCTGCTGCCCGCCGTTCCGGGCTCGTTCGGCGTGCGCCTGATGCACACTCCGGCCGGTGTTCTCACCCGCGCGGGAGGGGTGCTCGCCCATGCGGGCGGGCACACGGCTGGGCAGAACGCTGTAGAAACGATCTTTCTTATTGGCAGCTTCGGGCTCGTCTGTACCGCCGTCCGGCTGCGGAACGTGCGCGTAGCCGGGCGCCCGGTCGCCAGCCGGGCCGTGGGCCTGCTGGCCGTGGCGGCCCTAGTGCTGGCATTCGTCGTGCCGTCCAGACTCGGCGTGAGGCCCGCGGCGGTGCGACCGTCGACGAACGCCACGATCGCCATCTTCTCGCCGGTATCGGGACAGGTTTTCCAGGGAAACCCGGCCGTTATCCGGGTCCGGCTCCGGGTGACCGGTGCTCGCATCGTCAGCCAGACATCTACCCAGCTGTCCCCGGACAAGGGGCACATCCACCTCTACCTGGACGGTGAGCTCGCCGCCATGACGTACACGACCTCCACAACGATCGATGGCACCCCGGGCAGTCATGAGCTCAAGGCCGAGTTCGTGGCCACCGATCACGGGCCCTTCAACCCGCCGGTGACGGCCTCGGTGCGGTTCCGGGTGGCCCCATGACACTCCCTACGTTCACATCAGGCCGCAGACTGGCTGACCGCTTCCCCGGCGAGCGCCGCCGCGGCTCGGTGCCGCCCGTCAGGTCCCCTGACGGCGAGCACCCTGGCGGTGCCCGTGAGAAAGAGGGGGCACTCGTGACCAGGCGGGCGCGGGCCTACCTCACCGCAGCGGCCCTGGTCTTGTCGTGCGCCGCGTGCGGCCACCATGGCCCGGCAGCGCCTGCGTCCCCGGCGCCGTCCGCGTCCCCGCAGCCGGCCAGCCACGGCCGGATCGTCATCCTCAGGCCAGCGAACGGCCAGGTCATCCGTACGCCTACTCTCCACGTCAAGGTCAGGATCACCGCCGCCAGCCCTGGGGAAACGGTTGCCCCGCAGGCCCTGCCCGGGTGGCTCCACCTGTACGTCGACGGCAAGATCGTGTCGATCCAGCCGGTGCCCGGCCGCAACAGCATGATGGATCACGCCATCCCTCTTCTCAGGCCGGGGCGGCACCTGCTGCGGGCCGAGTTTGTCCAGCCCAATCACCTGCCCTGGCGTCCCTCCGTGGCCACCACCGTGACGTTCACGGTGCGCGGGCCCTGAGACGGGCCGGTCCCGGCGGCGGGCAGCAAATCATCCAGGTGGCCCTCCCGTCCCGGCCCAGGCTGGAGGCGGTGCCGCGCGGCTTCCCCTGTCCGCGCCAGTGAGCAGCGCCGGGGCCGCAAGCCTGTGCCGCGCCCCTCGCCCGCCGGACGGATCGGCCAGCACCGCCAGCCCACGGCTACGGCCCGGGCCGCCGACATCCCCACATAGCGGCAAGGATGTGGCGTCTTTCCCCCGGGGAGTACGTTGGCGGCGTGGACGAGTTCACCGCACTGGCTCAGGCCGCCGTGGCTGGTGAGCCGGGCGCGTTCGAGGCGTTCATCGATGCCAGCTACAGCGAGGTCCGGCGGTTCTGTGCTGGTCTGGTGGACGTGCAAGCGGCCGACGATCTGGTGCAGGAAACTTATGCTCGCTGTGCGCAGGCGCTTCGCCGATACCGCGGCGAGGCCCCGGCGCGGGCCTGGTTGCTGGCCATCGCCCGTCATGTCTGCATGGACGAGCTGCGATCCCGGACCAAGCGCCGCCGGGACGCGTCTCTTCCCTGCTGGAGCGGGCCCGTCCCGGTCGCGCCTGATACCGCGGAGGTGGTCACGGTCACCGATCTCCTCGGCCGGCTGGAGCCCGACCGGCGGGCAGCATTCGCGCTGACCCAGTTGCTCCGTATGACCTACCAGGAGGCCGCCGAGGTAGCTGGCTGCCCCGTGGGCACGATCAGGTCGCGGGTCGCCCGCGCCCGCGGTGACCTCATCGAGATGCTCGCCCAACCGAAGCCTGCCAGCGGCGAGAAGCTGCACCAGGGATGACGCCATGCAGCCCTAACGGCCTGGAGCCCGACGTTGGCCGTGCGCCGAGGCCCGGCAGGCCTGGATCGCGCAGTACCCGTCGTGGTGGCCGAGCAGGCCGGCGAGCACCGTGTCCAGCAGGGTGATCTCGTCGCCCGGGTCGCTGATCAGCTGCCGCACCAGCTTGATCCGGTAGCGGGTCAGCCAGGTCAACAGCGTCGCGCTCGTCGTTTTTGACCCTGCAGTAGGTGAACGGGCAGTGTTGCGTTGGCCGAAGTGTGGTGGCCTGGAGACTGGAGCGATGACGTCGTCGCGCCGCTCCTCGGTGTTCGCTGGCTTCCGGCTCGCCGGAGGTGATCGCGGTCGCGGTCCGCTGGTACCTGTGCTACGGCCTGTCCTGCCGGGATGTCGGGGAGCTGTTGGCCGAGCGGGGCGTGACAGTTGATCACGTGACCGTCTGCCGCTGGGTGCAGCGGTTCACGCCCGAGTTCATCGAGGCTGCCCGCCTGTGCCGCCGCGCTCCCGGCGTCCGCTGGTTCGCCGACGAGACATACATCAAGGTGTCCGGCCGCTGGACTTACCTGTACCGGGCGATCGACCAGCACGGCCAGGTCATCGAAGTGCTGCTGTCGAAGCGGCGTGACCTGGCCGCCGCCGCCCGGCGGTTCTTCACCCGCGCTGCGCGCGGGCACCGTCCCGGCCGGGGTCACCGCCGACCGGGCCCCGGCCTGTCCGCGGGTCCTTGACGAACTGATCCCCTCCGCGCTGCACGCTTTCGAGCGCTACGAGAACAACCCGGTCGAGACCGACCTCGGAAGGCTAAAAGCCCGGCTCCGGCCGATGCGCGGCCTGAAGCGCCACCGGTCCGCCCGGATCATGGCCGCCGGGCAGGCATTCGTGCAGAACCTCCGCCGCGGCCCCTGCGAACTCGTCCCTGACGTCCCCGCCCGTCACCAGATCCGTACAGCATTCGACCAGCTCACGACGGCAATCTGATGGCCGGCCATCTCCGCTACCGTGCTCTGTCTTGCCTGGCGATCGACCAACGCAACAATGCCGGCCGTTGACCTGCGGCGGCACAGCGGCGAAGAAACAGGGCTCCTACTGGCCGGCGTTCCCGGCACCTGGCGCGACGGCGCCCGGGGTGGCGGCGCGGGCCAACCCGGCCCGTCGCCCGCGCGTCTTTCTGACTACGGGCGACAGGCGGATACAACGAGGGCGAGGACGAGCGGCTGGCCTGGCGCAGCCGCGCCGGATGAAGGCATGGCTGGCGGTGGCGGCGTGCGCGGTAGCGGTGGCAGGCGCATCGGGCGCCGGGCTGGCCCTGGCCCGGAACCGGCCAGCGGCGCGGACGACCGCAGCGGCGGCTCGCGGCTGGAGCCGGG
>DASXDJ010000047.1:0-62421 GCA_036490755.1 Streptosporangiaceae bacterium
GGCGGCACCTGCCGCCCTGGCCACGGGCCAGGTGGTGAGAATTCAGCGGGTTACACCGGGGACTTGGTGGCCGGCTTGATCTTGCCGCTCATGATGTCGGCCTTGATCTTGTCCAGCTGCGACGACAGCGAGGCCGGGACCTTGCTGGAGAAGTCGTGGAACGGCGAGAGCACGGCGCCCTGGTTGGCCAGCGTGCCGATGTAGTTGCCGCCCTGGAACGTGTTGTGCGCCGCCGCCAGCACCGCCGCCTTGACCGAGGCCTGGATGCCCTTGGTCACGCTGGTGATGAAGTACTTGCAGTACTGCGCCGCGCTGATGCAGCCGTCGGTGTCCACCCACATCATGTTGACCTTCTGCGAGCCAGCCTGCGCGTCGGCGTTCTGCACGGCCTTGGCCGCGCCGAGGCCGACGTTGCCGGCCACCGGGAAGATCACGTCGGCCTTGCTGGAGATGAAGGTCTGGGTGAGGTTCTGGCCGGTCGTCTGGTTGGTGAAGTTGCCGGTGAAGCTGCCGCGCTGGGTCTTCTCATTCCAGCCCAGCACCTTGACGTTCTTGTGGTTCTGCGAGTTGTAGTACTGCACGCCGTCCCAGAAGCCGTCCATGTAAATGGTCACCGTGGGCAGCTTCTGGCCGCCGAAGGTGGCCACCACGCCGGTCTTGGACATGCCCGCCGCCAGGTAGCCGCCGAGGAAACCGTCCTGCACGGTGTTGAACACCAGTGCGTCGACATTCGTGAGCGCGGGGGAGTAGCTGTAGTCCACGATCGCGAACTTCTGATCCGGGTTGGCCTTCGCGGCGGCCTGGGTGTTGTCCCCCATCAGGAACCCGACCGTGACGATGATCCCGCACTTCTTGGCGATAAAGGCGTTGATGTTCGGGGTGTAGTCGCTGCTGGACTGCGACTGCAGGTACTTGACCTGGACGTCCGGGTCGGCCTGCACCGCTTCCTGCATGCCCTGCCAGGACGAGGCGTTGAAGGACCGGTCGTCGATGCCGCCGGTGTCGGTCACCATGCAGCCCAGGAACTTGCTGGCGGCCGGGGTGCCGCCCGAGGACGAGCCAGACGCGCTCGAGTTAGCGCCCGGAGCCTGCGTCTTGGACCCGCACGCCGCCAGCAGCGCGATGGCGCTGACTGCCGCGGCAGTCCTGAGAATCGCTCTCACCGATACCTCCTACGTCAAAGCAGCCACGACGCTGCGGACAAGACCCGCGGATCGCCAGCACATCCTGGCCCAGGATGCGTGAGTCCGGTATATCCCCCCCAAGGGATGCCCGAAGGCTAACTGCGGAGGTAGTCGCGCGAAAGGCGGAAATCGTCTCCGGGATGCCCTGTTGCACAATTGAGACCCGCAGGTCGGGCCGCCTGGCCCGGCCAAGATCACCCGGAGGGTGCATGAGCATCGACTGGGCCGCGCTGCGCGCTGCCGCTACGCAGGTGGCAGGCCGCGCGTACGCCCCCTACTCCCGGCTGAGCGTCGGCGCTGCCGGGCTGACCCCCGGCGGGGCCGTGGTCACCGGCTGCAACGTGGAGAATGCCTCGTTCGGGCTGACGCTGTGCGCCGAGTGCGGGCTGGTCTCGGCCCTGCACGCGGCCGGCCACGACCAGCTGACGGCGGTCAGTGTCGTGGCGGGTGACGGCGCGCCGCTGGTTCCGTGCGGCCGGTGCCGGCAGCTGCTGCTGGAGGCGGGCGGCCCGGAACTGCTGCTGGACAACGACGGCGGTCCGCGGCGGCTGGGCGACCTGCTGCCCGGTGCGTTCGACCCGGCCGAGCTGGCCGGCCGCCGCGCGGCCGACGGCGAGGGCGGCGCCGGTGCCTGACGTCGTTGACCTGATCCGGGCCAAGCGCGACGGCCAGATCCTGCCGGACTCCGACATCGAGTGGCTGATCAGCACCTACACCGCCGGGCAGATCGCCGACGAGCAGATGTCGGCCCTGCTGATGGCCATCGTCTTCCGCGGCCTGGATTCTGATGAGCTGCAGGCCTGGACGGCCGCGATGATCGCCTCGGGGGAGCGGCTGGACCTGTCCGCCGTGCCCGCCCCCACCGTCGACAAGCACTCCACCGGCGGGGTCGGCGACAAGGTCTCGCTGATCCTGGCCCCGCTGGTAGCCAGCTGCGGGGCCGCGGTGCCGCAGCTGTCCGGCCGCGGCCTGGGCCACACCGGCGGCACCCTGGACAAGCTGGAGTCGATTCCCGGCTGGCGGGCCAGCCTGGACAACGCCGAGATCGTCCGCGTGCTGCGCGAGGTGGGCTGCGTCATCTGCGCCGCCGGGGCTGGCCTGGCGCCCGCCGACCGGCGGCTGTACGCACTGCGCGACGTCACCGGGACGGTCGAGTCGATTCCGCTGATCGCCAGCTCGATCATGTCCAAGAAGATCGCCGAGGGCACGGCCGCGCTGGTCCTGGACGTGAAGGTGGGCAGCGGCGCGTTCATGCCCGACATCGGCTCGGCACGGAAGCTGGCCGCCACGATGGTGGAGCTCGGCGAGGCGGCCGGGGTGCGCACCAGCGCCCTGCTGACCCGGATGGATGAGCCGCTGGGCCGGGCCGCGGGCAACGCGGTCGAGGTCACCGAATCGGTGGCCACCCTGCGCGGCGAGGGCCCGGCCGACCTGGTCGAGGTGACCCTGGCCCTGGCTCGCGAGATGCTCGCGCTGGCCGGAGTCGACGCCGACCCGGCCGCCGCGCTGGCCGGCGGCCGGGCGCTGGCGGCCTACCGGGGCATGATCAGGGCCCAGGGCGGCGATCCGGACGCGGAACTGCCCATCGCACCGCACACGATGGTCGTACGGGCGGCTGAGTCCGGGTTCGTGCGGCGGCTGGACGCACGGGCCGTCGGGGTGGCGGCCTGGCGGCTCGGGGCAGGCCGGGCCCGGAAGGAGGACGCGGTGAGCGCCGCGGCCGGAGTCGTCTGCCTGGCCCGGCCCGGCGACCGGGTGGCCGCGGGTGACCCCGTGCTGGAGCTGCGTGCTGAGGACGAGACCCGCTTCGGCCGTGCCGTTACTGCCCTGGAAAGTGCCATCGAGATAGGTGCGCGGCCGCCAGCACGCCCGTCGGCCGTCCTGGAGCGGATCGGCACCTGACCTCGCGGGTGAGCAGGCTCGCCGAAAATGGATCTGTGAGAATGTCGCTCATGGCTGTCACGCTCGCGGAGATCCGCCAGGTACCCAAGGTGCTGCTGCACGACCATCTCGACGGCGGGCTGCGCCCGGCCACGATCGTCGAGCTGGCCGCCGAAACCGGGTATAGCGGCCTGCCGGCGACTGATGCCGGGGAGCTGGCCGCATGGATGGGCGAGGTCGCCCGGCGCGGCTCGCTGGAGCTGTACCTGGAGGCGTTCCAGCACACGGTCGGGGTGATGCAGACCCGCGAGGCGCTGATCCGGGTCGCGGCCGAGTGCGCCGAGGACCTGGCCGCCGACGGCGTGGTGTACGCCGAGGTCCGGTTCGCGCCGGAGCTGCACCTGACCCGCGGGCTGAGCCTGGACCAGGTGGTGGAGGCGGTGCTGGAGGGCTTCCGGCGCGGCAGCGCGGGCCGGCCGATCACGGTCTACGCGCTGCTGACCGCGATGCGCACGGCAGCCCGGTCGCTGGAGATCGCGGAGCTGGCGGTCCGGCACCGCGACGCCGGCGTGGTCGGGTTCGACATCGCCGGGGCCGAGGCCGGCTTCCCGCCGAGCCGGCACCTGGACGCGTTCCAGTACGTGGCGCGGGAGAACTTCCACATCACGATCCACGCCGGGGAAGGGTTCGGGCTGCCGTCGATCTGGGAGGCGGTGCAGTGGTGCGGCGCCGACCGGCTCGGTCACGGCGTCCGGATCATCGACGGCATCCAGGTCGAGCAGGACGGCCGGGCCCAGCTCGGGCGGCTGGCCAGCTACGTGCGGGACAAGCGGATCCCGCTGGAGATGTGCCCGACCTCGAACGTGCAGACCGGCGCGGCGCCCTCCATCAAGGAGCACCCGATCGGGCTGCTGCGCGACCTGGCCTTCCGGGTCACGGTCAACACCGACAACCGGCTGATGAGCGGCGTCACGCTGTCGTCGGAGTTCCACGCGCTGTCGGAGGCGTTCGGGTACGGCTGGGGCGACATCGAGTGGCTGACGACCAACGCGATGAAAAGCGCGTTCGCGCCGTTCGACGAGCGGCTGCGGCTCATCAACACCGTCATCAAGCCGGGCTTCGCCACCGCCCGCGCCGCCCGCCTCGGCAGCGTCGGCTGACCGCAGGCGGCCGCCCGCCCCGCCGCCCCAGGCCCGGGCGCGGCAGGGGCCGTGGGCAGACAAACCGGCGGGAGGTAGCTTCATAGCGTGGGAATCGAGTCGATAACCGAGCCAGGCCGCTCCGCCGGGCCGGGCACCGCCTCGGGCGGCTGGGCGCTGGATGCCGCCGGCCTGGTGGCCTCCCGGCCCGAGATGTCCGACGCTGCCCTGCGGCAGGTGCTGCACGGGCTGCCCGGCATCGATGAGGTCGGGGTCGCCGGCCGGGTCGCCGCGCTGGCCACCCGGTCGATCAAGAAAGACGCCAAGATGGCCGCCCTGGACCTGGCCATCCGCACCGTGGACCTGACCACCCTGGAGGGCGCCGACACCCCGGGCAAGGTGGCAGCCATGTGCGCCAAGGCCCGGCGGCCCGACTCGCAGGACCCGGCCGTGCCGCCCGTGGCCGCCGTCTGCGTCTACCCCGACCTGGTGGAGCTCGCGCGCCGGGAGGTGGCCGGCAGCACCGTCGCGGTGGCGTCGGTGGCCACCGCGTTCCCGTCCGGCCGGGCCTCGCTGGCGGTCAAGCTGGCCGACACCGAGGACGCCGTCCGGGCCGGGGCCGACGAGATTGACATGGTGATCGACCGGGGCGCGTTCCTGGCCGGCCGGTACGGCCAGGTCTTCAGCGAGATCCGCGCCGTCCGCGAGGCCTGCGGTCCGGCCCACCTCAAGGTGATCCTGGAGACCGGGGAGCTGGCCACCCTGGACAACGTGGCCCGCGCTTCCTGGCTGGCCATGCTGGCCGGGGCCGACTTCATCAAGACCTCCACCGGCAAGGTGTCGCCCGCATCGACGCTGCCCGTGGCCCAGGTCATGCTGTCCGCGGTCCGGGACTTCGAGCTGACGGGCGGCCGTCAGGTGGGAGTCAAGGTGGCCGGCGGGATCCGGACCGCCAAGGACGCCATCCGTTACCTGGTGCTGGTCAACGAGACCGCGGGGCCGCGCTGGCTGACCCCGGCGCTGTTCCGGATCGGCGCCTCCAGCCTGCTCAACGACCTGCTCATGCAGCGCTCCAAGCAGCTCACCGGCCGGTACGCCGGGCCCGATTACTTCACCGTGGACTAGCGGAGGCTCCCTCACCGATGGCCCGAACCCGATCCAGCCCGCCCGGCCCGCCCGCCGCGGACGGCGCCGACGGCGCGCTGCAGCTGGCCGACCCCGGCTGGACCTACGCGCCCGCGCCGGAAGCACGCGACATCGTCAGCATCGCCCCCGAGTACGGGCTGTTCATCAACGGCGAGTTCGCGCCCGCCGCGAACGGCCGCCAGTTCGCCACCGTCAACCCGGCCACCGAGGAGCAGCTGGCGCAGGTGGCCGAGGCCGGCCAGGCCGACATCGACCGGGCGGTGGCCGCGGCCACCGCCGCGTTCGAGCAGTCGTGGCGGCCGCTGCCCGGCGCCGAGCGCGCCAAGTACCTGTTCCGGATCGCTCGCATCCTGCAGGAGCGGGCCCGCGAGTTCGCGGTGCTGGAGAGCCTGGACAACGGCAAGCCCATCCGCGAGTCCCGCGACACCGACATCCCGCTGGCCGCCGCGCACTTCTTCTACTACGCCGGCTGGGCGGACAAGCTGGAGCACGCCGGGTTCGGGCCCGCGCCGCGCCCGCTGGGCGTGGCCGGCCAGGTCATCCCGTGGAACTTCCCGCTGCTGATGGCGGCCTGGAAGCTGGCGCCCGCCCTGGCCGCCGGCAACACCTGCGTGCTCAAGCCCGCCGAGACCACCCCGCTGACCGCCCTGCTGCTGGCCGAGGTATGCCAGCAGGCCGGCCTGCCGCCCGGTGTCGTCAACGTCGTGACCGGCGCCGGGGCAGCCGGGGCCGCCCTGGTCGCCCACCCCGGCGTGCACAAGATCGCCTTCACCGGCTCCACCGAGGTCGGCCGCCAGATCGCCGCCGCGGTCGCCGGAACCAGCAAGAAGCTCACTCTCGAGCTCGGCGGCAAGGCCGCCAACGTCGTGTTCGACGACGCCCCGCTGGATCAGGCCATCGAGGGCATCGTCAACGGAATCTTCTTCAACCAGGGGCACGTCTGCTGCGCGGGCTCGCGGCTGCTGGTCCAGGAGTCCGTCGCCGACACCGTGCTGGAGCGGCTGCGCCGCCGGATGACCACCCTGCGGCTCGGCGACCCGCTGGACAAGAACACCGACATCGGCGCCATCAACTCACGCGACCAGCTGACCAGGATCCGCGAGCTGTCCGACTCCGGTGAGGCGGAGGGCGCCGAGCGCTGGTCGCCGCCGTGCCAGCTGCCCGAGCGCGGGTTCTGGTTCGCGCCCACCATCTTCACCGGAGTCAGCCAGTCGCACCGGATCGCCCGTGAGGAGATCTTCGGCCCGGTGCTGTCCGTCCTCACCTTCCGCACCCCCGAGGAAGCCGTGACCAAAGCCAACAACACGCCCTACGGCCTGTCGGCCGGCGTCTGGACCGAGAAGGGCAGCCGGATCCTGTGGCTGGGCCAGCGCCTGCGCGCCGGCGTGATCTGGGCCAATACCTTCAACAAGTTCGACCCGGCCAGCCCGTTCGGCGGCTACCGGGAGTCCGGGTACGGGCGGGAGGGCGGCCGGCACGGGCTGGCCGCGTACCTCGATGCCTGACCACGCGGAGGGCAAGAAGGCGGCCGCCGGGAAGTCCGGCAAGAGCGGCGGCAAAGCGGCCCGTCGCCCGGCTGGCACCGCCGCGCCTCGGCGCGCCGTGACGGAGCGCGACGCTGCCCGCCGCCCGGCCGCAGCTCCGGCCGACGTGGGTCAGCCGGATGCACCTCAGCCGGATGCACCTCAGCCGGCGGCCGGGGTGGCTGCGAACGGCGCAGCCGCCGGGGCCGGTGGCTCCGCCCGGACCCGGCTGGATGTGCGCAAAACCTACAAGCTGTTTGTCGGCGGGGCCTTCCCGCGGTCGGAGTCGGGCCGGTCCTACCCCGTGCACACGCCCGGCGGCGAGCTGCTCGCGAACGCGGCCCGGGCCTCGCGCAAGGACGCGCGGGATGCGGTCCGGGCGGCCCGGGGCGCCTTCGGGCGCTGGTCGGGCGCGACGGCCTACAACCGCGGCCAGGTCCTGTACCGGGTGGCCGAGATGCTCGAGGGCCGGGCCGCCCAGTTCGAGGCCGAGATCGCGGCGGCCGAGGGGGCCCGGCCGCGCGCCGCGCGCGAGCAGGTCGCCGCGGCCATCGACCGGTGGGTCTGGTACGCGGGCTGGACCGACAAGGTGGCCCAGGTCACCGGGGCGGCCAACCCCGTGGCCGGGCCGTACGTCAACTTCAGCGTGCCCGAGCCGTCCGGCGTGGCCGCCATTATCGCGCCGCCGGAGTCCAGCCTGCTCGGCCTGGTCAGCGTCCTGGCCCCGGTCATCGCCACCGGCAACACCGCCGTGGTCGTCGCCAGCCCGGGCCGGCCGCTGCCGGCCATCACGCTGGCCGAGGTGCTGGCCACCTCCGACGTGCCCGGCGGCGTGGTCAACGTGCTCACCGGGTATGCCGCCGAGCTGGCCCCGGTGCTGGCCGGGCACATGGACGTGGATGCCATCGACCTGTCCGGGGCCGGCCCGGAGGCGGCGGTCGAGCTGGAGCGGCTGGCCGCGGCCAACCTCAAGCGGGTGCTGCGCCCGGTGCCGGGCGAGGACTGGGCGGCGCCGCCGGGCACCCGCAGGCTCACTGCGTTCCTGGAGATCAAGACCTTCTGGCACCCGGCCGGGATCTAGCCCGGCCGGGCGGGCGCGCCGGAGGCTGGCCGGCAGCTTCCGGCGGGGCGCTGGCCGGCGCGGGGCCCGGCGCCGGGCCGGGCTGGGGCGGTCAGGCGGCCCCGGCTGCGGATCCGTTATCGCTGGTGGCCTCGCTGGTCGCGGCGGGAACGAGCAGCGAGACCGTGTCCGCCACGCAGGCGGCCTTGGCCTGGCCCTCGATCGACACGGTGACCCGGCTGTAGCACAGCAGGCCCAGGTGGGTCTCCTTGACCTCGCGCAGGACGGCGCCGGCCCGGATCCGCGAGCCGACCGGTACCGGCGACGGGAAGCGGACGCGGTCCAGCCCGTAGTTGACGCCCATGGCCAGGTTCTCGACCCGGTAGATCTCGCTGGCCAGCACCGGCAGCATGGACAAGGTCAGGTAGCCATGCGCGATCGTGGTGCCGAATGGCCCGCTCCTGGCCCGCTCAGGGTCGATGTGGATCCACTGGTGATCGCCGGTGGCGTCGGCGAACGCCGATACCTGCGCCTGGGTCACCTCATGCCACTCGCTGTAACCCAGCTCCTGGCCCGCCTCGGCGGCGAACTCGGCCAGGCTGCTGAAGATCCGCACAGTTCCTACCTCCGTCGTCTTCTGTCCCGGCCGCCCGCCGGGGCTGCTGCCGGGACCCTGCCGTCGCCGGGCCCGGTCGGGCGGCGCGGCCGGTGCGCTCAGACTGCGCCGAACAGCCGGTCGCCCGCATCGCCCAGGCCTGGCACGATATAGCCCTGTTCGTTTAGTTCCCGGTCCACGGCCGCTGTCACCACCCGGACCGGCACCGGTGTGTCACTGGGGAAGGCCTGCTCGATGCGGGCGATGCCCTCCGGCGCGGCCAGCAGGCACACCGCGGTGACGGCCGCCGCGCCGCGGGCCACCAGGATCTCGATGGCCGCCTCCAGCGTGCCGCCGGTGGCCAGCATCGGGTCCAGGACGAACGCCTCCCGGTCGGACAGGTCCTCCGGCAGCCGGGTGGCGTAGGTGGTGGCCTTCAGCGTCTGCTCGTCGCGGGCCATGCCGACAAAGCCCACGTCGGCATTGGGCAGCAGCCGGATCATGCCGTCGAGCATCCCGACGCCGGCCCGCAGCACCGGGACGACCAGCGGCACCGGCCGGCAGAGCCGGACCCCCGTAGCCGCCTCGATCGGGGTGGGCACGGTCGCCGGCTCGACCCGGACGTTGCGGGTGGCCTCGTAGGCGAGCAGCGTGACCAGCTCGTCGGCCAGCCGCCGGAAGGTCGGGGTCTCGGTGCGGGAGTCGCGCAGGGCGGTGAGCTTGTGCGCCACAAGCGGGTGATCAACAACCAGGGTCTGCATGGCGGACAGTCTGGCAAACGCCGCGACACGCCGGACACTGATGCCCCGAACTGTCGCAGCCGCCCGGCATGATGGCCACGGTCACGAAACCCCCTGGCCGCGCGGCCCGCCAGGCGCGCACAGCCCGCTGTGCCGCCGATCTGGCCGCCGGCCCCGGCAACTGGCGGACGTCCATGGCGCGGCTGATCCACACCTCGGACTGGCACCTGGGGCGCACCCTGCACGGCGAGAGCCTGCTGGCGCACCAGGGCGAGTTCCTGGACTGGCTGCTCGCCGAGTCGCTGGCCCGGCAGGCGGACGCCGTACTGGTCTCCGGCGACGTCTACGACCGGGCCGTCCCGCCGGTCGACGCCGTGACGCTGCTGGATGCCACGCTGGTGGCCTTCGCCCGGGCGGGCATCCCGATGCTCATCACCAGCGGGAACCATGACTCGGCGGTCCGCCTCGGGTTCGCGGCCGGCCTGAGCGAGGCGGCCGGCATTCACCTGCGCACCTCCGTCGCCGACCTGGACAAGCCCGTCGTGCTGACCGACGACGGCGGCGAGGTGGCCCTGTACGGCGTGCCGTACCTGCTGCCGGACGCGGTCATGGCGGAGCTGGGCGTCACCGAGCGCTCGCACGCCGCGGTGCTGGCCGCCGCGGCGGCCCGGATCCATGCCGATGCCGCCCGGCGCGGCATCAGCCGGGTCGTGATCGCGGCGCACGCGTTCGTCACCGGAGCGGCCGCCTCAGAGTCCGAGCGCGACATCCGGGTGGGCGGCATCGGAGATGTCCGGGCTGCGGTGTTCGGCGGTGCCAGCTACGTGGCACTCGGTCACCTGCACGGCCCGCAGGTGGTCGGCGCACAGCTGCCCCGCCCGGCGGCGGACGCGGCCGAGGGCGCGGCCGCCGGGCCGGGGCTGGCCCGGTACAGCGGGTCGCCGCTGGCCTTCTCGTTCTCGGAGAAGGATCACCGCAAGTCGGTCACGCTGGTCGACATCGACGCGGCCGGGCAGGCGCGCGCCGAGCTGCTGCCCGCGCCGGTGCCCCGGCCGCTGCGCGAGGTGCGCGGCCGGATCGAGGACCTGCTGGCCCGCGCCGACGGCGATCTGGCCGAGCTGGCCGGAGCCTGGGTCAAGGCGGTGCTGACCGACGCGCAGCGGCCCGCGGCCCCGATGGAGCGGCTGCGCGAGAAGTGGCCGCACACCCTGGTGCTGGACTTCGCGCCCGAGGGCGGCCTGGTGAGCGCCACGGCCGACCTGCAGGCGCTGGCCCGCGCCACCGACCCGGCGGAGATCTGCGGCCTGTTCGTCGAGTACGCCGGCGGCACCGCGCCGGACGACGCCGAGCGGCAGGTGCTGCGCGGCGCGGTGGAGACCGCCGAGCACGCCGAGGCGGCGGGCTGATGCGGCTGCACACCCTGGAGCTAGAGGCGATCGGGCCGTACGCGACCCGGCAGCGCATCGACTTCAGCCGGCTGGCCGCCAGCGGGCTGTTCCTGCTCGAGGGCCCGACCGGGGCGGGCAAGACCACGATCCTGGACGCCCTCACCTTCGCCCTGTACGGCGGCCTGGCGGGCAGCGACTCCGCCGGGGACCGGCTGCGCTCGCACTTCGCCCCGCCGGATGCCGAGCCGTCGGTCACGCTGGAGTTCAGCATCGGCGGCGTCCGGCACCGGGTGCACCGCTCGCCGGAGTACCAGCGGCCCAAGCGCCGCGGCGGCGGGTTCACCGTCCAGCACGCCCAGGTCCACCTGGAGCGCCGCAGCGACAACCGGTGGACGAGCCTGTCGGCGAACAAGGCCGAGGCCGGCGAGCTCATCACCGAGATCGTCGGGCTGAACCGCGACCAGTTCACCCAGGTCATGCTGCTGCCGCAGGGCGAGTTCGCGACGTTCCTGCGCAGCAGCGACGATGACCGGCGGGCGCTGCTGACCAGGCTGTTCCGGACCCAGCTCTACGACCGGATCACCAGCGAGCTGGAGCGCGGCAAGCAGGAGGCAACGCAGGCGCGGAAGGCGGCCCACGAAGCGATCGGTAACTGCGTGTCCGCCGCTGCTGAGGCGGCCGGCCTGGACGCTGTAGTGCGCGGCGAGTTGCTGGCGGCCGGCCGGACCGACCGAGCGACCTGGCTGAAGGAGTTCTCCGCCGAGCTGGCCCAGACGATCGAGGTGAGTCGCGCGGGCCTGGAGATCGCCGTGACCGGGCTCACCGGGGCGCAGCAGGCCGAGGCCGCCGCCCGGCGGCAGGCGGAGCTGATGACCCGGCTCACCGCGGCGCTGGGCCGGCTGGCCGCGCACGAGGCGACCCGGCCCGGCCACGAGCAGCTGATGGCGCAGCTGACCGCTGCCCGCCAGGCCGAGCCGGTCCGGCCGCTGCTGACCGCCCTGGATGAGGCCGAACAGGTGTGCCGGGCGGCGCAAACGTCGCTCGCCGGGGTGACCGCGGTTCTGGATCAGGAACTGGACGAGTGGCCCGGCGGCCCGGCCGGCGTCGAGCTGCGCGCCTGGCTGGTCAGCCGCCACGGCTCCGATGGTGCTGCGGGGGCCGGTGCGGCGGGGGCCGGTGCGGCGCCGGCCGGGGCGGGGATCGCCCCGGGCGACCCCGGTGCTGATGGTGGCCGGGCCGCGGCGGCCCACGCCGCTGCGGCGGCCGCCTGGGCCGAGGACGGTGAGCGGCAGGCGGCGGCGCTGGAGCACCTGGTCGCAGCCGAGGCGGCGCGGCCGGCTGCCGAGGAAGTGCTGGCTGGCCTGCGCGCGGCGGCGGAGGCCGCAGCCACGCGGGTGACCACGCTGGAGCGCTCCCGGGACGAGCTGCCGGCCAGGATCACGGTCCTGCAAGAGCGGCTTGACGGCGCCAGGGCCGCCGCCGCCGCGCTGCCTCAGGCGCGCGAGCAGCAGGCTGCCGCCGAAGCGCAGCTGGCGGCGGCGGTCCGCGCCGAGGAGCTGAGGGACCAGCTCGCTGAGCTGGAGGCGGCCCGGCAGGCCGCGATTGATGCCCACCAGGACGCGGTCGACGCGCACCAGCGCGCGATGGAGGAGCGGCTGGAGAACATGGCCGCCGAGCTGGCCGAGCGGCTCGCCGACGGCGGCCCGTGCCCGGTGTGCGGCTCGACCGACCACCCGGGGCCCGCCGCGCACCTGGCCGATGCTGTCTCAGCGGAGGACGTGGATGCGGCCGCCAGCCGCCGTGATGCCGCCGCCCAGCAGCGCGACCAGGCCCAGCAGGCGCGCGATGATGTGGCCGCCGAGGCCAGCGAGGCGAGCGCGGTGGCCGGCGGCGCGACATCCGGTCAGATGGAAGCCGCCCTGGCCGAGCGAAGTGAGCGGGTGCAGGTGGCCGAGCAGGCAGCGGCAGAGGAGCAGCAGCTGGGACCAGCGGCTGACGACCTGCGCGCTGAGCAGGAACAGCTGGCCGAGGAGCTGGTCGATGCCACCGGCGAGGTCGCGGCGGCGCGGCAGAAGGCGGGCGATGTCGCCGTCGAGCTGGCCCGGCTCGCCGCTGAGCTGGACACCGCAGCGGCCGGGTTCGGGTCGGTTGCGGATCGCGAGCAGGCGCTGCAGCTGGCCGCCGTGGCGAGCCGGAGCCTGGCCCAGGCACTCGGCATCCTGGCCGAGGCCTGCGCGGGCGAGCACGCGGCCCGGCTGCGCGCGGAGCGCGAGCTGACCGCTAGCGGGCTGACCTCGCTGAGTGCCGCTCGCGCCGCGGTGCTGCCGGTGGCCGGGCAGGCTCGGCTGACCGCACAGGCCGCGGAGTGGGAGAGCGCCATGGCCCGGCTGACCGCCGCGGCCAGCACCGATGAGCTGACCGACCTCGATCCCGGCCAGGCCGCTGCGGCCGCTGCAGCCGCGCACGCCGCGGCCGCCGACCTGGCCGCCGCGCAGGAGGCCGAACGGCTGGCCCGGGCCAGCTACCAGGACCTCACCAGGCGCGAGGAGCGGCTCGGCCAGCGGATGGCCGAGCTGACAGCGGCCGAGGAGGCCGCCGACCGGACCGAGGAGGAGACCGGCCCGGTGATCCGGCTGGCCGGCCTGGCCCGGGGCATGGACGGGCACCGCCGGATCGCGCTGACCACGTACGTGCTGCGGCGCTGGTTCGAGCAGGTGGTGCAGGCGGCCAACGTGCGGCTGGCGGCGATGTCGGCCGGCCGGTACGAGCTGGCCCGCACCGAGGAGGCCGAGTCCCGGCGTCAGCGCACCGGCCTGACGCTGGTCGTCATCGACCGGCACACGGGCGAGGAGCGCAGTCCCCGGTCGCTGTCGGGCGGCGAGACGTTCTACACCTCCCTGGCCCTGGCCCTGGGCCTGGCCGACGTGGTGCGCGCCGAGGCCGGCGGCGTCGAGCTGGACACCCTGTTCATCGACGAGGGCTTCGGCACCCTCGACGGGCAGACCCTCGACCAGGTGATGACCGTCATCGACGAGCTGCGCGACCGCGGCCGCGCGGTGGGCATCGTCAGCCATGTCACCGACCTGAAGGACCGGGTGTACGAGCGGCTCGAAGTGCGCCGCCTGCCCGATGGCTCCTCGGCCGCCACCGTCGTCGCCTGAGCCGGATCTGGCTGGCCCGGTACCTGGCCGGCAGCGGCCGCGCCCGGCTACCGGTCGAGCCCGCGCCCGGCCGCCGGTCGAGCCCGCGCCCGGCTACCGGTCGAGCCCGCGCCCGGCTATCGGTCCGGGAACGCGGTGGATCGGGCGGGCGCACGCCCGCCCGATCCACCGCGTTATCCCCGCTGCGCGGTGGCGTGCTCAGGCCGCGTCGGCGAAGAAGCGGCGCAGCTCGGGGATGACTGCCCCCGGCTGGCCGTTCCGGTTGGACGGGCTGACGTCGCTGCTGCCGCCGTGGTCCAGTCCGGCGAACTCGACCCGCCGGCTATGCGGCAGCGCGGCGTCCAGCGCATCCAGGCCCGGCCGCAGGAACGGCAGGCCCTTGCTCCCGTTCATCAGCAGCACCTCGGCCTGCACCTGCTGGAACAGGTCGGCCTGCCCGGCCAGCTCGGCCAGCAGCATGCCCTCGTAGTGCAGCGTCGGGGCGAGCTGGCGCATCGTGACCGCGTCGGCGGCCGCCTTCTTGTCCTCGCTGTTCATGGCCATGCTGGTCATCGCGGCCAGCAGTCGCCGCGGGATCGCCCGGAAGAACGGCGGGGCAAGCTCCAGGCCGAACATGCTGGTCACCATCGCGGCCGAGGTCCGGCCCGCGGCTAGCTCGGCGTCGAACCGGCTCAGCCACCCGGTGTACCGGTCCTTGTCCAGGACCAGCGCGGGCTCGTAGGCCGCGACCTGGCGGATGCCGGGTAGCGTGCGTGCTGCCATCAGCACGGCCAGCCCGCCGGCGCTGACGCCGAAGACCCGCTGCGCGCCGGACTCGGCCAGCACGGCCGCCAGGTCCTCCACCTCCGTCCGGACGCCGTAGTCGGCGGGGTAGGGCCCGGACCGGCCGCGACCGCGCCGGTCCGGCAAGTAGCAGGTGTAGGTGTCGGCCAGGCCGCGGGCCAGTTCCAGGTGACTGTGAGCGGACTCGAAGCTGCCGTGCAGCAGCACGACGGCCGGGCCCTGCCCGATCTTCAGGTAGCCGATACGGGTGCCATCGCGGGAGGTCACGGAGCCAGTTCCGGGCTCGGCTGCGGCGCGCTGGGCGGCGGGTCCGCCGGTGGTCGGTGCGGTAGTCATGTCGTCTCTCGTCTCTCGTCTCTTGTCTCTTGCCTTCCGTGCGTGGTGCGATCAGGGCCAGCCAGCCGGGCCGGCCCGGCCGGGCCGGGCCGGGCTGAGCCGGGCCGAGCCGGGCTGAGCCGGCCGGCGGCGCGGTGCCGCAGGGGCCGGAGCCGGGTTAGCGGGTGCAGGCCGGGTCGTCCAGCTCCGGGGCGCGGCCCTCAGCGTGCGCGCGGCGCGCATCGGCGAGGAACTCGCGCGTGCAGATCGCCGCGAGCTGAGCGATCCCGCCGCTGCTGATCCGGATCTCGCCCTGCCGGACCGGCCCGCTGAGCCGGATCACCCGGCCCGACCCGGCCGGGTTGTGGTGGTAGGTCTGCTTGACCCGGCCGCGGCCCGTCCAGCGGATGTCCTGCTGGTCGATGACGGTGTTCTCGCCGACCAGCAGCTTGACGGTCGCGTGGTCGAGGTCCAGCTCCACCTCCAGGTCCCCGTCCGGGATCTGCGGCGAGCGCAGGTCAATCAGAACGGAGCTGTACCGGGCCCGGATCTGGAAGTCGCGGGCGCTGGTCCAGCTGCCGAGGCGCCGGGCCGTGTCGTGATCGGAGTGGATCCGGGCCGGGCCGGCGGCAGTGGCGGTCGCGAGTCCGGCCGGTGCGGTGATCTGCGTGCTGCTCATGGGTTTCCTTCCGAGGTCTCCTGTACTCGCTCTTGAGTATCCAGTTCTGACTAGTCAATGTCAACTATTAATACGTGAGGAGGCAGCAGGCAGCACGCCGGTGACCAATCAGCTGGGAGGTCAGCCGGGCGGGCCGGGCGACAGCCGGGCCGGTTCAGCCCTGCAGATGAGGCGCAGCTAGGCGGTCAGCCGCGCCGATGAGGCGACGGCCGGGACCGTCAGCTACGCGGATGAGGCGAGGGCCAGGGCCGGTCAGCTGGGCCGGCCGGACGGCCAGATCAGGGCAGCTGCCTCGCGCAGCGAGGCAACCCGGGCCATCCCCGCGGCGGCCGGGCCGGGGCTGGCCGGCGAGCCTGCCGGGGCGCCGGGCCGGGTGATCTGGATAGCGGTGATGCCGGCTGCCGCCGCTCCGGCGCAGTACGGGACCTGGTCGTCAACGAAGACCGACGCGGCGGCCGTGACGCCGAGCTGGTCCAGGGCGTGCTGGTAGACCTGGGGCGCTGGCTTGGCGTGGCCGGCCTCGCAGGACAGGACAAGGACATCAGCCAGCGCGGTGACCCCCAGCTCGGTCAGGAGGCTGCGCGTGTTGTCCCGGCAGTTGCTGACGATCGCGATCTTGACGTTGCGGTGCCGGAGCGACTCCAGGAACCAGATCGTGTCGTCAAACAGCCGGGCCGATGCCTGGAGCAGTTCCCGGTCCCGGCGAACGAGGCGCTCCAGCAGGCCGGGCCGCGGGGTGGCGTCCAGGGCCCGCAGGATCTCCGCAAATGCCGCGGCCGTCGACAGCCGGCCGTCGCTCAGCGCCGGACCGCGCGCGGTCAGTTCCCGGTGCCAGGCCCGCTCCGGGACGCCGGCCAGCGCGGGAAGCTCGCTCCGGTGCCTGCCGAAGTCGCACGTCAGGATCGTCTCGTAGACATCGACGAGACATGCCTGCAGGGGGCTCACGCCTATCAGGGTACGAGCCCGGCCCGGAGCCGCCCGGGATGCGATTCGCGCGACGGTAAGCCGGTCTCCGGGCCAGCGCCCGGATCGCCGGGAACAGCGTGCCGCGGCCGGTACCAGATCGAGGTACAGCCCGGGGCGCGGCAGCGGACCCACAGATGACCACGACCCGGCTCGCGCATCGCATCAGGGCAGTCGCACGGCATCCACCCCACGATCACGCGGCCCGGAGCCCACGGGTGCCCCGCGCTGCAGGCCGGCGGATATTTCCACCAAGCCGGCCTGGTCGCCAATGTCTTCATCAAAGTGCCTCGGCCTTCAGGCTGGGAAAGAACGGCATAGTGAATATGAGTGCTCTTAGAGCAATAAGTCTTATACTGAGACCATGCGGACCGCTTACCGGTGCCGGGCCTACCCGGACGCGGACCAGCAGGCCATGCTGAACCGCACCTTCGGGTGCGTCCGCGTGGTCTGGAACCGGACGCTGGCCGCCCGGCAGGCCCGGTACGCCGCCGAGCGCTCCTCCACCTCCTACGCGCAGACGGACGCGGCGCTGACCGCAATGAAACGTGACCCGGACCTGGCGTGGCTGGGCGAGGTGTCCTGCGTGCCGCTCCAGCAGACCCTGCGCCACCAGCACGCCGCTTTCCGGGCGTTCTTCGCCAAGCGGGCCCGGTACCCGCGGTTCAAGTCGCGGCGCGGCCGCCAGTCCGCCACCTTCACCAGGTCGGCGTTCCGGATGAAGGGCACCGGCCTGTGGCTGGCGAAGATGAGCGAGCCGCTGAAGGTTGTCTGGACCTGGCCAGGTACCGACCTGGCCGCGCTGAACCCCACCTCGGTGACCGTGGCCCGCGACGCGGCGGGCCGGTGGTTCGTGACCTTCCACGCCGACGTCCCGGACCCGGTACCGCTGCCCGCGACCGGCGGAGCCGCGGGCATGGACCTGGGGCTGACGGACTTCGCGGTGCTTTCGGACGGGCAGCGGATCCCGCATCCGCGGCACATGGATCGGCATGAGCAGCGGCTGAAGCGATATCAGCGGCGGCTGGCCCGCTGCCAGAAAGGCTCCGCCAACCGCGCCAGAGCCGCGCGGAAGGTCGCCCGGGCGCACGCCCGCGTTGCTGATGCGCGCCGCGACTTCCTGCACCAGACGAGCACGGACCTGATCCGCCGGTTCGACGTCCTGGCCATCGAGGACCTGGCCGTCAGCAATATGGTCCGCAACCGCAGCCTGGCCCGCGCCATCTCCCGCACCGGGTGGGCCGAGTTCCGGCGCCAGCTGGACTACAAGGCGCAGCGGCACGGCCGCCAGGTCGTTGTCGCCGGCCGGTGGTTCCCGTCCAGCAAGACGTGCTCGGCGTGCGGATTCGTACTCGCCGAGCTTCCCCTCGGGACACGCCGGTGGGCGTGCCCGGCCTGCGGCACCCGGCACGACCGGGACCTGAACGCCGCGAGGAACATTCTTGCCGCCGGGCTGGCGGCAGCCGCCGGAAACGGCGGTGATGCCTGCGGAGCGGACGTCAGACACGGCGAGGCAACTCCCGTGCAGACCGCAGTGAGCCAGGAACCCCGGCGGGCGACCGCCGGAATCCCCGCCCTTCAGGGCGGGGAGTAGCCAATGTTTCCATCGGGATATTAGAACACAGGTTCGATCGCAGGTCAGCGCCCGGGCGGGACCCGGTGCCGGCCGTGATCAGGCGGTCGCCGTCAGCTCCGTCGTGCAGTACTTGCACCGGCTGGCGTCGGCCGGGACATCGGTCGACTTGCAGCTCGGGCAGGTCCGGACCAGCGGCGACTCACCGAAAACCTTCGTGCCGCGGCGCCGCATGTAGGACCGGTAGGGCACCACGAGCAGGAAGTAGACGACGGCCATGAAGATGATGAAGTAGATGATCGCCGAGAGGAACGCGCCGAGGTCGATCCGCTGGCCGTTGACCGTCCAGCCCAGGCCGCCGCCCGCTGAGCTGCCGCCCGCCGCGTTGACCAGCGGGGTGATGATGTTGTCGGTGAACGCCTTGATCAGGGTGCTGAAGGCCAGCGCGACAACTAAGCCGACCGCGATGACGATTAAGTCGCCCTGCATCAGGAAGTTCTTGAAGCCCCTGAATAGCCCCACTGTGGTCCCCCCGTATCGTCCGCGATCAGTGTGCGCGGGCGGCGGCCTCCAGCTGCGCGGCCGACAGCCACCCGTCGTGTTTCCACATCATCTTGCCGCTCGCTGACACCAGCATGAACCAGGGCTGGTCCTGAACGCCGTATCCGTCGGCGATACGGCCTGTCGTGTCGAGCCCGACCGGGTAGCGCAGCGGAGTCTTCTGGTGAGTGAGGTACGAGCGGACGGTCGCCACCGAAGGCTCCGTTACTGCTTCATCTATTCCCACCAGTCGCGGCAGGCCGCCGGAGCGCGCGGCCCGGACGTAGCTGTTCAGGTCGGTCAGGTGCCGCCGCAGGTCGGAGGTCTCATCCAGCCAGGTAGCGAAGAAGAACACCAGCCGGGGCCTGCCGGGGCCGAGCGAGACCGAGCCGGACGCCGCCCCGGGCACGGTCGTGGTCTTCGCGGGGGAGACCCCCTTGATGAGGGCCAGGGACTGCTGGCTGGCCAGCTTCGGGTGGCCGGGCAGCAGGCTCGAGGCCTCCTGGGCCAGCAGCTGGGCACCCTGGCCGACCGTGGTGTAGGCCATGGTGGTCAGGTAGAGCTTGCGCTCCCGCCCCTGCGGATCGATGACATACAGCGCGGGCGTGTGGTCGATGTCACCCCGGACGATCTGCACGTAGATGTGGTACGCCTTCCACACCGCGCGCAGCTGCGCCTGCGAGCCGGTCAGGAAATCCCACTGGTTGGTCATGCCGTGCGCGCGTGAGTAGGCCATGACGTTGGCGGGCTTGATGGCGTCGGGGTTGGCGTCGATGCCGAGCAGCTGCACCTGCTGCCCGGCCTTGCCCAGCAGGTCCTTGGCCGCGACCATGCTGGCCGTGGTGAGCGGGCAGATGCTGGTGCACTCAGAATCGGTGAAGGCCACGATCACGACCTTGCCGCGGAAGGCGCTCAGCGAGACCTGCTGCCCGAACTGGTTGGTCAGCCTGAAATCCGGGGCCGGGGTGTTCATCGCGCTGCCGGTGTCCAGCTGCGGATTCGCGGCGGCCTGCTGCTGGGACGACGCGGCCATGCCGCCCTGGGCGGTGCCGTGCCCGCTGCTGCTCGCCGCCGAGCTGCAGGCGGCCAGGGCGAGAACCCCGGCAGCGGCGCTCGCCAGTGCGATCATGCGGCGCAGCCGCGGCCGGGTTGTCGTCGGGGAGCTGCCACTCATGGCTCGTCATCCTCCCACCGGAGGCTGGCGGCCACGCCACCGGCCCGCGTAACTAGCGGCGCTAGTCCTGCGGCGTGAGCGCCTGGGTCATCACCAGGTCCGGCATCCCGTTCCCGGCGATGCCGTCGGTCAGCCCGGCCCGGCCGAACCCGCTGCGCTCATACAGCCCGATCGCCGCGGCGTTGTCCTGGCGAACCTCCAGCCGCATCAGGCTGGCGCCGGTACCTGCGGCCCAGGCGATGAGCTCGGCGATGAGCCGCCGCCCGGTGCCCGTCCCCCGGGCGGCCGGGCTGACCCACATGGAGATGAGCTGGATGACACCGTCCGCCGGCCCGGGGACGCCGCTGACCATGCCGGCCGGCTGGCCGGCGTGAGTCGCCATGAAGTTGACCGAGCCGGGAATCTCCAGCCGCGCGCGCCAGCGCTCCGGCTGGTCGCCCTTGCCCTGCCAGTCCGCCAGCCGGGCGCCGAACTGGTGCGGGGACTCGGCCAGGGCCGCCAGCCGCAGCTCGCGCCAGGCCGGCCAGTCATCGGGGGTCAGGACCTGTATCTCGGGCACGGCGGCAGCATGCCTGATGCAGCCGGGTCGCGCGAGCGAATAATGAGCGGCCCGGTCCCGGTGGCGGAATCTCGCTGCTGACTGGCACGCACGCAGCTGGCTCGCCGCGCAGCCTCGCTGGCAGGCTGGCAGCTATGGCGGACATACCGGGCCGGGGCAAGGCCGAACGGCAGGGCCAGGTGCTGGCCTGGTCGGCGCTGGTGGCGGTCTACGTGCTCTGGGGGTCGACGTACCTGGCGATCCGGATCGGCGTCCGGGACATCCCGCCGGGGATGCTCGCGGGCCTGCGCTACCTCGCCGCCGGGGCCATCTTGTATCCGGTCGCGGCCCGGGCCGGCCGTGCTGAGCTGCGGGACGCCGACCGGCCGGGGCGCCGGGAATGGCTGGGCAGCGCGCTGGTCGGGCTGCTGCTCCTGGTCATCGGCAACGGCGGGGTGACCCTGGCGGAGAAGTCGCTGCCGTCCGGCCTGGCCGCCGTGCTGGTCGCTACCGTGCCCCTGTGGATGGTGGTGTTCGCCGTGCCGGTGCAGCGCCAGCGGGTGACGCTGCGCGCGGCGGCGGGGCTGGCCGCCGGCCTGGCCGGGGTGGCCGTGCTGGTCGGTGGCGGGGTCGCCGGCGCCGGCCTGGGCGCCGTCGCACTGGTCCTGGCTGCCGCGGCATCATGGGGACTGGGCTCGGTGGTCAGCAAGCGGCTGCGGCTGCCCCGCCGGGCGCTGCTCGCCGCCGCCATGGAAATGCTGGTGGCCGGGACGGTCCTGCTGATGATCTCGGCCGTGACCGGTGAGGCGGGCCAGATGCACTGGGGCAGCATCTCGGCCGGCTCCTGGGCCGCCCTGGCCTGGCTGGTCATCCCGGGCTCGGTCCTGGGCTTCACCGCCTACGGCTACGCGCTCGCCCACCTGCCGCTGGCCACGGTGTCGACCTACGCCTACATCAACCCGGTTGTGGCCGTCATTCTCGGTGTCCTGGTGCTGAGCGAGCACCTGACGATCCGCGAAGGGCTGGGCGGGCTGCTGGTGGTGGCCTCGGTGGCGCTCACGCTGTACCGCCCGGGCCGCCGCCGGTCCCGTCCCGGCGGCCCCGATCACCGGCCCGGCAATCAGCTGAATCATGCCAACCAGCACATGGCCGCGCAAAGGATGCGCACGTCAGCGTGTCCCTGCGCGTCTTCGCATGGCTGGGATACCTTCTTATTCCACGCGGGCAGGCGCGCTGGCCGGCCGGGCTCACCAGCACTCAGACTGGTGCAGCGGCCACGCGAATGAGGGGGACATGATGGGCCGGAACTCAGGCATGCGCAGATACACGGCGGCCGCTCTCGGCCTCCTGACCACTGGCGCGACAACGATCGCGCTGCTCGGGACGAGCACGGCGGCCTACGCGTGGCCGTCCACCGTGTTCGTCTCGCCGCACGCGTCCTCGCAGCACTCGGGCAGTTCCTGCCGGCAGGCCAGGTTCCGCCACATCAACGCGGCCATCGCCGCGGTGGCCCGGCACGGCACGGTGATCGTGTGCCGCGGGACCTACCACACTCAGGCCGTCATCTCCAAGCCGCTGCGGCTGATCGGCCAGCACGCGACGATCAACGCCCACGGCCAGAAGCCGGTGCTGCCCAAGCTGCCGGGCGGCAGCGGGGTCGTGGTGCTCGGCACCCGGCACGTGACGGTCCGCGGCTTCACGGTCGTGCACGCGGGCTTCGACGCCATCCTGGTCGTGCGCAGCAGGCACATCCGGGTGACCCACAACCGGCTGGAGCACAACGGCGACGTTGGCGTCGACTTCAACGGAACCTGGTGGTCGGTGGCCCAGCACAACGTGTCGAAGCACAACACCGGCGGCGGCTTCCTGATCGCCGATGACACCGGCTCGTCCGGGCACGACACGGTGAGCTGGAACACCGCCAGCCACAATCCCGGCGGCTGCGGCGTCATCATCGCCGGGCACAGCAGGGCCGGGGTGCGGGACAACTGGGTCGCCCACAACTGGCTCATCGCCAACGGGACGAACAAAAAGGCGGCGGGCGCAGGCGTGGTCATCGCCACTGAGGTGCCGGGCGGGACGGTGGCCGGAAACACGGTGATCAGGAACTGGATCTACCGCAACGGCATCGCCGGCGTGACGATCCACTCCCACGTCGCGGGCCAGCACATGAACGGCAACCGGATCGCCGATAACTGGATCGGCAAGAACAACCTGGTCGGCGACGAGATCGGGCTGGGCAAGCCCGTCAAGAACGTCCCGGATCCGCGGACGACCGGCATCCTGGTCGGAGCGTCCAGCCAGGTGCACGTGTCGATCACGGGTAACCGGATCGCCCGCAACCACTACGGCGTCTTCCTGGAGGGACGGGTGACGGCGCACCTGCGGCACAACCACTTCCGCCACGTGCCCGTACCGGTCAAGGTGGTTCTCTAGCCAGTCCGACTGGCTAGGTCAAGCGGCCCCGGCCCGGCGCCCCTGCCGGTGCCGGGCCGGGGCCCTGGCACCGCACACAGCAGGTCCGGCTCAGCAGGAAGCGCCGCGCACCGTCTGGTAGATGAGCACGTCGCGGTTGGAGAACGCCAGCCGGTACCAGTTCGGAGTGGCGGCGAAGGCGTCGTAGTTCGCCTCGCTCGTGAAGCGGTACAAGAAGATGTACCGGACATTATCGGTGGTCAGGATGCGCGCCGACCGGCAGGACGCCGGGTACAGCAGCACCATGCGCGAGTCCAGCAGCGGCTGGCGCCCGGCTGTCGGCAGCGATCGCGGGTGGATGATCTTAGCCAGCGGATAGGACTGCAGCCCGGTGTAGCCGCCCATGGCCAGCACGGCGCGGTTGGTGACGCCGCGGTTCAGGTTGGGCGTGGAGATGACCGTCCCGCCGGTGTTGTGCTGGCGCAGCCAGGTGCCGGCCGCCGCCACGCCGGGTGGCACCACCTCGCGGGAGGGCTGAAGGTCGTAATTGATGTTGTTGCCGACCTGGATCGCGCAGGCGGCCAGCACCGCTACCGCGGCCGCCACGGCCAGGACCGGGCGGGCAACGGCCCACCGGGTTCTGGCCGGACGGGCTGACGCCGGGCCGCTCACCGCCGGACGGGCCGGGCCGTCACCGGAGCCGTCCGCCCCTGCTCCGTCCGGCCGGAAGCCGCCCGCTGCGCTGCCGTTCGCCGTACTGCCGCTCGCGGTGCCGCTGCGGCCAGCACTGCCGTCTGCCGTGCTGACCGGGGCAGCTGCTCCGGCGTCGGCTGTCCCGGTCAGCACGGATCCTGCTGGTCCGGCGCCGGCTGATCCGGCGCTGGCCGATCCGTTACTCGCCAGTTCCGCTCGGGCCGGCTCGGCGCCGGCCAGTTCCGCGCTAGTCAGTTCCGCGGGTGCCGGGCTTGCTGCCCCCAGATCCATCCCCGCCAGCTGCCGGCCGGCCAGCCCGGCGCCGGCAGGCACCGCGGCCCGGCGGCGCGTCCGCCACAGCTGGACCAGCGACTGCAGGATCAGGCCCAGGCCGAAGGCGGCCAGGATGGACAGCGGGGCCCCGACGTCACGCTCATAGCGCTGCGGGAACCCGTCGACGGCGAGGCGGCTGCCGGCGTACATGATCGCGCCCCAGAGCAGGACGGTCAGCGCGCTGGCCAGCTGGCCGGGCTGGCGGACCTGCCGGATCACGATCACCAGCAGCGCCGCGAAACCGAAGACGCCGAGCCAGGCAATCGGCGACCCGACCCAGCCCAGCACGTCGCCGGCCTTCAGCACCGGCTGGCTGCCCACGTCGAGGCCGACCTGATCGCGGGTGGTCGCGCCGCGGCCGGTGAGCTCGCCCAGGCCGTAGGTGCGCCAGGCGTAGGCCAGGGACAGGAAGCCGACGGCGGCCATCGCGATAATCAGGGCCCGGCCCAGGTCCCGGCCCACCTGGCCGCGCAGGAACAGGTAGGGCAGGCAGACCAGGGCCGTGGCGGCCAGCAATACCACCAGGTACTCGGTGCCGACCGAGTGGTAGAGAACCACGGCGCCGCCGCTGACCGTCACCAGCAGGCCCGACCGGATGGTCGGCGACTGGAAGAAGGTGACCAGCGCGGCAACGGTCATGACCATGAAGAAGAACGCGGCCAGCAGGTCCGGGTACAGGCCGCCGGAGAAGCTGACGTACGGGCCGATCAGCACCAGGCCGGAAAGCGCGGCCGCCACCACGCCGAAGCCCCGCCCCCACAGGCGGGTGGCGAGCGCGTAGGCGGCCAGCGTGGTCAGCACCAGCAGGGCCGGGGCCACGACGGCGAACATGGCCAGCGGCGGCAGCCCGCACAGGCGGCAGATCACGGCGCTCATCGTGGACAGGCCCGGCGGGTAGATCAGGTAGGTCTCGTAGTTGCCGTGCGCGAGCATCTGCTCGGTCATCACCGCGTGGGAGAACATGTCCTGGCCGCGCAGGTTCGGCCAGTCGTGCCAGGCCACCCCCGCGTAGGTGCGGATGGCGGTGAGGGCCAGGATCGCGGCCAAGGACCACTCCGGCCACGCCCGGCGCAGGCCCCAGCGCCGTCCGGCGGCGGCCGGCGGCTCCGGGTGCCGGGCTGGCGCGGCGCCTGCTGGCCCGGCGGCGGCTGGCGGCTGCGGGTCCCGGCCCGGCCCGGCTGCCGCCCGCTGACGGCGGCGGCCGGCGGTGGCCAGCAGGCCGGCCGCCGCGGCGACGGCCAGCGTCGCGATCAGCAGCCAGCCCGGGACGGGCCAGCTAGCGGCGACCGCGGCCGCCAGCCCGGTCGCCACGATGACCAGGGCCAGCACGCGGACGTCCCGGATCGGCCGGGGGGCGGGCAGCGCCGGGCCAGCCGGGCCGGCGGCCGGGCCGATCAGCCGGAGGACCAGGGCGCCCGAGGCGAAGACGATCAGGACCGAGGCGATGGCGACCACGAGCGAGACACCCGTGCCGAAAATCCACGACAAGGCCAGCGCCACAGCCGGAACGGAGCCCATGGACAGGACCACTGAGTAGGCCAGCCGCTCGCCGGGGCCGCCTGTCCGCCGGACGACGGCAGCCCAGTAATAGCCAGGGAGCACGCTGGCGGCCAGTGCCGCGAGCATTGCCCGGACCAGATGCGCGATCAACGTTGCCACCGCCGACTAGGGGATATTCCAGGAATTGTGGCCCGTCCAGGCCGATTTGATGGCGATTTGCCCCGGACGATATCGCATCCCCGCAGGCGTTCCGTGGCACCGGCACGGCAGCACGGCTGCCGGACCGGCAGGTCATACTTACGGTAGCCCGGCGTCGGCCGTGCTGGCGCCCGGCCGGCGCGGCGCGCCCCGCCCGCCCGGCGGCGTGCCCGCTGCCCGCCCGGCGCCACGGCTACGCTGGGGCTGTTAGCTTGTCACACGGGCGGCGCCGGAAGACACGAATCAGGCGCTATCGGCGGGTTCTGCCCGCCGGATTGTCGTCACGACCGCGAAACTGGAGTCATGGGATTTGACTTGCCTGGTCTCCTGGCCGATCGGCAGGGGCAGGGGTATGAGCTGCACGCCCGGTACCTGAACCCGCAGCGGCCCCGGATGCTGCACGCCATCGGCTTCGACAAGGTCTACACCCGGGCTGAGGGTGCCTACCTGTACGACCGTGACGGCAACTCTTACGCTGACTTCCTGGCCGGCTTCGGCGTTTTCGCCGTCGGCCACAACCACCCGGTTGTCCGCCAGGCGCTGCACAGCATGCTGGATGCCGAGCTGGCCAGCATGGTCCAGTTTGACTGCAGCCTGCTGGCCGGCCTGCTGGCTGAGCGCCTGCTGGCCAAGGCCGACGGCATGGAGCGGGTGTACTTCTGCAACAGCGGCACCGAGGCGGTCGAGGCCAGCCTGAAGTTCGCCCGGTACGCGACCGGCCGGTCCCGGGTCCTGTACTGCGACCACGCCTTCCACGGGCTGACCGTCGGGTCGCTGTCGGTCAACGGCTCGAATGAGTTCCGCCGCGGCTTCGACCCGCTGCTGCCCGACGAGCGCATCCTGTTCGGCGACCTGGAGGCGCTGGAGCGGGAACTGCGCAAGGGAGATGTCGCCGCCCTGATCGTGGAGCCGATCCAGGGCAAGGGCGCCCATGTGGCCCCGGCCAGCTTCCTGGCTGCCGCCGGCAAGCTGCTGCACGACCACGGGGCGCTGCTGATCTGCGACGAAGTGCAGACCGGCGTCGGCCGGACCGGCCGTTTCTTCGGCTACCAGCACGAGGCGGACGTCGAGCCCGACATCGTCACCGTGGCCAAGGCGCTGTCCGGCGGCTTCGTCCCGGTCGGCGCGACGATGGCCAAGAACTGGATCTTCGAGAAGGTCTACTCCTCGATGGACCGGGTGCTCGTGCACGATTCGACGTTCGGCTCCAACGCCGCCGCGATGGTGGCCGGCCTGGCTTCCCTGCAGGTCATCGAGGACGAGCAGCTCGTCGCCAACGCCGAGCAGACGGGCAAGCTGCTGCAGGACGCGCTGCAGGACATGGTCGAGGAGTGGGATCTGCTGGCCGAGGTCCGCGGCCGCGGGCTGATGATCGGCATGGAGTTCGGCAAGCCCCGCTCGCTGAAGCTGCGGCCCGGCTGGAACATGCTGCAGGCGGCCCGGCGCGGCCTGTTCGCCCAGATGGTGGTGGTGGCGCTGTTCCAGCGGCACCGCATCCTGACCCAGGTCTCGGGCGACTTCATGGACGTGATCAAGCTGCTGCCGCCGCTCACGATTACCGAGACCGAGGTCACCCTGTTTCGTGAGGCGTTCACGGACGTCATGACCGAGGCGCACAAGGGCAGCGGGCTGATGTGGGACTTCGGCCGCACCCTGGTCAAGCAGGCCGTTACTCGCTAGCGAGTCCGCCGGCCTGGTCTGGCGTATCGGCCTGGCGTGCCGGCCTGGCCTGGCGCGTCCGCCGGCCCGGAGCGCTGTGCGTCAGCAGATAACAGCAAGAAGCCATCCGGCCCAGGGGCTGTCCCCGGCGGGCTGAGGTGCCTAGAGCAGCGTGTCCTGGCCGTCCCAGTCCCAGTCCTCGGGCGGCTCCGGTGGCTCGGGCAGGTCCGGCTCGTCCGCCAGGTTCGTGACCGCGGGGGACCGCCGGCCCGACCGCGGCGCGGCGGCCCGGGAGACCGGTTCCGGGCTGGCGTCCGGGGTGGCCTGCGCGGCGTCAGGAGCAGCGCTGCCGGCCGGCTCGGCATCGCCGAGCGTGTCCAGGATCTGCTGGCCGTACTTGGCCAGCTTGGCCTCGCCGACGCCGCTGATGCCCGACAGGTCGCCCAGCGTCCGCGGCGCCCGCGCGGCAATCTGGCGCAGCGTGGCGTCATGGAAGATCACGTAGGCGGGCACGCCCTGCTCCTTGGCTGCGGCCGCGCGCCAGGCCCGGAGCTGCTCGAACGTGGCGAGGGCGGCCGGCGGCAGCTCGGCTGCCGCAGCCGCCGCGGCGGCGGACTTCCCGGCCCGGGCCCGCGGCGCGCGCACCCGCTCAGGATCCTTGCGCAGCAGTACCTCGCGGTTGCGGCCGAGTACCTCCGCGCTGCCCTTGGTCAGCCCCAGGGTGCCGTAGTCGCCCTCAACGGCCAGCAGTCCCTGAGCCAGCAGCTGGCGGACCACGCCGCGCCACTCGGTCTCGCCCAGCTCGGCTCCGATGCCGAAGACCTTCAGTGCGGCGTGCCCCTGATCGGTCACCCGGGGGGTGGTCTTGCCGATCAGGATGTCGATCACGTGGCCGGCGCCGAAGTGCTGCCGCCGCTCGTTCTCCAGCCGGTACACCGCCGACAGCAGCTTCTGCGCCGCGATGGTGCCATCCCAGGTCTGCGGCGGGACCAGGCAGGTGTCGCAGTTGCCGCACGGCTCGGTCTGCTCGCCGAAGTAGGCCAGCAGCTGGGTGCGGCGGCAGCTGGCTGTCTCGCACAGCGCGAGCATGGAATCCAGGTGGGCGGACTGGCGGCGGCGGTGCGCTGTGTCCCCCTCGGAGGAGTCGATGAGCTTGCGCTGCTGCACGACGTCCTGCAGCCCGTAGGCCAGCCACGCGGTGGCCGGCAGCCCGTCACGCCCGGCCCGGCCGGTCTCCTGGTAGTAGCCCTCGACGGACTTGGGCAGATCCAGGTGCGCCACGAACCGGACGTCAGGCTTGTCGATGCCCATCCCGAAGGCGATCGTGGCCACCATGACCAGGCCGTCCTCACGCAGGAAGCGGGCCTGGTTCGTGCTGCGGGTCCTCGCGTCCAGCCCGGCGTGGTACGGCAGCGCGGTGATGCCGCCCCGGGTCAGCAGCTCAGCGGTCTTCTCGACCGATGCGCGGGACAGGCAGTAGACGATCCCGGCGTCGCCGGGGTGCTCGGTGCGCAGCAGGTCCTGCAGCTGCCGGGCGGGCTCGGCCTTGGGCTCGATGCGGTAGCGAATGTTGGGCCGGTCGAAGCTGGCCACGAAATGCCGGGCCCGGGTCAGGTCCAGCCGGGTCGCGATCTCGGTGCGGGTGGCCTGGGTGGCGGTCGCGGTCAGCGCGATGCGCGGCACGTCAGGCCAGCGCTCATGCAGCTCGGACAGCCCGAGGTAGTCGGGGCGGAAGTCGTGGCCCCACTGGGACACGCAGTGCGCCTCGTCGATGGCGAACAGCGCGACCTTGCCGCGATCCAGCAGCCGCATGGCCGAGTCGGTGCGCAGCCGCTCCGGCGCCAGGTAGAGCAGGTCCAGCTCGCCGGCGGCGAACGCGGTCTCGGTCTCGCGGCGCTGTGCGACGTCCTGGGTGGAGTTGAGGAACCCGGCCCGCACGCCCAGCGCCCGCAGGGCGTCGACCTGGTCCTGCATCAGCGCAATCAGCGGCGAGATCACGACGCCGGTGCCATCCCGGACCAGCGCCGGGATCTGGTAGCACAGCGACTTGCCGCCGCCGGTCGGCATCAGCACCAGGGCGTCGCCGCCGTCGATGACGTGCTCGATGATCTCCTGCTGGCGGCCCCGGAACGCGTCATAGCCGAACACCCGGCGCAGGACGCCGGCCGCCGGGCTGAGAGCCGGATCACTCAGGATGGTCTGGGTCTCCTGCGCTGCTGCCACCCCCGCGATTGTAGTTGCGGGGGTGTGACAAGCCGGTCAAGCCGAAGAATCACGGTCGCCCCGGCAGCCCGGTCTTTTCGGGATATCTGCCGCAAGCACACCGGTCAGGATCGGGCCGGCTCGGCGAAGGCGTAGCTCGTCATCTCGGCCTCGTACGCGCCGGTCGCCGCGCGCAGCGGCAGCTCGCCAGCGGCGCACCGGGCCAGTTCCCGGCCCAGGATCCCGGCATCGGCCAGGGCCAGGTTGGCCCCGGAGCCACGCGCCGGGCTCACCGCGTGAATCGCGTCGCCGATGAGCGTGACCTGCGTGGATTCCCGTGGCGGGGGCTGCTGCCCGATCGCGATCTTCACAAAGCAGGTCTCCTCCGGCTCGGCTGCCCCGACCAGCCCGCGCAGCTGCCGGTGCCAGGACCCGGTCATGTCCCGGGCCACCGCCAGCAGTTCCGGCGCGCCCTGGCCGGCCAGGGCGTCGCCGCCGGGGAACGCCTTCACCTTCCCCGACAGCGACCACATCACGAAGTCGTGCTCGGCGCTGAGCCGGGCGCCCGGCACCGCCTGCGCTGCCCGGGCCGGCGGAGTGGTGAACCGCACCGCGCCCAGCGCCATGCCCAGCTTCCGCGACCCGATCACCGCCGTGAACCCGTCGTGCAGCACCCCGGCCAGCAGCGGCTCGGTCTGCGCCGTGATCAGCGTCCGGCCGAAGATGCACCGCTCCCCAGTGTCAGCCGGCACTGCGTCCGGCAGGTACTCCCGGCGCACCCGCGACCCCGTCCCGTCGGCTCCGATCAGCACGTCACCCTCGGCCGCGCTGCCGTCGCTGAACCGAGCCCGCACCCCGCCCTGCTCGTCGCGATCCAGGCCGGTGAGTTCCGTGCCGAAGTGCAGCACGTCATCCAGGCCAGTGGCCAGGATCTCGCGCAGCGTCAGCCGGTCCGCTGATGTGCTGACGGCCGCCGGCCCGGTGCCGGCCGGCTCGGGGAAGTGCATCGTGCGCACCGTGCGCAGGCGCCTGGTGACGACGGTCAGCTGCCGGCTCGGCGCCCCGCAGGTGGCCAGGAACAGCTCATACAGTTCCGGCGACAGGCACGCATGCAGCCCGCGTGCTCCGCGCCCGTCGATGTGCAGCCGGTAGCCCTGCCGCCGTGCGGCCAGCGCCGCGTCCCGCTCGTAGACCGCTACTGCCAGCCCGGCCCGGCGCAGTCCCTGGGCCAGGCAGAGGCCGCCGAGCCCGGCGCCGATGATGATGACGCGCAGCGAGTCCGGCATGGCGCAAAGCATAACGATCACGGATATTACGAAACGGGAGTATCCCGCCCCGGCTCGCTGTGCTTGCCCGCTCCCCGGCGGGGTGCCCTTGTGGCGCCGCCTTCCCTTGTCGCGGGCTCCTCAGTCCAGGCAGCGCCGGCACCCCGCCGGCTCGCTCAGCCGGCCAGTCTTGCCCGGGGTGACTCAGTGCGCAGGTCCAGGCCTAGGTCCAGTGCCGGGCTGGAGTGGGTGAGTGTGCCGGCTGACAGGTAGTCCACGCCGGTCTGGGCCACGGCCCGCGCAGTGTCCAGGCGGAGGCCGCCGCTGGCCTCCAGCCGGGTGCCGGGGAAGCGCCGGGTCAGCGCTACTGCCGCGCGCAGCTCGGCCAGGCTCATGTTGTCCAGCAGGATCAGCTCGCAGCCTGCCGCCAGCGCCTCGCGGACCTGGTCCAGCGTGTCGCACTCTGTCTCCAGCGCGATCCCGGGCGCCGCGATCCGGACCGCCTCGACCGCCGCCGCGATGCCGCCCGCGGCCGATACATGGTTGTCCTTGATCAGCGCAGCGTCACCCAGGCCCAGCCGGTGATTGCTGCCGCCGCCGCAGCGCACTGCGTACTTCTCCAGGTCACGCAGTCCCGGCGTGGTCTTGCGGGTGTCGCGGATCACGGCACCGGTGCCGGCCACGGCACTGACCCAGGCCCGGGTCGCCGTGGCAATGCCGGACAGGTGCGTCATCAGGTTCAGCAGCGTCCGCTCGGCAGTCAGCAGCTGACGCAGCGGGCCGGTGACGGTGAGCACGATGTCACCGGGGGCCACGGCGGTACCATCCGGACAGGTCACGCCAGCGGCGGCAACGGGCAGGCCGGCCACGTCGAGCACGGCCAGCGCCACCGGCACCCCGGCGATCACGCCCGGCTGCCGGGCCGCGACGTCAGCGGTCGCCACGGCACCGGCGGCCACGGTTGCCTCCGTGGTCACGTCCGGCCCGAACCGCAGGTCCTCTTCCAGCGCGGCGCGGACCACCGCCTCGGTGCCGGCCGGGTCGAGTCCGGCCGCGGTCAGCGCCGCCACCACCTGTGCGTTCATGCCGACGCTCCGATCCACTCGGCGGTCTGGTCGCCGGACCGCAGGTCGAGCTGCCCGGCCTGAGTACGGATGGTGATCCGCCGCCCGGCGCCGGGCCGGGCTTGCGGGTAGTCGCTGCGGCGATGGCAGCCACGGCTCTCGGCCCGGGCCAGCGCGGCGGCTGCCACCAGCGTCGAGACCGTGTGCAGGTTGGTCGCCTCCACGGTGTCCAGGTCCAGCGACGCCGGCTGCCCGCCAGCCGCGCCTCCTGCCGCATCGGTGCCCCCGGCCGCGGCCGCCGGGCGGCTGTCCGGTGCGGCCGGGCCGGCGGGCGGGATCGCGGCGAGCAGGCCGAGCAGGTGCTGCAGGCCGTCCCCGTCGCGGAGCACGCCGGCGTACCGGGACATGGCCCCGGCCAGCGCGTCGCGGGAGCCCGGCGCAGCCCCCGCGCCCGCGCCGGGCCCCCGCAGGCTGTCGGCCGGCGCGCGGACCGCGAGATCTGCAGGGGTGCCAGGCCCGCCTGCCTCAGCTGCTGCTGGCCCGGACAGGACACTCCGCGGCCGGAGGTCGCGCACCTGCCCGCTACCGAGCAGGCGGCCGACGCGGCGGCCGGCGGTGATGGCCTCGGTCAGCGAGTTGGAGGCGAGCCGGTTCGCGCCGTGCACGCCGGTCGCCGCGACCTCGCCCACCGCGAACAGGCCGGGCACGCTGGTGCGGCCGCTCATGTCCGCCCGGATCCCGCCGCACGCGTAGTGCGCGCCCGGCGCGACCGGAATGGGCTCGGCCGACGGCTCGATGCCGCGGGCCCGGCAGGCCGCGGTCACGGTGGGGAAGTGCCGCTCCAGCTCGGCGCGGTCCAGGCTGGTCGCATCCAGCCACAAGTGCGTGCCGCCGCCCGCCCCGGCCAACATCCGCCGGTGCAGCTCGGCGGCCACGACGTCGCGCGGGGCCAGGTCACCGCGCGGGTGCCGTCCGGCCATGACCGGGTGCCCGGCGTCATCAATCAGGACGGCGCCCGCGCCGCGCAGCGCCTCGGTGACCAGCGGCTGCTGGCCACGTCCGGTGGCCTGCCACAGGACGGTCGGATGGAACTGGACGAACTCCAGGTCGCAGGCCTCGGCGCCGGCCCGCAGCGCCAGGGCCAGCCCGTCGCCGGTGGCCCCGGCCGGGTTGGTCGTGGTCGCGAACGCCTGGCCATACCCGCCGGTCGCCACGACCACAGCCGCGGCCGTGATCGCGCCGGCGGACAGCTTCCCGCCGCCCGGCGCTTCGCCGGCCAGCGAACCGCGGTCCGGCGCCGCGTCGGCCGCAGGTACGCCGGGATCGCCGGCCCGGGCAGCATGCTGCGGGCTGGTGAGCGTTCCGGCGAGCAGGACGGCGACCCGGCCCGTGTCGTCCAGCAGGGCGTCCAGGGCGATCGTGTGGTCGAGGATCTCGACGGAGCTGGCCAGCACCGCGTCGCGCAGCGCCCGGTGCACCTCCGCGCCGGAGGCGTCTCCTCCGGCGTGCAGGATCCGGGGCCGGGAGTGCCCGCCCTCCAGGCCCAGCGGCCCGGTGTCGAAGGTCGCGCCCAGCTCGCGCAGCCAGGCGATCTCGCCCGGTGCGGCACCGACCAGGACCTGCACGGCCGCGTCGTCGCACAGCCCGGCGCCGGCCGTGATGGTGTCCTGGCGGTGCAGGGTGGCGGAGTCAGCGGGATCCAGCACCGCCGCCAGCCCGCCCTGAGCCAGTGGCGAGGAGCCGGCCACCAGGCCGGCCTTGCACACCAGCAGGACTTGGCGGCCGCGCGCCGCCGCCTCCAGCGCGGCGCTCAGCCCGGCCACGCCGGCGCCGATGATGACCACGTCCGCGGTGCGGGACCAGGTCGGCCGGGCCGCGGGCAGCGACCGGATCGCGGGGCTGGTCATGCTCATGTCACTCATTGCTCGTGTTCTCCGTCTCTGGCCCGGCACTCACTCGCCGCTGACGGACGGAGTCCCGGCGGCGATCATGGCCTCGACCGCGGCCCGGGCCCGGCGGGCCACGTCCGGGGCGACGGTCACCTCGGTGACGCCGTCGCGCAGGCAGCGGGTCAGAACCTGCGGCGTGGTCATCTTCATGTACGGGCACTCGGCCCGCGGGTTGACCGGCTCCCAGTTAACGTCCGGGTTGGCGCGGCGCAGCTGGTGCAGCATGCCGGTCTCGGTGGCCACCAGCACCGAGCTGGCCCGGGTGGTCCGGGCCGCGGTGAGCATGCCGCCGGTGGACAGCACGTGCGTGCGGTCGGCCGGCAGGTCACCGGTTCCGGCCAGCCACAGCGCCGCGGTGGTGCAGCCGCACTCGGGATGCACGTACAGCTCGGCGTCGGGCCGGGCCGCCGCCTTGGCGCGCAGGTCGTCGGGGCTGATGCCGGCGTGCACATGGCACTCGCCGAGCCAGACACGCAGGTTGTCCCGGCCGGTGACGCGCCGGACGTGGGCGCCGAGGAACTGATCGGGCAGGAACAGCACCTCGCGGCTCGCCGGGATGGATGACACGATCTCCGCGGCATTGGCCGAGGTGCAGCACAGGTCACACTCGGCCTTCACCTCGGCGCTGGTGTTGACGTAGGCGACGACGGCCGCGCCGGGATGCTCGGCCTTCCAGGCGCGGAGCTGATCGGCGGTGATGCTGTCGGCCAGCGAGCAGCCGGCCCGCGGGTCCGGGATGAGCACGGTGCGGTCCGGCGCCAGGATCTTGGCCGTCTCGGCCATGAAGTACACCCCGGCGAAGACGATCGTGGCCGCGTCGCTGGCCGCCGCCAGCCGGGACAGGGCCAGCGAGTCACCGACGTGGTCAGCAACGTCCTGGATCTGCGGCGGCTGGTAGTTGTGGGCCAGGATGACCGCGTCCCGCCGGGCCGCCAGAGCCCGGATCTCAGCCGCCCAGGCACGGGTGTCCTGCTCGGCGCCAGCCGGCGTCCTGCCGGGTTCCTGACGTTCCTGACCTGGGTAAACGTCTGCCGCCGCCGGGTTAGTCGCGGTCATCGGAGGCTCCTTCCACTGTCCTGAGAGCTCCGCTGCTAGGTTTTAGCCTGACAGTCGAAAACTACTAGATGCCACGCTACCATGGGCCCGTGAGATCGGGACAGCAGGGTGGTGCCGGGCCGGCTGAGCCAGCCGGGAGCGCGGAAAGCTCCGTTAGGGCTAATCCGGACGGTGACTCGCGGCACGGCGGCCGGTTCCGGCATGAGGTGCTGGCCGTGGTCTTCCAGGTCCGCGAGGGCGAGCTGCACGTGCTGCTGTGGCAGCGGGCGCGCGAGCCGTTCTTCGGGCGGTGGGCGCTGCCGGGCGGGCCGCTGGGGGCGGGCGAGCGGCTCGGCACCTCGCTGGGCCGGCACCTGGCCGCCAAGGTGGACCTGCACGACGTGGCGCTGCTGGAGCAGCTGGAGACCCGCAGCGACCCCGACCGCGATCCGCGCGAGCGGGAGATCGCGACGGCCTACCTGGCCCTGGTCTCCACCGAGCTCAGCCCCCGGGTTCCGGCGGATACCAGCTGGTTCCCCGCGGCGGCGCTGCCGCCCACCGGGTTCGACCACGCCTCGATCATCGCCTCGGCCTCCGAGCGACTGCGGTCCAAGCTGACCTACACCAACATCGGGTTCGCGCTGGCGCCCCGCGAGTTCCCGATCGCCGAGCTGCGCGACATCTACGCCGCCTGCCTGGGCCACCCGGTGTCGGCCACCAACCTGCAGCGGGTGCTGACCCGGCGTGCCGTGATCGAGCCGGCCAGCGGGACGGTGCAGCGCGGCCGGGCGGGCGGCCGCCCGGCCGCGCTGTACCGGTTCGGGTCCCGGTCGCTGGTAGTCACCAACCCGTTCGCGGGCTTCCGGCCGCCTGCGGTGCGCGGCGGCCTGGCCGAGCCCGCGGCGGGGGAGCCGGCCGCCGGTGACCCGGCCGAGCTGGCGGCCGCCGACGGGCTGCCCGCGAGCCGGGCCCCGGCGGGCCGGGTGACTACCTGATCGACCGGGCTACCTGATCGAGTCGGCGGTGAGACCGCCGACGACGCGGCGCTCGATCAGCGCGAACAGGATCAGCACCGGGATGGTGGCCACCACCGAGGCGCCGAACAGGTGCTGCCGGTCCACCGTGTACTGGCCGATGAACTCATCCAGCCGCACGGTCAGCGGCGTGACGTTCGGCGCTGCCCTCCAGGATGGAGGGGAACTGCTTGTTCTGGATCAGCGTCTGCACCTTCTGCGGGTAGTCGGTCCAGTCGACCGTCTGCACGCTGACCGTGATCGAGGGGTTGGCCTCGTGGAAGGCCGCGGCGATCTCGTCCCAGTACTTCGTGGTGCTGTTGGCCGGCCCGGTGCCGTAGTCGGCACCGAGGAAGACCAGCTTGGTCGTGCCGCTGCTGGAGCCTCCGCTGGAGGATCCGCAGCCGGACGGCGCGAGCAGCGCCGCCGCCCCGATGGCCACGCCTAGACTCAGCTGGCGTTTCATCTAATCTCCTCGCTGAGCGGGCGGCCGGCGCGACTGGCCCGGCCGCGCCGGTGGCCCTGCGCTGGCCGCGCGCGGTGCCGGGGCGGCAGGCGAGCGGGGCTGTACGGCGGGCCGGGTGATTGTTACTGTCGGGTCACTGGTGTGAGTCCAGGTGCGGCGGTCACAGCCCGCCGGTCCTGTCGCGGACGGGACAACCCGGCGTGATTCCGGGGCCATGCGGTGATACCCCGCGGACGAGAACGGCGTCGCGCCCTTCTCACGTCCCTTCGTGACGAAGGTGACGGCTGCCGGCCGTCACCACGGGAGGTACGTGCAGCATGTTCTCCGGAACGATCACCGAGATCGGCGTCATCGCGGCCGCCGACGGGTCAGACACCCTGGTCATCGCCGCCCCCAAGGCCGCCAGCATCCTCCGGCGGGGTGGCTCGCTGGCTGTCAGCGGCGTGCAGCTGACGGCCGCGGACATCGACCCCGGCGCCGGCCAGATCCGGATGCAGCTTTCCCCGGAAACCGTGCGGCGCTCGACGCTGGACGAGCTGGAGCCGGGCACGCGGGTGAACGTGGAACTGCCGCTGGCGCTCGGTGACCGGCTCGACGGTCACCTGGTGCAGGGGCACGTGGACGCCGTCGGCAAGGTAGCCGGGATCAGCGACGAGCCTGCCGGGCGGCGGGTCTGGATCCGGCCGCCGGCCCGCGCGCTGCGCGAGCTGGTAGCCAAGGGCTCGGTAGCCGTCGACGGCGTGAGCCTGACGGTCGCCGAGATCGTCCGCGACCGGTTCTCCGTGGCGCTGATCCCGGCCACGCTGGCCGCCACCACGCTCGGCGGCCTGGCCGAGGGACAGCGAGTCAACCTGGAGACCGACCTGGCGGCCAAGGTGATCCGCAGCCACCCGGCCCGGCCCGCGGCGGCGCTGGCGGCCGTGATCGGCTCGCTGCCATGGGCCGGGCACCTGTCCGGCCGGACCGGCGCGGAGAAGGCGGTGGCCCAGATCGCGGCGGGCGGCGCGGTGATCGTGTGGGACCCGGTCGCCGAGGGCGAGGGCGATGTCATCTTCGGCGGGGCCCGGATGAGCCCCGAGGCCATGGTGTTCCTGCTCACTCACGTCTGCGGGCACACCACCGTGCCGTGCGACCGGGAGCGGCTGGACCGGCTTGAGATCCCGCCGATGCCCGGCGCGGGTGACCGGCAGGGCACCGCCATGCACACCGCGGTCGACCTGGCGGCCGCCGCCGGCACCGGCGTCAGCGCCGCCGAGCGCGCCGCGACGATCCGCCGCCTGGCCGCCCCCGACGCCCGCCCCGGCGACTTCCTGCGGCCCGGCCACGTCTTCCCGCTCGCGGCCCGGCCGGGCGGCCTGGCCGAGCGGGCCGGGCACACCGAGGCCGGCGTCCAGCTGTGCGAGGCCGCCGGGCTGCCGGCCGTGGCCGCGGTCTGCGAGGTCATGAGCCCGGACGGAACGATGGCGGGGGTCGCTGAGCTCGAGCGGTTCGCGCTGCACTGGGGACTGCCCCTGGTGGACATCGCCGACCTGACCGCCTGGCTGTAGGACTTCGGATCAGGCCGCCCGGCCGGGGAGGGCTGCCTGCGACGGCGGAAGGAGCGGGCCGTGACGCGCCAGAACGTCTATGACCAGCCGCTGTTCTTCGACCGCTATCAGCAGCTGCGGGCGGGGGACCGCGGGATCAACGCCACTATCGAGCAGCCGGCGCTGCGGGCCCGGCTGCCGGCGCTGGCCGGCCTGCACGCGGTCGATCTGGGCTGCGGCGACGGCCAGCTGTGCCGGGACCTGGCGGCGGGCGGCGCCGCGCGGGTCCTCGGCCTGGACTCCTCAGCGCGGATGCTGCAGCTGGCCGCCGCGCGGACCCCGGCCGGGACCGTTCGCTACGCTCGCGCCTTCGCCGAGGACGCGCGCCTGGCGGCGGGCTGCACCGACCTGGTGGTGAGCAGCCTGGCCTTCCATTACATCGAGGACCTGGCCGGCCTGCTGGCCCGCATCGGCCGGTGGCTGCGGCCCGGTGGCCGGCTCGTGTTCACGATGGAGCATCCCGTCGTGACGGCGGCGCCGCAGCCCGGCCGCGGCCCGTGCTTCGTCGACGGCTACTGCGAGGAGGGCAGCCGGGACACGTCCTGGCTGGTGGACGGCGTCCGCAAGTATCACCGCCGGGTCAGCACCATCCTGAGCGCGGTGCTGGCGGCGGGCCTGGCCATCGAGCACGTCGACGAGCCGGCGCCGGCCCCGGAGCTGCTGCGCGAGCGTCCGGACCTGGCACTGCATCGCCGCCGCCCGGCGATCCTGCTGGTCACCGCGCGTCAGACTGAACAGGCCCAGCTTGATTGCAGGCTGTGAAAAGCCGGGCACTCCCGCTCTCGTGCCGCCCGCGCCCCCTTGATCTCGGGCGGAGTATGATAATCGTATGAAACGGATTACCGTCAGTCTCCCCGATGAGCTGGTGGAGAAGATCAAGATGGCCGCCGGCGGTGAGCGACAGGTCAGTTCCTATGTAGCCACAGCGCTGGAGGACTACCAGGAGCGCGAGGACCTGGACGACATCCTGGCTGCATGGCGTGCGGAGACGCCAGTACCGGAGGAGATCCAGCGGCAGGTCGAAGCCGAACTGGATCGCGCCGGGCTGACCGGGCACGAGGGCGACAGGCTGGTCGGTTGAGCGCGAGGGCCACAACTGGGCTAACGCTCGACGCCGGCGCATTGCTGGCCCTCGATCAGCCAGCTAAAGCTCTGGCCATGCAAGCGCGCCTGGACGAGGCCCGGCGGCGCGGTGCCACCATCTGCATCCCGGCCGAGGTAATCGCGCAGACGTGGCGCAGCCCTCGCCAGGTCCGCCTGGCCCGGCTGCTCAAGTCGCCGGGCGTCGACGTCGCCATCATGACGCTGAGTACCGCCCGCGCAGTTGGCCTCATTCGCGCTGCCAGTGGCCATGCTGACGTCGTCGATGTTCACGTCGTGCTGTGCGCCCGGCAGCGCCAGCACGCCATCGTCACGAGCGACCCCGGCGACATCGCACGCGTCGATCCCGCAATCCCGCGCATCGTGGTCTAATTTATGGCAGCGCGGGCAAGTGGCCGTCCGGGGCGGCTACCTCGGATTCGCTAGCGGGTTGAGGCGCTGCTGGTCTTGCTGGCCGGGCGGCGGCCGTTGCCGCGGACGTCGATGATGCTCTGCTTGCTGTCGTCGACAGCGGCGGCGAACCGTCTCGGACAGCCTGGTCACCGATCGCGCCGCGTTTTCAGAGCCGGGCCGGCTCCCGCAGAAGGGATGGTGAAGCCGTGGCCATCAGCGCCAGCGAAGCTCGCGCGCACCTGTCTGCTCTCATCCAGCAGGTCAACGACGACCACCTGCCGGTGCGAATCCATTCCACGGGCGGCGATGCGGTCCTGAGGTGTGCCCGGGACTACGACTCCTGGCAGGAGACCATCTACTTGCTGGGTTCTCCGGCCAGCGCCCGCCGCCTCACGGCGGCAGCCGGGAGAGACAAGTCAGGCCAGGCCGCCGTTCCGAAGACCATGGCGGAGCTGGCTGCCCTGGCGGGTGAGTAGTGCGAGCGACTGACCTGATGAGCGACAGGCGCCGCTCAGGCGGCCGGCCGGCTGGCCGGCCGCCTGACTGATCACTGGGGGCCAGCGGCCCGGACGCTCTCGCGCGCGGCTGTGCTGCCGCCCGGGGCGGGGCTGGCTGCCGCGGCCGGGCTGCCCGCCAGCGCTGCGTTCCGCAGCTCGGTGAGCCGCTGCCGGGACGGAATCAGCAGGGCGGCCAGCAGGGCGCCCAGGCCGAACAGCGCCGCCGACACCGTGAACGCCACGCTGTAGCCATGCACCGCAGCTGTGGCCGGGGCCAGCTGGCCCGCGGGATGCGCGGCCAGGTAGCCGGCTGTCGCCGTCAGCGCCACCGTGCTCAGCGCCGCGGTCCCGATCGAGCCGCCGACCTGCTGCATGGTGTTGACCAGCGCCGAGGCCACGCCCGAGTCCTGCCGGGAAACGCCGGCGGTGGCGGTGTTGATGGCGGGCGACAGGATCATCCCGAAGCCCAGGCCCAGGGCGACCAGCGCCGGGACGATGTCCAGCGCATAACCCGAGGTCACGGTGAGCTGGGTCAGGTAGCTCATCGCGCCCGTGCCGAGCAGCATGCCGGTCACGATCAGCGTCCGCGGCCCGACGCGCGGCAGCAGCACGATGCTCGAGGTGTTGGAGGCGATCAGGATGCAGGCGATCATGGGCAGGAAGGCCAGCCCGCTGGTCACCGGGCTGTAGCCCTTGACCTGCTGGAGGTAGTAGGTGAGGAACAGGAACACCCCGAAGACCGCGATCCCGGTCAGGCCGACCGAGAGGTAGGAGCCACCCCGGGCCCGGTCCAGGATGACCCGCAGCGGCAGCAGGGGATGGGTGACCCGGCGCTCCGCCAGCACGAACACGCCGAGCAGGACCACCCCGGCGACGAGCGAGCCGATGGTCAGGGCGGCGGTCCAGCCGGATAGCTCGGCGTGGGAGAAGCCGAAGACAATCAGGAACAGCCCGGCCGAGGCCAGCACGGTTCCGGCCCAGTCCATCCGCGGACGGCTGTCGGGCCGGTTGCTGCGCATGTAGGCCAGGGCGCCGGCGACGGCGACGGCGGCGAAGAACAGGTTGACGTACAGGGTCCAGCGCCAGGAGACGTACTGGGTGAGGATCCCGCCGAGGATGAGGCCGACGGCGCCGCCGCCGCCCGCGACGGACCCGAAGACGCCGAACGCCCGGCCCCGCTCGCGCGGGTCGCGGAACGTGCTGACCAGGGTGCCCAGGGCGGCCGGGGCGAGGATCGCGCCGAACGCGCCCTGCAGGGTCCGGGCCACCACGAGCATCTCGAACGAGACGGCGGCACCGCCCAGTGCCGAGGACAGGGCGAACCCGACCAGGCCGGTGATGAAGACGCGCTTACGGCTGAACATGTCGCCGAGCCGGCCGCCAAGCAGCAGCAGGCTGCCGAACGCCAGGGCGTAGGCGGTGACCACCCACTGCCGGTCGCTGTTGGGGAAACCCAGGGCATGCTGGGCTGAGGGGAGCGCAATGTTCACGACGGTGGCGTCGAGCACGACCATGAGCTGAGCGATGGCCACGATGACCAGGATCAGCCAGCGATGGTCATTCTGCGCGGAACGCTGGCCGCCGGCAGACGTTAGGGAAGACATGGAAGGCTGAACCCCCGAGTACGAAGTGTCACTGATATGGGTCGTGATGGCCGAGTGCGGCCAGCTGTCATGCCCGGACCGGGTCCGAGTCCGGGGCCGGCGTCGCGACCGCGACGTCCGGTGTCGGGGCCGCAGTCAGCTGCGCGGCCGCCTGGTCGAGGCTGTCAAGGAGCCGGAGCAGGGTCGCCCGGTCGGCCTCGGTCAGCGCGCCGAAGATCTGGGTGAGCAGCCGCTCCCGCGTGACGTACGCCACGTCCAGGCACGCCTGCCCGGTGTCGGTGATCGCGACGAGCTTGGCCCGGCGGTCGGTGCTGTCCGGCCGGCGTTCGGCCAGGCCACTGCGCTCCAGGCCATCGACAATGTCGGTGATGGAGTGCGGGGACAGCTCGAACTGGGCAGCCAGCACGCTCTGCCGGGTCGGGCCGTGCTCACGCAGCTGCTTGAGCACCTTGGTCCGGGCCATCGACAGGCCGCAGCCGCTCATTCCGTCGCTGACGGCCCGGAACATCCGGTGATGCACGGCCAGATACCGCTCACCCACCTGCTCAGGCGTCATGCTGCTGCCCCTCTAGCTCTGACTGGCACCGGCCCGCCTCACCTTGACGGCCCTCACGTTGATGCCTGTCATAATGAGGAACCTCACGGATTTATTCCGAGCACACGTGAGGCCGTGCTCATCGCGATGCGGGTCCGCCGGAGCGGGCCACCGGGACTGGCCGCCCGGCCGGGACCGGCCGGAGATGAAGTCGCTAGCCGGCGGCGGTTCCCGGGTCAGCCCTGCGCTTGCGGACTGGCTGGCGGCGGTTGTCGCGGACGTAGATGATGCTCTGCTTGCCGTCGCCGACGCTGCGGCGGTCCGTCTCGAACAGCGTGGTCGCCGTCATCAGGTCGCTGAGCTTGGCGTAGCCGTAGCTGCGGGAGTCGAAGTCCGGGCGCTGCTTGGTGATGATGTTGCCGATGGCCGACAACGGCGCCCAGCCGTCGTCATCAGAGGCGGCCTCGACCGCGTTGCGCAGCTGGTTCACCAGTCCCGCGTCGCGCTTGAGCTGCGCCGCGGTGGCCCGCGGAGCGGCCTGGGTGCCGGCCTCGGCCGGCTCGGCCGCGCTCTCGGGGTAGCTGAGGTTCTCGATGTAGATGAACTTGTCGCACGCGGCGACGAACGGCTTGGGCGTCTTGCGCTCACCGAACCCGTACACGATCAGCCCGGACTCGCGGATGCGCGCGGCCAGGCGGGTGAAGTCGCTGTCGCTGGACACCAGGCAGAAGCCGTCGAACCGGCCCGAGTACAGCAGGTCCATGGCGTCGATGACCATCGCCGCGTCGGTGGCGTTCTTGCCGTGGGTGTAGGCGAACTGCTGGATGGGCTGGATGGACTGGGCCAGCAGCTGGTCTTTCCAGCCCTTGAGGCTGGTGCCGGTCCAGTCGCCGTAGGCCCGCTTCACGTGCGCGGTGCCGTACTTGGCCACCTCCGCCAGCAGTCCCTCGGTGATCGAGGGCCGGGCGTTGTCGGCGTCGATGAGCACCGCGAGCTTGGCGGCGTTCTCGCTGGCGTTCTCGCTGACCATGCTGCTCCCCACCTGAGGCGGTGCCGGGTCCGGGGCCCGGTGCCGGGACAGCCGGGCATACGCGGCTCCCCTGATCTTGCCGGACAAACGGCCGCCGCCCAACCCGCCACCCCGCCGGCCGCCGGACGCTGGCTGTCATCGCCCGCTGGCAGCGCCGCCACAGTAGGGTGAATGCCCGGTATGAGCACTCCGGTGCGCACGCGGCTGATTGCATCCCTGACCCCGCCGGCCATCATCCGCATCAGCGTCGACTTCGGCCTGGGCGCGGCGCTGGCGTGCCTGGCTGCGTTCGGAGTCGGAGCGCGCCCCGCTCATGCGCTGCTCGCGCTGGCGCTCTTCGTCCCTGTGCTGGCGGCCTCGGCGGTCACGAGCCGGGCCGGCACCGGGCTGCTGCGCTTCGCGGCGCGGCGGCTGGCGAAGCCGCCGGCGGCGGGCCGGTCCTGGCCGCGCCGCTGGCTGCCGCCGCTGGTCCTGGCCGCGGCGGCGATCGGGCTGCTGCTCGGGCTGGCCGGCCCGGCGGCGGTGTGGGCTGACGTGAAAGCTACGGCCGTCCGGCTGCTGCCCGCCGCGGCGGCCGCGGTGTTCGCGATCTGGGCTTTCACCCTGGCCAGGCGGCGGCTGCGGGGGTCCAGCCCGCTGGTGCGCCGGGTCGTGACCGACGTGCTGGCGGCGCTGCTGACCGGGCTCGTCCTGCTGGCCGGCATCGCCCGCGACCTGCTCTCCAGCCAGCCGGCGGCCGGGCTGCTGTTCCCGGTGATGGCCTGGGCCAGCGTCTGGGCCTGGCTGGCGATGAGCCGGTCACGGCGGCTGGCCGTCCGGGCCGCCGCCGACATCGTCGGCTCGCTGCTGCTGGGCGCCGACCTGGTGCTGCTCATCGTGTGGGGCGCGAACCTGCTGGGCCTGCGGCCCGGCGAGGTCGCGGCCCTGCGCGGCGCCCTGGAGCAGACCGGGGCGATCGCCGACCTGCCGTGGTGGCTCTGGTCGGGGCTGTACCTGGTCCTGGCCGGGATGAGCGCGGCCTTCGTGCTCTGGCCGGCGCCGCTGCAGGACGTGACCCGATGGTGGGAGCGGCTGCGGGTGGTGCCGTCGGCCGAGGTGACCCGGCGGATGCTGACCGTCGTGCACATCGGCCTGGCGGTGACCGTGCTGATCGGGCTGGCCGCGCCGCCGGGTCTGGGCGCGGCATTAAGAGCCGAGCTGCAGGACAGGTACGCGCTGGCTGTCTCCGCGGAGCTGCAGGCCCGCGGCGAGCAGGCCGCCTACCAGGCCATCACGCGCGAGTTCAGCGCTGGCCGCCTCGCGGCTGCCCGGGCGCAGCCGCTGACCAGCGTCGTCAGCAAGATCCACACGGTCAGCAGCCCGGAGCCGGGCGACAGCACGGGTGACAGCGCGACGGGCACCGAGCGCGACGTGGCCCGCCGCCTGGGCCAGGCCCAGGCGGTGACGCTGCGGCTCAGCAGGCCGGCCGCCGCGGATACGGCCGCTGCCGAGCCAGCTGACCTGGACTCACCCGGCCGCGACGCCGGCGATCTGCGTCAGCGGCTCGACCAGCTCGATTCCCAGCAGCACCGGGCGGCCGAGGCGCGGCGGCAGGCCGCCGAGGCCGGCGATCTCGCGGCGGCCGCGGTGGCCGGGCTGCTGCAGGTGCCGCGGATCGGCAGCGGCGAGGTGGTCCAGATCATCCGCGAGTACCTCAGCGGGCTGGTCGAGGGCAGCCGGCTCAAGGATGTCTTCGCCGCCTGGGTGCAGAAGCGCGCGGACGGGGCCGGGGCGGCCGCGGGCGGTTCTGGATCCGCGGGCGGTGATGGGTCCGGGAGCGGCCCGGTGCCCGGGGGTGGTCTGGGCTCCGGCAGCGGTCCGGGGTCCGGTGGCGCGCCGGGCGGTGGTTCTGGGCTCGGCGGAGGTTCCGGATCTGGCGGCTCTGGGCCAGGCGGCGGGGCGCCCGGCGGCGGTTCCCCGCCGGGGCCTGCTGGCCTGCCGGGCCCGGACAAGCTGGTCATCCCCGACCCGCCGCGCCTGGAGATCGCCGCCCTGACCCTCCTGATCCGGGTCCGGCTCACCATCATGGTGGCCAGCCCGCTGGCCGGCGACCAGGCCGAACGGCGCACGATGTCCGAGTCTCCGCTCGACGCGGCTGTCGACCTGGCCAACGAGGCGCGCTTCCTGCAGGAGGACACCGGGCCGTGCGCCGGCTGCCCGCAGCCGCTGCGCCCGGGCGACCAGCCGTTCGAGGGTCACCAAGACGAGCATCCGGCCGAGCCGCACGAGGGCATCCCCTGACCGTGGATCACGGGACGGGCGAGTCAGGCGGACTGGCGGGGGCGGCTGGACTCGCGCAGGATCAGGCTGCACGGGATCTGGCAGATCCCGGCGCCGGGGCTGCCGTTGATGGCCGCGAGCAGGTGCTCGCCCGCCTGCTGGCCGAGCTCGCGCAGGTTCATGTCCACGGTGGTCAGCGGCGGGCGGCAGGATTCGGCGATGACCACCCAGTTGTCGAACCCGACGATGGCAATGTCCTCCGGAACGTGCTTGCCCGCGTCGCGGCACCCGTCGGCGACACCGCGGGCGATCTGGTCGCTGCCGCAGAACACCGCGTCGAGTGCGGGGCAGCTGCGCAGCAGCACGTCGGCCGCCTGCCGGCCCCATTCCTCGCTCCATTCCCCGTACAGCGTGCCGCCGCCGGCCACCGTCAGCCCGGCGGCGGCCAGGGCTTTCTCGGCGCCGTCGGCGCGCAGCCGGGCGGCGGCGAACCGTCGCGGGCCGGTGACGTGGCCGATCTGCGTGCGCCCGGTGCTGACCAGGTGCCGCACGGCCATCGCGCCGCCGCCGGTGTCGTCGGGGATCAGCGACAGGTCGCGGGGATCGCTGGAGAAGGTCATGGCATAGACGACCGGAACGGCCAGGTCGTGCCCGATCGGCTCGCGCGCGTCCTGGCGGCGGCCGGTGACGATGATGCCGTCCACCCGTCGTTCCAGCAGCGTGCGCAGGTGATGCTGCTCGCGGATCCGGTCGCCGCGGCTCTCGCACAAGAAGACCGAGATCTGGCCCGGGCCGAGGGCGTCCTCGGCACCCTGCATGACCGGGATGCTGAACCGGCCGAAGCTGTCGGTGGTGATCAGCCCGACCGTGAAAGTCCGGCCGACCAGCAGCCCGCGGGCCAGCGCGTTGGGCTGGTAGCCCAGCGCCCGGGCGGCCTGCCGGACCCGGTCGGCGGTGGACTCCCGGATACCCGCCCGGCCGTTCAGGGCCTTGGAAGCGGTGCCCGCCGACACTCCGGCCATGCGGGCAACGTCGGTGATTGTCACAGGTCTGCGCCGCAGATGGATGACGATCACCTCACCGGGAAGGCAGTGGCCCGGGCGGCCGGTCCGGGCCGGTCAGAAACTGGAAAAGGTTTGCGCATTGTGTTCAGTACGGACCATGAGCGTAGCTTCCGCGCGGACAGCCAGATTGTCAACGATGTGCCCTTATAGGCGTTGACCGCACCGTTAGAGCGGATCTACCATCCACTGGAAAACCTTTGCTTCCTACCCTCGAAGGGCTGGAGACGGGTGGGTACCTTCGCGCATGGCGACGGAACTGCACTGGAGTGGCGAGGCGGACACGAGACACTGCGCATAGAACCCTGGGGCGAGCACAGCCTCCGGGTGCGCGGCACGGTCTGGCAGGGCATCAGGGACGACCTGGCGAGCGCGCTGCTGCCGGCCGAGCCGGTTCCGGCGGATATCGAGATCACCGCCGGCACCGCGCGGATCAGCAACGGCAACCTGACCGCCGAGGTCACCGCGGACGGGCGGCTGACGTTCCGGCGGGCTGACGGCAGCGTCCTGCTGGCCGAGTCAGTCCCGCACTTCACCGGGCCGCCGATGCGGCGGTACCGGTCGGCGGCCGGCGGGATGCACCACTTCGAGGTGCTGTTCGATCCGTACGACGGCGAGCGCTTCTACGGCCTGGGCCAGCACCAGCACGGCAGGCTGAACCAGAAGGGCGCGGTTGTCGAGCTGGTCCAGCGCAACACTGAGGTGTCCATTCCCTTCCTGGTCTCCAGCCGGGGCTATGGCCTGCTGTGGAATCACCCCGGTACCGGGCGGGTCGAGCTGGGCACGACCGCTACCCGCTGGGTGGCGGAGGCGACCCGGCAGTGGGACTACTGGATCACCGCCGCCGCCGAGCCCGCGCAGCTGCTGCGCGCCTACGCCGACGCCACCGGGCATGCGCCGGAGCTGCCGGAGTGGGCATCGGGGTTCTGGCAGTGCAAGCTGCGCTACCGCACCCAGGACGAGCTGATGGCGGTGGCCCGCGAGCACAAGCGCCGCGGCCTGCCGCTGTCGGTCATCGTGGTGGACTACTTCCACTGGACCCGGCAGGGCGACTGGCGCTTTGACCCCGCCGAGTGGCCCGACCCGTCGGGCATGGTGGCCGAGCTAGCCGAGCTCGGCGTCAAGCTGATGGTCTCGGTCTGGCCGACGGTCAACCCGTCCAGCGAGAACTACGCCGAGATGGCCGACCGCGGCCTGCTGGTCGACAGCGAGCACGGCATTGGCGTGCACCTGCCCATCTGGGACAAGGGCCGCGCCGACCGCGCGCTGGTCAGCTTTTATGACCCGACGAACCCGCAGGCCCGGTCCTATGTCTGGGGCAAGGCCCGGGAGAACTACTACTCCCACGGCGTGCGGGTGTGGTGGCTGGATGCCTGCGAGCCGGAGCTGCGCCCCGAGGACCAGGGCAACCTGCGCTACCACATCGGCCCCGGCGCCGAGGTCAGCGGCATCTACCCGATGATGAACGCCCGCGCCTTCTACGAGGGAATGCGAGCTGAGGGCGAGGACGAGATCGTCCTGCTGTGCCGGTCAGCATGGGCGGGCAGCCAGCGGTACGGCGCGGCGGTCTGGTCCGGCGACGTCGACTCGACCTTCGAGGACCTGCGCCGCCAGATCCCGGCCGGACTCAACATCGGGCTGTCGGGCATTCCCTGGTGGACCACCGACATCGGCGGGTTCAAGAACGGCAACATCCACTCGCCGTCGTTCCGCGAGCTGATGGTCCGCTGGTTCCAGTTCGGGGTGTTCTGCCCGCTGACCCGGCTGCACGGCGTCCGCGAGCCCGGCACCATGATCGGCGCCGACCAGACCGGCGCGGACAACGAGGTGTGGTCGTTCGGCGAGGAGGTGTACCAGATCCTGCGGCGGCTGCTGTTCCTGCGGGAACGGCTGCGCCCGTACGTCATGGACCAGATGGCGGCCGCCGCGCAGACCGGGCTGCCGCCGATGCGGCCGCTGTTCGTCGACTTCCCCGCCGACCAGGCCGCCTGGGACGTCGACGACCAGTACCTGTTCGGCCCCGACATCCTGGTCGCCCCGGTCGTCACCGAGGGTGCCCGCGAGCGGCAGGTCTACCTGCCGGCCGGGGCCACCTGGCTTGATGCGTGGACGGGGGCACCGCAGGAGGGCGGCGCCTGGGTCACCGCGCCGGCGCCGCTGGACAAGATCCCCGTCTACCTGCGCGAGGGCGGGAAGGTCGAGCCGTTCGGAGCCGACGTCAGCGCCGGCGAGGCCACCGCGGAGGGAGACAGCGCGGCATGACCAGCACGAGGGCACGCAGCGCCCCGGCCGCCGGCGACCGCGCGGCCCCCGCACGCCGGCGGCCGGGCTGGCGGGCGCACAGCCGCGGGCTGGCCCGGGCGGCGTTCCTGATCCCGGCGCTGGCTTACGTGCTGTTCGCGTTCGCCCTGCCAACCCTCTACAACCTGGTCCTGAGCTTCCAGGAGACGTCGCCGGCGACCATCTCCAGCCTGGCCGCGCCGTTCGCCGGCCTGGCCAACTACAAGGCCACCCTCCTGCAGGACACCACCCAGTCCGCCCTGCTGCGGACCCTGTGGTTCACCCTCGGGTCGCTGGTGTTCCAGTTCCTGATCGGCTTCGGGCTGGCACTGCTGTTCAACCTCCGGTTCCCGCTGCGCCGGCTGGCCCGGTCGCTGATCATCGTGCCCTGGCTGCTGCCGTTCCTGATCACCGGCACCATCTTCCGGTTCCTGTTCCAGGCCGAGGGCGGGGCGGTCAACCAGCTGCTGATCGACCTGCACCTGATCCATCAGCCGGTGGGCTACCTGCTCTCGCCGGGCTGGGCGTTCACGGTCCTGCTGATCACCAACGTCTGGATCGGCGTGCCGTTCTTCACCGTGCTGCTCTACAGCGCGCTGCAGGACGTGCCGGCCGAGCTGAAGGAAGCGGCGATGATCGACGGTGCCGGGTTCTGGCAGCGGCTGACCCGGATCACTTTGCCGATCATCCGGCCGGTCATCGAGGTCACCTTCGTGCTCGGCTTCGTGTTCACCGTCAAGGTCTTCGACGTGGTCATCGGCCTGACCCAGGGCGGCCCGGCCAACTCCACCCAGCTGATCGCCACCTGGGCCTACAACCTGTCATTTCAGCAGTTCAACTACGGTGCGGGCGCCGCGCTGAACACGGTGCTGCTGATCATCGTCGCGATCGTCGCGCCGCTCTACATCTGGCTTAACCGAGAATCGCTGCGGAGGGCATAGCGGTGACCAGGCATCCCCGGCTTCTCTCCCTGGCAGCAGCCATCATCGCGCTGGCGGCGCTCGTCATCCTGCTGTTCCCGCTGTACGCGGTGGTGATCGCCTCGCTGGAGAACAACTCCCAGCTGATCGGCAACCACTACTACTTCTTCCCGCCCACGCCGAGCCTGGCCAACTACCGCGCGGTCATCTCCAGCCAGGGCGGCCACATCCTGAGCAGCCTGATCATCGGCGTCGGCACCGCGGCGCTGACCCTGCTCCTCGCGCTGCCCGCGGCGCATGCCCTGGCCCGCTACCGGTTCCGGGTCACCGCCCTGATCGCGGGCGGGCTGCTGGCGGCGCAGATCCTGCCGTCCATCGTGATCGCCAACTCCCTGTTCGTGATCTATCACCACCTGCACCTGCTCAACACCTACCCGGGCCTGATCCTGGCCGATGCCTCCTACGCGGTGCCGTTCAGCATCCTGGTGCTGCGGGCGTTCATGCTCGGCCTGCCCGGCGATGTGCTGCAGGCGGCCCGGGTGGACGGGGCCAACGAGTGGCGCGCGTTCACCCGGGTGGTGCTGCCGATGAGCCGCACCGCGATCATCACCGTCGCGGTGTTCGCCTTCCTCAACGGCTGGGGCGACTTCATCTTTGCCCTGACGATGCTGTCGGGCAGTTCGTTCGAGCCGATCACGCTGTCCATCTACTCCTACATCGGGGAGTTCTCCCAGAATCTCGGCGCGGCTATGGCCCTGTGCGTCTTCGGGCTGCTGCCCGCGGCCGTCCTGCTCATTGCCGCCCAGCGCTACATCGCCTCCGGCCTGACTGTCGGGTCGGTGAAGGGGTGAGCGAAGTCAGCTAGCTAGCGAACCAGGAGGGTGTCCATGCGCACGTCCACCAGACTGAGTGCCAGATCCCGGTGGCGGCTCGCTGCGGCCGGCGCGGTCGCGGTCGGACTGGCCCTGGCCGGCTGCGGGTCGTCCTCGGGCGGCAGCAGCTCCAGCGGCAAGGTCACGATCACCGAGCTTGACTACTTCACCTCCAGCGGCGCCAACGTGGCGGTGAACTGGTACAACAAGAAATTTGAGGCCGCTCACCCCGGGGTGACGGTCAAGCGCGAGTCGGTCCCGTACGCCAACCTGATCACTAAGGTGCTGCAGGAGGCCAGCGCCGGGGACCTGCCCAATATCGTCATGCTGGACAACCCCAACGTGCCGCAGGTCGCCGCGACCGGGCAGCTGCTGCCGCTGGATGACCAGCCGGGCTTCACCACCAGCGGCTACTACACCGGCGCGATGAACGAGTGCAAGTTCCAGGGCAAGTACTACTGCTACGCGATTGGCACGAACTCGGTCGGCATCTTCTACAACGCCAAGATGTTCGCCGCCGCGCACCTGTCGGCGCCGCAGACGTGGGCGGATCTGGCCGCGGACGCCAAGAAGCTGACCAAGCCGCATGTCTCCGGGATTGCCTTTGACGCCACCGGGGACGAGCAGTCGACCTGGCAGCTGGAGCCCTTCTTCTGGAGCAACGGGGCCAGCCTGACCAACGTCGACACCCCGGCGTTCCAGCAGTCCCTGCAGCTGTGGGTCAACATGGTCAAGGACGGCTCCGCGTCGAAGTCGGTGCTGAACTGGGGCCAGGACCCGGACCTGACCCAGCAGTTCCTGCATAAGAGCGCGGCCATGATCGAGGACGGGCCGTGGATCTTCCCCGAGCTGAACCAGGCCGGCTGGAAGTACGGAACGGACTACAAGATCGCGCCGATCCCGGTCCGCCAGGCCGGCCAGACCGTCATCGCCCCGCTGGGCGGCGAGACCTGGACCCTCGGCAACTCCGGCAGCAGTCAGGACCAGAAGATGGCCTGGCAGTGGCTCAAGGGCATGCAGCAGCCGGACGTCATGAAGCACGTGACCTCGCTGATGTACTACCTGCCGACCAAGCCGGCGGTCACCCAGCAGGAACTGGGCCAGGGCCCGCAGTACACCGTGTTCGCCAAGGAGACGCAGACGGCCCGGCCGCGGACCACGGAGTACGGCGCGAACTACCCGAAGGTGTCGCAGGCGATCTGGACCGCCATCCAGTCGGCCATCACCGGCACCGCCTCGGTGAGCTCGGCGCTGCAGCAGGCTCAGTCCACAATCTCCAGCGTCCCGAAGGTCAGCGGTTAGGAGTGAGCGTTAACAGCCAGCGGTAAAGGCGCCGGCCTGGTGACGGTCTTCCCGTGAGCTCGTCATCAGGCCGGTCCCAATGACGCCCTTTTGAGTCAGCAACCTGCAACTGGGCCCGCTGAGGGTGCGGGCATCTACGCTGCCGGTATGAGCGAGAAGATGCCTCCGGGGGAGGAGAAGGCTGAGCGGGACGATGCTCCGAAGTTGCCTAGGCACCTTTCAGCACTCATCGGCTAGCTGCGCGGTCCGGATGATATGGGCAGAAATCATGACAAGTATCTGACCTACACTGATCGCGAAGAGAGTGGCGACGGGGCCGCTTCGGCATGATCCTGCGCGAAACGGGACCGCTCGTGGCGGCGTTCAACGAGGCCGACCGACATCACGAACGTTGCGCCTGCTTCCTGGAAGAGAACTGGTCACGGCTGGTTATTCCGTCGCTGGCGGTTACTGAGGTTGTCACCTCTTAGCTGATCCGCAGCGTCGCGGCAGGGCAGAACTGGCGGCTGAATTCTGTGCCGCGATCGCCGAGGATGAGCTGCGGGTTATCGAGGTTTCGCCGCCCGATTACCGGCGCATATCCGAGCTCTTGCAGAAGTACGCATCTCGGCGCCTGCAGGTCGTTGACGCATGCGTGATAACGCTCGCCGAGCGGCTCGATCTTCGCGAGGTCGGCGCACTCGACCGCCGCGATTTCCAGGTCGTCCAGCCACGCCACCTGGCCAAGGGGGAAAGGCTGACTCTGCTGCCTGAACTCGACTAGCGGCTCAGCCGGAGATACCGGGGCGCTCTGGCGGCCGGGGCGGGCAAGGTCAGGGGAGCGGTGCCAGGCTGGATCGATCCCAGGATCGCGGGGTGCCGGGCGCCGGTAGCGGCCGTGACCGAGCCGGGCAGCCCGTTCCAGGTCAGGAAGCCGAGCACGGCGAACGCCACCGCCTCCTTGGCCTGCGCCGGGATGCCGAGATCGTCGGTGGTGAGCACCGAGACACCCGGCAGCGCCTCGCGCAGCCAGCGCATCGTGACCGGATTGGCGCTGCCGCCGCCCGACAGCACCAGCTCGGTCAGGCCGTGCTCCTTAGCTGCGCCGGCCAGCAGGTCGACCAGCAGCCGGGTGACCGTCGCGGACACGTCCCGCGGCGCCGGGGCCGGAGCTGCTGCCGCGACCATCGCCCGCAGGTAGGCGGCGTTGAACAGCTCGCGGCCGGTGCTGCGCGGCGGCGGCAGCCGGTAGTACGGCTCGGCCTTGAGCCGGTCCAGCAGGGCCACGCTGACGGTGCCCCGGGCGGCGATGGCCCCGTCGTCATCGAATTGCCGGGCGCCGCCGGTGGCCCAGATCGCGGCCGGGTCCATCAGCGCCCCGGCCGGGCCGAGGTCGTAGGCGGTCAGTACCCGGCCCTCGTCGACGATCGTCAGGTTCGCGATGCCGCCCAGGTTGACCGCCGCCGCCGGGCCGGCCCGCCCGGCCAGCAGGAGCTGGTCGAACATCGAGACCAGCGGCGCGGCCTGGCCGCCCGCCACCAGGTCGCGGCTGCGCAGGTCGGAGATCACCGGCAGCCCGGTCTGCTCGGCGACCTGGGCGGCGTTCCCGAGCTGCAGCGTGCCGAGCGCCCGCCCGCTCTCGTCGACCCAGTGGAAGAAGGTCTGCCCGTGCAGCACCGCGAAGTCGGCCTGACCGGCGGCCAGGTCCGCAGCCGCGGTCGCGAACGCGGCGGCATAGGCGTGCCCGAGCGCGGCGTGCAGCTCGCACAGCTCGCCCGCGCCGGGCCGGCCCGGCGGCAGTGCCGCGACGATGCGCTCGCGCAGCGCGGCCTCGAACGGCACACTGAGCACGCCGCGATAGGAGCAGGTCAGCGTCTCGCCGTCCAGGTCCAGATCCGCGCAGGCAACGTCGATGCCGTCGACCGATGTCCCGGACATGCAGCCGAGCACCCGGGCCTGGCGGCGGCCCGCCGGACCGCCGGGTTCCGCGGCATGTGAATATGCAACCAAACTGGACCTCCCGACGGAAAACAGTAACATGGGGCGGGCGTCCGTGAGCGGCGATCCGATCCCGTGAGCAGCAATCTGATGAGCAGCAATCTGAGGAGGGCGGCGGTGCCAGCAGAACCGCTTCCGGAGCAGCCTGACCTGGCCGGATGGCCGGCGCGGTCCAGCACCGAGATGCGCAACCCGCGCACGACCGACATCGACACCGTCAGCACCCTCGAGCTGGTCGGGCTGCTCAACGCCGAGGACGCCCTGGTGGCCGGCGCGGTGGCGGCGGTGCTCCCGGAACTCGCTGCCGTGGTGGACCTGACCGTGGAGCAGTTGCGGGCGGGCGGTCACGTGCATTACTTCGGGGCCGGATCGTCCGGGCGGATCGGGGTGCTGGACGCGGCCGAGGTCGTGCCCACGTTCGGGGTGCCGCCCGGCGTCTTCGTCGCCCACCATGCCGGCGGCGAGCAGGCCGTCGCCAGCCCCATCGAGGGCGCTGAGGACCGGGAGGTGCTGGGCAGCCAGGCCGCGTCCGGCCTGACGGCGGCGGACGTGGCCATCGGGCTGACGGCCAGCGGCCGGACCCCGTATGTCGCCGGCGCGCTGCGCGCGGCCCGCGCGGCCGGGGCGCCGACGGTGCTGGTCAGCAGCAACCTGTCGGCTCCGCTGGCCGGGCTGGCCGACTACTCGCTGCTGGCCGATACCGGTCCCGAGGCCATTGCGGGGTCGACCCGGCTTAAGGCCTCGACCGCGCAGAAGATGATCCTGAACTCGCTGTCCACGGCGGTCATGGTCCGGCTCGGCCGGACCTACTCCAACCTGATGGTGTGGCTGGCGGGGACTAACGAGAAGCTGCGCCACCGCCAGGTCGCCATACTGATGGAGACATCCGGCGCGAGCGAGGCAGCCTGCCGCGGCGAACTGACCCGCTGCGGCGGTGATCTGCGGCTCGCCATGCTCTGCCTGCTGGCCGGGCTCACTCCTGACGCGGCGGCCCGCGCGCTGGCCGGGTCAGGCGGCAGCGTCCGTGCGGCGCTGACCGCGACCGCTGCCGGGGCCGCCGGCGGCGAGCGCTAGGCCGGCCGGGCCGGCGACCGAGGAGGCTGTCGTGGACGGTGCGAGCGAGCGGCCGGAGCGGGCCGGTCAGGACGGCCGGCCGCCGGACTCCGGGCCAGCCGGGACCGGGCCGCCGGCCGGGGCGGCTCCCGGCGAGGCCGGCAACGACATCCTGGTCCGGATCCGGGCACTGCTGCCCAGCCTCGCGCCGGTCGAGCAGCGGGTGGCCCAGCAGGTACTGGCCGACCCGTTCGGCACGGCGATGCAGGCGATCTCGGAGCTGGCCGGGCTGTGCGGCACGTCGGCGACCACGGTGGTCAGGTTCTGCCGGGCCGTCGGGCTGCGCGGCTATCCCGAGCTGCGGATCGCGCTGGCGGCGGCGTCCGGCCAGGGCGGCCCGGCGGCCGGCGTCGAGCTGTCGCATGACATCCTGCCCGGCGACGATGCGGGCGCGATCGCGGGCAAGATCGCCCGCGCCGATGCCCGGGCCGTCACCGACACGGTCAAGCACCTGGACATCGGCGTGCTGGTCAAGGTCGTGGATCTGGTGGCTACCGCCCGGCGGATCGACTTGTACGGCGTCGGCGCCAGCGGCTACGTCGCCCTGGACCTGCAGCAGAAGCTGCAGCGGATCGGCAAGCCCGCCTTCGCGTGGCCGGACCCGCATATGGCCATCACCTCCGCGGCGCTGCTCGGCCCCGCCGACGTCGTGGTCGCCCTGTCGCACACCGGGACCACGGCCGACACCATCGACGCCCTGCGCGAGGCGGCCGGCCACGGAGCGCGGACCGTCGCCATCACCAACTTCCCGCGCTCGCCGATCGCCGCCGCCGCCGACCATGTGCTGCTGACCGCTGCTCGCGAGACCGCGTTCCGGTCCGGCGCCATGACCAGCCGGATCGCCCAGCTCACCGTCGTTGACTGCCTGTTCGTCGTGCTGGCCCAGCACGACCTGCCGTCCAGCCGGGAGGCGCTGGAGCGGACCTACGAGGCGGCGCAGGCCAAGCGCACCCGGCGCGGCCGGCGGCCGGCCCCGGGAAGCTGACCGGCAGTCCGGTTAAATGTTGTTTGTTGACATCAAATGCACATCACTCGTAACATCCTTACATCCCCAGGGCGGCCGGGAGACGCGGGCTATGCGGCCTGTCCCGGGCGCCTGCGCAGCACTGGCCTGACTCCGGGGCCACGCCCCCACACCGAGATGGCGCCCTCCGCGGCGCCGCCGTCCGGGAGAGAACATGCCCTTCGTATCTGTGACGCGGCGGGGCGCTCCTGCCGCGGCGTTGCTGGCGCTCGCCGTCAGCCTGGCCGCCTGCAGTTCCGGCGGCACCAGCAGCAATTCCTCCAGCTCGTCGTCCGCCGCGACGCCGTTCGTGGTCGCCGACACCTCCAGCGTGCAGAAGCTGGATCCGCAGATCGCCACCAACTTCCTGGACCTGCAGGCGCTGGGCCTGGTCTACCAGCCCCTGGTCACCCTCAACGCCCAGCTGCAGGTGGTCCCCGACCTGGCCACCAGCTGGAAGTTCTCCGCCGACAGCAAGAGCGTCACGTTCACCCTGCGCCAGGGCGTGAAGTTCCACGACGGCAGCGCGCTGACCTCGGCCGACGTGAAGGCATCGTTCGAGCGGGTGCTCAACCCCAAGACCGGGGCGGCGGCTGCCTCCAACATCAGCACGGTCGCCTCAGTCAGCACGCCGACCCCGCAGACGGTCACCCTGAAGCTGACCCACCCGGACTTCTCGATCCTGTACGGGCTGACCACCACCAACCTGTCGATCCTGCCGGCCAAGGCCATCACCGCCGGCACCATCGCCACGCACCCCGACGGCACCGGGCCATTCAAGTTCGTGTCCTGGGCGCCGAACACCTCGCTGACGCTGACCCGCAACCCGCAGTACTGGGGCGGCGCGCCGTCGATCAGGCAGCTGATCTTCCGCACCATCCCGCAGGAGCAGTCGATCGCCTCCGCGCTGCAGGCGGGCACGGTGCAGATGGGCCTGCTCACCCAGCCGCAGGTGGTCAAGACCCTGCCGGGCGCGGGCCTGCAGGTGGACAAGGAGCTCGACCTCAACTACCGGGCGCTGATGCTGCAGTCCCGCAGTGGCCCGCTGGCCAGCACTGACGCGCGGCTGGCCGTCCAGTGCGCGCTGGACCGCACCAGCATCCTGTCGAACGCCGCGCTCGGCCAGGGCAAGGTGGTCGGACCGGTTCCGCTCGGCCCCTACGCACCGAGCGCGACTGCGGGCCCGTGCGGCACGCCGAACCTGGCCCAGGCGAAGAAGTACCTGGCCGCCGCCGGGATGAGCAAGGGCTTCAGCTTCACCGCGATGATCTCCGACGCCCTTGACGCGACCAGCAATGCGCAGGCCGTCACCGCCCAGGGCGACCTGGCCAAGGTCGGCATCCACATGAACATCCAGAACGTGGGCGAGAACGACTACATTCAGCGCTGGCTGAAGGGCAAGTTCCAGGCCGCATTCGCCGAGAACGGCGCGAACCCGGATCCCTACATCATGTACGGGCGGTACTTCGCGCCCAAGGCCAACCTCGCGGTGCCGGCCGGCTACTCGGCCAAGCCGCTGGCCACGCTGCTGACCAACGCCGACACCAACCCGTCGGCCTCGGCAAGGGCCAGCCTCTACGGGCAGATCAGCAGCTACCTGGTCGGGCACGCGGTGTGGATCTGGCTGTTCGACAGCTATGACTACACGGTGCTGTCCGGCAGTGTGCACGGGTACACGCCGCTGCCGAACGAGCAGCTCAGCGCGCTGGCCACGACCAAGGTCTCCTGATCGTGGCCGCACTGCCGGAGCGGCCGTGACCGCTCAGCCAGCCGGCGCAGGCGCCTCGTCACTGGCGGGGCGCCTGCGCGCCGGCGCCGGCCGCAGCCGCGCCCGCGGCCTGGCCCTGCGGATCGCCGGGCGGCTGGCCAAGGCGATCATCACCCTGGTCGGCGTCGCGGTCATCGTGTTCATCGTGCTGCGGCTGCTGCCGGGCAACCAGATCACCGCCAGCCTCGGCGTCAGCGCCGGGCTGCTGACCAAGGCGCAGTACGCCGACCTGGCGCACTTCTACGGGATCGGCCAGCCGCTGCCGCAGCAGTTCGCGCAGTGGGCCGGTGACCTGCTGCACGGCAACCTCGGGGTGTCCGTGCAAAGCGGCCGCAGCGCCGCCTCGCTGATCGGTGCCGCGCTGCCGGTGACGCTGGAACTGGCCGTCGCGGCCATGGTGATCGGCCTGGTCCTCGGCGTCGGGGCGGGAGCCATCGCCGCGGCCGCGCCGGGCCGGCCCGCCGACCGCGCCGCCCGGGCCGGCGCGCTGGCCGGCCTCGGGGTGCCCAGCTTCGTCATCGGCAGCGGCCTGGTGGCGTTCCTGGCCTCGGTCTTCCACTACTTCCCGGCGTCGAAAGGGTTCGTCAGCCTGACGGCCAGCCCGTGGCTGAACATCCAGCAGATCTTCTGGCCCGCCCTGACGCTGGGCCTGGGCATCGGCGCCGCGGTGCTGCGCACCACCCGCGGCGCGATGCTGGACGTCGCCAGCCAGGGCTTCGTCCGGGCCGCCCGGGGCCGCGGCCTGCGGCACCGGATGGTGATTATCAAGCACGTGCTGCGCAACGCGCTGATCCCGATCCTGACCATGTCCGGGATCCAGTTCGGCTACCTGCTCGGCGGCACCGTCGTCGTGGAGCAGATCTTCGTGCTGCCCGGCCTGGGGCGGCTGCTGCTGCAGTCGGTGACCGAGTCCGACTTTGCGGTAGCCCAGGGCGTCACCCTGGTCTTCGCCCTCGGCTTCATCCTGGTCAACCTCATCACCGACCTGCTGTACGCGGTCGTCGACCCGAGGCTGCGGTCCTGATGGCGGGCATCGCGATCACCGATCCGGCGGCGGCCGCCGAGACCCGGCGGGCGGGACTGGGCCGGCGGCTGTGGCGCCAGCCCAGCGGCCGGGCCGGGCTGATCATCCTCGGGATCATGGTGCTGGCCGGCCTGGCCTCGCTGGCCGGCCTGGCCCCGGCTGCGCCGGACGCGCAGAACCCGGCAGCTACCCTGCGCGGCCCGTCGGCGGCGCACCTGCTCGGCACCGACCAGTTCGGCCGGGACATGCTGAGCCGGGTGATGGCCGGCACGGTGCTGTCGCTGCAGACGGCCCTGCTGGCCGTGCTCATCTGCGCGGTGCTGGGGACGCTCGGCGGCGTCGCGGCCGGCTACTTCGGCGGCGCGGTCTCCTGGTCGGTCACCAGCGTCGCCGACCTGATTTTCGCGGTGCCATCGCTGCTGCTCGCGCTGGTGATCGTCAGCGGCCTGGGGTCAGGCTGGCAGAACACCGCCATCGCCGTCGGGATCAGTTACACGCCGATCTTCATCCGGGTGGTGCGCGGCCCGGTCCTGGCTATCCGCCAGGCTGACTACGTTAAGGCAGCCCGGGTGCTCGGCTTCTCCCGGCGCCGGATCCTGGCCCGCCATGTGCTGCCCGGCGTCGGCGGCATCCTGGCCGTCCAGGTGACCCTTGCGCTGGGCTGGGCCATCCTGGTCGAGGCCAGCCTCGACTACCTGGGCCTGGGGCCGCCGCCGCCCGCCGCGACACTCGGCCTGATGGTCAGCGACGGCACCAACATCGCCGGCATCGCGTGGTGGACCCTGGCCTTCCCGGCCATCGCGGTCGTGCTGCTGGTCCTCGGCTTCACGCTGGCCGGCGACGGACTGCGCGACGCGCTCGACCCCGCCCGTGCGGACCGCTGATGGGCACGGCCGTGACGAAGGATCCTTCGATGACTGATGCCGGGCCGCTGCTGGCCATCCGCGGGCTGTCGGTCGGGCTGCGCCGGTCGTCGGGGGTGACGCCGCTCGTGCGCGACGTCAGCCTGGACATTGCGCCCGGCGAGCGGGTCGGCCTGGTCGGCGAGAGCGGCTCGGGCAAGTCGCTGACCCTGCTGGCGGTGATGGGCCTGCTGGCCAGCCCGCAGCTCGTGGTCACCGGCGGCTCGGTACGGCTGGCCGGCACTGAGCTGGTCGGCGCCGGGGACCGGGTGCTCCGGGCGCTGCGCGGCTCGCAGGTCGCCATGGTCTACCAGGACCCGATGACCTCGCTTGACCCGGTGCAGCGGGTCGGCGCGCAGATCGCTGAGGGACTGCGGGCGCACGGCACCAGCCGGCGCGCCGCCCGGGAGCGCACCCTGGCCGTGCTGGCCGAGGTGCAGCTGCCGGATCCGCCCGCGCTGGCCCGCAAGTACCCGCATGAGCTATCCGGCGGCATGCGGCAGCGGGTCATGATCGCGGCGGCGCTGGCCGGGAACCCCCGGCTGCTGCTGGCCGATGAGCCCACCACCGCGCTGGACGTGACCATCCAGCGGCAGATCCTGGCCCTGGTTGCCCGGCTGCAGCAAGCCCGTAACCTGGCCGTGCTGTGGGTGACCCACGACCTCGGCGTCGCCGCCCAGTTCGTGCAGCGGCTGGCGGTGATGTACGGCGGCCGCGTCGTCGAGCACGGCCCGACGGCCACCGTGTTCAGCGCACCGCAGCACCCGTACACGGCCGCGCTGCTGGCCGCGGTGCCGTCCACCGCCGGCGACCGTACCGCGCTCGGCCAGATTCCCGGCTCCCCGCCGGACCCGGCCGCCCTGCCGCCTGGCTGCTCGTTCGCGCCGCGCTGCCGGCAGGCCCGGCCGGGCTGCGCCGAGCGCGAGCCGGAACTGGAGCAGCGGCCCGGTGACGTGGCCGCCGCCTGCTTCGTCCCGCCGGCGGAGTGGCGGTCATGACCGCGCCCGCCCCGGCGACCGGGGCACCCGCGGCTGCGACCGGGCCGGTCCTCGCCGCCGACGCCCTGGTCAAGGTCTATCCGCCCGGCAGCGCCGGCGGCCAGCCGATGACGGCCGTGGCCGGGGTGTCGCTGCGGCTGGCTGAGCGCAGCTGCCTGGGCGTCGTGGGGGAGAGCGGCTGCGGCAAGTCGACCCTGGCCCGGCTGCTGGTCGGGCTGGAACCGCCGACCTCCGGGACGGTCCTGCTGCAGGGCCGTCCCCTGGGCGCGCACCGGCGCGCTGAGCGGGCCCGGCTCCTGCAGCTGGTCTCGCAGGACCCGTTCTCCTCGCTCAACCCGCGGCTGACCGCCGGCGCGGCGATCAGCGAGGTGCTGCTGGTGCACCGCCGGGTGGCCGGCCGTCAGCAGGCCGCGGCGCGCGTCACCGAGCTGCTGGACATGGTGTCGCTGCGCCCGGACTTCGCCCGGCGGCTGCCGCACGAGCTGTCCGGCGGCCAGGCCCAGCGGGTGGCTATCGCCCGGGCGCTGGCCGCCGAGCCGCAGACGCTGGTCCTGGACGAGCCGACCTCGGCCCTGGACGTCTCGGTCCGGGCGGGCATCGTGAACCTGCTGGACCGGCTGCGCGCGGAGCTGGCCCTGTCGTACCTGTTCATCAGCCACGACATGGCGGTGATCCGGCAGCTCAGCGACCAGATCGGGGTCATGTACGCGGGCCGGTTCGTCGAGCGCGGGCCGTGGGACGCGGTCATGTCGGCGCCGCTGCACCCCTATACCCGGGCACTGCTGGCCGCGGTCCCGGCGCCGCAGCCCGACGGCAGCCTGCTGGCCGGCGCGGAGCCGGCGCCCGCCGAGCCGGTGGCCGGGGAGCCCGGCGAGGCCGCCGCGGGGGCGGCTGGCGCTGCCGCGGCTGCGGTCAGCAGCCGGGCCGCCGCCAGCCCCGCCACGGGCTGCCCGTACGCGCCGCGGTGCCCGCTGCGCATCGGTCAGTGCGTGACGGCCGACCCGCCGCTGGTCGTGGTCAGCGGGCAGCACGAGGCCGCCTGCTACCGCGCCGGGGAGCAGGACAGCACCTGACATCCGCCCCGGCCGGACAGCCGGGGTTCCGCACGAGACTGACGGCACGAGGAAATCTGGTGGATTGCACGCCCGGGACAGGCGCCGACCCGGCGCCCGGCGGCCAGCCTGGTATCCGCCCGGCAGTCGCTGGTGACAGCGATGCGATGGCGGAGGTGTTCATCCAGGCGTGGCGGCAGGCCTACCCTGGCGTGGTGCCGGATGAGGTGCTGGCCGGCCTGGATCACGACCAGACCGCCGGCTGGCTGGCCGGCCTCATCGAGCGGCGGCCGGAGGGGGAGACCGATGTCGCGGTCCGGGACGGCCAGGTGACCGGCTTCGTCCGGTACGGCCGCCGCGCCGCAGCTGCGGGACAGCCGCCGGCCGGGCCGGCGCCCGGGTGCGCGCCGGCCGCGGAGCCGTGCGGGTACGTGTTCGGGCTGTACGTGCATCCCGGCCACGCCGGCCACGGCACCGGCCAGGCGCTGCTCCGGCACGCCGAGCAGCGGCTGCGCGAGCGCGGCTGCGCCAGCGTCGCGCTGCACGTGTTCGCGGCCAACGAGCGCGCCCGGCGGCTGTACTCGCGGGCGGGCTACCAGCCCGACGGCAGCAGCCGGGTCGAGCCGCAGTACCAGGCCGCCGAGATCGGCCTGGTCAAGGTGCTGACGTGAGCCCGCCGGCCGGGCCGCGGCCCGGCCTCACCGCGACCTACACCGAGCTGGCCGGCTGGCCGGCCGGCGGCTACCCGGCGGTCAGCCAGGTGCTGCTGCAGCACCTGGCGGGCGGCTTTCCGGCCGCTGTCGCGCAGGTCTGCACCCCCGGCGGCAGCCCGTACACCGCCGCCGGCGGCTGGGCCCGGCTGCCGCTGCCGGACGACTCCGGCGGCCCGGGGGCGGCCATCCCGGCCGGGGCGGGCACCCTGTTCGACCTGGCCTCGCTGACCAAGGTCGTCGCCACTCTGCCGCTGGTG
>DASXDJ010000048.1:0-42146 GCA_036490755.1 Streptosporangiaceae bacterium
GCCGCTCCGGCAATAAAAGCGGAAGCACGAATCTCAGGCGCACGCAGGCATTTTCGAACGCATTACGGAACCCAGGTGGGGTATTGGATAAACCCCAGGGCGGTATGTGATAAACCCGCCCGGGGTACGGGCGCCAGGAACATTGGCAGCCGGGATTCACAGCGCCGGCGAGTCGCCGGCCCGCTTCTACTACAGTATGTAGTCGGGGCCGCCCGCGCGCAGGCCAGCTGATACTGGCCTGCCTGACATGTTTCTCCCGTTCACCTGCCCGCCGCCTGCGGCGGCCGGCAGTCGGTACCGTGAGCACACGGGCCCGTGCGCAGGCCCGGGCTCGCCCCGAACAGCGCGAAGGACGGCAACCGCAATGCCGGGCATGACCAGTGGCCTCAACATCAATGACCCGATCGTGGTGGCGGCGTTCCGGTCCGCGCTGCTGCATCAGGGCATTGCCGCGCTCCTTATCTTCGCCGTCCTCATCGTGGCCTGGGTCGCCATCCGGGAATGGCGGCCGCCTGGCGCCGCCCGGGCCCCGCGCGACGGCCGTGCCGGCGACGGCGCGGAGCCGCGCTGGCGGCAGGTCCTGCGGATCAGCTTCGGGCTGCTATGGCTGTTCGACGGCATCCTGCAGGCGCAGCCGGCCATGGCCGTCGGGCTGCCGTCGCAGGTCATCGAGCCCAGCGCGGCATCCTCGCCGCACTGGGTCCAGCAGCTGGTGAACTGGGCCGGGACCGCCTGGTCCTATCACCCGGTACAGGCCGGCGCCGCGGCCGTCTGGATCCAGGTCGGGATCGGGCTGTGGCTGCTGTTCGCCGCCCGCGGGCCGCTGTCGCGGGCGGCCGCGGTGGTCAGCGCCGGCTGGGGCCTGGTCGTGTGGGTGTTCGGCGAGTCCCTCGGCGGGGTTCTCGCGCCGGGCCTGAGCTGGCTGACCGGCGCTCCGGGCGGGGTCGCGTTCTACTGCGTGGCCGGGGCGCTCATCGCCCTGCCCGAGCGGCTGTGGCGAGCTCCCCTGCTGGCCCGGTTCCTGGCCGGCGGGACGGGCCTGTTCCTGGCCGGCATGGCCGTGCTGCAGGCCTGGCCCGGCCGCGGGTTCTGGCAGGGCACGCTCGGCCGCCAGCCCGGCTCGCTGACCTCGATGATCCAGGACATGGCCGGCACCGCGCAGCCGCGCGCGCTGGGCGCCCTGGTCACGCACGCCGGCTCGCTTGTCCGGGCGCACGGGTTCGCGGTGAACCTGCTCGCGGTGATCGCCCTGGCAGTCCTCGGCCTGGCTCTGCTGGCGGCGGCGCTGCCCCGCATCAGGCGCGACGGCGCGAAGGCGCCGCCGGTCCCGCAGGCAGCAGCCGGGCCGGCCCGCGGCCGGGCCGGCGGATGGCGGCTGATCCTGGTGCAGGCCGCGACGGGGGTGCTGGTCGCGCTGTGCCTGGCCGTCTGGGTGCTGGTTCAGGACTTCGGCTTCTTCGGCGGGCTCGGGACCGACCCCAACAGCATGGTCCCGATGGCGCTGCTGGCCGTGGCGGCCGGGCTGGCCCTGGCCGCCGCGCTGCGGCCTGCTGAGCGGCCCGCCGGGCAGCCCGCGCCGCAGCCGGCCCGCGGCGGCTGGCGGCGGCTGCGCCCGGCGGCACTGGCGGAGTCGTTCGGGATCGCCGGGGTCCGGACCGTCCTGTCGGCCAGCGCCGCCGGGGTCATCGTCCTGGGCGCCATCCCGATGGCCGCCGCCCAGGCCAGCCCGGGCGCCGCGCCGATCCTGGCCCGGGCCATCGACGGCTCGGCCGCCCCGCTGCACACGCCCGCGCCGGCGTTCGCGCTGACCGACCAGGACGGACGGCGGGTGAGCCTGGCCAGCCTGCGCGGCAAGGCCGTCCTGCTGACCTTCCTGGACCCGGTGTGCGTGACCGACTGCCCGCTGCTGGCTCAGGAGTTCCGGCAGGCCGGAGTCTTGCTCGGCGCCGACTCGGGCAAGGTCGAGCTGGTCGCGGTCAACCTGAACCCGCTGTACAGCAGCACCGCCTACACCCGGGCATTTGACCGGCAGGAGCGGCTGGCCCGGGTGCCCGACTGGCTGTTCCTCACCGGCAGCCCGGCTCAGCTGCACCCGGTGTGGCGGAGCTACGGAGTGGCCTCGCAGACGTTGCCGGCCGGCTCCATGCTCGGGCACAGCGATGCCGCGTTCGTCATCAGCCCGGCGGGCCGGCTCCGCGAGGAACTGGACTTCGACCCCGGGCCGGGCACGGCCGCGACCCAGTCCTCCTTCGCCACCGAGCTGGCCGCGGCCGCCCGGGCGGCGCTCGGGGCGTCGTCATGACCAGCGCCGGCCGCTCGGCCGGCGGGACCCCCCGGCGCCCGGCCGCCCGGCGCCGGGCGGCGGCGGCCCGGCCGGTGCTGCGCCGCGCGGTCACCGGCGCTGCCGCGCTTGCCGCGACCGTACTTGCTGCCGCCGGCTGCAGCAGCCCCGCCGCCCGCCGTCCGGCCCCGCCGGCCAGCCGCCCGGTATCCCTGCCGCTGATCACCTCGGTTGCTGCGAGCCAGACCACCTGGGCGGTCGTGCCGATGGGCGCGGCATCGGGCCCGAACTTGTTCTGGGAACTGTTCGCGCTGCCGGCCCGCGCAGCCCGGTGGCGCCTGGCGACGCCGCCCGATGTGGCCACCAACGGGGCGATCGCGCTCAGCGTCCAGGGGCAGTCGCTGGTGGCCGGCATCCATCCCAGCCTGCTGCTGCGCTTCTCCCCCATCACCAGCACCTCCGACAACGGCCAGAACTGGGCGACCGGAGCTCCCGGTCCGGGCCTGGCCAGCGTCCCCGACGCGCTGGCCATCGCCCCGGATGCCACCCGGCTCGTGGCGCTGGACCGCAACGGCGGCGCCGACGTGGCCACCATCCGGCCGTCTGCCGGCGGCGACGGCATCATCGGGCCTTCCGGGTGGAAGACGCTGGTCAGCGTCCGCGCGCTGGCGGCCACGGCGGCCGCGCGGCCGTGCCGGCTGACCGCGCTCACCGCGACGGCGTTCGGCTCGTCCGGAGTGCCGCTGCTGGCCGGGAACTGCGCCGCGCCCGGCGTGGCCGGGATCTTCGCCCTGGCCGGGGGCCGCTGGCGGGCCGCCGGGCCTGCGCTGCCCGCGCCGCTGCGCCATCAGCGGGTCCGGGTGCTCCGGCTGGTCCGGACCGGCACCCGGCTGATTGCTCTCCTGCAGGCGGGCACCGGACGCTCGGCCAGCCTGGTCAGCGCGTGGGCGCAGGAGCCGGCTGGCGCCGGCGGCGCCATCGTGGCCGCGGCGCGCAGCGGCGGCGGGTGGGCGCTGTCGCCGCCGCTGCGGCTGGCCGGGCGGACCGTGACCTCCAGTTCGTTCGGCCGTTACGGGACTGCCGCTGTCACGCTGGCGCGGCTGCGCGAGTCCGGCCAGCACGGTGAGTACATCTCGGGGTCCGATGCCCTGTGGCATGCGCTGCCCGCGCTGCCGGCGGGCCACGCGGTGGCCCTGGCGCTGCCCGCCGACGGCAGCGTCTACGTCCTGGCCGCCGACGGCAGCACGCTCACCGCCTGGCAGCTGCGGCGCGGTAGCCGCTGGGTCCGGACGCAGTCCTCGAAGGTGCCGATCGAGTACGGCTCCTCGAGCTGACCGGCGGCCCGGCCGGCGGGCCCGGCGCGGCCGGGCGGTGCCGGGCGGGCGCATCGCGCCGCCGCGGTGGCTAGGCCGCTAGCTGCTCCAGCGCCCGCTCGATCCGGTCCAGCGCGGCCTCGACGTCGGCGGCCGGCCGGCGGCCCGCTGTCCAGGGCAGGTACTGGACGGGGATCTGCAGGGCGGCCCGCCGGTAGCCCCGCTCGATCGTGCCGGCGAGCAGCGGCTGCCCCGTCACCCGCTGCCAGGTCGCGGCGTAGCGGGCCACCTCGGCGGAGCCGGCGGTCACGAGACTGGCCAGGTCCAGCGCGGCCGGGCCGGCCCGGCTGCTGCCCCAGTCGATCAGCGTGACCTGGCCCGCCCCGGCCAGGACATTGCCCGGGTGGACATCACCATGCAGCAGCGTCACCGGCAGCCCGGCCAGCAGCGTGGCGGCCGCCGGCAGGCGGGCGGCGCGGCTGACCAGCGCCCGGGCTCGCGCGGTCGTCGCTGGCGGATGCCGGCCGGCGTGCGCGCGCAGCTGCGGGTCCGCCCAGTCCCGGCACAGCCCCTGCCACCAGGCCGCGGTCACCCGCGGGACCGCCGCGGGCAGGCCGGCGCCGCCCTGGTAGCGGGCATGCACGACCGCGAGCGAGTCGAGCAGGCCGGCCGGACCGGGTCGCCGGGGGCCAGCGGAGCTCCGGGGGCCAGCGGCGTGATCAGCCAGCCGGGGCCGGCCACGACGAGCTCGGGGACCGCGGCCGCCCGCGGGCGCACCGCCTGCGCGGCGCGCAGCCCGGCGATCTCGTGCGCGGATGCTTCCTTGCGGACCAGTTCCAGCCGGTCATCGCCGCCGGCCAGGTGCAGCGTCAGCTGCTCCACGTAGCGCGCGACAGCGCCGCCGGCCAGCGGGCGCACGGTGCCGCCGACGACGCGGGCGCCCGGCGCGGCCCGCGCGGCCCGCTCCCGCACGGCCGGGTCGATCATGTCCGCGGTCACCGCGACCCGCCGCCGCAGGCCAGCCGCGGGCCCGGTGGGGTCATAGTCGCCAGTATCGCGATCGCCGGCGCGGTGTTCACCTGGTTAAGGCCGGCAGCACGGCCGGCCGCCGGGACGACAGGTATGTTTTCGGCGTGCGCACCGATAGCACCACCCGTCCTGATGTGTTCGTACTCGGCGCCGGGGTCTGCGGCCTGACCAGCGCTATCAGCCTGGCCGAGGCCGGCCTGACCGTCACCGTCCAGGCCGCCGAGGCGCCGCTGGACACGACCTCCGTCGTCGCGGGCGCGCTGTGGGGCACTCATCTGGTCGGCTCCGACGAGCGGGTTCCCGGCTGGGCGGCACAGACGCGGGCCGTGCTGGCCGGGCTGGACGCCACGGCCGGCGCCCGCGTCGCGCCGGGCGTGATGGCCGTCAAGGTGCCGCAGGACACCCCGCCGGAAGCGGCCGAGGGGTCAGACCTGAGCGAGTACACGGCCTGCCCGCCGGACGAGCTGCCCGCGGGCTACGTGGCCGGCTGGCGGGTCACGGCGCCGCTGGTGTCCATGCCCGTCTTCCTCGGCTACCTGCGCGACCGGCTCGCGGCCGCGGGCGGCCGGCTGCTGGAACCGCGCTCCTTCGGCACGCTCGCCGAGGCCGCGGCGCAGACCGCCGCCCCGGTCCTGGTGAACTGCCCGGGCGCCGGGGCCCGCACCCTGGTCCCGGACCCGTCCGTCGTCCCGGTGCGGGGCCAGATCGTGGTCGCTGCCAATCCCGGGCTCGACGAGTTCTTCGTCGGCAACGGCGCCGACCCCGACGACCTCACCTACCTGTTCCCGCACGGCGACACCGTCGTCCTCGGCGGCACCCAGGAGCACGGCAACTCCAGCCGGGTCCCCGACCCGGCCACCGCCGAGCGCATCATCGCCGCGTGCACCGCGGTCGAGCCGCGGCTCGCCGGTGCCGCGATCCTGGGCCACCGGGCCGGACTGCGCCCGGCCCGCCCGCAGGTCCGGCTGGAGACCGAGCCGCTGCCCGGCAGCCGCGCCATCGTGCACAACTACGGGCACGGCGGCGCAGGCATCTCGCTGTCCTGGGGCTGCGCGGCAGAGGTCACGAAGCAGGCCCTGGCCGCGCTTGGCTGACCAAGCCGGCGGCCGCGCCTGGCGACCCCGCGACACCAGCCCGCGACGCCAGCCCGCTGCGCCTCAGCCGGGCCGACCGGCGCTGGTCAGAAGCCGGGGAAGATCTCCCGGAGCTGTGCGAGGTCGGCCGGGTCGGCGGTGACCGACGCCGGGGTGTGCCCCGGGTCCAGCCGCCCGTAGGCCAGCCGCAGCAGCGCCTCGGCGGGCAGGTCCACCTCGCGGACCGGCACGTCGGTGCCGCTCTCCGGCCAGCTGGTCATCGTGACCGAGTCGGCGGTGGCCAGCAGGTAGTCACGGTCGGGCCCTGTCGTCCTGATCCGCACCGCGAACGGCTCGGCCGGTGCCTGCCCCGCCCGCGGGGCCAGAAACTCAGCCACGTTGTCGATCAGCAGCTCGACTGCGGCCGGCGCCACGGTCGCGGCGGGATCCAGCTGGACGGCCACATCCCAGGTGTGCACGGCATGCTCGCCCAGCCGCAGCCGCACCAGCCCGACTGCATCAAGGTCCATCCCGAAGAATGACATCCTGATCGCATCGAGCTGCGCATCGGTGAGCTGCTCCAGGGTCGTGACGTGCTTGTCATCGGCGGCCAGCGCGTCCGCGGCCTGCGCGTCGGGGGTCTTGGCGTTCCACTGATCCCACACCGGCGCGAAGGCGTCGGGCGTGACCGGCTCGCCTTCGCCCAGGGCGCCCGGCAGCATCAGCAGCGAGATCTCCGCGCCGCTGCCCAGATGCGACAGAACCTGGGCGATGGACCAGTCCCCGCAGTACGACGCACCGCGGATCTGCTCCGGCGTGAGCTGGCTGACCAGCCCGGCCACCCGCTCGTGCGAGCTGCGCAGGGCTGCGATCCACGCTCGCGGATCTGATTGCATGGCGACTCCCGGGGCTCGGTGGACATATCCGCACCTGGGCGGCGATTTCACAACCCGAGCGGAGCCTATGGCACTCCTGCGGCTGGTGGCGACGGGATCGTAGGGTAAGCGGGACAGGTCGGGCCCCGGCGACGGCGAGTGAGTGGAGTGGCCTTCGTGAATGATCTGAACGGCATCCAGGTCGGGTTCGGTGCGCCGGTGTCCGGAGCATGGGCCACGCCGCAGAACCTGGCCGCGTTCGCGCAGCGCGCCGAGCAGGCCGGGTACGCCTCGCTGTGGAGCTTCCAGCGGCTGCTCATCCCCGCAGGGCTGGCGACCACCATGGAGCCGGTCTATCACCAGGTGCTGGACCCGATGGCGGTGCTCGCCTACGCGGCCGCGGTCACCTCGCGGATCCGGCTCGGCGTGGCGGTGATCAACGCGCCGTTCGTCTCCCCCGGCTACCTGGCCAAGCAGGCCGCCTCGCTGGACGTGCTCTCGCAGGGGCGGCACGACCTGGGCCTGGGCATCGGCTGGCAGCAGGAGGAATTCACCCTGACCGGCGCCGCCATGGCCCGCCGCGGCCCGCGCACGGCCGAGTACATCGAGGTGCTGCGCACGCTGTGGAGCGACAGCTCAGCCGGGTTCGACGGCGAGTTCTACCAGGTGCCGCCCGGTGACCAGTCCCCCAAGCCAGTCCAGGCGGGCGGCCCGCCGGTGCTGCTGGGCGGCATGGCCCGGCCCGCGCTGGAGCGGGTCGGCCGGGTCGCCGACGGCTGGGTGACCGCCAGCCGCACCGACCTGTCGCGGATCGGCGAGCTGATCGACATCGTCCGCCAGTCGGCCGCGGCGGCCGGGCGCGATGCGGCAGCGCTGCGGGTGGTAGTCCGCGGCGTGGTCCGGGCCGGGGCCGGGGAAGCCGGGCCGGACGGGCAGCGGCTGCTGCTGTCCGGCAGCTACGCCCAGATCCGCGAGGACCTCGCGGTGCTGGCCGGCCAGGGCGTCACCGAGGTGTTCTTCGACCTGAACTGGGACCGGCAGATCGGCTCGCCCGACGCTGACCCGGCCGAGGCCACGGCCCGGGCCGGGGAGATCCTCGACGCCCTCGCCCCGGCGGGCTAGCCGCTGGCCCGGGCCTGGCCCGGCGACCGCGGCGGCGGGGCGGGCTCCAGGCCGTTGCTGTGCGCGATGGCGGCGGCCTCGGTCCGGCTGGCGGCGTGCAGCTTGCCCAGGATGTTGGACACGTGCACGCTGGCCGTCTTCGGCGCGATGAACAGCGCCGCGCCGATCTCGCGGTTGGAGTAGCCGGCCGCCAGCAGCCGCAGGACCTCGACCTCGCGGCCGGTCAGCCCGGCCAGCGGCCCGCGCCCCGCGCTGCCCGGCGCTCCGGCCGGGCCGGCGATGGCGGGGCTGAGCCGCAGCCGGCGGCCCAGGTCGGCCAGCGCCCGGCGCAGCGGCGCGGCGCCCAGCTTGTCCGCGGCGGCCACCGCCAGGGCCCACTCAGCCTGGGCCTCGTCACGCCGGCCGGTCTCGGCCAGCGCCTCGGCCAGCCGCCAGCGGGACCGGGCCGCGTCATACACGAAGCCGGGCCCGAACGCGTCCAGCACGGCCTGCCAGTGGGCGGGATCGTTGTCACCCGCGGCGCGGCGCCACTCGGCCTCGGCCCGGGCCAGCCAGCCCTGCCCGTCGACGCCGAGGCTGATCCGCGGCCGGCCGCGGTTGCCGGCGCCGGACCGGGCCAGCTCGACCACCCGGCCCGCCTCCTCGACGAGTTCCTGCGCACGGGCGGAATCGCCGCTGGCGCGCGCCTGCACGGCCAGGTCGGCCACCGTCGCCAGCCGGACAGCGGCGACGCGGATCAGCTGCGGTGACTGCTTGCCGCCCCAGGCCAGCGCGGCGTCGATGGTGCGCTCGCTCTCGGCCAGCGCGCTGTCGAGATCGCCCTGCCAGTACGCGTGCTCGGCCACCAGGCCCAGCGCGATGTAGGCCACGAAGGCATCGCAGGCGATCCACGGGGCCAGCCACGCCCGCCGGGTCTCGACCGCGTCGCTGCCCCGGCCGACGGCGATGAACAGCGCCATGGCCGACAGCCGGGCCTCGGCCTCGCTGGACACCCGGACCGCGAAGCCGTCGACGATCTCCTGGGCATGATCCCAGTCGCCGTCGGAGAAGTGCGCCAGGTAATGCAGGTACTGCAGGTCGAATCCGTACGGCGCCATGCCCAGCCCGGCCCGGTCGGCCGCCAGCATGCCGTCGTGCGCGGTCGCGCTGGCCGCGTCCAGGTTGCCGCGCTCCAGGTGAATCCGGGCCACCTGGAACGCCGCCCGCAGCTCCACGCCGAGCACGCCTGCGCGGCGGGCCTGGGCCAGCGCGCGGGAGTAGGAGGCGATGGCCGTCTTCACCCGGCCGCTGCGCTCGGCCAGCAGGCCGAGGGTGACCAGGGCGTCGGCGACGACCCAGGGCGCGTCGGCCTCCCGGCCCGCGGCGCGGGCCTGCTCGGCACTGGCCCGGGCCAGCCGGTCCTCGCCGTTGGCCATCTGCGCCACGGCCAGGATGGCCAGCGCGCTGGCCCGCTCGGCGCCGCCCTGCCCGGCGGGCAGGGAGGCGACCGCGTCCCTGGCCGCCGCCAGCGCCGCGGAGTCCTCGTCCAGCTCGAGCAGGAAGTAGGCCAGCCGCTGGTTGGCCCGGCTGAGCAGGACCAGGTCGGCGCCTGGCCGCAGGTAGCTCAGCAGCCGGCGCAGCTGGTGCACCGCGCGGCTGATGTCGCCCGCGTCGGCGGCCGACATCGCCGAGCGCAGCGCCAGATCGCCGCGCTCGATGCCGCCCAGGCCCACCGGGTCGCTGACCCGCTCCCACAGCGACAGGGCCAGGTCAAAGTGCCGGTGCGCCTCGGCCGGCGCGGTCAGCCGCTCGGCCTCCCGGCCGGCCTGCACCGAGGCGGCGAAGGCGGCCGGGATGTCATGGCTGGCCAGCGCGTGGTGGGCGAGCTCGGCGGCCGAGCCGGTGACCTGCTCCAGCCGGCATTCGTCGGACAGCAGCTCGGCCAGCGTGCCGTGCAGCCGGGTCCGCTCGCCGGGCAGCAGGTCGGCGTAGACGGCCTCGCGCAGCAGGGCGTGCCGGAAGGCCAGGCCGCGGGCGCCGTCCGGGACGAGCAGCTGGTGGGCGACCGCCTCGCGGACCGCCTCCTCGTACTCGCGGGTGTCCAGCCCCGACGCCCGCATGACCAGCTCATCGTCGACGTGCCGGCCCGCCACCGCGGCGGCGCGCAGCGCCTGCTGGGCGGCGGGCGACAGCCGCTCCATCCGGGCCAGCAGCAGGTCGGCCAGGCCGGCCGGCAGGCTGGTCACCTCGGCCGGCCCGGCCCCGGGACGGCCGGGCCCGGCAAGCCCGCCCCACCGGCTCGGGCCTGCCGCCGGCCCCTCCGGGCCGGGCCGGGCGGAGGCGGTCAGCAGTTCCTCGGCGTAGTAGGCGTTGCCCTCGGCGCGGTCGATCAGGCTGTCCAGGACGGGCGCGGACAAGATCCCGCCGGACAGCTGGGTCAGGTGCTCCGCCATCGCCGCGGCCGGCAGCGGGCGCAGGTCCACGGCGGTGACGCCGGGCAGCCGCAGCAGCTCGGCCACCACCGGCCGCAGCGGATGACGGCGGTGCATGTCATCGGTCCGGTAGGTCGCCACCAGGGCGATCCGCTCGCGGTGCAGCACCCGGCTCAGGAACGTCACCAGGTCCCGGGTCGACCGGTCGGCCCAGTGCAGGTCCTCCAGCATCAGCAGGACCGGCGCGGCCTCGGCCAGCTCCCCCAGCATGCCCAGCACCGCGCCGAACAGCTGCTGCTGGGCCAGGCCGGGCAGGTCGGGGCCGTCGGGCTGACTGGCCTGCCGGTCGGGCAGCAGCCGGGACAGCACCGGCCGGGTGGCCAGGGCCTCCAGCACCGGGCGGCGCGCGGAGGGCCGGGCGGCGGCGTCCCGCAGGGCGTCGGCCAGCGGCAGGTAGGGCACGGTGTCGGCCAGCTCGGCGCACCGTCCGGACAGCACGGTGAAGCCGCGCCGGGCGGCGAGGGTGCCCAGCTCGGTGATCAGGCGGGTCTTGCCCACGCCTGCATCGCCGCTGACCAGGACGACGACCGGCTGGCCGCCCTCGGTCTCGGTCAGCAGGCCGGTGAGGCGGTCGAGCTCGTCGGCGCGCCCGACCAGCGGGGACCGCTCTTCTAGCGGGCCCGGCTCGGGGGGCGGATCATGCCCAGTTGACAGCACTCATCCAGTATCTCAGCCGCCCCTGACATCCACACCCGTCAGCCGGCCGCCCGGTAGCTGCCCTCGCGCAGCTGCCCCAGCGCCCGGGCCCACTGGCCGCCCAGCGCGGCCGCGTTCCACCGGGCCGCGCCGGCCAGGTCGCGCAGCCGCTCGCGGGCGGAGTAGTCCGGCCGGGCGGCAGCCGCGGCGAGGGCCCGGTCCAGGTCGTTGCCGCAGGCCTCCAGGACCGGGGAGAAGTCCCGGCGCACCGGCGCGCACTGGTCATAGCCCAGGGCGCGGTGCAGCCGCGGGAACAGCGGCTTGTACAGCCGGGCGCGCTCGTGCAGGCCCGAGGAGTGCGACATCGGGTTCTTCGGCCGCTCCCGGATGTAGGCCGGCAGCACGTCGGCGAAGGCCTCGCGCACGATCCACTTCTCCTGGCCGTCGCGGACCTTCAGGTCCATCGGCAGCCGCATGGCCAGCTCGACCAGGGCCAGGTCCAGGAACGGGACCCGCGCCTCGACCGCGTGGCCCATGCTGGTCCGGTCGACGCGCTGCAGCTCGGTCCGGCCCAGGTTGGCGATCTTGTGCAGGAACAGCCGCCGGGCGGCGTCCGGGCTGGTCCGGTGGTACATCGGGTAGCCGCCGAACAGCTCGTCGCTGCCGTCGCCGGTGAGCACCACCTTGATCCCGGCCTCGCGGATGCGGCGGAACAGCGGGACCGACACCACGGCGTTGATGATGTCGCCGTACTCGGTCAGCTCGGACATGGCGATGGCGCGGCGGATGGCCGGCAGGCCGATCTGCCCCGGCGCCAGCTCGATGACCTCATGCGGAACGCACAGGTCGGCGCACAGGCGGCGGGCGTAGCTGAGGTCCTCGCTGCCGGGCGCGCCGATGGTGAACGCCACGCAGTCCGGGTGCATGTCCCGGACGTGCAGCAGCGTCAGCGAGCTGTCCAGGCCGCCGGACAAGATCACGCCGACCGGCAGGTCGGTGTCCACCCGGACCCGGACGCTGTCCTCGAACGCGGCCCGGACCAGCTTGGCCGCCTCGTCCGGGTCGGTGACCGGCTCGGCCGACGCGCCGAGCGCCATCAGGTCCAGGAAGGGCCGCAGCTGCGGCCCGGACCCGGCGTCCGCCCAGCCATGGTGGCCCGGCGGCACTTCGCCGATCCGGGTGCCCAGGCCGGTCAGTGCCTTGATCTCCGAGGCGATGTGCAGCCGGCCGCCGGCCCGGGCCCAGTACAGCGGCTTGACCCCGACGCCGTCCCGGGCCAGGTAGGCCCGGCCGGCCGCCGGCTCGGCGATGGCCAGCGCGAACTCGCCGCGGAACCGGGTCACGGCCTGCTCGCCCCACTGGGCGAAGGCGGCCAGCACGATCTCGGTGTCCCCGCCGCCGCGCAGCGGCTGGCCGAGCGCGATCAGCTCGGCGCGCAGGTCGCGGTAGTTGAACAGCTCGCCGTTGTAGCACAGCACCCGCCGGCCGTCGGCCGAGGCCCAGGGCTGGACCGCGCGGTCGCGGTCGACAATGCGCAGCCGCTGGGTGCCCGCCAGCAGCGGGCCCTGGCGGAAGGTCTCCCGGCACTCCCCGCGCGGCGCCTGCACATCCAGCATGCGCTCGAATACCTCGGCGGCCGCGCCGTCCGGCCCGCCGCTGTCAGCGGCGCCCGGGCCCAGAATCATCGCGATCCCGCACATCGTGATCAGCCGCCCGCCCGGGCCGCCGGAACCAGCCGTGAGCCGTAGCTGATCCCCGGCCGCAGGCACACGTGCCAGGCCTGGCCCTCGTCGATGACATTGATGTCGCCGGCCGCCTGGCGGTCCAGCAGTACCTCCTGCAGCGCGGCCCGGGCGCCGAACCGCCCGAACCAGGCCATCTCCACGTCGGCGGAGTAGCCGACGCAGTGCGAGCTGGGCAGCAGCGCGGCGTAGCCCAGCGCGCGCAGCCGCCGCTGGTGCTCGACGCTGCGGGCCAGGCTGGTCACCCACAGCGGCGGCGTGCCGGCCGGCGCGGTCTCGGCGAACTGCACGGCGATCTGGTTCAGCAGGGCCACGGCCTGCGGCCGGGCCCGCGCCAGCCACAGCCCCGCGGTCATCGGACGGCGGCCGGGCAGCGCGCGCCGCTCCACTGAGCGGGCGGCCCGGCCGACGAACGACCCGGCCTGGTGCCGGTACTGGAACCGCAGCAGGCCGCCCATCTGCAGCGCGTCCAGGTCGAGCAGCTCGGGCGCGTTCAGCACGTCATCGTCGGTCGGGAAAGCGGGCTCACGGCTCCACCACAGCGCGTCGACCTGGGCCAGCAGCGAGATCCGCAGCAGCGACGCCAGGCTGGTAGCCGAGCTGCGCGCGTTCGGCCGGTAGCTGCGCACCTCGAGCAGCAGCCGCTCCAGGGCCCCGGCGCTGCCGTCCGGGGTCCGGGTCACCACCGCGGCGATCTCCGGGTCGGCCAGGCGGCGGGCCAGGATCCGGGTCGCCAGCCGGGTGCTGGCCGCCGCGTCGCTGCGCTCGAACGAGGCGACGACGTCGGTGACCGCCCGCCGGTAGGCCGCCAGGTCCGGCGTAGCCGGGTGGGTCGGCGCGATCGCGGCATCGGCCGGCTCGGCGGGCGGGATCACCGCGCCGGGCCGGGCCGGGCGGGCGGGCCGCGCGGACCGTAAGCCCGAGATCTCCGCGCCGCCGCGGGCACCCCACCCGCCGATGGCGCTGCCGGAGGCGGCCGGCCCGGTTGCATCCGCGCGGCCGGCCGCGGCTGACGGCCTGCCAGTTAGCCACATCGTCACGAGCTCTCCCCCGTCGGCTCTGTGATGTCCTCCCCGCGCCGCCTGGTCGCACGGCCCGCATGGGCACAGAGCGTAACAGGAAGGTTTCGGAACGTGACGCATTTGTCATCTGTCTCGCCGTGACCGGGCAGCCCGCTGAACGGGCTCTCCCGCCTGCCGCCGGCGGCCCGTGCCGGGCGCGCAGAAGCCAGGCCAGGGCGGTTGCGGAGCGACGAGCAGCGGCGGGCTACCCGTTCGCCGGCCAGCCCGCGGGCCGCCGGGCCCGGCGGCGTGTCGCGGCCGGACCGCCTGATCGGCGCCAACATGCCCGGTCGTCCGCCGGGAAGGCCGCTCTGACCAGCAGTTTCGTGCAACGATATATTGCATGCAATAATTTTCGCGGTGATGTGACCCGAGTTGACCCGAATATCACAGGAGGCCGGGACCAGGTGACCGGATGACCGACGACCCGGCGCAGATCCCGCTGCCGGCCTGGCCGGGCGGCGCGGACGTAGCCGTCACGCTGTCCTTCGACGTCGACGCGGAAGCCGGCATGCTGACCGAGGGCGAGCCCGCCGCCCGCCAGCTGAGCAGCCTGAGCGAGGCCCGGTACGGGATCCTCCGGGGACTGCCCCGGATCCGCGCGCTGCTGCAGCGCGAGCAGATCCCGGCCACCTTCTACGTGCCCGGCGATACCGCCGAGCGGCACACCGCGGCGCTGACCGGGCTGATGCCCGACGGTCACGAGATCGCTCACCACGGCCACCTGCACCTGCGCAGCGACGGCCTGCCGGCCGCCGCCCAGCGCCGTGAGCTGGAGCAGGGCCTGGCCGCGCTGCGGGACCGGCTCGGCGCGCCGGTGACCGGCTACCGGTCGCCGTCGTGGGAGCTGACGCCCGAGACACTGGCCCTGCTGGGCGAGCTGGGCTTCGGCTACGACTCCAGCTGCATGGGCGATGACCGGCCGTACTACGAGGTGCACGGCGAGCACCGCATCCTGGAGCTGCCGGTCCACTGGAGCCTGGACGACTGGCCGCATTTCGCCTGGCACCCCGGCGGGAACGAGGCGCTGGCCGCGCCGTCCGCGGTGCTGGAGATCTGGCTGGCCGAGTTCGAGTCGGCGCTGGCCGAGCACCGGCACATCACCTTCACCATGCACCCCGAGGTCATCGGGCGCGGCCACCGGCTGGCCGCGCTGGCCGCGCTGATCACCGCGATGCGCGAGCGGGCCGCCATCTGGTTCGCGCGCCACGACCAGGTGGCGGAGCTAGTGGGCCATCGTGAGTAACGAGGTCATTGCCCGCCATCTGTCCCGGCCGGCCAGCCCGGCACAGCGGGGCCGCGAGTTCGGCACGGCCCGGGCCGGCCAGGTCGCGCACACCCTGGCCCGCTACCGCGAGCTGTTCCGGGCCGCCCACGGACTCACGCCCGCCCAGGTCAGGGAGCTGGGCGGGCGCGTCGAAGCCGCGCTGCGCGGGCCGTGGCCCGGCCTGGCCGAGGAGATCGACGGCATCGCCGCGGGGGCCGGCGTCGATACGGCGGAGCTGTTCGCGGCCAACGCGCGGACGGAGATCCTGTCCGGGGCCAGCGCCCCGGAGTGCTCGGTCATCGGCGTGCTGCCCGGCCGCTCGGCGACCGGCGGCGTGCTGCTGGCCCAGAACTGGGACTGGCACCCGGCCCTGGCCCCGTCCCGGGTGCTGTGGACCATCACCGGCCCGGACGGCCGGTGGCTGACCACGCTCACCGAGGCCGGCATCCTGGCTAAGGTCGGGCTGAACAGCGCGGGCCTGGGCGTGACGCTGAACATCCTGTACTGCTCGCTGGACGGCGGGGTCGGCGGACTGCCGGTGCACCTGCTGCTGCGGCTGCTGCTGGCTGAGTGCGACGACATGCCGGCCGCGCTGGCGCTGATCGGCCAGGCCGCGATGACGGCGTCGTCGTGCCTGACCGTCGGCTGGCAGCCGCTGCCCGGTGACCCCCGGCCGGCCCGGCTCGTCTCAGCCGAGCTGTCGCCCGGCGGACCGCAGCTCGTCCGGCCGCAGGGCGGGCTGCTGCTGCACACCAATCACTTCTGCCCGGCACCGCCCGCGGGCGAGGACCGGTTCGCCCGCGACTATCCCGACACCCTGGCCCGGCTCGCCGACCTGGGCGAGCAGGCCGGCGGCGGCCTGGTCTCGGCCGGGCTGATCCAGGCCGCGCTGCGCTCGCATGCCGGCGCGCCGCTGTCGGTGTGCTGCCATGGCGAGGAGGCCGAGGTGCCCGGCGATCAGTCCGCGACGCTGGCCTCGGTCATCCTGGACCTGGGCCGCCGGGAGATGATGCTGGCCGCGGGCCAGCCGTGCACCGTCCCCTACGAGCTAGTCGCGGTACCGGCGGCGGCGAGCGCCTAGTGGAGCAGGCCGGCCTCGGCTACCGGGTTTCCCGGCAGCACCAGCGGTATGACTTCAGCCCGGACGCCGAGCCGGTGCTGCGCGTGCCCAGCGGGTCGCGCGTGGCCCTGGAGACGCTGGACTGCTTCTCCAACCGGGTCACCGCGCCGGGCCAGCGCTATGCGCGCGAGGCCGACCTGCTGGAGCTGATCGGCGCCTACAACCCGGTGACCGGGCCGCTGTACGTGGAGGGCGCGGAGCCGGGCGACGTGCTGGCCATCGCGTTCGAGGAGATCACCCTGGGCACGGCCGCGCCGTTCGCGGCCACGCTGAGCTTCGGGACGGGGTCGGCGTACGTGTCCGCGGAGTGCCCCGGCCTGCCCCCGGCCGGCGACACCAGGATCTGCCCGATCGAGTCCGGCCCGGCCGGGCCGGAGGTCATCTTCCCGGCCGCGGGCGGCGACCTGCGGCTGCCCGCCCGGCCGATGGTCGGCACGGTCGGCACCGCGCCCGCCGCCGGGCCGGTCCCGTCGCTGGGCTATGCGCCCGGCCACGGGGCAACGTTGACTGCCCGCTGGTCACCGCCGGCTCGGTGCTCTTGCTGCCGGTGAACGTGCCGGGCGCGCTGCTGTCGCTCGGGGACGTGCACGCGCTGATGGGCGACGCGGAGATCACCGGGACGGCGCTGGAGACCAGCGGCGACGTGACCGTCACCGTCACCGTGCGGCCGGCCGGCAGCCGCCGCCTGGCGCTGCCGCACCTGGACACCCCCGCGCTGATCGGGGTAGTCGGCTGCCGGACCGGGGCCGGGGTGCAGGCCAACCTGGAGGCGGCCATGGTCGAGCTGCACGCCCGGCTGACCGGCGACTACGGCCTGACCGCGGCCGACGCTTACCAGCTGCTCGGCGCGACCGCGCGAGTGCTGGTCAACCAGTGCGTCGCCCCGCCGGCCTGGTCCGCGGTGCACGTCGGCGTGCCGCGCGCCATCCTGGCCGCCGCCCCCGCCGCCTGACGCCGGACGCGCGGCCCGGCGGCCGGCGCACGGGCCTCGCAACGCCCGGTTCTGCGCGAACCGCCTGTGGCGGGCCGCTGGCCGGCCTCAGCTGTCCACGGGCTTGAGTCCCGCAGCGGACAGCAGGTAGGCGCCCGGGTCACCGCCGTCCTTCTCGGCCAGCCGCGCGACGGCGGCACCCACCTGGGCCCGGGTCAGCGCCGGGCCGCGGGTGGCCAGGAACTCCGGCACCGCCATGCCCTCACGGGCCGCGTACGCGGCAACCGCGTGGGCGCCCAGGTCGGTGTCCGGGGTGAGCTGCGGGAGCACCGAGATGAACCGGATGCCCAGGCCCTCACGCTGCGACTCGTCGGCGGCATAGCCGGTCAGGAACCGGATGGTGGCCTTGGCCCCGGCGTAGCCGCCGCTGACCGGTGACCCGAACAGGGCGGCGCCGCTGGAGAAGGCGATGACGGTGCTGCCCGGCTCCAGCGGCTGCAGCAGCGCCTCGCGCGTCCAGTGGAAGGCCTGCTGCACGTCCACCTCCCAGTTGCGGCTGAAGGTCTCCCAGGTGTGGTGGTGCAGCGGCCGGGACAGCGGCGCGGCCCCGGCGGTCAGCACCAGCGTGCGGGGGCGGTGCGCGTCCAGCAGCGCGCCGGCCACGACAGGATCGGTGACGTCGGCGGCGACGACGGTGCCATGCTCGCCGAGCTCGGCGCGCAGCTCGGCCAGCAGGGCGCGGTCCCGGGCCACGGCCACGACGTGCGCGCCGGCCTGCGCCAGCGTCGTGGCGATGGCCCGGCCGAAGCCGCGGCTGGCCCCGGTCACCAGCGCGGTGGTTCCGGACAAGGTGGTTCCGGACAATTGGTCCTGAGAGGTCATTTCGGCTCCTTTGTCGGCTGCGGTCAGCACCCTGTGCTGCCATTTGCCTGTTGGATCCGGGACATCACGCTGACTCACCGCGGCAGCGCCGATGAGTTCTGGCCGCGCGCAGGATCTATACCTCTGAGCTGCCGTGCACCGGGCGCGGCGCACCGGGTGGAGGAAAGGCGGCCATGACAGCGGAATTGATGTCCGGGGCCAGCGAGGAGTTCATCCGCCTGGCTGACCCGCTGCGGCCTGAGCTGCTGGCCCTGTGCTACCGGATGCTCGGCTCGGTGCACGATGCCGAGGACCAGGTGCAGGAGACGCTGATCCGGGCCTGGCGGTCCTACGGCGACTTCCAGGGCCGCTCGTCGCTGCGCACCTGGCTGTACCGGATCGCGGCCAACTGCTGCCTGCGCGCGATGGAGAGCCGCCGCCGGCGGCCGCTGCCGTCCGGCCTCGGCGAGCCAGGCGGCACCGGCACGGCCGGCCTAGACACCGAGCAAGAAGTACCAGGGGGGCGGCTCATGGAGGCGGACTGGCTGCAGCCCTTTCCGGATTCCGTGCTGGACGGCTCGATGGCCGACCCGGCGGCGGTGGTGATGTCCCGTGACAGCATGCGGCTGGCGCTGATCGCGGCCCTGCAGTACCTGCCGGGGCGGCAGCGGGCGGTGCTGATCCTGCGCGACGTGCTGGGCTGGCCCGCCGCTGAGGTCGCCGGCCTGCTGGGCACGACGACCGTGGCGGTGAACAGCTCGCTGCAGCGGGCCAGGGAGCAGCTGCGGAAGGCGGCGCCGGTGCCCGAGCAGCTGACCGAGCCGGACGAGGCCGCTGACCGGGCACTGCTGGACCGGTATGCGGCGGCGTTCGAGCAGGCCGATGTGGCCGCGCTGACCGGGCTGCTGGCCCGCGACGCGACGTTCGAGATGCCGCCGATCGTGACCTGGTTCGCCGGCCGCGACAACATCACGCGGTTCCTCGCTGCCCGGGTACTCACTGAGCCGTCCCGGTTCCGGCTGATCCCGGTGGCGGCCAACGGCCAGCCCGGGTTCGCCGCCTACCTGCGCGATGACTCGGGCCGCTACCAGGCGCACGGGATCCAGGTCCTGACCCTGGCCGGCGGCCGGGTCCGCGGGGTGGTGGCGTTCAACGACCCGGCCCTGCTGGCGTCCTTCGGCCTGCCCGCGCAGCCGCCGGCCGGCTGAACTGGTCAGGCCAGCGCGGAAATGACCTCGGCGGCCGCCCGCTCCCCGGACCGGACGGCCCCGTCCATGTACCCGCACCACGCGGTGGACGTCTCGGTGCCCGCCCAGTGGATAAGCCCGGCGGGCTCGCGGAGCGCATAGCCGTACCTGGTCCACACGTTCGGGCCGAACAACGTGCCGTAGCAGCCGCCGGTCCACCGCTCCCGCTGCCAGTCCAGCTCCAGGAACTGGGCCGGCTCTCGGGCCTTCGGGCCGAAGTACCGGGCCAGCGACTCCAGCACGACGTCCCGGCGCGCGGCGGCGCTGACCCGGCCCAGCGTCCGGGCCTGGTCGCCTTCCACGAAGGCGGTCAGCACGCCCGGTGACCCGTCGGCCGGGGAGCTGTCGAACACCACCCGCGAGCCGGGACCGTCGCCGGTGGCCTGGCCGGTCAGCCCGCCGGCCCGCCAGAACGGCTCGTCATAGACCACCTGGCACTTGATGACCGAGCCCATCGGGGCGCGCTGGGTGAGCTGCTCGCGGCCGGGCGGCAGGGCCGGCTCGTAGTCGATCCGGCCGGCCAGGTGCGGCGGCACCGACACGATCACCCGCCGGCCGGTGACCGCCCCGGCGGCCGTCACGGCGGTGACCGCGTCGCCGTCCGTCTGCAGGCGGGTCACCGGGCGGCTGAGCCGCAGCACGTCCGGCCCGAGCCGGTCCGCCAGCCGGCTGGCCACCAGCCACGAGCCGCCGTCCAGCCGGTCCTGCTGCGCGCCGCCGGAGGTGGCAATCAGCTTCTCGAACGAGCCGGCTGCACGGGAGTAGAACAGCACGTGCAGCAGCGACAGGTCGCCCGGCTCGCAGGCGAACACGGCCTCGGCGGCCAGCGTCAGCAGCGACCGGGCCCCGCTGGTCGCCGCGGCCCGCCGGATCCAGGTCTCGAAGGTCTGCCCGTCCCAGCGCCGGGCCCTGGCCGCCGTCCACGGGGCATCGGCCGGCACCTTCCGGGCCAGCGCCTCCAGCCGGGCCTGAGCCTGGGCGATGTCGGCCAGCACCAGCGGGCTGATCCGCGGGATGGTCCCGGAGTAGTCGCCGCGCCTGCCGCCGAAGTGCAGCACGTTGGCGCCGGTGTTGTAGGTCGGGAAGGTGGCCACGCCCAGCTCGGCGGCCAGCGCCAGGATGCGGTCCTGGGTGGGCCCGACCCACGCCCCGCCCAGGTCGGTCACCTTGCCGTCACCGATGTCGGCGCTGACGATCCGGCCGCCAACCCGGTCGCGTGCCTCCAGCACGATCACGGCCAGCCCGGCGGCGGCCAGATCCCGCGCGGCGGCCAGGCCCGCCAGGCCCGCGCCCACGACCACGACATCCGCGTCTGTGTTCACTGGCTCCCTGCCTCTTGCTGTTATCAGACACGCTCGTCCGGGGTCGTCCGGCGGCCCGGGCTCGTCCGGGCGGGCCCGGCCCCGGTCGCTGCGTTACTGATGCCGGTCTTTGCGGTGCTGCCGGTGATGATGCCTGCTGCCAGGGACCTTCCGCCACCCGCCGGGCACCGCGGTGCAGCCAGCGCACGGGCCCCGCCCGGTGAAATACGGCGGGATCCACGGCGAGCCGGCGGGCGGGTTGGTGGGCAGCAGGACCGGCGGGCGGGGCTGCTGCCGGAAGTTAAAGTCCTCGGTCAGGCTGCCCAGCACCTTCTCGTCCTCGCGGACGTCCGGCCGCCGGTCGGGCCGGCCGTCGGCCTGCGGGTTGAGGCGCGCGCCGGACAGGAAGTCATCCTCGATGAACTTGAGGTAGGCATCGCTGCTGAGAATCTGATGGTCGATGAAGCCGTGCCGGGCGTACGGGGAGATGACCAGGCCCGGCACCCGCAGCCCGTAGCCGTTCTGGTCGACGGCCGGGGGCACGACGTGGTCGTAGAAACCGCCCCAGTCATCCCAGGACAAGAAGATCGCGGTGGAGTCCCAGTCGGGGCTCTTCATGGCCGCGTTGATGATGGCCGTCACGTACGCCTGACCGCGGTGCACGCTGGCCGGAGGATGCTCGCTGTCCGCCCCGGACGGCACGATCCAGCTGACCGACGGCAGGGTGCCGGCCCTGGCCCGGGCGAAGTAGTCCGGCAGGGGCTGCACGAAGCGCCGCTGCGCATCGGCCCGGACGTCCCCGAACAGCGGCAGCGGATTCCAGATGCCCGGCGTGGTCGAGGTCTGCCGGACCGGGGCGCAGGTCTCGGCGGCGTCATTCTCGCAGTCGGGCTCGGTCCCGGCCTGGACGAAGTACCGCCAGCTGATGTGGTAGCGGTAGAGCAGCCAGGTGATGTCGGTCCAGGCCAGGTCGATGTCGGTCTTGCCGGTGGCCATCTCCCGCGCGACCGCCCGGTCGAACTGCGTCACCTGATACGGGCCGGCGATGTCGTTGACACAGCTCATCGGCGACCGGTTCCGGCACCGCGCCGACCACGCCGAGACCATGTACAGGTGGTCGGGCAGCGACCACGACCTGACCGGCTCGAACATGTGATCATCGAGCGCGAAGTCGCGGGCGTAGGCCCAGTAGTCGGGGATCTCGGCCCCGGTGTGGTAGCCCATCACGTCCGGCACGACGCCCGGCGAGCAGGCCGGGTCATCGGGATCGGCGCAGGTCTTGCGGGCGTACCTGCGCTGGCGGATGAAGCCGTCCATCTTGCCGCCGTCCACGTCGTGCACGGCGTTGCCCAGGGCGTGCGGGCCGCCGCCGTTGATATCCCGGTTGTCGTGGTAGGGCCGTACGCACGGGCCGGGCGGATCGGGCATGCAGACGGCCGGCCTGCCCTTTCGCATCGGGATGCCATCGGCGCCCGGGTAGGTCCCGAAGTAGGAGTCGAACGAGCGGTTCTCCTGCATCACGATGATCACGTGCTTGATCTGGTGGATGCCGCGGGCGACGACATAGCTGCCGTCCGGGCCGCCCGCGACGACCTCACGGGAGGACCCGGCGGAGCAGGCGGCCAGTGTCGCGGCGCTGAGCAGGCTCAGCGCCGCGATCGCCACCGTCGCTAACCGGCGCCGCTGGCGCCGCTGGCGCCGCTGGCCCGCCGCTGGGCTCACCCGGTCACGCGCCGGCGCAGGGCCGGGCTCGCCAGCGCGGGCGTGTCGTAGCCGCGGTCGGCGGGGTTGAGGTTGACGCCGGGCGGCACGATCTCATCGATCCGGTCCAGCACGTCGCTGCTGAGCACCACGTCGGCGGCGCCGAGCTGGCTGTCGAGCTGGTCCATGGTGCGCGGCCCGATGATCGGCGCGGTCACGCCCGGGTGACTGAGCACGAACGCGATGGCCAGGTGGACCAGCGACAGCCCGGCCTCCTCGGCCAGCACGGCCAGCTGCTCGGCGGCGGCCAGCTTGGCCTGGTTGCCGGGCAGGGACAGGTCGAACCGGTGCGGCAGGCGCTGCGCGCGGCTGCTGCGCGGCAGCTCGGCACCGGCCCGGTAGCGCCCGGACAGCCAGCCGCCGGCCAGCGGGCTCCACGGGATCACGCCCATCCCGTACTGCTGGCAGACCGGCAGGATCTCGGCCTCGATGCTGCGCACCAGGATCGAGTAGGGCGGCTGCTCGCACACGAACCGCTCGCGGCCGCGGCGCTGCGCCGTCCACTGCGCCTGCACGATCTGCGAGGCGGGGAAGGTGGAGCTGCCGGCGTAGAGGATCTTGCCCGCGCGGATCAGGTCGCTGAGCGCGCCCAGCGTCTCATCGACGTCAGCGGCGGGGTCGGGCCGGTGAATCTGGTACAGGTCGATGTAGTCGGTACCGAGCCGCTTCAGGCTGGCCTCGCACTCGCGGATCAGCCAGCGCCGCGAGTTGCCCTGCTGGTTCGGGTCAGCGCCCATGGTGCCGTGCGCCTTGGTGGCCAGCACGATGTGCTCGCGCCGCCCGGCGGCCAGCGCCTTGCCGACGATCTCCTCGGACTCGCCGCCGGAGTAGACATCCGCGGTGTCGATGAAGCTGATCCCGGCGTCCAGGGCCCGGTGGATGATCTGGACGGACTCGTCATGGTCGGGATTGCCCCAGGAGCCGAACATCATGGCGCCCAGGCAAAGCTGGCTGACCTTCACTCCCGTGCTGCCAAGTACCCGTGTCTGCATGCCTATGACCCTATGCATCAACGGTGAACGCCAGGGTGCCGCGGGTGCGCCGCCGGCCCGCGCCTGGACGAGCCGCAGGTCGGACGGGGCGCGCCGGGGCATTTCGCGGTCCGCCGGTGGGGAGGTCTCCCCTTGTCCGGCCCGGGCGCGTGCGGCAATTTCGGCAGCATGGAATCCGCTGCCGGGGCAGGCCAGCGGCCGCTCCGCACGGCGGCCGCGGCCGGGCTGCGCATCTACGGCGGCCCGGAGGTAGCGGGCCTGCTGGCCGCGGCCAGCGCATTCGGCCTCGTCCACATCAGTGGCGGGCCGCTGGTCGCCGCCGCGCTCGCGGGTGCCTGGGCCGAGGACGTGACGTTTGTCGGCTACTTCGCGGTACGGGCCCTGCGCGAGCAGAGCCACCAGCATCAGCACCGCCAGGGCGCGGCGTTTTTCCTTTTTACCTTCTGGTCAGCGTTCTGCAGCCTGTTCCTGGAGCTGGGCATGGCCGAGACCGCCGACAAGTTCGTCCGGCCCGCCTTGTTCTACGAGATCCCGCACAACCTGCATCACCTGGCGGCCGGCTTCATCGTGGCCAAGCTGGCCGCCGACACTGTCTACTACCTGCTGGCCTACGCCGGCCGCACGGTCCGGCTGCGGTGCCTGCGGCCCCGCGCCTGAGGCGCGCACCCGGCGGGCAGCCAGGTCTCCGGCTGCCCGCCGGGCCTGGTCGCTAGCCGGTCTGCAGCGATTCCGCGGGTGATTCCGCGTCCCGGCCACTCCTGCGCGCGGTCAGGACGGGCCGGTCAGGACGGGCCGGCCAGGACGGGCCGGTCAGCGGCAGCGTGGCGTGCATGGTGAGGCTCTCGGTGCGGGTGCTGAAGCCCAGGTGCGTGTTCAGCGCGCGCATGTCATCGTTGCCGCGCTGGGTCCAGGTGTAGACCTCGCGCAGGCCATGATCGGCGGCCCAGGCCAGGGTGCAGCGCTTGAGCGTGGCGGCGATACCGCGCCGGCGCCAGTCCCGGCGCACCGCGGTCAGCGCGTGCTCGGCCCGGCCGGGCTCGTCGGTGTCGGGCAGCAGCCCGGCGCAGCCGATCACCGCACCGTCAGCCAGGGCCACGAAGATCGCGTCGGGATCGGTGATCCAGTCCCGCTCCCACTGCTCCACGCTGATCTCCAGCGGCGCGATCAGGGCCATGTCCTGGAACGCCTGCGCGCCCACGACGTCATAGACGGCGCGCCACAGTTCCGGTCGCTCGCTGACCCGCAGGATCTCGACGCCGTCCGGCACCTGCGGCGCCGGCTCGTCACCGATCACCCGCACCTGCTCGACCTGCCGGTCTGCCTCGCGGAAGCCGAACCGCTCCGCGAACCGGACCGATCCGGGATCGTCCACGTTGCAGCTGACCACGGTGAAGCCCATCTGCGCCGCCCGGCCGGCCAGATCCCGCAGGATGGCCGTCCCGACGCCGCGGCGCCGCCAGTCCGGCAGCACCCGCGCCGAGACCCCGCCGAAGCCCGCCATGTCGGACTTGCCGACAACCCCGGAGCCAGCCAGCACCCCGTCGGCCTCGGCGAGCAGGAACTCATGCTGCGGCCCGGCCTGGGCGCGCAGCGACTCCGCCGAGTCCACTCGCTCGTTCGGCACCACGGCCAGGCGCACCTGCCGCCAGGCGCTGTAACCCTCGTCGCTGCAGGCGACCCGGATCGTTACCGTCATAGGCCGGACGCTAAGCCGGGCGCCCGGCCTGGTTCAACGCATTTTCCCACTGCGGCGGAGTGCGTGCCGCCGGACAGCGCCTGTGACGTCAGCGGGCCGGCTGGACGGACCGGGCCGGCAGGCCGGCCTGGCGCGACTGTGCAGGATCGTCAGTATCGCTGATGCTGTACTACGCAGCATCAGCCACAGTAACTGTGTTACTGTGGAACTGTGAGGAATATTACGGTCTCCGTGCCCGACGACGTGTACCGCAACGCCCGGGTCGCCGCAGCGCAGCGCGATAGCTCGCTGAGCGCACTGGTCGTCTCGTATCTCGAACGGCTGTCTGGGCGGATGGACGAGTTCGCGAGGCTGGAGGCACTGCAACACGAGGTGCAGGCCGAGATCGGCCAGTTCCGCGCGGCCGACCGGCTGGGCCGTGACGAGGTCCACGGCCGTGCGGTTCGTTGACACTAACGTCTTGCTCTCCGCGATCTCACGTGACCCCGCGGAGCAGGACAAGGCCAAGCGCGCCAGTGACATCCTGGCGGATCACGACCTGGCACTGTCGGTCCAGGTGCTGCAGGAGTTCTACGTGCAGGCGACCCGCGCCAGCCGACCAGACCCCATCACCCATCTGCAGGCCGTCCGGCTCGTAGAGTCATTCCGCCGCTTCCCCGTCCAGGACATTACGAGCGCAATCCTGATGGCGGCCCTGAGCACGCGCCAGCGGTTCCAGCTCTCCTACTGGGACTCTGCGATCATCGAGGCATCCCGCGCGATGGGCTGCGCCGAAGTCCTGTCCGAAGACCTGGGCGATGGCCAGGACTACGCCGGAATCCGCGTCATCAATCCGTTCCGCTGAGCCTGCCGCATCTGAGCAGTTAACGCCTGCAGGACGGACGATGCAGAACCCACCACCAAATCAAGCAGCAACCCGGCTGGACCCTGCGCCAGCCAAAGCCCGGCTACGTCAAGATCAGGACCCGGCCGGGCGTACCTACACCACCGCGCCTGACGCCTGCCCGGCTTGACCAGCCGGGGGTTATCCTGCGGTCGCGAATCTCACCATCCCTGGTTGCTCGTGAATTATGGCCGCGCTAGTGAGCGGGACCATGAGCAGTGCTCGCGAGGAGCAACCGCACCCGTGGGCTACAGTTCCAGCCATATGACCGATCTTGGGCTACTCATGGCACCAGCCTTGGCCATTGCCGATGCGTATGACCGGCTTAATCTCGCGGAGCGCGGACGCACCTGGACCACCGAGGAGCTGACGCTCGGGTTCATGGGGGACGTTGGTGACCTCGCCAAGCTTGTCATGGCCGACGCCGGGACCCGTGACATCCCCGGCCATCGCGAGCGGCTCGGCCACGAGCTCGCTGACTGCCTGTGGGCCGTGCTGGTCATCGCCGCGCGCAGCGGCGTGGACCTTGCGGCGGAGTTCGACGCCTGCATCGAGCTACTCGACGGCACTATCGCGGGCAGGCTAAGGGAACTCGGGGAGTAACCCTCAGTTCTGGTCGAACAGGGCCGGAACGACTGCCAGCGAGGCCGATCAGTCAGTCTGTGTGGTTATGGCTTGCACGGCGGGTCCAGCCTGCTCCTGCAGTTCCTCCAGCACCTCCTCGGTGACCTCAGCTAGCTGGCTGGCCTGCGCGGCGACGGCCTCAGCTTCGGCCTCGGCCGACTGCGCGGCGTCTTCCAGGGCCGCGTTCTCGGTCACGATGTCCGCCGCGATGGCCTTGGCCTCGTCGGTCTGCAGGGTCATGTTCGCGACGGGCGCGGCCGGGTCGGGGGACGTGCTCGATGTCGTCATGGCGTGCCAGGTGTCCCGCGCGGCGCCCGGTAAACCAGGCCAGCCGGCGCGGCCGGGAGCGATAGGCTGAGGACATGAGCACCAGCACGGGCCGCAGCGCAGCGGCCGCCGCCTCCGGGGCGGCGGCTAAGCCGACACTTGAGGGACTTGAGGACAAGTGGACGCAGGCGTGGGCTAAGGAGCGTGTAGTACAAGTTTGACCGCTCCGCCCGCCGCGATGACGTCTACGCCATCGACACTCCCCCGCTGACGGCCAGCGGGTCCCTGCACATCGGGCACGTCTTCTCCTACACCCAGGCCGACACCATCGCGCGGTACCAGCGGATGCGCGGCCGTGAGGTGTTCTATCCCGTCGGATGGGACGATAACGGGCTGCCCACCGAACGCCGGGTGCAGAACTACTACGGCGTCCGGTGTGACCCCGCACTCCCCTACCAGCCCGGGCTGAGCCCGCCGGCCAGCGGCGGCTCGAAGCCGGTGCCCCCGGCCGAGCAGGTGCCGGTGTCGCGGCGCAACTTCGTCGAGCTGTGCCGGGAACTGACCGAGGCCGACGAGGAAGCCTTCGCCGCCGCCTGGCGGCGGCTGGGCCTGTCGGTGGACTGGGACCTGGCCTACCGGACGATCGATGACCGGGCGCAGGCCATCTCGCAGCGGGTCTTCCTGCGCGACCTGGCCCGCGGCGACGCCTACCAGGCCGAGGGCCCGTCGCTGTGGGACACGACCTTCGGGACGGCGGTGGCGCAGGCCGAGATCGAGGACCGGGACACCGCCGGGACGCTGATGCGGCTGGCGTTCGGCCTGCCCCCGGCCGCCGCGCCAGACGGCTCGCCGGGCGGCGGCGCGGCACCGGGTGAGGTGGTCATCGCCACGACCCGGCCTGAGCTGCTGCCGGGCTGCGTGGCGCTGGTGGCCCACCCCGACGATGCGCGGTACGCGGCGCTGTTCGGCACCGAGGCCAGCTCGCCGCTGTTCGGCGTGCGGGTGCCGATCCTGGCCCACCGGCTGGCCGACCCGGACAAGGGCACCGGGATCGCCATGGTCTGCACCTTCGGCGACACCACCGACGTGACCTGGTGGCGGGACCTGCACCTGGCGACCCGGCCGGTGCTCGGCCGCGATGGCCGGCTGCTGCCCGAGCCGCCGCCGGGCATCACCTCGGCGGCCGGCCGGGCCGCCTACGCCGCGCTGGCCGGGCTGCCGGCCCGCCGCGCCCGGCGGCAGATCACCGGCCTGCTGCAGGAGGCCGGCGCGGTGCGCGGCGAGCCCGAGGCGATCCGGCACCCGGTGAAGTTCTACGAGAAGGGCGACACGGCCCTGGAGATCGTCACCACCCGGCAGTGGTACATCCGCAACGGCGCCCGCGATGAGGCCCTGCGGGCCCGGCTGCGGGAGCGCGGCCGCGAGCTGGCGTGGCACCCGGCGCACATGCGGTCCCGGTTCGAGAACTGGGTGGACGGCCTGTCCGGGGACTGGCTGATCAGCCGGCAGCGGTACTTCGGCGTGCCGGTCCCGGTGTGGTACCCGGTGGATGACGCCGGCCAGCCGGACCGCAGCCGGCCGATCGTGCCCGGGGACGCCCGGCTGCCGGTCGACCCGGCCGCCGACGCGGCGCCGGGCTACCAGGCCGCCCAGCGCGATCAGCCCGGCGGGTTCACCGCCGACCCCGACGTGATGGACACCTGGGCCACCTCGTCGCTGACGCCGCAGATCGCCGCCGGGTGGAGCACCCCCGACGACGTGTTCGCGCAGGTGTACCCGATGGACCTGCGCCCGCAGGCCCACGAGATCATCCGGACCTGGCTGTTCTATACCGTTCTGCGGGGGCAGTCGGAGACCGGGCAGCTGCCCTGGCGGCACGCGGCGATCTCAGGCTGGATCGTGGACCCGGACCGCAAGAAGATGTCCAAGTCCACCGGGAACGTGGTGACCGCCGCGGACCTGCTCGCGGATTACGGAACGGACGCGGTCCGGTACTGGGCGGCCAGCGCGCGGCTCGGCGTGGACACGGTGTTCGACCGGGCGCAGCTCAAGGTGGGCCGCCGGCTGGCGGTCAAGATCCTGAACGCGAGCCGGTTCGTGCTGGGCATCGGCGACGCGGCAGGCGGGCCGGTCACCGAGCCGATCGACCGGGCGCTGCTGCGGAAGCTGGCGGCCACCACGGCGCAGTGCACCGCGGCGTTCGAGGCCTGCGATCACGCCGTCGCCCTGGAGCACGCCGAGCGGTTCTTCTGGTTCTTCTGCGACGACTACCTGGAGCTGGTCAAGCCGCGCGCCTACGGCCAGTTCGGGCCGGCGGGCGCGGCGTCGGCGATGGGCGCGCTGCGCGAGGCCCTGTCGGTGCTGCTGCGGCTGCTGGCGCCGTTCCTGCCGTTCGTCACCGAGGAAGTGTGGTCGTGGTGGCAGGCCGGCTCGGTGCACCGCGCGCCGTGGCCGGAGGCCGGCCCGCTGGCCGCCCCGGACGGCGGGGCGGCGGCCGGCGGGCCGGACACCGCGATCGCCGGCACCGCGGTGCTGGACGCCGCGGCGGCCGCCATCGCGGCGGTGCGGCGGGCCAAGTCGCAGGCCCAGCTGGCCATGAAGGCCCCGGTGGCCGCCCTGATCGTGACCGCGCCGCAGGCGCACCTGGACGCGCTGGCGGCGGCCAGCGCCGACGTCACGGCAGCGGGCTGGGTGGGCACGATCAGCCTGCAGCCGCTGCCGGACATCGACCCGGTCCACGAGGTACTGCTGGAGGCCCGGGCCGCCCCGGCAACGGACTGACTGTCGGCGCCCGCGGTTACGCTCGCGGCATGCTGATCGCACAGGTGCCGGCCAGCGACCGGCCGCGGGAACGGCTGGCGGCCAGCGGTGCCGGCGCGCTGGGCGAGCGCGAGTTACTCGCGCTGGTGCTGGCCACCGGCGCGCGCGGGAAGGGCGCCCACCTGGTCGCCGAGGAGCTGCTGAACCAGTTCGGGTCGGTGTCCGCACTCAGCCGGGCCACCGTCACGGAGCTGACCGCGGTGGCCGGCGTCGGGGCGGCCAAGGCGTCCAGCCTGGTGGCCGGGTTCGAGCTGGCCCGGCGGATGGGAGCTGAGCGGCCGCGGCGGCTGCGGGCGACGGCCGACATCGCGGCGATCGCGGCGCCGCTGCTGCACGGCCGGGACCGGGAGCGGCTCATCGTGATCTCCTGCGACGGGGCGCTGCGGGTGCTCGGGGCCGACCCGGTCTCGGACGGGGCGGCGGACCGCACGCTGTTCCCGGTGCGGGAGATCATCGTCGCCGTGCTGCGGCGCGATGGCACCAGCTTCGCCCTGGCCCACAACCATCCCTCCGGGGATGACACGCCCAGTCCGGAGGACCTGGCCGCCACCCGCGCGGTGGCCGAGGCGGCGGCGGTCACGGGCCTGCAGTTCCTGGACCACGTCGTGGTGACGGAGATGGCCTGGCGGACCGTGGGCCAGCCGATGACCGCCGAGTTAGACGGGGACAGCGCCGCCCATCGCCCCGCCGGGTAAGTCGGATGTCCTGGCGTGATCCGAGCACAGCGGCATGGGCACCGCCCCGCCCGCCGGGTTAGCCTCCTGTGCCGGACGAAAAGGCGATCCGCATGCCTGCCGCCGGGACGGCACAGCAACGAAAGGGTAGGGGAAAATATGAGGAAGAACCCGTTCGCGGTCATGCTGGCCGGTGCCGCTGCGGCGATCGCGATCGCCGGGACAGCTGCGCCTCACCCGCAGGGACGGCAGGTAGCGAACCGGGAGCCGGGCTGGGCCTTCGGCCCGGCCAGCTGACCGGACCGGCGTGCGGTCTGCTGGGATGGTGATCCGCCCCCGACGCACTGGAGCCCTCATGACGGTCAGCAGGCTGCGCGAGATCCCCGGCATCGGCGTGGACGTGATCGGCGACGCCGCCGACGCGCTGGCCGACCCGGAATTCCTGCGCCTGGAGAACCTCGACACCGACATCCGGCCGCCGGAGGTGGCGCTGGCCGTCACCCGGGCCGCGGTCGACGATGACGCGGCCAACAGCTACCTGCCCTTCCAGGGCCATCGCGAGCTGCTGGCCGCGGCTGCCGGGCACGTGGAGCGGATCAGCGGCCGGCACTACGACCCGGCCACCGAGTGCGTCAGCGTGGCGGGCGGCCTCAACGGCATCCTCAATGCGCTGCTGGCGACGGTCGAGCCGGGTCAGGAGGTGGTGCTGTGCGACCCCATCTACGCCGGCCTGGTCAACCGGGTCCGGCTGGCCGGCGGCGTGCCCCGGTTCGTGACCTGCCAGCCCGCCGCCGGCGGCTGGAGCGTCGACCCGGCCGCGCTGGCCGGCGCGGTCGGGCCGCAGACCGCGGCGGTGCTGATGATGGGCCCGGCGATGCCGACCGGCCTGGTGCTGGACGAGCGGCACTGGTCGGCGCTGGCGGACGCCTGCGAGCGTCATGACGCGTGGCTGATCTACGACGCCGCGATGGAGCGGATCCGGTTCGACGGGCGGCCGCCGGCTCACCCGGCCGGCCACGACGGCCTGTTCGCCCGGACCATCACGGTCGGGTCGGCGTCCAAGGAACTGCGGCTGATCGGCTGGCGGGTCGGCTGGGTGACCGGGCCGGCGCCCGTCCTGGCCGACATCCGGCTGGTGGGCATGACCAACGTGGTCTGCCAGGTCGGCCTGGCCCAGCAGGCCGTGGCCGCCGCGCTGGCCGCCCCGGACGCCGCCGCCGACGTGGCCGCCGCGACGGAGCGCTGGCAGCGACGCTGCGCGGTGGTGCTGCGCGAGCTGGCGGACTATCCGGTCATCACCCCGCACGGCGGCTGGTCGCTGCTCCTGGACACCCGGCCACTGGGCCGGACGCCGGCTGAGGTGTCCCGGCTGCTGTTCGACCAGGGCAAGGTGGCCGCCACCCCGATGTCCGGCTGGGGACCCAGCGGCGAGCACTACCTGCGCCTGGTTTTCGCCAACGAGCCGGCCTGGCGGCTGGCCGGGCTGGGCGAGCGATTCCGGGCCGCGCTGGGCTAGGCGTGCTGCCCGGCCACCCGCCGCCCGGCGTGGCCGGCCTGGTACGAGCCGGGCGAATCAGGCCATTTCCTGCCGGACTATCCGGGCGGTGATCTGGTGCCGGCGGCCGGGTAATCTCCAGGCATGGACAAGGTTCAGCGGTCAGAGGCGGATTGGCGCGAGAAGCTGTCTCGGGAGGAGTACCGCGTGCTGCGGCAGGCAGGCACCGAGGCGCCGTTTACCGGCGAGTACACCGACACCAAGACCACCGGTGTCTACCGGTGCCGGGCCTGCGGGGCGGAGCTGTTCCGGTCGGGGGCCAAGTTCGAGTCGCACTGCGGCTGGCCGAGCTTCTACCAGCCGACTGAGGACGACGCGGTGGTGCTGATCGAGGACCGGTCCATGGGCGCGGTGCGCACCGAAGTCCGGTGCGCGGCCTGCGACTCCCACCTCGGGCACGTGTTCGAGGGCGAGGGCTACCAGGTGCCGACCGATCAGCGCTGGTGCATCAACTCGGTGTCACTGACGCTGGAGCCCGAGGAGAACGACTAGGCGCCGCCGGGGCGCCGCTGCACGGCGTCCGGGCCCAGCTCGTCAAGATGCGTGTGGCCGGACAGCCGCATCGTCAGCTCGAAGTCGTTGCGCAGCGCCCGGAGCACGTGCCGGACGCCGTCCTCGCCGCCGAGCCCCAGGCCGTAGGCGTAGGGCCGGCCGATCAGCACCGCGCGGGCGCCGAGCGCCAGCGCCTTGACGATGTCGGCCCCGCCGCGGATGCCGCCGTCGAACAGGATCGTCAGCTCGCCGCCCGCCGCCTCGGCAACGGGCGGCAGCGCGTCCAGGGCGCCGATCGCGCCATCTACCTGGCGGCCGCCGTGGTTGGACACCACGATGCCGTCGATGCCCGCGTCGGCGGCGCGCAGCGCGTCGCCCGGCGTCAGGATGCCCTTCAGCACGATGGGCCCGGACCAGTGCTCGCGCAGGAACGGCAGGTCGGCCCAGGTCAGCGCCGGAGCCCCGAACAGCTGGGTGTAGCGGAGGATGGCGGCGTCGCGGTCCTCCTCGACCGGGGCGGCCAGGCCCGCCTGGAAGACCGGGTCACTGAGGTAGTTCTGCACGCCGATGCCCTGCAGGAACGGCAGGTACCCGTGGTCCAGGTCGTGCGGGCGCCAGCTCAGCATCCGGGTGTCCAGGGTGACGACCAGCACGCTGAAGCCGGCCGCGGCAGCCCGGTCCAGGAAGCTGGCCGCCAGGCCAGGATCACGGGGCCAGTACAACTGGAACCACCGCGGCCCGCTTCCGCTGGCCGCGGCGACGTCCTCCAGCGGAGTCGAGGATGCGGTGCTCAAGATCATCGGGATGCCCTGGGCCGCGGCGGCCCGGGCCACGGCCAGTTCCCCGTCCGGATGCGCGATGCCCAGCACGCCCACCGGGGCCAGCAGCATCGGCACCGGCGCGGGGGTGCCGAGGATCTCGGTCGCGTAAGACGGCGCGCTGACGTCGGTGAGCATCCGCGGCAGGATCCGCCAGCGGCGCAGCGCCTCCAGGTTCTCCCGCGCCGTGTCGCCGGACCCGGCGCTGCCGGCGATGTAGCCGAAGGCCTGCGGCGTCAGCACCTGGCGGGCTGCCTCCTCCAGCCGGCTCAGGTCGGCCGGCAGCGCGGGTACCGCGCCGGCCAGCCCGTTCAGGTAGATCTCGTCCTGGTAGGTCTCCAGCGGCTGGGCCACGGATGTCTCCCGGGTAGCGGGGGCGGTTACCGGCCGGGCGGGCCGGTCCCCGTCATGCTGCCATGCGGGCGGCAGCGGCCCGGCGGGGAGTTCCCGGCCGGGCCCGGGTCGGGCAGCACGGCAGCGGCCCGGCGGGGAGTTCCCCCGCCGGGCCGCTGTCTATATGCGACCGGCTGCTGGCAGCCGGCTTGATGCTAGTGGTGCTGAACGGCGCGGGTCTTGTCCCACCAGGGGTAGGTGACCTTGCCTTTCTGGTTCAGCAGCACCGGGGTGAAATGCGGCCGGGCATGGAAGTCCAGCAGGCCGCCCGGAGCGTCCAGGCTCCCGGCGATCTTGTCGAACGAGCCGCCGCCGATGCGCTGGCCGTGCAGCCAGTTGTCCTCGACGAAGCTGATGACCGAGCTCTGGTCGGTCAGGTCGTGGCTGACGAAGTTCTCGCGGGTGTAGGGCGAGATGACCACCATCGGCAGGCGCGGGCCGTAGCCGCAGCGGTCGTTGCGGCTGCCGAGGCTGACCTTCGCTGAGGTGCACAGCGCAGAGTCGAGGGTGGAGTCGTTGGAGCCGTTGACGATCTTCGAGGGCTGGTGGTCATACCAGCCGTCAGAGTCGTCGTAGGTGATCACGATCGCGGTGGAGCGCCAGAACTTCGACTCCTCGATCTTGTTGACCGTCTTGACGATGAAGTGCTGCTCGTCGGTCGGGTCGGAGTAGCCGGCGTGGCCGTCCTGGTACTCGCCTGCCTTCAGGAAGCTCACCGCGGGCATGTTGCTGCGGTTGAGCGTCTTGTAGAAGTCCGACAGGTCGTACTCGTGGTTGGCCTGGTCGGTGCGGCCGATCTCGGCCTCCGAGGACGGCGGCAGGTGCCTGGGGTTGGCGGTGGACTTGTAGTACTCGAACGGGTTGTGGTGCGGCGAGTAGTCCGCCACGGCGGCCCCGCCGATGTTCTGGTGGGTGGCACCGCAGACGGCGTAGCCGGCGGTGCTGGTGCTGGTCGGCGCGAAACCGCCCTGGAACCAGCCCCAGGTGACGTGCCGGGCGTTCAGCAGGTCGCCGATATTGCGGCCCGTCATGACGCCGACCGGGTTGGCCGAGGTGTGGCTGGCGTCGGAGCAGTCATCGAAGGCGGGGTCGAGGTCGCCGTAGACGGTGCCGACGCCATTGCTGTCCACCGAGCCCACGTTGCCGGGACTGGCGACGACGTCGCCGGTGGTCGGGCTGACCGCCGAGCCGCCGCCGTCATCGCCGGAGACCAGGTTCAGCGCGCCCGGCGTGGACGGGCCGAAGTTGGTGTCGTAGTTGTTGTCGCTCATCGCGAAGTTCTGCGCGTAATTCCACAGCGCCGTGACGGTGTTGCCGTCGTAGTAGTCCATGCTCAGGCCCGGCTGGCCGAACTCCCCGGTGCAGGTGTCGACGGACACGTTCTGGACGAACTGGTCCATCTTGTTGTTGTCGGCCGCCTTCTGCTCCGGCGCGTAGCTGTGGTTCTGGTCGCAGGTCAGCGCCTCCGACGAGGACAGCCGCAGCGGGTTGAACTCGTTGGGGTTGTGGGTGAGCAGCTTGCTGGTCAGCCCGTTGACCTTCGGCGTGCCGCGCTTGGCGACGAACTTCGTGCCGTCGGTGTTGGCCGCGTTCGGATAGCTGCCGAAGTAGTGGTCGAAGGAAACGTTCTCGTCGAACAGCACCACCACGTGCTTGATCGGCGTCGCGGTGGGAGCCACGACCCGGTAGTCACGAGCGGGCGCCGTCGCCGGGGCCGGGGCGGAGTCGGCCCGCTTCGCCTGGGACGTGCTGGCACTGGCCATAGAGACGCCGACGGCAGCGCTCGCGGCCAGGAATCCCGCGGCCGCGATCGCCGTGTACATCCTGACCCGGCTGCGCCCGCGACTCTTCGTGGCCGTGCCATTGTCTGGGCCTTGGCCCATGTGACCCTCCAGATTCTGAAGCCTGCTGTGGCGCGTAGCGCACAATACGGCGCAAGATTCGCGCACCCGGGTTACGAGCCGGGAAACAAGCTGTGCCGGAAAAGCGAACGCCGTATCAAGGTTGGGACGGTGCCGGAGCCTGTCATCAGCCCCGGCCCGGGTTCAGGCCAGCAGGGCCCGGCCGAAGTAGTCCGCAGAGTCGCGGACACCGGGCAGGGCGAAGAAGTAGCCGCCGCCGAACGGGCTGATGTAGTCCACCAGCGGCTCGTCGATCAGCCGGGTCTGAACGGTCTCGAACTGGCCCGTGAGATCGGCCTGATAGCAGGTGAAGATCAGGCCCATGTCCAGGTCACCGACCTCGTCGATGCCCCGGTCATAGCTGTAGCCGCGGCGCACGATCCGGCTGCCGGCTGTCTGCGGGGTACGCGGGTTGGCCATCCGGATATGCGCGGTCAGCGGGATCACGTCACCGGAGGGATCCAGCGCGTAGTTCGGAATGTCGTGCTCGGCGTTGCCGTCCAGGGGCGCGCCGGTGTCCCGGCGGCGGCCAAACATGTTCTCCTGCTCGGTGATCGACACCCGGTCCCAGAACTCCACCAGCATCCGGATCAGCCGGATGACCTGGTAGCTGCCGCCCGCCGTCCAGGCCTGGCCGCTGTCACTGGCGGCAGGCTGCGCCCAGATCAGCTCGCTCATCAGCGCGGCACTGCGGACGTCGGGGTTGGCGATGCCGTCCATGAAGCCCAGCAGGTTGCGCGGCGTTGTCCCGGCGGGCCGGCCCGGCCCGCAGTAGCCGTCGATGCGCCACCGGGCCTGCATCCCGCCGCGGGTGTTCCTGGCGATGTCGCGCAGGGCGTGCAGCACGGTGTCGAGGTTCCCGGCGCTGAGCTGGAGGCTGAGGTCGCCATGACACTGGGCGGGATCGAGGGCGTCGTTGGGGAAGGTGGTCATCGGCTTCAGCAGCGACGGCTTGCGGGCCGCCAGCCCGTACCGGTCGTCGAACAGGGAGGCGCCCGCCCCGATGGTGACGGTGAGACCGTCCGGCGGCACGGTCGGGCCGAGCACCCCGGAGTCCGACGGCGGCGCGCTGATCCCGGTCGGCGGCGGGGTGCCGCCGCTGGTCAGGAACCGGGCCCGGCCGGTGATCGTGCGCAGCAGGTCGGCTAGCTCGCTGCGGCTGTCCGCGGTGACGTCAAAGGACACCACGGCGGTCTGCCGCTGCGGGGCCGGCAGGATGCCGGCCTGGTGCACTCCGTGGAACGGGACGGCGGGCAGCCGGCCGGCCTCGGCCGCGGCCGGGCTGGCGGAGCCGGCGCTGCTGGCCGACGCCGAGGTGGCCGAGCCGAGCGCGTACCCGGCCGTCGCGGCCCCGGCAACACCCGCGCCGAGCGCGCCGCGCAGGAACGCGCGGCGCTGCGGCTGAGCCTGGCTCATCAGGTTCTCCTCGGCTCGGTGATGACGGCGATCGGGGCGAGCACCTGCAGCGCCTCGCCGGCGGCCGCGTCAATCTGCTGCCGGCTGGTCATGCTGAGCTGGCTGACCGGCGTCCACCGGCCGTGGTGATCCTGGGCGCGCAGCAGCGCGCTGAGCCGGTCCAGCCAGGTGGAGACGCCGGGCAGTCCCTGGTACCGGCTGGCCAGGATGGGGTGCAGGATCGTCAGCAGCTCCCGGGTGCCGGTGATGTTGGCGGCGGTGGTGGCCAGGGTGGTTCCGCTGCCGTAGTCGTCGTGCCCGGTGAGCTGGAACTGCAGGGCATTCTCGAGGATCTCGTGGGTGCGCAGGCCGACGTCCAGCAGGTCGACTTCCATCGACGGGAAGGCCTTCTGCAGGCCCTTCACCGCGTGCAGCAGGTAACCGGCCGGGGCGGTCAGCTCAGCCGCGGACTGGCCGTCCCACAGGCCGTACTCCAGCCGGTAGAAGCCGGTGAATCCGCGATCGTGGACGCCGCCGGGCAGTCCGTCGGCGCGGGCGTCGATCTCGCCGTCGAAGTCGTCAAAAGTTCCGTACGCCGCACCGAGCCGCTCGTAGGTCAGGTGCGCGGGCAGCCAGGCCGAGCGGGCGCCGGACAGGTTCCCGGCCCGGATGTCGGCCGCCAGCCGCTGCGTCTGGCGGACCAGTACCGTCAGCCCGGCGGTGACGTACGCGTGATACTCGCTGGCCGGCTTCACCAGGTCCTGGCTGGTGACCGGCACGATGCCCGGCGCGCCGCGCTGGTGACCGCCGACCCGGACCGAGGGCCCGGTGATGGTGTCGGTGTCCTGGATGAGGCAGCGGAAGGCGTAGGTACCCGAGCCGACATTGACCGACATCGCCCGTGACGTATTCGGGCCGAGGCCCTCGATCTCGGCGTAGATGGCGCCGGTGGCCGGGCTGACCAGGTTGACCTCGGCGCCCGCGCCTGCGCTGTTGCGGATCGTGAACGTATGCCAGCCGGGGCGGGCCAGGTGCCACCAGCCGCCGCAGGCGCCGGTGGTAATCGAGATGGCGTCCGGCCGGGGACGGGCGCTGGTGCCGCAGCCGGCCGCCGCCAGCGCGATTACGGCGACCGCTCCGGCTGCCCGCAGGCCGGGTCGTCGCAGGTGCTGTTGAGTCATCAACTAGCACAATAGGGACGCCGCCGGGCCCGGCCGAGCCCGCTCGGATCCGCACGGCAAAGGTTCACCGGACGGCTACCACCGGTACGCCGGCTGGTCATCTTCAGGCGGCGCGGCGGCTCAGCGCGGTGCGCCGGGGATCAGCCCGTCGATGATCCGGTCCAGCAGGCGGTCGAACTCGGCGGCCAGATCCGTCCGCGGCGCGCCGCTGGCGGTGATCGCGGCGGCGAACCGCGGATAACGGCCGCTGGCCAGCAGCTCCCCCAGGTCCGCCGCGGCCGCGGCGGCCTCCGCCGGGTCACTGGAGGCATCCTGTTCCATGAGCTCGGCGCGGGCCAGGTTGATGACGAAGCCATTGAGCAGGCCCACCGTCTCCAGGATGGGGCCCGGCTCCAGCCCGGTGGGCTCCAGCACCGCGAGCATGAACTCCAGGTAAGCCAGGGTGGCCGGCCCGAGCGGCTGGCGGTGCGAGAGCGCGGCGATCAGCCACGGGTGCCGGCGCATGATCGTGCGCTGCTGGCGGGCAAACCAGCGCAGGTCGGCGCGCCAGTCGCCGCTCGGCTCCGGCGGCAGCTCCAGCTCCTCGCTGACCTGCTCCACCATGGCGTAGACCAGGGCCTGCTTGTCGGGCACGTAGCTGTACAGCGACATCGCCCCGGCCTGCAGCCGCGTGGCGACGGCGCGGATGGTGACAGCGTCCAGGCCGCCGGCGTCGGCGATCGCGATGGCCGCCTCGATGACCTGCACGCGGGTGTGCCGCGGCCGCGGCCCGCGGCGGCGGCCCGCTCCCGCCCCGGCCTGGCCCGGCACCGGGCTGTCCGCTGGCACTGCCTGCCCACCTCCGCTGGAACGGCGCTGACCGCGCAGCCGCGGCGGCCCCGGCCAGGCCCTGCCGCGCGCTGATCTTGCTCGCCTCCATCATGCCGGGTACCCGGCGCCAGCCTCGTTACTCTGTATTATCGTATGCAGTACGACGTACTGCGTACGGGATTTTGATCAACGCCTCAGGAGGCCATGTATGACCATCATCGAGGCCACCGGCCTCACCAGGTCCTTCGGCGCGGTCCGCGCGCTGAGCGGGCTCGACCTGGCGGTGCAGCAGGGCCGCGTCTGTGCCCTGCTCGGGCCCAACGGCGCCGGCAAGACCACCGCCATCCGGGTGCTGGCTACCCTGACCCGTCCGGACGGGGGCCGGGCCAGCGTGGCCGGGCACGATGTCGTCACCGAGCCGCGGCAGGTGCGGGCCAGCATCGGGCTGGCCGGGCAGCACGCGGCCGTCGACGACGACCTGACGGGCCGGGAGAACCTGATCGTGCTGGGCCGGTTCCTGCACCTGGGCCGCCGGGCCGCGCGGCAGCGGGCCGGCCAGCTACTGGACGAATTCGGGCTGGCCGAGGCGGGCGGCCGGCTGGTCAAGACCTGGTCGGGCGGGATGCGCCGGCGGCTGGACCTGGTCGCCAGCCTGGTCGTGGCCCCGCCGGTGCTGTTCCTGGACGAGCCGACGACGGGCCTGGACCCGCGCAGCCGGGCCGAGATCTGGGCCGCGGTGCGCCGGCTGGCCGCGGGCGGCACGACGGTCCTGCTCACCACCCAGTACCTGGACGAGGCCGACCAGATCGCCGACGACGTGGTGATCATCGACGCCGGCCGGGTGGTCGCGCAGGGCACCCCCGACGAGCTCAAGGACGCGATCGGCACCCGGATCGACGTCGTTCTGGAGGACGCCGCGGACCTGGCGGCGGCCGCCGCGGTGCTCGCGCCGTGGGCCACCGGGCCCGCGGAAGCCGACCCGGACCGGAGCCGGCTGACGGTACCGGTGGCAGCCGGGGCGGTCACGCTGCCGGAGCTGGTGCGCCAGCTGGAGGCGGCCGGGCTGCGGGCCCGGGACGTGAGCGTGCGCCGGCCGACGCTGGATGAGGTCTTCCTGGACCGGACCGCCCGCGCGGCGGGGCCGGAGGTGGCGGCATGACGAGCGTGACGGAAACGGTGAGCACGCCGGCCCGGCCCGAGCCGGCCGGGCTGGGCCGCCTGCGGTGGGCGCTGGCTGACGGGCTGACTGCGGCCGGGCGGGTGCTGACCAAGCTGCGGCACGACCCGACGGCAATCGGGCTGACGCTCGGCGCTCCGGTCGTGATGGTGCTGATCTTCGGCTACATCTTCGGCAGCGCGATCCAGGTACCCGGCGGCGCGAATTACCGGGCGTTCCTGGTGCCGGGCCTGTTCGTCACGATCGCGGCCAACATCCTGCCGGCCATGATCGCGATGGCCCGCGACAGCGGCCGCGGCGTGGTGGACCGGTTCCGGTCGATGCCGGTCAGCCGGACGGCAGTGCCGTTCGGCCAGGCCGCGGCCACGTCGGTGTACGGGCTGATCAGCTTCGTGCTGATGGCGGCGTGCGGGCGGGCGGTCGGCTGGCGCATCGAGCGCGGCGCTGTCCTGGCGGTGGCGGCGCTCGGCCTGCTGATGGCCTTCCAGTTCGCCGCGACCTGGGTCGGCATGTGGCTGGGGCTGGTGCTCGGCAAGGAGGAGACGGCGGGCCAGGCCAGCATCCTGGTGTTCCCGGTGACGATGCTGTCGAACATCTTCGTGCCGACCGCCGGGATGCCGGCCTGGCTGCGGGCGATCGCGGACTGGAACCCGGTCAGCGCGCTGGCCGCGGCCACCCGGCACCTGCTGGGCAACCCGACGACACCGCCCGGCGGGGCGTGGCCGCTGGAGCACCCGATCGTGGCCTCGCTGGCCTGGGCGGCGGTCCTGCTGGCGGTTTTCGTGCCGCTGTGCACCCGCCGGTACGCCCGGCCGCCGCACTGAGCTGCCCCCGGTCGGCACAATGGGCTCATGGCCCAGGCCAGCGAGACGGCAGCGGCGCTGCTGAGCGAGTACGCCGAGCTGCTGCAGATGACCGGCGGCGACATGTTCCGGATCCGCATCTACGAGAAGGCGGCCCGGGCCGTCGCCGGTCACTCCGCGGACATCACCGGGCTCAGCGCGGCGCAGCTGCAGAAGATCCCCGGTGTCGGCAAGTCGATCGCCGAGAAGATCACCGAGATCGGCGCGACCGGGACGTTTGCCGCGCTGGAGGAACTGCGCGGGCGGATCCCGGCGGGCGTGCTGGCGCTGACCCGGATCCCGGCGCTCGGCCCCAAGCGGGCCCTGCTGCTGCACGAGGAGCTGGGCGTCAGCTCGCCCGCCGGGCTCAAGGCGGCCATCGCGGCCGGGCAGCTATCCGGGCTGCGCGGGTTCGGGGCCAAGAGCGAGGACAAGCTGCTGCGCGGCATCGAGCTGCTGGAAAGCTCGGGCGGGCGGGTGCTGCTGGACGTGGCGGCGCACACCGCGGCCCGGGTGGTCGCGGCGGTCTCGGCCGCGCCCGGCTGCCTGCGCTGTGAGTACGCCGGCTCGCTGCGCCGCTGGCGGGAGACGATCGGCGACGTCGACGTGCTGGCCGCGGCGGACGACTCGGCGCCGCTGATGGCCGCGCTGACCGGGCTGCCGGAGGCGGTCGAGGTCATCGGCTCGGGGCCGACCAAGACCTCCATCCGGACCGACGCCGGGCTGCAGGTCGACCTGCGGGTCATCCCGCTGGACGCCTGGGGCGCGGCGCTGCAGTACTTCACCGGGTCGCAGGCGCACAACGTCCGGGTCCGCGAGATCGCCGTGCGGCGCAAGCTGAAGCTGTCGGAGTACGGGCTGTTCGACGCCGGGTCCGGCGAGCTGATCGTGTCGCAGACCGAGCACGAGGTGTACCAGCGGCTGGGGATGGCGTGGATCCCGCCGGCCATGCGCGAGGACACCGGCGAGGTCCAGGCCGCGCAGCGCGGCGAGCTGCCGGCCCTGGTCACCGAGGCCGACCTGCGCGGCGACCTGCACACCCACACCAGCCTGACCGACGGCGTGGCGACCCTGGAGGAGATGGTGGCCGCGGCTCAGGCCCGGGGCTATGCCTACTACGCGGTGACCGACCATGCGCCGAACCTGTGGATGCAGCGGATGACCGACGAGAAGATGCTGGCCCAGCGCGAGCAGGTCCGGGAGCTGGCCGGCCAGCTCGCCGCCGGCCCGGAAGGCGGGCCGCCGATGGTGCTGCTGCACGGCACCGAGCTGAACATCGCGCCCGATGGCAGCGTGGACTGGGACGAGGACTTCCTGGCCGGCTTCGACGTGTGCGTGGCGTCGGTGCACTCGCACTTCGACCTGCCGCGCGCCGAGATGACCCGGCGGCTCATCACCGCCTGCGAGAACCCGCGGGTCAACATCATCGGCCACCCGCTGGCCCGCAAGGCCGGCCGCCGGCCGCCCATCGAGGTGGACCTGCCCGAGCTGTTCGCGGCCTGCGCCCGGACCGGCACCGCGCTGGAGATCAACGC
>DASXDJ010000049.1:0-4416 GCA_036490755.1 Streptosporangiaceae bacterium
GCCCGGCGCGCCCGGGGCCGGTAACCGACGCGCGACTGCTGAGGGACGTACTTGATGGACTCCAGGCACTCTGACCCGCCCGCCCTGCCGGTCACCACCAAGATCCTGATCGCCGGCGGGTTCGGGGCGGGCAAGACGACCCTGGTCGCGTCGATCAGCGAGATCCGGCCGCTGCGCACCGAGGAAGAGCTCAGCGACCGGAGCATCGGGGTCGACGACCTGGCCGGGGTGGAGCGCAAGACGACGACCACCGTCGCCATGGACTTCGGCCGGATCAGCTTCCGGTCCGACCTGGTGCTGTACCTGTTCGGCACGCCGGGCCAGGAGCGCTTCTGGTTCATGTGGGACGAGCTGGCCCACGGCGCGCTGGGCGCGGTGGTGCTGGCCGACACCCGGCGGCTGGCCGACTGCTTCGCCGCCGTCGACTACTTCGAGCAGCGCGGGGCGCCGTTCGTCGTCGCGGTCAACTGCTTCGACAACGCCCCGCGGTACGCCCCCGAGGACGTCCGGATCGCCCTGTGCCTGGATCCCGGCGTGCCCGTGGTGCTGTGCGACGCGCGGCAGCGGGACTCGGTCAAGCGGGTGCTGATGGTGCTGGTCCGGCTTGTGCTCGACCTGGCCACGGCCGGCCGCGAGCACCCGGCGGCCCTGCCGGCCGGCTGACTCAGGGCCGCCGGTAGCCCGCCGCGGCCTCGAGGACGGCGCCGGTGGCCAGGATGAGCTCCTCGCTGCCGGCCGGCCCGATGAGCTGCAGGCTGGCCGGGAGCCGGGATCCGGGCGCGGGGACCGGCAGCGCCAGCGCGGGCAGCCCGGCCAGGTTGATCGGTGCCGTGAGCCGGGTGTGCGGCTCCTTGCCCCCGTTGCTGACCGGCGGCGGGAAGAACGGCACGGTCGGCAAGACCAGGAGCTGCGCGGCCTGGAACAGCCGGTCGAAGGTCGCCTTCCACCCGGCCTGGAACCGGCGCGCCACCGCTGCGTCCTCGCTGGTCACCTGAGCCGCCTGGGAGAGCCGGTCGCGCACGGCCGGGCCGAGCCCGGCCCGGCTCAGCGGGTCCGCCATCAGGGTGCCGTCGCTGATCGCGGCCTCCTCGGCCATGATCGTGTAGACGGCGGTGAGCGCGTCCGCCCAGCCGTCCAGCTCCAGGTCGGCGACGCCGATCCCGCAGCGGGCCAGGGCCTCGTCCAGCGCGGCCTCGATGGCCGGGTCCTGCGCCTCGCCGGTGGCGCGCACCCGGCCCAGGCTCACCGCCGGGCTGGCCGCGGCCGCGAAGCCGGGCTCGAGCAGCGCCATCCCGGCGACCAGGCCGGCCACATCGCGGGCCATCGGCCCGACCGTGTCCAGGCTGGGGGACAGCGGCCACACGCCGTCCAGCGGCACCCGGCCGTGGGTGGTCTTCAGCCCCGTGACGCCGCAGTAGGCGGCCGGCACCCGGATCGACCCGCCGGTGTCCGACCCGTAGGCCACGTCGGCCTCCCCGGCGCCGACCGCCACCGCCGATCCGCTCGACGACCCGCCCGGCAGCAGGTCCGGGTCCAGCGGGTTGACCGGCGTGCCGAAGTGCTCGTTCAGGCCGGAGGCGCCGTAGGCCAGCTCGTTGAGGTTGGTCTTGCCGACGATGACCGCGCCCGCCGCCCGGGCGCCGGCCAGGCACGGGGCGTCGGCCAGGGCGGGGATGGCCCGGTCGGCGAGCGCCTTGCTGCCGGCGGTGGTCAGCGTCCCCTGGACGTCAATGAGATCCTTCACGGCCAGCCGCAGCCCGCCGCCGGCCTGATCCAGCCGGGTGATGAACGTCGCCATGGCGCTCAACCTAGCGTGCGGCGCTCCGCTCCCGCCGCGGGGTCCAGCCGCACCCCGCGGGCCAGCGCATCCAGCGCGGGCCGCCACCGGCCCGCGGCCGTCAGGTCGGTGAAGCTGGTGACCAGCACCACGCCCGCGCCGTACTCATCGACGACCCAGGCGTACCCGACGTGCTCGCTGCCAGCTGCCTGCCACCTGCTGGCCGGGCGTCAGCACCAGCGCGCCGGTCAATCCAGTGCGGAGCCCGCGGCCAGTGCCCCCGTACCGGCCGCGTGCTCCGCTGTCCGTTCAGGCGCCCGCCGTGGCGCTGGCCCGGCGGCCCGACCGTGCCCGGCTGATAAGGGCGGCGGTCGCAGCGCCCAGCACGGCGGCGCCCAGGGCGATGAGGATGACCTGCCAGGCGAGCATGCCGCTGGCGGCGACCACGCGGACGACCGACCCGGGGACGTGCGCCGGCGTGACGACCGCTCCCCGGGCATGCGCCGGCAGAACGACCGATGCCGGCACGTGCGCCAGCGAGCCGGTGCCCAGGCGGCCCGCCTCCCCCGGCACACTCGCGCCCCCCATTTCCACCGGCACCGAGGCGAAGGCGGACGGGACGATCACGGCCGACGCGACCAGGCCGCTGATGACCGCCGCGGCCAGGGCCGCGAGCCGGCGCAGCCGGCGGCCGGTCTGCCGGGCCACGCTGAGGGGCCAGGGACCCGTGCGGGCTGAGTGTGCATTCATGGCGCTCTCCTGTCTGCTCGGGCCGGACCACGAGGCCCGGCCGTATGCCCACAGGCTGCCTGGCCGCGGGGACCCGCCGGCAGAGGCCCGATTGCCCCTCTTCCGCCGGGCCGGGGCCGGGGTACAAGTACCCACGCCGGCCGGGACGGGCGGCCGCCTGGCTAGACGAGGCCCTCGGCGAGGGCGAGCCGCGTCAGGTCAGCGCGCCGCCGGAAGCCGGTCTTATCGCGGATCCGGTCGAGATGAGACCGGACGGTCCGCACGCTGATGTAGAGCTCGCCGGCGATCTCGGCGTCGGTCCGCCCGCGGGCGACCAGGGCGATCAATTCGCGCTCGCGCGGGCTGAGCGGCCCGGCCTGGGCTGCTCCCTCGTCGGCGGCGGTGAGCATGAGGGCGAACTGCACGGCGGTGGTCATCCCCATCGCTGCGCCGCGCTGCCCGGCGGCCCGGGTCCCGTCGGGACCGAGCGCCCGGCCGGCGCGCTCCAGCGGCTGCGCGCGCCGGACCGCGTCCGGCGGGATGTCGATGGCTCCCTCGGCTTGGTTCAGCGCCTGGAAAGCGGCCCACACGGTAACGGCCTGCCCCCAGCGCTGCCCCGCGGCGCACCAGTGACCGCAGCTGTCGAGGCTGTTGAGCAGCGCCGTCGGATCGCCGATCCGGTCGGCGATCTCCAGCGCCTCGTGCAGGTGGGTCCCGGCCTCGGCCAGCTGCCCGGCCAGCCGGTCCAGGTCCGCCATCAGGTCCAGGAAGGCGGCCTGGCCGGGCAGGTCGCCCGCTTGCCGGGCCAGCGCCAGCCCCTCCGTGCTGCGCTCCCGGGCGGCGGACAGCTCCGCGCTCTCGTACAGTGCCACCGTCAGGAAGCGCAGGCCGCGGCGGGCTATCCACCCCGGTACGCCGGCCGGGTTGACCGCGACGGCTTCCCGCGCCCAGTGCAGGGCGCCGTCCAGGTCCCCGGCGTAGTACAGGGCTATGTGCAGGTTCTGCCGGGCCAGCGCCTCGCTGCCCGGGTCCCCGATGGCACGGGCCAGGGCCACGGCGCGGCGCGCGTCGTCGATGCCCTCGGCGAGCCGGCTGACGTTGACCAGCGCCGCGGCCCGGCCGGCCAGCGCGCCGGCCAGCACCGCCCCGGGCTCTCGGCCCGACTGGACGTCAATGATCGCGGTGAAGTGGCCTGCGGCGGTCTCGAAGTCCCCGGTCGAGTGCGCGGCCTGGCCGAGCCAGTACTGCGCGGCGCACCAGTCATCGCTGCCGGCCGGCGCGTGCGCGGCCGCGCCCCGGATGAGGGGATAGCCGGTCACCAGGCGCCCCCGCAGCTTCCACCAGGGCGCCAGCGAGATCACCAGGTCCAGGGCCGCTGCCGGGTCGTGGTGCAGGGCCCAGGCCAGGCCGTCGCGGATCGCGGGGTCCTCGGCGTCCAGCCAGCTGGCCGCCGCCAGCTCACCCGCGGCGCCCTGCATCTCGCCGCAGGCCCGCCGCGCGATCTGCCGGACGTACCGGGCCAGGGCGGCGGCCGCGGCGGGCTGCTCCCCGGCGGCGGCGAGTTGGTCCGCCCCATACCTGCGCAGCGTGTCCAGCATCTGGTACCGGGACCGGCCGTCCGGCCCGGCGTGCGGCGGGGTCAGCAGCGAGCAGTCCACCAGCCGCATGATCACCGGCCCGGCGCCGTCGCCCGCGACCGCCTCGGCCCCGTCCAGCGTGAACGGCGCCGGGAACACCGAGATGGCGCGGAACACCTGCTGCTCGTGCTCGCCGAGCAGCTGATAGCTCCAGTCGACGGTCGCTCTCAGCGACTGGTGCCGAGCCGGGGCCAGCCGGTCAGCGGCGGTCAGCAGGCTCAGCCGCTCATCGAGCCGGTCCAGCAGCACCGGCACGCCGATGGCCTCCACCCG
>DASXDJ010000050.1:0-15876 GCA_036490755.1 Streptosporangiaceae bacterium
CGCCGTCCAGCACGAACCAGACCGGGGTCACGTGCGGGCGGCCGTCCTTGCGGGTCACGGCCAGCTTGCCGGTCCTGGTACCGGTCATCACGAACTCGCGCCACTGCCCTGGTTCCATCTTCGCCATGCCCGCCACCGTAGCCAGTGCCTGCCCTGGTTGGCCGAGCCGCGCTCGATGATGTAGTAGACCAGCCGGGTGCCGTCGGCGCGCTGCGGCGCGGTGGCCAGGTAGCCGGGGATCGTGACCGGGCCCTGATCGCTTTCCAGCGGCATCAGGTCGGCCACCGCGCGGAAGAAGTCCTCGTGCTCGGCCTGCACCGACATGGCCAGGATGTGGTAGGCGTGCCAGCGCATGATTTCCAGGAACCGGCTGTGGCTGGCGCGGGACAGCTCGGTCAGCTCGGCCACGATCCGGGTGCCGAGCGCCTCCTGCGCGGCGGCCACGCCGCGTACCCGCCCGGTGCCGCGGCCGCCGGGGCGCGCGGCGTCCGGCCACTCGAACGTCTCGTCCACGGCGAATACGTGCAGCGACCGCTCGCCGGAGAACCGGTGCTCCCAGAAGTCGTGATAGGCCGCGGCCCGGTCCTGCCCGGAGTCATAGCCGCGGTGCCAGGGTGCGGTGACCGCGTTGGCCGGGCTCGCGTCGTCGTTGACGTACACCGGCATGCCGATGAAGTCGGCGTAGGTGCGGATGATCGACTCCAGCCGGGACCGGTCCAGGTAGTGGCTGTGCTCCGGGGTCACGTGCAGGATCACGGTCGTGCCGGTCTCGCTGCGCTGCGCGGGCGCGACGGTGTAGTTGCGGCCGCCGTCGCTCTCCCAGCGCAGTGCCTCAGGACCGGCGGACCGGGTGAGCACGGTGACCCGGTCGGCCACGATGAACGCGCTGAGCAGCCCGATCCCGAACTGGCCGATCAGCTCGACGGCCCGGCCGCGGTCGGCCTGCGCCACCTGCTGGCGCAGCTCGCCGGTGCCCGACCGGCCGATCGTGGACAGGTAGCCGTCGATCTCGGCGTCGGTCAGCCCGGACCCGTTGTCGCGGATCCGGATCTCGCGGCGGCCGGCGTCGGCGACCACCTGGATGCGCGCCGGCGGCGCCTGCTCGCCGCGCTCGCCGGCCTGCTCGGCGCGGCACACGATCGAGTCGTGCGCGTTCTGGATCATCTCGCGCAAGAACACGTCGGGATCGGCGTACAGGTTCTGGGCCAGCAGCTGGATGAGTCCTTCCAGCTGGATCTGGAAGGTCCGCTCTTCCGGCATGCTGCTCATCTGCGCCGCCCCGCCCGCCGTGCCCGTTATTGCGACAACGGCTCATTCTAGGGCGACGGCCCGGCCGTTCCGCGGCCCGCGTGACACTGGCCGCGGGCCGCGGCGTCCGGGCTCAGCTAGCTGATCAGCTCCGCCAGCAGCTCCAGGTGATCGATGTCGGCCAGGTCCAGGACCTGCAGGTAGCACCGCTGCGCGCCGAGCTCCTCGTACCGGCCCAGCTGGTCGGCAATCTGCGCGGGCGAGCCAGTCAGGCCGCCGCCCTCCGCCGGGTCGGCGCCGACGGCCGCCGCCCGCCGCGCCACCTCAGCGTCAGTCCGGCCGCACCAGACCCGGTGGGCCACCGAGTAGGTCATCGACGCGGCATCGCGCCCGGCCGCCGCGCATGCCTCGCGGACCCGGCCGAACGCCGCGGCGGTGTCGTCCACGGTGGCGAAGGCGCGGTTGAACTCATCGGCGTACCGGGCGGCCAGCTGCGGCGTCCGGCGCGGGCCGCCGCCGCCGACGATCACCGGGGGGCGCGGCCGCTGGGCCGGCTTGGGCAGGCCCGGTGAGTCGGTCACCGAGTAGTGCTGGCCGTGGAAGCTGAACGTCTGTCCCTCGGGCGTCTCCCACAGCCCGGTGATGATGGCCAGCTGCTCCTCCAGCCGGTCAAAGCGCTCGGCCAGCGGCGGGAAGGGGATCGCGTAGGCCTCGTGCTCCGCTGCGTACCAGCCGGCGCCCAGGCCCAGCTCGACCCGGCCGCCGCTCATCTGGTCGGCCTGGGCGACCGAGATGGCCAGCGGGCCGGGATACCGGAACGTGCCCGCGGTCACCAGCGTGCCCAGCCGGATGCGCCGGGTCTCGCGGGCCAGGGCGGCCAGGGTCAGCCACGCATCGGTCGGGCCCGGCAGGCCGCTCGCCGAGCCCATCTTCAGGTAGTGATCGGACCGGAAGAACGCGTCGAAGCCCAGCTCCTCGGTCGCCCGGGCGACCCGCAGCAGCGCGCCGGGATGCCGCCGGCCACCTCCAGGCCGGCTCCGCCACCGCAGCCGCGAATATCTCACTGGCTTCGGCGGCCGCATTAAAGGCTGGCCGCGCCAGCCGGGGTTAGGCCATCGCCGGCGGAATCTGCGGTTTCGCCATGAACCCGGTTCCGCCTGATGCGCGCCGGCTGCCGGGCGGCCCCCGGCATCCGGTCAATGAGCGATATTCGCGGGCCCGCCCCGGCGCCTGGCCGGGCGGTTATGCCGGTGAAGGCCTGCTCGGGCAGGGCCGCCCGGCCGGCCGGGCGCGCCATCGGAAACGCCGGCCCAGATTCCCTGGGATCTCCAGAACATCTCCATATCAGCTGCGAACGCGTCCGATAAATTAGCCGCCCATCCTCGCGGGAATGGAGCGGCGACACGATGGCACAACGCGTTGAGATTCACTTCATCGATGACATCGATGGCACTGCGGCGGCCGAGACAATCCGGTTCGGGATCGCCGGCGCGGATTATGAGATCGACCTGTCCGCTGAGCACGCCAAGGAATTCCGGGAGGCACTGGAGCCCTTCCTGTCGGGCGCCCGGCGGGTTGCCGCCAGTACCCGGCCGGCCCGCGGGCCGCGCGCGGGAGCGCCGTCGCCCGCGGCAGTCCGGCAGTGGGCCAGGAGCGCGGGCATCGAGGTGTCTGACCGCGGCCGCGTCCCGGATGACCTGATTGCGAGGTTCCAGGCCGCCAGCAGCTAGCGGGCGGGGCGGCTCAGGCCGCCCCGCCCGGACGCCGGCCCGGCGCCGGCGACAAGGTGGCCAGGCACTCCACGTGATGGGTCATCGGGAACGCGTCGAATCCCCGCAGGTCATCCAGCTGCCAGCCGCCCGCGGTGAGCTGGCCGAGGTCACGCGCCAGGGTGGCCGGGTCGCAGGACACATACGCGATCCGGCGCAGGCCGGTCATCTCCGTGAGCAGGGCGCTGATGACGGCTGGCTGGACCCCGGCCCGCGGCGGGTCCAGGACGGCCAGCGCTGCCGCACTCAGGTCCAGCCGGCCCACCACCTCGCCCGCGTCGCCCCGGTGCACCCGGGCCCAGGCGTACGCGCGCAGGTTGTGCCGGGCGTCGCGGACGGCGGCGCTGTCGGACTCCACGGCGATCACCTGCCCGGCCGGGCCGACCCGGGGGGCCAGTACCCCGGCGAACAGTCCCGCTCCGCAGTACAGATCCAGGGCCACATCGCCGGGCTGCGGCGCGAGGGCGGCCAGCACGGCGGCCGCCAGGGTGTCCGCGGCAGCCGGGTGCACCTGCCAGAACCCGCCCAGCCCGACCCGCCAGTCCCGGCCGGCCGCATGCTGGGTGAGGTAGCCCCGCCCGGCGGCCGTCCCGCCCTGCCCGTCCCGCGGTGCGGCCGGGCCGGCCGCGGCCTGCGGCCGGCGGCCGCGGCCCCCCGGCCGGCCGGCGCGCGCCGGCCGGAGGACCTGGCGAACGCTGTCGGCCGCGACGTCCGGCAGCTCTCGGGGCCGGCCACCGGTGACCAGCACGCCCCGCTCGCCGGTCGCCGGTACCACCTCGACCTGCACGGACTGCACGCCCGGCCAGCGCTGCCCGGTCACCCCGGCGGCATTGACATCCGGGTGGGCGATCGGGCAGTCCCCGACCGCCACCACCTCATGCGAGCGGTGCCGCCGCAGCCCGGCCGTGCCGTCCGCGGCCACCGCGAAACTGACCCGGGTCCGCCAGCCCAGCCCGGCATCGGGCGGCTCGCCGGCCCCGGCCGGTGAGCCGCCGGACCCGGCACCGCCGGTCCCAGGGTGGCCGGCCCCGGCCGGCGGCGGCCCGGCGTCGCCGGGCAGCGCCTCGACCGTCACCTCGCGGTCCAGGCCCGCGATCCGGGCGAGCTGCTGGCCGATGACCGCCGCCTTGAGCTGCCGCTGGGCCGGCAGGCTGGCATGCTGCCAGTCACAGCCGCCGCAGCCGCCCGGCCGGGCCTGCGGGCAGGGCGGCGGTACCCGGTCGGCCGAGGGCTGCAGGATCTCGACCGCATCAGCGCGCGACAGCTTCGCGGTCGCCTGGGTGACCCGGACGCGAACTCGCTCGCCGGGCAGGGCATGCCGGACAAATACCACCGGCCCTCCGCCGTCCGGGCGGGCGACGCACCAGCCGCCGTGCACCGCCTCGCCTACAGTCAGTTCCAGCATGTCACCGGGCAGGGGGCCGGTCGGGGCGGAAGTGGTCACTGGCACCATGTTGCCGTGCTCGTGCACTAGCCGGCTACCTGGGCCGGCAGACGGCTAGCACCGGGCCGCATGTGGGAATACCGTGATCAAGCACTGACCGGGCGGGAAGGAAGAGCGTGCACATCGTCATCATGGGGTGCGGGCGAGTGGGCTCGACCATTGCCCACATCCTCGAGGACCAGGGCCATTCGGTCGCGGTCATCGACCGGGACGCCGAGGCGTTCCGCAAGCTGCGCTCCGGCTTCAAGGGCAGCCGCATCACCGGCATCGGGTTTGACCGTGATGTCCTGACCGAGGCTGGCATCGAGCGCGCCGATGCCTTCGCGGCGGTCAGCAGCGGCGACAACTCCAACGTCATCGCGGCCCGGGTGGCCCGGGAGTCGTTCAACGTCGAGCGGGTCGTGGCCCGCATCTACGACCCCCGCCGCGCCGATGTGTACCAGCGGCTGGGCATCCCTACCGTGGCTACTGTGCGGTGGACCGCCGACCAGATGCTGCGCCGGCTGCTGCCGGAGGGCGCCGAGCCGCTGTGGCGGGACCCGACTGGCACGATCGTGCTGGCCGAGGTGGCCTGCACCCAGGACTGGCTCGGCGAGAAGGTGAGCGCCCTGGAGGACACCGCCCAGACCCGGATCGCGTTCCTGTCCCGCATGGGCCAGCCGATGATCCCGGGTCACGGGACCGTGCTGCAGGAAGGCGACGTGCTGCATATCGTCGCCGAGGAAGACGACCTGGAGCGCATTGCCGCCCTGTTCTGCCGTCCGATCCCGGGGAAGGGGAACCTGTAATGCGCGTGGCCATCGCCGGAGCCGGCGCCGTGGGCATGTCCATCGCCAAGGAGCTCATCGATAACGGGCACGAGGTCCTGCTGATCGACAAGGACCCGAAGTCCATCCGGGTCTACGGAGTACCGGGCGCGGAGTGGCTGCTGGCCGACGCGTGCGAGATCTCCGCGCTGGATGACGCGTCCCTGGAACGCTGCAACGTCGTCATCGCCGCTACCGGGGATGACAAGGCCAACCTGGTGACCTCGCTGCTGGCCAAGACCGAGTACGGGGTGCCGCGGGTGGTGGCCCGGATCAACCTGCCCGCCAACGAGTGGCTGTTCAACGAGTCCTGGGGCGTTGATGTCGCCGTCTCCACCCCGCGGCTGCTGTCCGCGCTGGTCGAGGAGGCGGTCAGTGTCGGCGACCTGGTCCGGCTGATGACCTTCCGGCAGAGCGACGCCAGCCTGGTTGAGCTGACGATGCCCGCCAACGCCCCGCTGGCCGGCCAGCGGGTCGGCAGCATCGACTGGCCCGCCGACACCGCGCTGGTCGCGATCCTGCGCGACAACCGGGTCATCGTGCCCAGCAGCGACGACCCGCTGGAGGCCGGCGACGAATTGCTGTTCGTCACCAGCCAGGACGTGGAAGCCGAGCTCGCCCGCCTGCTGCACGCCGGGGGCTAGTGGATCTCGGTGATCTCCGGCCCGCGCTCGAACGGGTTGACCGGCATCCCCTGGGCGTCGGTGGGCATGCCCTCGGCCGCGGCGAACTGCTCCTCGATGGCCTGCCTGGCCTCCTCGGGCAGCTGGATGTCAAGGGCCTTGCGCGGCGGCTCGGGATGCTCGCCGCGGACCACCACCACATCGCCGAAGATCTCCTCGAACGGCTGGGCCAGCTCCGGGCGGCTCGCCGCCGGCCCGCTGATCATGCCGCGCAGGAACCAGCGCGGCCCGTCCGCTCCCAGGAACCGCAGCGCCTGCGGCGGCTGCGGCCGGCCGTCCTCGCCCGGCTGGCTCACCACGGCCTTCACCTCGGGGCCGAACGGCCCGTCGGCGGCCGCGGCCTGGCCGCCGGAATCGGCCACGGTCTGCTCTAGTTCCCGCCGGACCTCGTCCCACAGCCCGCTGGTCTTGGGCGCCGCGAACGCCTGCAGCTGCAGGCCGCTGTCGCCGGCCACCACCGCGACCCAGATCCCGGCTTCCTCATCCAGGTTCACCTGGATGTCGAAGCCCTCCCGGACCGGTACGAGCAGGCTGCCGAAATCCAGCCGCTCGCACTCGGGGTAGGAGGCCGCCGAGTCCCACGGCCCGCTGCCGTCGTCGGCCTGCAGCACCGCGCCGGCCCGGTTGTCGCGCAGCCGGGTCCACGTGCTGGGGTCGCCCAGGTCCTCGCCGCGCCGCGCGGCGGCCCGGCCGAGCTGCTCGTCCTGGTCCTCGCCGGCCCAGTCCGGGTCGTCCGCGGCCGCCAGCTCGTCATCGAAATCCGGGTTCTCGTCGAGCTCCGGCTCATCGCCGGGCCCGGCCAGCTCCTGCTCATCCCGCCCGGTACCGCGGCCGCGGCCCGGCCGGTCGCCGGCGTCCTCGCGGCGGCGTCGTCCGAACACCCCGCACGCTCCTTTATCTAGCTGCCCGGAATCTCACCGGTCTAAGTCGTGCCGCCTGGCATCTCGCTGGCCGGCCTGTCGCCGGCCGCGGCCGGCCCGGCGGCCATGGCCAGCCCGCCGGTCGAGCCGAAACCGCCCTCGCCCCTGGCCGACTCCGGCAGCGCCTGAACCTCGTGGAAGACCGGGCACGCGACGCGCTGGATGACCAGCTGGGCGATCCGGTCGCCGCGCTGAAGACGGACGGGGGTGGCAGTGTCGGTGTTCAGCAGCGTCACCCTGATCTCGCCACGGTAGCCGGCATCCACGGTGCCGGGCGCATTGACGAGCGTCACTCCGTGCCGGGCGGCCAGCCCGGACCGGGGGTGCACGAAGGCCGCGTAGCCGTCCGGCAGCGCGATGGCGATCCCGGTCGGGACCACGGCCCGCTGGCCGGGCGCGAGCTCCACGTCCTGTGCGGCGTACAGGTCGGTCCCGGCGTCCCCCGGATGGGCGCGCTGCGGCAGCGGGAGGCCCGGGTCCAGCCGCCGGATCAGAACGTCCACGATGTCATCGGTCACGCTCGCGACCCTACCGGCACCGGGCTCACCCTTCCGGGGGTGACACGGGGCCGCCCGGCTCCGGCTCGGGCCCGCTATGGCGCAGGAACGGCCAGGCGTAGGTAATCACGGCGGCGAGCGGCACGGCCACGATGGCGCCGGGAATCCCGGCAATGACCCCGCCGATGGCCAGCACGATGATGATGGCCAGCGGGTGCAGCCGGACCGCCCGGCCGACCACCAGCGGCTGCAGCAGGTGCCCCTCGATCTGGTTCTCCACGACGAACACGGCAAGCAAGATCACCGCAGCGAGCCAGCCCTTGGTGGCCAGCGTGACCAGGATGGCCAGGAACCCGATCACCAGGATGCCGATCAGCGGGATAAAGGCGGCCAGGAACACCAGGATGATCAGCGGAACCACCAGCGGGACACCGAGCAGCCACAGCGCCAGGCCGATGAAGACGGCGTGGATCGCGGCGACCACGATGGTGCCCCGCACGTAGCTGGTCAGCACGTGCCAGGCGGCCGCCCCGGCGTTGGTCATCCGCCGGTTGGCTTCCCGGCTCAGCCCGCTGATCAGCCAGGCATAGATCCGGTCGCCGTCCTTCAGCAGGAAGAACGAGATAAACAGCATCAGCACGACGCCGGCCAGGACCTCGAGGAAGATCTTGCCGCCGGTGACCACCGTCCCGGCGATCATCGACTTGTGCTGGGAGATGAACTGCCCGGCCTGGTCGAGGAGATTCTGCAGCCGGGCGCCGTGCAGGTGGAACGGCGGGCCGGCCAGCGAGTGCTGGACCTCGGTGACCGTGCGCTTCACCTCGCGGGCCAGCTGCGGGTAGTCGGCACTGACCCGGTTGGCGGTCAGCGTGATGACGCCGGCGATGATCACGATCGCGGCCAGGAAGGTCAGCCAGGTGGCCAGCAGGCCCGGCATGCCGTACCCGCGCAGCCGGGCGGCCAGCGGCTGCAGCAGCGCGGTGAGCAGGATCGCGGCGATCAGCGGCAGCACCACCAGCCGCAGCTCGACGGTGACCCGGAAGGCGCCGTAGATCAGGATGGCAACGAGGATCAGCCGCCAGGCCCACGCGGCGACCTGGCGCAGCAGCCGCGGCACCTGCTCATCAGGGGACGGCACGGCCGGCACGCCGCCGGGCACCCCGCCGGCACCGGCCGCCTCCGGCGGCGCGCCCTGGTCCTCCGGGTCCGCGCCGGATCCGCGCTCCCACAGCCGCCGGGCCAGCGTCCGCAGCCGGGCGCCGGGGAGTCCCGCCGCGGGCGGCTCGCGGCCGGCCGCCGGGCCGGCGCCGGCTGTCGTGCCGGGCGGGGGAACGAGGTCCGGCTCCGCCCCGGGACCCGGGGCCGGGTCGGGAACGGCAGTCCCGGCCGCAGCCGGGTCGCTGCCCGGCTGCTCGCCGGCGGCAGACGCGGGGACCGCCAGCCCGCCTGCCGCGCCGGCCGCATCGGCGGCAGCAGCCGTGCTGTCGTCAGGGGTTTGCGGCCGGTCAGTCATGCCTCCATGTAACCAACTACCGTGGTCTCATGCGCAGCTACCGCGAGCACCTCCGCGTGCCGGCGTCTTACTGGGTGCTCGGATTCATCACCATGGCGACCTTCGCCTCCATCGTGTGGGCCGGGTTCAGCCTGCTCATCGGCGTGCTGGCGTACCTGGTGCTGGTCGGCGGGCCCGGCCTGGCACTGCTCATGGCAGGCGAGAAAACAATCAGCGTGTCGGGCGGCGAGTTGCGCGCCGGCCGGGCCGTCCTGCCCCTGGGCATGGCCGGCCAGGTCCAGGCGCTTGATGAGAAGCAGACCGCGGCGCTGCGCGGCCCGCTGGCCGACCCGGCGGCGTTCATGCTGGTCCGCCCCTACCTGCGCCGGGCGGTATATGTGGAGGTGACCGGCGGCTTGCCTGGCCACCCGGTGGTGCGGCGGCGCCGCCAGCGGGGTACATCCGCCTCCGGGGAGCAGCCCCGCTGCCCTTACCTGCTGCTCGGCAGCCGGCACCCGGAGGAGCTGGCCGCCGCGATCGACACAACACGACCGCAGTCCCGTGCCAGCGATCCCTCCGTGGCATGATCGGCTGACGGCGCGAGGAGGGATCATTCTTATGTCTGCCAAGAAGGCTGACTCGGGGTCGCGGGTGATCAACGCGCTGGCCGGGATGGCAGCGGCGTTCGTGGCCCGCAAGGTGCTGCACTTCGCGTGGACCAAGATCACCGGCAAGGAGCCGCCGGAGCACCCGGAGGACCCGCAGGTGGCCCTCGGCGAGGCCCTGGTGTGGGGCGTCGTGGTCGGTGCCGGCGTGCATATTGCCCGGCTGCTGGCCACCAGGGCCACCGGCCGGCGGGCGCTGGCCGGCGAGGAGGAAGCGGCCGAGCTGGCCGAGTAAGGGCCCCGGTTCCTGCTCGCCCGGGCAACCTGGGCGGGGTTGTACCGGAATGGGCCGGTAATGGTGTGACCAAGGGGCGGTAAGGGGCAGGCCGATCATCCGCTGCGGCCGGGCAGGCCGGCCTACGGTGGGCACGTGCATGCTAAGGACAGATCCCGGCTGACCTATCAGGTCAGCTATGCGCTCCAGCACCCGGACCGGATCGCCGGCTACGCGCGGCGCCGGGGCCGGGACGCCTGGCTCGCCTTCCGCAACCCGGGTCACGTGGCCTACTACCGCGCCGTGATGCACTCGGACGCCGCCCGCAGCCGCGAGGGCGCGGTCGGCAGCGGCACCCACGAGTCCTGGCTCGAGATCGGCCAGCTGCAGTTCGACTACTTGTCCGGGCACGGCCTCAAGCCGGGCCTGCGGATGCTGGAGATCGGCTGCGGCAACCTGCGCGCGGGCCGGCTGTTCATCGACTACCTCGACGCCGGGGGCTACTACGGCATCGACATCTCCCCCGACATCCTGCTGGCCGCCCAGCAGACCATCGCCGACTACGGGCTGCAGGCCAAGCTGCCGCACCTGACCCTGGTCCGAGACCTGCGCCTGGAGTTCCTGCCCGACGGTGCCTTCGACGTGGTGCACGCGCACAGCGTGTTCTCGCACTCACCGCTGGAGATCATCGACGAGTGCCTGAGCCACGTCGGGCGGATCATGGCGCCCGGCGGGTTCTTTGACTTCACCTTCGACCGGACCGACGGCGCCGAGCATCAGGTGCTGCGCGAGGATTTCTATTACCGCACTCAGACGCTGCTTGACCTGGCCGCCCGGCACGGACTGGAGGCCGAGTTCGCCGATGACTGGGAAGTGCTGCCGCATGACCAGTCCAAGATCCGGGTAACTCGCCCCGTATAGGGCCGCCGGACCGCGTTTGGCCTGTTGCGGCATGATCAGCACGTAGCAGGCGAAGCGCCCTTCGGAGGTGGCCGGTGATAGATGATCCGCGGATCCTGGGCATGGTGCTGGCCGGCGGGGCGGGCAAGCGGCTGATGCCGCTGACCGCGGACCGGGCCAAGCCGGCCGTCCCGTTCGGCGGCTTGTACCGGCTGGTCGACTTCGCGCTGTCCAACATCGTCAACGCCGGCTTCCGGCGGATCTGCGTGCTGACGCAGTACAAGAGCCACAGCCTGGACCGGCACATCACCACGACCTGGCGGCTGAGCAGCCTGCTCGGCAACTACGTGACCCCGGTGCCGGCCCAGCAGCGGCGCGGGCCGCACTGGTACACCGGCTCGGCCGACGCCATCTACCAGTCAATGAACCTCATCTACGACGACCAGCCCGACATCGTGGCGGTGTTCGGCGCCGACCACGTGTTCCGGATGGACCCGCGGCAGATGATCGACCAGCACCGGGAGCACGGCGCCGGGGTAACCGTCGCGGCCATCCCGGTGGCCCGGGCAGAGGCCACCGCGTTCGGGGTGATCAAGACCGGCAGCGACGGCCGGACGATCGAGGCGTTCCTGGAGAAGCCCGACGACCCGCCGCCGATGCCCGGCCGCGACGACTGCGCGTACGCCTCCATGGGCATCTACGTGTTCAACACCAGCGTGCTGACCGACGCGCTGCGCCAGGACTCGGCCGATCCCGGCAGCCGCCACGACATGGGCGGCGACATCGTGCCCATGCTGGTCAAGGAGGGCATGGCCCAGGTCTACGACTTCCAGCAGAACCAGGTGCCCGGTGCCGAGGAACGCGACGCCGGCTACTGGCGCGATGTCGGGACACTGGACTCCTACTTCGACGCGCACATGGACCTGTGCGCCGTGCACCCGATCTTCAACCTGTACAACGACCGGTGGCCGATCCTGACGCACGTGCCCTCGCAGCCGCCGGCCAAGTTCGTGCATGACAGCGGGGACCGGATCGGCCGGGCCATCAACAGCGTCGTCAGCAACGGGGTGATCGTCTCCGGCGGCCTGGTGCGTGACGCTGTCCTGTCGCCGGGCGTGCGGGTCAACAGCTGGTCGCGGGTCGAGCGGGCGGTGGTGCTGGACAACACCCGGATCGGGCGGCACGCGGTGGTGGAGAACGCGATCCTGGACAAGAACGTGGTCGTCCCGGAGAACGCGGTGGTGGGCGTGGACAAAGAACACGACCGGGCCCGCGGGTTCGTGGTCTCCGACGGCGGCATCACCGTCGTCGGCAAGGGCCAGACGGTCGAGCCTTGACCGGCGCTGCGCCGCTGCGGGTGGCGCTGCTGACCCGCGAGTACCCGCCGGAGGTCTACGGCGGCGCCGGCGTGCACGTGGAGTACCTGGCCCGGGAGCTGACCCGGCTGGTGGCGCTGACGGTGCACTGCCAGGGCGCCGACCGGGCGGGCGCCGTGGCACACCGGCCGTGGGCGGAGCTGGCGCCGGCCAACAGCGCGCTGCAGACCATCTCGGCCGACCTGTCGATGGTCGCCGCGGCGGCGGGCGCCGAGCTGGTGCACTCCCACACCTGGTACGCCAACCTGGCCGGCTTCCTGGCCGGCCAGCTGTACGGGATCCCGCATGTCATGACGGCGCACTCGCTGGAGCCGCTGCGGCCGTGGAAGGCCGAGCAGCTCGGCGGCGGGTACGCGCTGTCCTCGTGGTGCGAGCGCACGGCCATCGAGTCGGCGCAGGCCGTCATCGCCGTGTCCGACGGGATGCGGGCCGACATCCTCAGCGCCTACCCGGCCGTCCCGCCCGGCCGGGTCCACGTCATCCGTAACGGCATTGACACCGCGCAGTACGCCCCGGACTCCGGCACCGGCGTACTGGCCCGGTACGGGATCGATCCCGCGCGGCCATCGGTGGTGTTCGTGGGCCGGGTCACCCGACAGAAGGGGCTGCCGGTCCTGCTCCGCGCTGCCAGCCAGCTCAACCCGGCCGCGCAGCTGGTGCTGTGCGCCGGCCAGGCCGACACCCCGGAGCTGGCCGCCGAGGTCGCCGGCCTGACCGCGCACCTGAGCCAGAGCCGGCCCGGCGTGATCTGGATCCCGCAGATGCTGGCCAAGACCGAGGTGATCCAGATTCTCAGCCACGCGACGGCGTTCTGCTGCCCGTCGCTGTATGAGCCGCTGGGCATCGTGAACCTGGAGGCGATGGCCTGCTCGGCGGCCGTAGTCGCCTCGGCCGTCGGCGGGATCCCCGAGGTGGTGGACGACGGCCGGACTGGCCTGCTAGTGCCGCCTGACGATCCGGCGGCGCTGGCCGGCGCGCTGAATGCGCTGGTCGCGGACCCGGAGCGGGCGGCGGCGATGGGCCGGGCGGGGCGGGAGCGGGCGATCGCGGAGTTCGCCTGGACCGCGATCGCCGCCCAGACCGCCGGGCTCTACGCCAGCCTGGCCACCCGCCGTCCGGCCGCCTCCCCCGCGCCCTAGCCGGCGTTACCCAACAGACATACCCGGGGCTGGGACAAGACCGAGAGCAATGGTGTAAATGTTCCGTATGGGCCGACACGAGGTGAACCGGGTACCCGCCAACGATCCGTTCATGACATTGGTCGTCGCCACGCTGCTCCTGCTCCTCGCCCTGGTCTGCCTGCTCGCGGGCGGCGTGTAACGGCGGACCACCGCCTCTTGCTGTTATCAGGATCTTCCGGCCGGAATCCGGCACCCCGCCTCGGACCATGGTTAAGATACATCTTAAGTTACCCCAGCGCAGCCCGAGGAGGCTGACATGCAGCCAGCCGGCCAGCCGGACCCGACGCGGCCCGGCTTGTCACCAGCTCACCCGCCCGGGCCGGCGGCACCCGCGGCGACGGCACCCGTGGCGCCCGGCCCGGCGATGCGGGTGTCGGACGCCGACCGTGACCAGATCGCCCAGGTGCTGCAGGCCGCCTTCGCGGAGGGCCGGCTCGACGACGACGAGTTCGATGAGCGGATGCGCGCGGCGCTGACCGCCCGGACCAGCGCCGACCTGGAGAAGCTGACCACCGACCTGCCGGACGGGCCGCCCCGGCCGGTGCCCGCCCGCCCCGGCGCGGCCAAGTCGCCCGGCAAGTTCGCGATCGCCTACAAGAACTCGATCCGGCGCGGCGGCCGGTGGCGGGTCCCCGGCCGGTTCACGTCCGTGGTGTACAAGGGCAGCGGCTGGCTGGACCTGCGCGCGGCCGAGCTGACGGCGGCGGACACGACCGTGCTCGCGGTCGCCTACAAGTCCCGCATCGACGTACTGGTGCCGCCGGGCGTCCGGGTCGAGCTCGATGGCTTCGGGGTCAGCAAGGGCTGGTCGGAGCAGGAGGAGCTGGAGAGCCTGCTGCCGCGCGGGGCGCCGGTCGTGCACGTGCGCGGCATCGCCTACAAGGGAACCATCGAGGTCAGCACCCGGCCGCCGGGCACCGACGAGCCGCTCCGGCGGTAGGCCGCCGCCGGGCACACTGGCTGGCCAGGGCGAGCACCGGCCGGGCGGGCGCACTCACGACGCGGCGCGCTCACGACGCGGTGCGCCGACAGCGGGGCGCGCCGACAACGGGGCGCGCCGACAGCGGGGTCAGGTGACGGAGCCGGCCGCGGCGCCGGTGGCCTGGTCGCCCCAGCGGGCCAGCTCGCCGTCCAGGTCCAGCGGGGCGATCATCGCGCCGCCGCGCAGCTCGGTCTCCCAGTCCCGGGCCGGCACCCGCCACATCACCTCGAACTCGATGCCGCTGGGGTCCCTGGCGTACAGCGACTTGGACACCCGGTGGTCGCTGGCGCCGACCAGGGCCCCGCGGGCGCTGAGCCGGTCCCGGATGTCGGCCAGCTCGGCCAGCGTGCCGACCTCCCAGGCCAGGTGGTACAGGCCCAGGTAATGACCCTCGGGGGCCGCTGCGTCCGGTACCTCGAACAGGCCGAGGTCGTGGTCGTTGGCCGAGTCCGGCGCGCGCAGGAACGCGGCGCGGCCGGGGATCTCGGTGCGAACCTCGAAGCCGAGGGTGTCGCGGTAGAAGTCCACCGTCGCGGCCAGGTCCGCGACGTACAGGACAGCGTGGTTCAGGCGGCGTACGGCCATTCCAACTCCCCATCAGGCGGCTGATATGTAGGGAAAGGCGCCGCCGCCCGTGCTCATTCCCGGTCCTGGCGCCCGCGTCCCGGAGCGGGTCAGCCCGCCAGGCCGGCGCCGGCCAGCCCGGCCACCCGGGTCCGGCTGAACTCATCGTCGATGGCCACCACCGGGCGGCCGCAGGCGGCCAGCAGGGACGCGGCGATGGCAGCGCGGTAGCCGGCCTGGCAGTGCACCCAGATCTCGCCCAGCGGGATCTCGCTCATCCGGCCGCGCAGCTCATGCAGCGGGATGTGCAGCGCGCCATCGATGTGCCAGGCGTCCCATTCCCCGCGCCGCCGCACGTCCAGCACGATCAGCGGCCGCCGATCGGACTCGCGGGCCAGCGCGGCGAAGTCGGCGGTCGCGAACTGCTCCAGCTCCGCCCCCGCGGCCCAGTCCTGCGGGTCACCCGCGGCGGCCGCGGCGGGCCGGTCAATCCCGATCCGGGCCAGTTCCCGCTGGGCCGCGGCGATGTCGGCGGGCTCGCGGGCCAGCAGGGTCACCGGGGTGCCCCACGGGATCAGCCAGCCCAGGTAAGTGGCCAGGCCGGGGCCCAGGCCGAAGTTCAGCGTGCCGTGCAGGTGCCGGTCAGCGAACTCGGGCCGGGGCCGCAGGTCCACCACCCACTCCCCCGAGCGGACCCGGCGGCCCAGCTCCTGCGGGCCGGCCGCGGGCGGCGCGGACAGGTCCGGCGCGGGCGGCCCGGCGAGATTAGCCGGGCCCATCTGCGCGTAGTAGGCCGGATAGTCATCCAGCCCGGCCAGCGTGGTGGCGACGTACTCCGTCTCGCCCGTGGTGAGCGCCGGATTGACCTGCAGCTCGGCGCCCATCGTGGAGGCACCGCCGCCAGGCCGCAGCGCGGTGCCGGCCGGCGGGTCAGGTGACGGGCCCGGCACCGGCACCATCGCGGGCCCGGCCACCGGGGCGGTGGCCGAGCAGAAGCTGCCGAAGCCGTGCGTGGGGCAGATCCAGGTCCAGGGCGGCAACTCGGCGGCCAGCCGGCGAGCCGAGGCGTGCTGGGCGCGGGCCAGCGCGACCTTATGCCCGGCGCCCGCCAGGTCGGTCCGGCCCGTGGACCCGG
>DASXDJ010000051.1:0-4601 GCA_036490755.1 Streptosporangiaceae bacterium
GGTAGTTCCGCTGGTGCAGCGAGGAGATCATCTGGCCGGGCCGGAACGAAGCCAGGCCCCGTGACGAGATCATCTGCACTGGGCGCGGTAGGCGCACCTGGTATCCCATCCTCGATTGGTTAGTTGCGCTAACCAACTTTAACACTGGCGGCCCGCTGGCCTTGCCCGGCGGTGCGGGTCCGGGCATTCTGCAGAGATGGGATTCCTGGATCGCGTCCGGGCTGTTCGCGGGGCGTACCGGCAGGTGGATGCGAACGTCGAGCGGTGGGCCAGGATCATCGCGATCGACCCCGGGCCCGGGCCGGTGACGGTGCTGCACCTGGAGATCCACTCCAACGGCGCTCCGGTCCATGTGGAGGTGGCGTACACGCGTATTCCCCGCGGGATCACCCCTGCGGTCGGCCAGGATGTGGCGTACCGGCGCTTCGCGAGCCCTGGCGCGGATGGCCGGGACGCGGATACTTACCAGGTGCTGTGGGACGAGGCACCGCAGTACGGCTCTCCGGAGAAGGTGCGGGACGCTTTTATCGGCCAGGCCCTCTCCGGCGGGCCTGGTTCCGAGCGCGAGCGGAAACTCCTCGTCGCCAGGAACATGCTCGACCGGGGCGTGATCTCCCAGGCGGACTATGACCGGATGATCTCGGACCGGTAGGCGGCAGCGGGGATACCGGGCCGCGGCCGCCCGGAACTAGTGGCGCGAATACCGTAATCCTGCGGTATCCCGCGGGCCTGGGGCCGGCCTAGCGTCTGCTCATCGGCGCAGCGTGCGCCAGGCCGGGACCTGCCCGGCTGCACTTCAGGAGAGCGAGGCAGCTATGGCTGGCAAGGCAGTGATCAGTCTCACCACCGGACTGGAGGACCCGGAGAAGGTGACCGTCGCGTTCCTCGTCGCGATTGGTGCCGCCGAGTCCGGTCGGCCGACCCTCATGTTCCAGGCCAAGGAAGCCGTCCGGCTGGCCCTGGACGGCATGGCCGTGGGGGTGGCGTGCGACGGCTGCCCGGCGCTGCCCGACCTGCTGGCCCGGTACGAGAAGGCGGGCGGCCGGTACATGGTCTGCCCGGTCTGCTTCAACGCCAAGCAGCTCGACAAGGGGAGCCTGATCGGCGGGGCCGAACTGGCCGGCACCGTCCAGCTGTGGGAGTGGATCGGCGATGAAGGCGCCACGACCTTCAGCTACTGACATCCGGCTGGGCTGGTTCAGTATCCCCGACCGGCCTGACGTCTACCGGGACGCGCCCCTGAGGGTGCAGTCTGTGATCATGGACGGGCTGGTGGTCGGGCGCGACGCCGAGTGCGCTGCGCTGGGTCACCTCCTGGCCGTCTCGCCGGCCGGGCCGGTACCGGTGGTCCTGGTCTCCGGCGAGGCGGGAGCCGGGAAGACCACGCTGGTCGAGCACGTTCTCGCCACCCTCGATACGCCCGTCTTGCGTGGCCGGGCGGTGGCATGGGCATGTCCGGCGTACGAGGTGGTGGCCAGCGCGCTGCGCCCCGCGGTCCGCGACACCTCCCGGCCGCTCCCGGCGGTGCTCGCGCAGATCATGCCCGAGCTCGGCGCCCGGCCGCCCGAGCCGAGCCCGGCGGCCCTGGCCGCGGCGGTGTGCTCGGTGCTGGCCGCCGCGGCGGGCGACCACGCCCTGACGCTTTTTCTCGACGACCTGCAATGGGCGGACGAGGCGAGCCTGGACTTCCTGGCCGCCCTGGCTGATGCGGCCCGCGGTCTCCCGGTTGTCCTGGTCGGCTGTTACCGCAGCGATGAGCTGCCCCGCGGCCATCGCCTGCGCGCCGTCCGGGCGCTGCTGCGCCGGAACAACCGGCTCACCGAGATCACGCTCGGCCCGCTCGGCGATGATGACGTGACGCACATGCTGACCGGCTTGTGGGGGGTGGCGCCGCAGCCGGCGCTGGCCGCGGTGGTGGCCAGCCGGGCCGACGGGCTCCCGTTCGCCGTCGAGGAACTGGCTCTCGCGCTGCGCGACGACGGCCGGCTGGATTACCGTGACGGTGCCGTCGCGCTGGCCGGTGCGGGCGCCGCCCCGGTACCCGAGGGCATCCGGGAGGCGGTCCTGCTGCGGGCGTCACGGCTGACCGCCGGGGAACGGGCGCTGCTGGAGACCGCCGCCGTGGCGGGCATCGAATTCGACGTCGACATCGTCCTGGCGGCGGGCGACGCGGCGGCGTGGCCGGACGGGTTCACCGCGTCCGGGCTGCTGACCGAGGCCCGCGACGGCCGGGCCGCGTTCCGCCACCCGCTGACCCAGGAGGCGGCCTACGCCGATATTCCGTGGTCGCGCCGCCGCGGCCTGCACCGGGCGCTAGCCAGCACGCTGGCCGGTCACGAGGCGGCACCCGCGCTGATCGCCGTGCACCTGCTTGCCGCCAGGGATTTCGGCCCGGCCCGGCGGCCGCTGCTCGCGGCGGCCGACGAGCATTTCGCGGTCCACGCCTACCGGGACGCGGCCCGGGCGCTGCGAACAGCGCTCGAGCACTGGCCTGCGGGCGAGCGGGACGACTCCCGGCTGGCGGTCATCGACCGGCTGGCGCGGTGCGCCGAGATGTGCTCGGAGTACGCCGACGCCGTCACGCTGCTGCGCGAGCTCGCCGACGGGCATGAGCGCCGCGGCGATGACCTGGCCCTGGCCGGCAGCTGCCGGCGGCTGGCTCTGGCCCATGAGCTACGCGGGCAATGGGAATCCGCGCTTACGGCGCGCGAAGCCGCCGCGGTCGCGTTCTCGGCCGCGGGCATCCCGGCCGAGGCGGCCATTGACCGACTGGCCATGGCTGCCCACCTGCGCGCGGCGGCCAGCTTCTCCGCCGCCCTGACCACCCTGGACGCCGCCTCGGCCGACGCCCGGGCCTGCGGGCGGACCGACCTGCGGCTGCGCATCGAGGGCCTGCGCGGCAATGTGCTGGCGCGGCAGGGCCAGCATCGCGACGGGATCGCCGCCGTGCGCGCGGCGCTGGATCAGGCGCTCGCCGAGTCGCTCCCCGACGCCGCCGCCGAGCTGCAGCAGCGGCTGGCCGACTCGCTCGAGCATTCCGGCGATTACCAGGCGGCGACAGCCGCGTACGCCGCGGCCTACCAGTACTGCGACGCCCACGGCGCCGATGCCATCGGGCAGCTGTGCCGGGCCTGTGCCAGCTTCGTCCTGTTCGCGCGGGGCGAGTGGGACCGCACGGCCAGTGTCTGCGAGGACGTGCTCGCCTCGGCCGCCGCGCCCCATGCGCGAGCGGCCGGCGACGGGCTGCTCGGCCTGGTGCACGCCATGCGCGGGGCGGCCCGGCTGGGGCGCCCCCACCTGCTGGAAGCTAACCTCACCGCCACCCGGATCGAGCTCACCGCCATGGAGCTGCTTTCCTCATGGGGCTTGTGCGTCCTGGACGACGCGGCGGGCGCTGCTACCGACGCAGCCGACCGGGCCCGGCAGATACTCGCCCGCCTGGCCCGGACCCAGGAGCGGCACTACAGCGTGCCGATCCTGCAGTGGACGGCTACCTTCTTCAGCGAACAAGGCCTGACCGCCGGCACCAGCGCCTGCGCCGCCGCCCTGATGCAGATAGCCGAGGCCACCGCGCAGCCGGAAGCGATTGCCGCCCTCGCCCACGCCCGCGGCGAGACCCTGCTGGCCGACCGCCCCGAGGCCGCGGCCCACGAGCTGAGCAGCGCGGCCGAGATGTTCAGCCGCCTGGACCTGCCGCTGCAGACGGCCCAAGCCCAGCGCCGCGCCGCCGCCGCGACCATCCGGCTCGGCGAGGGCGCCCGCGCGCGGGAACTACTGCACGCCGCGCACGTCACCGCCGACCAGCTCGGCGCGCGTCACCTGCGCGACAGCTGCACCACGGCGCTGCGTCAGCTCGGCGACACGCCACGCCGCCGGGTGAGCGCACGGCGCGTGACCGCGGGCCTGACCAGCCGGGAGCTGGACGTCATGGAGCTCGTGTCCCAGGGAAACACCAGCAGGCAGGCCGGCCATACCCTGTTCATCAGCCCGCGCACCGTGGAAATGCACGTCAACAGCAGCATGCAGAAGCTGCAGTGCCGGACCAGGGCCGAGGCGGTACGCCGCCTGACTGAGCTCGGGGCATTGCCCGGGCCGGACATGGCCGGGAAAGAGCTGGGCTGACGGCGCCAGCCGCCCCTTTTGCGCCGGCCCGCTATCGGCGGGTCCCTGTACTGTGCTGAGGGAGGGGGCTCAGCGTTTTGGAGGAGGGTCTGGCCATGAGTGACCACATGCCGGCGCAGGAGGACCACAGCGTCCAGCCCGGCAGCGAGCCTGGCGTGAGCGATACCGCCGAGTTCGCCGCGATGCGGGCCGTGATGCGCGCATCGGAAAAGCACCGGGAAGGCGGCGTGGATCCTCAGCTCGAGGACACCCAGGCGGAGGCCCGCCCGGATAGCTGAGCCCGGTGCCTGGCGGGGGACGCGGCGCAACGGCGGCCCCCGCCGCCGGTATCAGAGCCTGGTCAGCTTGGCGAAGGGCGTCATGATCCGTACGTGACGTGAACCGAAGTCGATGACCAGGGCAGTGTCATCCTCCACGCCGATGACCCGGCCAAGACCGTACTTATCGTGAGTCACCTGGTCCTGCATGGCGAACTGGCC
>DASXDJ010000052.1:0-103783 GCA_036490755.1 Streptosporangiaceae bacterium
TCACCGACCCCAAGGCCCGCAGCGGCATCGACGGCTTCCTGACCGTCAACTACGGCGACTACGCCGACCCGGCCGCGCTGCTGGCCACCATCGTGCTGCCGGACGGGTCGCAGAACTACGACCACTACAGCAACCCGAAGATGACCGTGCTGCTGGAGCAGGCCCGCAGCACGGCCAGCCCCGGCCAGCGGGCCCGGCTGGTCGCCCGCGCCGAGCAGCTCGCCGCGGTCCAGCTGCCGTGGATCCCGAACGTGCAGCCGACCAGCGTCCTGGTGCTCAGCAGCAAGCTGACCGGCGCCGTCGCCTCGTTCTCCTACATGTTCGCGCCCTGGGCCGACGACCTGGGCGGGACGGGCGGCTGAAACAGTGCGCTGGCGGTTCTTCACGCGGCGGCTGGCCATGCTGGCCGCGAGCCTGCTGATCGCGAGCTTCGTGATCTTCGCGGCGGTGTACCTGGCGCCGGGCAACCCGATCTCGGCACTGTCCGGGGGCCGGGCGCTGCCGGCCAGCAGCGTGCGCGTCCTGGAGGCCCGGTACCACCTGAACGCGCCGTTCTTCGCCCAGTACTGGTACTGGCTGAAGAACGCGCTGCACGGCAACCTGGGGCTGTCGATCACGCTGCGCGAGAACGTGTCGACCGTCATCGCCTCCCGGATGTGGACCACGGCCGGGCTGGTCTTGTACGCAGCACTGATCATCGCGGTGGCCGGGATCGGGCTGGGCGTCCTGTCCGGGCTGCGGCCCGGCGTGCTGGACACCAGCACCCTGGTGGTGACGGCGGTGTCGGCGGCCGTGCCCGCGTTCGTGGCGGCGATCGTGCTGATCTTGCTGTTCTCGGTCCGGCTCGGCTGGTTCCCGGCCCTGGGCAACGGGTCGGACCTGGTCAGCAACATCCGCCACCTGACCCTGCCGGCGATCGCCCTGGCCCTGTCGTCGCTGGGCATCGTCGCGCGGGTGACCCGCGCCGCGGTGCGGGAGGAGGGCGGCCGCGAGCACGTCCAGACCGCGCTGAGCCGCGGCATCCCGCCCCGCCAGCTGATCCGGCGGCACATCCTGCGCAACGCGGCCATCCCGATTACCACCATCACCGGGATCACGATCGCCTCACTGATCGCTGTGTCGGCGGTGGTGGAGACAGCGTTCAGCCTGAACGGCATCGGCGCCTACCTGGTGCAAGCGGCCGAGTCCAAGGACCTGGCCGTCGTGCAGGGCATCTCGCTGGTCCTGGTCGCGGCGTTCGTCGCGGTGAACCTGGTGGTGGACGTGCTGTACGCCGCGCTGGACCCGCGGGTCTCGCTGGGGAGCAGCGTCCGGTGACAGCGTCAGCCCTGGTCCCGGTCGAGCCCGCCCGGCGCCGGCTCGGCCTGCTGCGGGAGACCGGGCCGGCCGGGCTGATCTCGGCGGCCGTGATCGCCGCCGCCACCGTCGTCGCGGTGTTCGGGCCGCTGCTCGCGCCGGACGACCCGGACCTGCCCAACCTGTCGCTGGCCTTCGTGGGGCCGATCACCGGGCACCTGCTCGGGTTCGACTTCCAGGGTCGCGACCTGCTGTCCCGGTTGCTGGCCGGGGGCCAGTCGTCGATGCTGGGGCCGCTGGCGGTGGTCATCCTGGCCATGGTCACGGGCTCGGTGCTAGCCGTGACGGCGGCCTGGCGCCGCGGCGCGACCGACGCGGTGATCTCCTCCGGCCTGGACATCCTGTTCGCCTTCCCCGGCATCCTGCTGGCCGTGCTGGCCACCACGGTGTTCGGCGCCGGCCTGCCCGCGGCCTCGGCGGCGCTGGCCGTCGCGTACATGCCCTACGTGGCCCGGGTGCTGCGCGGCGCGGCGCTCAAGGAGCGCAGCCAGCCCTACGTGGCGGCGCTGGAGGTCCAGGGCGCTTCGGCCGCCTCGATCTGCCTGCGGCACCTGCTGCCGAACATGGCGCCGATCATCGTGGCCCAGGCCACGATCATGTTCGGATACGCCATGGTCGACCTGGCCGCGATCTCGTTCCTGGGCCTGGGCGTCCAGCCGCCCGCTCCGAACTGGGGCGTGATGATCTCCGAGAACCAGGCGGGCATCCTGCAGGGTTACCCGCTCCCGGCGCTGGCCGCCGGCGCATGCATCGTCGCGGTGGTGATCGCCTTCAACGTGCTGGGAGAGCGGCTGTTCGAGCGGGCGCAGGCGGCCCGCGGATGAGCCACGGGACGGGCGGCGAGAATACGGCGGGACCGCTGCTGGAGGTGGCCGGGCTCACGGTGCGCCTGGCCGTTCGCGGCGTCCGGCGCGCCGTGCTGCGCGATGTCGGCCTGACCGTCCGCCCCGGCGAGGCGCTCGGCCTGGTCGGCGAGTCCGGCTCGGGCAAGTCCATGACCGCGCGGGCCATCGACCGGCTGCTGCCCCGCGGGGCGGAGGTGACCGGGACAATCCGGTTCGGCGGCCGGGATATCGGCGCGCTGGGCGGCGCGGAGCTGCGCGGCTACCGCAGCCACGTCGCGATGATCTTCCAGGATCCGCGGGCGCACGTGAATCCGGTGCGCCGCATCGGCGACTTCATGACCGAGGCGCTGCGCACCAACCTGGGCGTGACCGGCGCCGAGGCGCAGCGGCGCGCGACCGACATGCTGGCCCAGGTGGGCGTCGGCGGCGGCCCGGCCCGGCTGCGCCAGTACCCGCACGAGCTGTCGGGCGGGATGCTGCAGCGAGTCATGATCGCCGCCGCGCTGCTCACCGAGCCGCAGCTGCTGCTGGCCGACGAGCCGACCACGGCCCTGGATGTCACCACCCAGGCCGAGGTCGTGGCCATCCTGGCCGAGCTGCGCCGCGACTTCGGACTGGCCATGGTGTTCATCACCCACGATCTGGAGCTCGCGGCGGCCATCTGCGACCGGACGGCCGTGATGTACGCGGGCCAGATCGTCGAGGTCGCGGCCTCGGCCCGGCTGCACGACGATCCGCTGCACCCCTACACCGCGGCGCTGGCCGCGGCCCGGCCGGACATCACGGCGACCCGGCCCCGGCTGCGCGCCATCCCCGGCCGGCCGCTGTCGGCGTTCGAGGCGCCGCCGGCCGAGTGCGCTTTCGCGCCGCGCTGCGCGCATGCCCGCGACGAGTGCCGTGCGGCGGTGCCGGACCTGGTGACCCTGGATGGCGGGCTGTCGCGGTGCGCGCGGGCCGCCGAGCTGCGGGGCCGGCTAGGGGAGGAGGCGGACGCGGATGCCTGACACCACGGCTCCGGTTCCGGGGACGGCCGCGCTCGCCGCCGGGACAGCCGCGCCGGTGCTGGAGGTGACCGGACTGCGCAAGGAGTTCGGTGAGCTGGTGGCCGTTGATGAGGTTTCCTTCCGGGTGCCGGCCAGCCGGTCACTGGCCATCGTGGGGGAGTCCGGCTCGGGCAAGACCACGATCGCCCGGATGATCGTCGGCCTGGAGCGGCCGACCGGCGGAGCCATCAGCGCATGCGGCGAGGACCGGTCCCGCCCCGCTCGGTCGGCGCGGGACCGCCGGCGGCGCGGCCGCCAGGTGCAGATCGTCTTCCAGGATCCCTACACCAGCCTCGACCCGCGGCACACCGCGCTCGATACCATCGACGAGGTGCTCCGGCTGCACCACGGCTGGCCCGCTGACCGCCGCCGGGCCCGGATTACCGAGCTGACCGGGCTGGTCGGCCTGGACGAGCGGCAGTCCCGCGCCCTGCCCCGTGCGCTGTCCGGCGGCCAGCGCCAGCGCGTCGCCATCGCCCGCGCGCTCGCGGCCGAGCCGCAGCTGCTGATCCTGGATGAGTCGGTGGCCGCGCTGGATGTCTCGATCCAGGCGCAGGTGCTCAACCTGCTGGCCGACATCCGCGACGAGACCGGCGTGTCCTACGTGCTGATCAGCCACGACCTAGCCGTCGTGCGCCAGCTCGCCGACGAGACGATCGTGCTGCGCAACGGCCAGGTCGTCGAGCACGGCCCGACCGGCCAGGTGCTCGACGATCCCCGCCACCCCTACACCCAGCGGCTGCGGGCCAGCGTCCCGGCGCCCGGCTGGACACCGTCCCGCCGGCTCGCGGCCGGGGCGGCCAGCGCCGAGCCGCCGCCGGGTACCGAGTTGCCATCGGCCGCCGCGCCCGCCGGCGCAGATCAGGAGGACAGCCCCCGTGAGTGACCTGCACTACCTGCCCGCGGCCGAGGCGCTGCGGCTGTTCGCCACCCGCGAGCTGTCCCCGGTCGAGCTGGTCAGCGCCGTGATCGCTCGGGCTGAGGGCGTCGAGCCGGTCATCAATGCCTTCGCCGAGACTCGCTACGAGCAGGCCCTGGGCGAGGCCCGGCAGGCCGAGGCCCGGTACGCCGGCACTGGTCCGGCGCCCCGGCCGCTGGAGGGGCTGCCGGTGGCGGTCAAGGAAGAGGCGCCCATCGCGGGCCAGCGCAACACTCTCGGGTCGGTGCCGCTGCGCGACGTGGTCGCCGATCAGACCGCCGTCTTCGTCCAGCGGATCATCGACGCCGGCGGCATCGTGCACGCCCGGTCCACCACGCCGGAGTTCTCCTGCGCGCCGTTCACCTGGTCCCGGCTGTGGGGCGTGACCCGCAACCCGTGGAACCGGGCCTTCTCGCCGGGCGGCTCCAGCGGTGGCTCGGCCGCCGCCCTGGCCGCGGGCTCGGCCACCCTGGCCACCGGGTCTGACATCGGCGGCTCGATCCGCATCCCGTCGTCGTGCTGCGGCGTAGCCGGGTTCAAGCCGCCCTACGGGCGGGTCCCCGAAGTCGAGGTCTTCAACCTCGACCACTACTGCCACGAGGGCCCGCTGGCCCGGTCAGTCACCGACTGCGCGCTGCTGCAGAACGTGATTGCCGGGCCGCATCACAGCGACGTCGCCTCCCTGCGCCCCAAGCTGGATATCCCGGCCCGGCTGGACCCGATCGCCGGGCTGCGCATCGCGCTCAGCCTCGACCTGGGCTGCTACGAGGTCGACGCCGACGTAATCGCCAACACCCGGGCGGCCGCCGGCCGGCTCCGGCAGGCGGGCGCCACCGTCGAGGAGGTGTCGCTGCCCTGGGACCTGGCCACCATCAGCAGGGCCGCCCGGATCCACTTCGGCATGATCTTCGGGCCGTCGGTCCGGGAGATCTACGCGGCGCACGCCGCCGACCTGACCTCCTATGCCCGCCGCTTCGTCGCCGAGTCCGACGAGATCGGCAAGGACGACCTGGTGGCCGGACTCGCCCTCGAAGCCGCCATCTACGCGCCGCTCGGCCGACTGCTCGACGACTTCGACGCGCTGATCTGCCCGACCTTCGCCGTCCCGGCGCTGCCTGCCGAGTACGACACCGACCAGCCCGTCCTGGTCAACGGCGCGCCCCGCGGTGACTGGCTCGACGTCCTGATGACCCTTCCGTTCAACATCGCCAGCCGGTGCCCGGTCATGAGCGTTCCGTCCGGCCTCTCCCGCGACGAGGTGCCGACTGGGCTGTCGGTCGTCGGCAGGACCTACGATGACGTGACGGTCTTCCGGATCGCCGCCGCGCACGAGGAGCTGTTCCCGTGGCTGGACACCTCCGGCCGCCGGCCGGCCCTGTGATCCCGCCCGCATCCATCTTGCGGTCGCCGCGGCCGCGGCGACTGGCGCGCGCCGAGCGCGACCTGCTCGGCCTGCACTTCGCCTCCGGGGATCGCGGGCTGACGGTGGCCGGGCTGCTCGCCGATACCTACACCGACGGCATCCGCCGGCTGCCACCAGCCGCCGCCTGCTCCAGGTAACCGCCGACGCTGCCCGGGCCATCGCGGAGTCCCTGACGGCGGCGCCTTGACGGCATTGCCTGTCTCCGGGGTCCGCCTGCTGATGGTCAGCCAGCAGCCCGGGCGATCGACGCCACGACGGCGCCGGCGGCGCGGGCCAGGTCGGCCGGGGCCAGCTCGATTTCCAGGCCGCGCTGCCCGGCGCTGCAGAAGACCGTGTCGAAGGTCAGGGCGCTCGCGTCCAGGACGACCGGCAGCGGGCGCCGCTGGCCCAGCGGCGAGATCCCGCCGGTGACATAGCCGGTCGCCCGCTCGGCCGTCGCCGGGTCGGCCAGCCGGGCCTTCTTGCCGCCGGCCGCGTCTGCCAGCGCCTTCAGGTCCAGGCTGCCGGCCACCGGCACCACGGCGACCGTCAGCTTGCCGTCCACCTCGGCGATCAGGGTCTTGAAGACGCGCTCCGGCGCTACCGCCAGTGCGGCGGCCGCCTCCGGGCCGTACGGGCCGCGGGCCGGGTCATGCTCGTACTCATGGACCGAGTAGGGGATGCGCTGGCTGGCCAGCAGCTGAGTCGCGCGGGTTCCACGTCCTGCCACGCCCGCCGATGCTACGCCGGATAGCCATACTGAAGTGTGACCGCCTGGGTGCTGCACGTTGACCTCGACCAGTTCATCGCGGCTGTCGAGGTGCTGCGCCGGCCGGAGCTGCAGGGCCGCCCGGTGGTGGTCGGCGGTGACGGCGACCCGGCCAAGCGCGGCGTGGTGGCGACCGCCTCTTACGAGGCCCGCGAGCACGGTGTGCACTCGGGCCTGCCGCTGCGCACCGCCGCCCGCCGGCTGCCGGACGGGGTGTTCCTGCCGGTCGACCGGCCCGCCTACGAGGCCGCCTCGGAGCAGGTCATGACCGCCCTGCGCGGGCTGGGCAACGTGGTGGAGGTGATGGGCTGGGACGAGGCGTTCGTGGCCGTGGACACCGCCGACCCGGAGGCGGCGGCCCGGCAGATTCAGCAGGCCATCAAGGCGGCCAGCCGGCTGGACAGCTCGGTCGGCATCGGCCGTAACCGCCTGCAGGCCAAGCTGGCCACCGGGTTCGGCAAGCCCGCCGGCATGTTCCGGCTGACCCACGACAACTGGTTTGAGGTGCTCGGCGAGCGCCCGCCGGACGCGCTGTGGGGCATCGGGCGCAAGACCGCCCAGAAGCTGGCCGCGCTGGGCATCGAGACCGTAGCTGCCCTGGCCGCGGCTGACCCGGCCGAACTGGCGGCCAGCTTCGGCCCGGCCACTGGCCCGTGGCTGGTCCAGACGGCCTGCGGGGTCGCCGGCGCGGAGGTCACGGACGAGCCCTACCGGGCTCGCGGCCACGGCCGGGAGGAGACCTTCCAGGTCGACATCACCGACTGGGACCAGGTCGGGGCGCAGGTCAGGCGGCTGGCCGCGCAGGTCGCCGCCGACGTGGCCGCGGAGCGGCGGCCGGCCAGCCGGATCATCGTCAAGGTCCGTTATGTTCCGTTTCTCACCTACACCCGCGGGGCCGCCCTCCCGGAGCCGACGCAGGATCCGGCGGCCATCGAGGCCGCGGCGCTGGCCGCCCTGGACCGCTTCAGCTCGCGCCGCCCGGTCCGCCTGCTGGGCGTGCGGGCCGAGTTCGCCGCCGAGGCCGCCGCCGGCGGATGACCCGCCGCCTGTCACAGCCCGCCGCCCTGCCTCGTCCCAGGAACAGGAACCGAGAACGAGCCGTCAGGAGGCAGACAGCCATGCGAGTACTAGTCGCCGGCGCAACCGGCGCCGTCGGACGCCAGCTCATCCCCGCCCTGGTGCAGGCCGGACATCAGGTCACCGCAACCAGCCGCAGCCAGGCCCGGCTGGCCGGGCTGCGCGCCGCGGGCGCTGAGCCGGCCCTGCTGGACGGCCTGGACGCCCAGGCCGCCGGCGAGGTGGTGGCCCGGGCCGAGCCCGAGGTCGTGATCCACGAGATGACCGCGCTCCCCGCCACTCCGAGCCTGCGGCACTTTGACCGCAGCTTCGCGGCCACCAATCAGCTGCGGACCCGCGGGATCGACAACCTGCTCGCCGCGGCGTCCGCGGCCGGCGTGCGGCGGGTGATCGCGCAGAGCTACGGCGGCTGGAACTACGTCCGGGCCGGCAGCCTGGTCAAGACCGAGGACGACCCGCTCGACCCGCAGCCGCCCGCGGAGCAGCGGCAGACCCTGGCCGCGATCCGCTACCTCGAGCAGGCCGTGCTCAGCGCTCCGCTGGAGGGCGTCGTGCTGCGCTACGGCAGCCTGTACGGCCCGGCGGCGTCGGAGGCGACGGTGGACCTGATCCGCAAGCGGCAGCTGCCGGTCATCGGCTCCGGGGCCGGGGTGTGGTCATTCCTGCACGTGGCCGACGCCGCGGCGGCGACCGTCGCGGCCGTCAGCGGCGGCGCGCCGGGCGTCTACAACGTGGCCGACGACGAGCCGGCCGCCGTCGCGCAGTGGGTGCCCGCGGTAGCGCAGATCATCGGCGCGCCCGCCCCCCGGCGAGTGCCAGCCTGGCTGGGCCGGCTCCTGGTCGGGGAGGTCGGGATCTCGATGATGACGCAGATCCGCGGCATCTCCAGCGCGCGGGCGCGCCGGGAGCTCGGCTGGGCGCCGGTCTATGCCAGCTGGCGGGACGGCTTCAGCCGCGGCCTGGGCCGCCAGGACCAGGCCGGCCTCGCGGCTGCCGCCGGCTCACGGGATCGTGATAGTTAGGCCGGAACCGGGCAGGGAAGCAGTGATGACCAGGAGGCAGGGCATGAGCGAGGCGGAGGACTACCTGAGCCTGCGGCCGCTGATGTTCTCGATCGCTTACCGGATGCTGGGCAGCGTCGCGGACGCCGAGGACATCGTGCAGGAGGCGTTCCTGCGCTACCACCGGGCCAGCGCGGCAGCCGGGGAGGCGGACTCTCCGAAGGCCTACCTGTCGGCGGTCACCACCCGGCTGTGCATCGACCACGCCCGGTCGGCGCGGGTCCGGCGGGAGTCCTACGTGGGCGAGTGGCTGCCTGAGCCCGTGCTGACCGGCGCGGTGGCGGCGTCCGCCGGATCCGGCCCGGCCGCCCCGGCGGCCCTGTCCAGCGCGCAGATCGCGCCGGACCCGGCCGACCTGGCGGAGCGGGCTGACTCGCTGTCCCTGGCGTTCCTGCTGGTCCTGGAGCGCCTGTCGCCGGTCGAGCGGGCGGTCTTCCTCCTGCACGACGTCTTCAGCTACTCCTACACCGAGACCGCCTCGATCGTCGGCAAGAGCGAGGCCAACTGCCGCCAGCTGGCCCGCCGGGCGCGTCAGCACGTCGCCGAGCACCGGCCGCGGCAGGAGCCCTCCCGGCGCAGCCGGGAGGAGCTGGCCGGCCGGTTCTTCGCGGCAGTCGAGCGCGGGGACATGGACGGCCTGGTCGAGCTGCTGGCCGCCGATGTCGAGGTGCACGGCGACGGCGGCGGCATGCGGCCCTCGTGGCCGCGGCCGATTGTCGGCCGGGACCGGGTCAGCAGGCTGCTGCTCAGCCTGGCCGAGCAGGCTGCGGCGGCGGGCGCCAGGCTGCTGCCGGCGGAGGTGAACGGCCAGCCGGGAGCGGTGTTCCTCGACGCGCAGGGACGCCTGGTCAACGTGCTGAGCCTGGATATCGCCGACGGAGCGGTACAGATGGTCCGGTCAGTGATCAATCCGGACAAGCTGCGGCACCTCGGCCCGCTGGCCGACGTCCCGGCGATGCTGAGGCAGCTCAGGAAGCTGGCGGAGCCGCCAGCCGGGCCGCCAGCCGGGTGAGCTCCGCGGGCGGCGGGTGACGCAGCCCGGTCAGGTCCCGGGCGACCCGGGCGGCCCGCTCGCTGTCGTGCACGTACGACGCGCTGACCGACTCAGCTTGCAGCAGCGCCGCCACGGCCTCGGTGACCTGATCGCGCAGGGCGAAGGCCCGGGCGACGTCGACCAGCATCCGGGCCTGCCGGGCGGGCGACAGCCCGGTGGTGTCGGCGGCCGCCGCGACCCGCAGGGCATGCCCGGCATCGCCGAGGTCGACGCTCACCGCGATCTCGTACAGGGCCACGTACTCGGGGCCGAACTCCGGGGCGCCGCCGGCCCGCTGAGCGCCTAGCCGGCGGGCCAGCTGGCGCGCCCGGGTCAGCTGCCCGTAGGCCGCGGCCTGCCGCCCGGCCCGGGCCGCCACGACGGCCCGCAGCAGGGCCAGCCCGCCGCACAGGGCCACGGCGTCGGGATCGCCCAGATCCGCCAGCCCCTGCAGTGCGGTGACCGTGGTCCGCGCCGTCTCCTCGGCCAGGGCATGGCGCCCGGCGCTGAGGAATACCGAGGCCAGCCGGTGCGCCCCCGCTGCCACCAGCAGCAGGTTGCCGGCCCGCTCGGCAGCGGCCATGGCCCGGTCGGCGGCGATCCACGCGCCCTCGGTCTCGCCTAGCCGGGCCAGCGCGGCGGAGCAGGACTGGTAGGCCACGGCCAGCAGCTCGTAGACCTCGGACTGGCCCGCCGGCGGGACGGTGCGGGCCGCCGCCTCCAGGCCGGGCAGCAGGTCGGCGAGCAGGTCAGCGAGCTCGCCGTAGCGGCCGCCGCGGGCCAGCGTGCAGGCCCGGTCGGTCCGGGCGCGGAGCCAGCCGAAGGACGGGGCATCCTGATCGCCGAGCATGGCGCCGAGCGCGTGCACGCCCGCCAGCACGACCCGCAGGGGCTCGGCCTCGGCCTGGGCGCTGCCCGTCCGGCCGGCCGGCCTGACGGCAATCGGGCCGCCTGCCGCCAGCTCGGTCAGCGGAAGTTCCAGGGCGTCAGCGACCGTGCGCAGGGTTTCCGGGCAGTCGATCGGAGCAGTGCCGCGCTCTAACTGCGAGACCCAGCTGACCGGACGGTCCAGCAGCGCGGCGAGCTCAGGCTGGGACATGCCGTGCCGACGGCGTCCCTCGGCCACCTTGCGGCCGAGCACCTGCTGATACTCCACGGTGTTCACGCCACACCTCCAGCCGGTCCCGGCACCCGACGGCACAGTGCCACCGGGTGCAGCCAGCCGCATTTCTCCCGGTCAGCTCCGCTTCGCGCGCCCGGCCGAATCCGGTCCGGCCCGGCGAACGCTGTCATGTGTGTTATGCATATTGAGAATTGCATGATCCAGGCGGTCGGCGCAAGTGCGTCAGGTGCAATGTAAGCGCGGCCGGGCGCAGTTGCGTTACCGAATCGGATGACCGCCCTGCGTCATCCGCGGCGGCGGGTGCCCGGAGACCGCCAGTGGTGCGGGCGTGCCCGGTGGGGCATGATCGCTTCTGCCCGGGATCTGCGCGAACCAGGAGGGACATGGCCGTACCGCTCCTGGCCCGCTGCGTTGCGGCGGTCGTCGGCCTGCTGATCGTCCTCACCTCGGCGCGTAGTGTCATCGGGACGCTGATCGTCCCCCGGCCGGTGTCCAGCTTCCTGACCCGCCGGATCGACCAGCTGGTGAACGCGGCCTTCCAGCTCGTGGCCGTCCGGCTGGCCGATTACCGCCGCCGGGACCGGGTTCTGTCCGGGCAGGTGGCGACCCTGCTGCTGAGCCAGATCGTGGTCTGGCTGCTGATGTTCTTCGTCGGCTTCTCACTGATCTTCTGGCCGCTGGTCCACGGCGGGATCACCGAGGCCTTCTCCACAGTCGGGCCGGCGCTGTGGGAGATCGGCTCCGCCCGTGCGTTCGGCGCGCTGCAGCGCACCATCCTGGACATTGCCGCGCTGACCGGGATCATCACCGTCACGCTGCAGATCGCCTACCTGCCGACCCTGTACTCGGCTTTCAACCGGCGCGAGACCGAGGTGGCGCTGCTGAACGCCCGGGCCGGAGCCCCGTCCTGGGGCCCGGAACTGCTGGCCCGCACGCAGTACGCGCTGGGCTCGGGCATCTCCACCATCGACACGCTGCCGCAGATCTACGCGGACTGGGAGCGGTGGGCCGCCGACGTCACCGAGAGCCACGCCACCTACCTGCCGCTGGTGCGGTTCCGGTCACCGAGGCCGCTGTCGTCCTGGATCACGGCGCTGGCGCAGCGGCTTCACCTGCATGAACGCCATTGCGCGGGCGATGGACTTCGATATCCCGGAGGAGCCTGACCCGAGCGCCGGGATCAGCCTGACCTACGCCGAGTTCCTCGATGCCATCGAGCGGATGCGCAAGGTGAACTTCCCGATCGAGCGCGACCCGGAGGAAGCACGGGGTCACTTCACCGGCTGGCGCGTCAACTACGAGCAGGCGGCTTACGCCATTGCCCGGGAGATTGACGCCGTCCCGGCCCTGTGGTCAGGGCCGCGCCGCGTGCCGGGGGAGCAGATCCCGCCGTTCCGGCCGTCCCGGGGCCGCACCAACGGCAAGCGCTAGCGCGCCGGGGCCCGCCAGGCCGGCAGGCCCCGGCGCGGCGGACCCGCTTCCGCGGGCCGCAGCGCACCAGTGAGTCAGTGCAGCAGGCGCAGCGTGTTCGCGGCGTCGTCGACGTAGTAGACGCCCCGGCCGTGCGGCGCGAGGGTCAGCCCGAACAGGGCGCCGGCTCCCGGCGGCATACCCGAGCGGTCCAGGAACCTGCTGGCGACCTGCCGCCCGCCGGGTGCGGTCTCGACGATCTTTCCGTTGTTGCCATTCACGGTCAGCACGTGGCCGTTCGGGGCGATGGTCAGGCCGAGCGGAGCCGACAGCGCCCCGCCGCCGGACACCAGCCGTCCCGTCCCGGCACTGGCGGTCCTGGTGACCGCGCGCGGGATGGCGAAGATCCGGCTGGACTGGGTCTCGGCCACGTACAGCGCGCCGCCGGCACCGAGGCCGACGCCAGTCGGACCGAGCACGAACGCCGCCGCGTTGCCCTGCTCGGCGAACCCGGAGCCGATGGTCGTCACGCGGGTGAGGCGGGGCGGGTGGTGCGCGAGCAGCCGCAGGCCCAGGCGCAGCACGGTGCCGCGGTGCACGACCTTGCCGTTGGCCGCGACCGTCCCGTTCAGCACGTTGGTGACAAACAGGTCGGCGTGCCGGCCCCGGCTCAGGGCCGTGGCATCCCAGGGTCCGTTGATCCCGTGCCCGGAGATCGTCTCCCGGACCCGGCCGCGGGCGTTCAGGACGATCAGGCAGCCCGCCTTCGCGGTCCCGACCATTCCGCTGCGCGCCGGCGTGCTGCCGACGACCACCCAGCCGCCGCGCAGCACCGCCAGGGCGGTAGTCAGGCCGACACCGCCGGGGCAGGAGCCGGGCAGGTGCCGGGCGGAGATGCGGGCGAATAGGGTGCGGTGGCCGCCTGGCGTGACCTGGACGATGGTCGTCCCGGTGCCCTGCAGGTTGCCCTTGTTGTTGAAGTTGCTGATGAGGATGTTCCCGGCATGCAGCCGCCCCTGGCTGTGGTGAACGACCACGATGCCGTAGGGATTCACGTCGCCGTTTCGCGGAACTGTGGAGGCGATCGTGGTCAGCTTATGGAACCGCCCGATGAAGGACCGGTGCGTCGCGGCTAGCGCGGACGACGCGGGCGCGAGGGCCAGGCTGCCGGCCGCGCCTGCCGCGATGGCCGCGGCCAGGGCGCGCCGGGCGATCACTGCCCGGCGGCGCCTGCTCGGATCGCCCCTGCTGGGATGGCCGGTGGTCAGGTGGCCGACCGGGTGGATGCTGGGAAGTGTCGGCATAAAAATGCCTCCTCCGGGACCGTTCGGCGAGGCCGTGATGGCGTGGCTCTCGCACTGGCCTTCCCGGCCCCGGCGGCCCGGCTCTCAGCGGGCCGCTCTCCCTGGAACGCGTGCGCCCGGGCCCTGGTTCAGGGCCCGGGCGGCTGGCGGCGGCCGAAGGCTGGCGTTAGTGGACGAACTGGTCGCCGGCCGTGCGGTACTCGTGGATCTCGCCCTTGGGGAACCAGACTTCGATCTCCCGCGCCGCCTCCTCGGGATTGCCCGAGGCGTGCACCAGGTTGGCCACCGCGACCTTGTAGGTGTTGGCGTAGGCCTTGCTCATGTGCGCGTAGTCGCCGCGGATGGTCCCCGGTGCCGCCTGGTCCGGGTAGGTCGCGCCGACGAGCTTGCGCGTGCAGGCGACCGAGTCGACGCCCTCCAGGATCAGGGCGATGACCGGGCCGCTCTGCATGAAGGTGGCCATGTTGTCGTACACCGACGGACCGAACCGGTCCTCCAGGTCGAAGTAGTGCCGCCGGGTGAGGTCGGCGTCCATCCACACCATCTTCATGGCGCTGATCTTCAGCAGGGCATTCTCGAACCGGGATAGCACGGGCCCGACCAGGCCCCTGGCCACGGCGTCCGGCTTGAGCAGCACCAGGGTGCGCTCAACGCCCGTGACGTCACTCATGATGGATCCTCCCGACGGAGCGGCCCGCCCGGGCCGACTAAGTCGGCACAGCTTAGCGATATTCACGGAGTGCCACGGCCGCTGTGCTGGTGAAGTGGGCTATCACTCCCAGTACGCACATCCTGCCCGGTCCCGTGGGCTAGTCTCCTATTTCGCCAGGAAACTACGGCCCCGCATCTAGCCGGGGCAGCAGACGATCGCAGGAACCCGCCCCGCGCCGGTCAGCTGGCGACCGGGTTCCGGTTAGGCAGCATGACGTGCACGACACCTGGGCCGCCCGAGAGCTGCCCGTGCTGGACGCGACCGTGAGCCTGCTCGAGGAGAGCTACATGGTCACGGTCAGCGATATCGCGGCCAGGACCGAGCTCGAGCCAGCCGCCGTGGCCCGCGCCCTGGAGGCGCTGGACCCGGACTACGTCGACTTCCGGAAGACGACGACCGGCGGCGATCCGACGTTCTGGTACGTCCTCAAGGTCACCCCGGAAGCCCGCCGCGTCGTCGGCCAGTGGCCGACCCCGGACAGTTTCGTGACCCGGCTCGCCGAGGAACTATCGGCGGCGGCCAGCCAGGAGGACGACGCCGAGCGCAAGGGTCTGCTGTCCTACGCGGCCCGGCTGGTCGGCGATACCCTGCGCGAGGCCGCGGTCCGGGCCGCCGGCCAGGTCCTGTCGCCGGCCATCGGCGCCGCGCCGCGGGCATCCGCCGCCGGAACGGCGCAGGCGTCGCCCGCGATCGCTCCCGCGCCCGCGATTGCTCCCGCTCCCGCCCCCGTCCGGCTGGCTGCCGTCCAGCCGGCCGCCTGGCCGGATCAGTCTGCGGACCTCGCTGACCCCGAGTCGTCCGAGCCCGGGCCATCCTGGCCGCCTGCGCTGGCCGTGGTGCCGTCTGGTCCCCTGGCCTCCGGCCGGGGCTCGGCCGGCCAGGACGCCCCTGAGCCGCGGCCGGTGCCGGCCGAGCCCGGTCCCTCCGTCCCTCCGTCCTGACCGGGCGGCCCGGCAGCTGATCCAGCCCGGCTCCGCTCGCTCGGCAGAACCAGGGCCGCCGGGTATTCCTAGATTTCCGATCAATACACCTGTAATACTAGGAATTAGCAGCGAACGAGGCCCGCGCGTCAGCTTGGCGCCGGGTCTCTCGCGTGATTCCCGGAAGGTGTGTGTAGCTGAACATGCGCAGAACCTCCTCCGCCGGCCCCGCCGGTCCCCGCCGCTGGGTCCGGCTCACGCTGGGGGCCGCCACGGTCGCCCTCGGGGTCATCCCCGCGACGCTGGCCGCCGCCGGCCCGGCCGGCGCCGCAACGGCTCATGCCGCGGCCGCGCCCACGGCCCCGCCCCCGGTGACCGTGCTGACTCCGCAGTCGGGCCACCGCGGCGGCGACTACTTCATCTCCCCGTTCGGCGACACCACGAGCTACGCCAACGGCCCGGAGATCCTGTCGCCTTCCGGCCGGGTCGTGTGGTTCAAGCCGGTGCCCGCCGGCCAGGAGGCATCAGACTTCCGCGTCCAGGACTACCGCGGTCGCAAGGTCCTGACCTGGTGGCAGGGCACCGGGCTGGGCGGCCTGGCGGCCGGCACCGACTACATCTACAGCGATCACTTCAAGAAGATCGCGACGGTGCAGGCCGGGAACGGGTACAGCGCCGACGGCCACGAGTTCCTGATCACGCCGTGGAACACCGCGCTGATCCTCATCTACACCACGGCCACCGCCAATCTCACCTCCATCGGCGGGCCCGCCGATCAGACGGTGATTGACGGCATCGTGCAGGAGATCAGCATCCGGACCGGCAAGGTCCTGTGGCAGTGGAACAGCGCCGATCATGTCCCCTACAGCCAGAGCAAGCAGCCGCTGCCCGCCACGGCCAGCACGCCGTGGGACTGGTTCCACATCAACGCCGTGCACCTGACCCGCGACCGCAACCTGCTCATCGACGCCCGCGACACCTGGACCACCTACAAGGTGAGCCGGCCCACCGGTCACATCATCTGGCGGCTCGGCGGCAAGGCCTCCGACTTCAAGATCCGCGCCGCGAAGGGCCAGGTGCTGGACAGCGCCGGGGAGATCTACTCCTGGCAGCACGACCCCGAGCAGACCGGCCCGCGCACTTACACCTTCTTCGACAACGACAGCACCGGCACCCCGCTGCTGGCCTACAGCCGGGCGGTCACGGTCCGGCTGAGCTACCGGGCCCGGACCGCCACCCTGGTTGCCTCGGACAATCAGCCCGAGGGCCTGTCCGCCGCCTCCCAGGGCAACGGGCAGACCATCCCGGGCGGCGACCGGGTCGTCGGCTGGGGCGCGCTGCCGTACTTCTCCGAGTTCAGCCCCGGCGGCCGGCTGCTGTTCAACGCCGGGTTCCCGGCGGGCGTCAACACCTACCGCGCCTACCGGTTCCCGTGGCCGGCGGGCCACCCGCAGCACCGCTAGAAAGCGCATCCCTCACGAAACGGCCCGTCGCCAGACAGGTTCCGGCGGCCCGGCCGGCCCGGCGTACTGACGCCGGGCCGGCCGCGCCGCTCGCCGCGCCGGGCTACGGAGCAGACGGCCCGTCCCGGGCGGCCAGCCACCGGTCCAGCCAGCCGAACTGCTCGGCCAGCATGTGCAGGACCGACTCCCGGGCTGCGTAGCCGTGGCTTTCGTGCGGCAGGGTCACCAGCCGGGCGGTCCCGCCGTTGCCCTGGATGGCCTGGAACAGGCGCTCCGACTGGATCGGGAACGTGCCGGAGTTGGCATCCCGCTCACCGTGGATCAGCAGGATCGGCGCGGTGATCTGGTCGGCATAGCGGAACGGCGACATCTGGTCGTAAACCTTCGGGACCTCCCAGAAGCTGCGCCGCTCGGTCTGGAATCCGAACGGGGTCAGCGTCCGGTTGTAGGCGCCGCTGCGGGCGATCCCGGCCGCGAACAGGTCCGTGTGCGCGAGCAGGTTGGCCGTCATGAAGGCGCCGTAGCTGTGCCCGCCGACCGCCACCCGCGACGGGTCGGCGATGCCCTCGTCGGCGAGGGCCCGGATATGGGCGGCCGCCGCCGCGCTGATCTGCGCCACGTAGGTGTCGTTCATCGTCTCGGGATCACCGATGACCGGCATCGTGGCGCTGGCCAGCACGGCGTAGCCGCGCAGCACGAACCAGGCCGGCTCACTGGCCTGCAGCCGGGTGAACCGCTGGGTGCTGCCGCGGACCTGCCCGGCGGTGGCCGCGTCCCCGTAGTCCAGCGGGTAGGCCCACAGCACCAGCGGCAGCCGGCCGTCCCGTCCGGGGTCGTAGCCCGGCGGCAGGTACAGCATCCCGGTCAGCTGAACCCCGTCCTCGCGATCGTGAGTGAGCAGGCGCTTGTCCAGGCCCGTCAGCTGCGGATGCGGGTCCGGCCAGCTGGTCACCGGGCGGGTACCCGCGCCGTCCAGGCCGGTGAGGTGCAGGTTCGGCGGCTGCGCCGGGCTCTCCCGCCAGATCAGCAGCTGCTCCCGGCCGCCGCCGGTGAAGCCCAGCACCACCTCGTAGGCATCGGCCGGGCTGCGATACAGCCGGGCCGTCTCGCCGCTGACCAGGTCGAGCCGGTCCAGGAACGGCCGGTCGCCATCGGGTCCCGCGCCGTCGCCGCGCAGGTAAATGGCCTGCCCGTCCTGCAGCAGGGTCCGGGTGCCGTCGGGGTGCAGCCGCATCACCGGCGAACCGGGATCGGCATACGCGTCATCGGCAGACCGGTCGAAGATCACCCGGCCCTGGCCGTCCGGCGCCTCGGCACCGGATCCGGCCACCTCGTGCAGGCGGCTCGTCAGCCAGCGCCGGTCCCGGTCATGCTCGGTGACCAGGATGCGGCCTGGCTCGGCGAGGTCGAGCCAGCCCAGATAGCGGTGCTCGACGAGCAGCGCGGCCGCAGCCGTCGCGGAGCCGAACGGCGCCGTCAGCTTCATGACCTGATCCCGGTGCGCGGCCTCGGCCAGCGGGTCGCCGCCGTCCAGCGCCTCGCTCCACAGCAGGCTGGCCGGCTCGGACTCCAGCCAGCCGGCCCCGCGCGGCCCGGTGGGCACGCCCTGCCGGGGCACCTCGTCGCTGACCGGCAGGTCGGCGATCACCTGCTCGAGCCCGCCATCGGCGGACCACAGCTCCACGCGCCGGGCGAAGTAGGCTGCCGGCACGCGGAACGAGAACGGCCGCTGCAGCCGGTGCACCAGAAGGTGCGCGCCGTCCGGCGACTCGTGCAGGTGCTGGTACAGGCCGGGCGGCCCGAGTTCCTTGACGGCCCCGGATGCCGGGTCGACGCGCAGCGGGATGGTGGTCGCCAGCTCCTCGAAGGCATCCTCGTCGCTGCTGTTGCGCAGCAGGTCCTGGTAGGTCGCCATCTGGGACCGCTTGCCGGAGGACTCTTCCTCGCGTGGCTCGATCGCCGGCCCGCGCGGGCCGGCTACCGCCCCCGGCGCCCCCGGCGCGCCGAGGGCCAGCAGCGAGGCGCCGTCCCGCGACCAGTGCACGGCAGCGCCCGGTGAGGTCGGGTCGCCGCCCAGGACGTCACGCACCCGCAGGCCGGGGACCTGGGTGGCGGCACCAGTCGCGGCGTCCCCGACCCACACGCCGATGCCATCGCTCTCATCGACGGTAAAGACGAACCGCCGCCCGTCCGGGGCAAAGGACGGGACGCTCACCGAGGCCCGCTCGGGCAGTGCCAGCTGCTGCTCCGCGCCGTCGGGCAGCGCGACCACCGACAGGCCAGTCAGCCGCCGGGTGCGCTGGCGGCTCCCGGTGACCGGGTCGATCCGGTACCCGGCCAGCGACAGGTGCGGCCGGGCGAGCTCGGCTACCGGGGGATAGGCCTCATAGCGCACCAGGGCCAGGAAATGGCCGCCGGGCGCCAGCAGGGTCAGCGGCGTGGGCGGGGCGTCGATGATCGAGACGATGTCGCTGTCGGGGGTCCGGTAGGGCACGCTGGCTCACTCTCGGCTGTCGGGCGCGGCCCGGGCGGGTCACGGTCACGGTACGGCCAGGCGCACGGGCCCGGCCCGATCCAGGCTGGCGCGCCTGGCCGGCAGACGCAAATCGGAAACCGGCACAATGGACCTCGCTCGCTGCTCATTTCTGCTGGAAGGTAATGATGCCCAGCTCCGCACCGGCCGCCGCCGTCCCCGGATTCGCTGACGCGCACGCGCACCTGCTGCGGGAGTCGGCCGGGGTCGGCCTGACGGTGAACGCCCCGGACGTCCGCGCCTTTCATCAGCAGGTGGCCGCGGACGCCACCACTCCGATGGACGTCCCTGACCCGGTGCCGGCCGGATCCCTGCCGGAGGTGGCTGGCCGCCTGGCCGCCGGGCTCGGCCGCGCCGCCGCGGCCGGGCTGGTCGAGGTGACCGAGATGGGCATGCGGGAGTGGAGGTACCTGGATGCCCTCGCCGTTCTGCAGGACGCCGGGCCGCTGCCCGCTCGGGTCCGCGTCTACCTGGCCAGCGGGCTGGCGGCCGAAACCAGCGCCGCGGACCTGGCTGCCCGGCGCGCGGCCATCGCCGGCCCGTGGGTCCGGCTGGAGGGCGTCAAGTTCTACGCCGACGGCTGGCTCGGCCCGCGGACCTGCGCGGTGTGCCGGGACTTCGCTGACACCGCGGAGTCCGGCCTGCTGTTCCTCGACGGGGCGGCGCTGGCCCGCCGGATCGCGCCGCTGGCCGCGGCGGGCTGGCGGATCGCGACCCACGCGATCGGCGATCGCGCTGTCGCGGCCGTGCTGGACGGCTACGAGCTGGCCTGGGACGGCGACCGGACCGCGATGGCGGCGGCCCGGCCGCGGATCGAGCACGCCAGCCTGCTGTCGGCGGAGCTGATCGCGCGGATGGCCGACGCCGGCGTGACGGCGTGCATCCAGCCGTCCTTCGCGGTCACCGACGATCCGCAGCTACGGCTTGCGCTCGGGCCGGGTCGCGAGGAGCTGGCTTATCCCTGGGCCGAGCTGGCCGCGGCGGGCGTGGCGCTGGTGGCGGGCTCGGATTACCCGGTGGAGACCCTGGACCCGCTGGCCGGCCTGGCCCGGCTCACTCGCGGCCGGTCGGACCGGTCCGGCTTCGGTTCCGCGGCGACGGCCCCGCCCCGGTCGCGCCTGGAGCCCGCTGCCGCCTTCGCGGCGATGACCGATGCCACCGCCGGCCGCACCCTGCTCAGCGCTGACCCGCGCGGTACGTCAGCTGCGGAAACCGATCAGATCACGGTCGCTGGCACCGAGCCGGCCGGATTCAGCTAGCCGGCCGTGCGCGTACTCGTCCGACTCGGATATTCGTGCGCTAGCGGATCCGGATCACGCCCCGCCCTCGCGAGTGAGAAGTTGGCGCGCGTTCTGCCGTCTGATTCCCTTACTAACCAGCCGCGCCAGCTAGTGCTTCAGCAGCATCTAGGGTCCGGTCGGCTTTCCGGAGGAACGATGACCGCGCAATCTGCGAATGGCCGTGCTGGTGTCCGGGACGGCTGGCCGGGAACCAGCTGGCAGCGAAGCTCACGCTGCGAGGTGAACGGATCGTGCATGGAGGTCGCGCAACTGGCCGATGGCAGGATCGCCGTCCGGGACGGAAAGCTAGGCCCGGTCTCTCCACTGCTTTCCTTCAGCCAGGCGCAGTGGCGCTCACTGGTCGGCCAGATAGTCGCCGGCCGCTTCACGATCGGCTGAACTCGCCTTGTCACGAGCACCCAGCCGGCCATGCAGGCGGCGGCTGGGAGCATTCGTCTAGCTGTTTCCGGTGCCCACCTGGCATGCACACTCCCGATGATCACGGGCTGCTAGCAGCATCGGGACGATGCTGACGACATCCTCCCGGCCCTGCCGACAGCCGTCAGACCAGGCCGTCGTAGCCGGGGCTGGTGGGAGGCATACTCCGACGTCGTCCAGCCCAGCTATGCGGAGTTCATCGAGCTAGAAACCGAAGCCGAGGAAGCTGTGTGCTGGTCGCCGCAGCTCGTACACGGGCTGTTGCAGACACCGGACTACACGCGCGCCCTGATGGAGTCCCACCAGGGCTGGATCCAGCTGGCTTCACCGGGGTGGATCCGGCGGATCATCGAGGTCCGCCTGGCCCGCCAGCGCCTGGTCACCGAGGACCACTCCCTGGCCATGTCGGTCGTCTTCGATGAGTCGGTTCTGCTCCGGCAGGTGGGGCACGGCGCAGACTATGCGCGAGCAGCTCCAGTACCTGGCGGACGTGTCCCGGATGCCGAACGTGACCGTGCGTATCCTGCCGCTGACCGGGCAGCATCCCATCGGTACCGGGTCGTTCATCCTGCTTGTCTTCCCGCCGATCCTGAACGCTGATCCGCCCGGCGACGCGATCTATTATCGAGCAGCTCACCCGCAACGAGATTTACGCCGATGACGAGGCGGAGGCGCATCAGTACCGGCTCGCATTTGACCAGCTCGTCAACGACTTGCTGGACCCGGAAGCATCGCGCGACCTGATCTGCCGCCTAGCCGGCGACCGGTGGGCCTAGCCGCCCCGCCAGCTGGCGCTACATGTGGCGCGGGGTGACGGTGGCGTTGCGGGCCAGGGCCTGCTGAGCCGCCTCCTGCTCGTCGCGGATCACGTGCATGACCGCGTTGATGAGCGCCAGGTGGGTGAAGGCCTGCGGGAAATTGCCCAGGTGCCGGCCCGACCGCGGGTCGATCTCCTCGGCGTACAGCATCAGCGGGCTGGCGTAGGACAGCACCTTCTCGCACAGGTCCCGGGCCCGCCGGTGCTCGCCGATCTCGGCCAGCGCGGAGACCAGCCAGAACGAGCAGATGGTGAAGGTGCCCTCATCGCCGGCCAGGCCGTCGTCGGTCTCCGCGGTCTGATAGCGGAGCACCAGCCCGTCCCTGGTCAGCTCGTCGGCGATGGCCAGCACGGTGTTGCGGATCCGCTTGTCGGTGGCAGGCAGGAAGCGCAGCAGCGGCATCAGCAGCAGGGAGGCATCCAGCGCCGTGGTGTCGTAGTGCTGGCAGAAGACGTCCCGGTCATCCAGGGCGTTCGCGCAGATGTCGGCGTGAATCTCATCGGCAGCCGCCTGCCACCGCTCGGCCGCGGCGGTGTCCTCGCGCATCCGGGCCAGCCGGGCGCCGCGGTCCGCGGCGACCCAGCACATCAGCTTGGACGAGGTGAAGTGCTGCGGCGCGCCCCGGACTTCCCAGATGCCGCGGTCGGGCTGCCGCCAGGCCTCCAGCGCGTGCTCCACCTGGTTGCGGGCCAGCTGCCAGACCCGCTCGTCCAGCCGGTCGCGTGACTTGGTGTGCAGGTAGAGGGAATCCAGGACCACGCCCCAGACGTCGTTCTGCTGCTGGGAGTAGGCGTTGTTGCCGACGCGCACCGGCCGGGCGCCCTGATAGCCGTGCAGGTGATCGAGCTCCTGCTCGCTGAGCCCGCACCGGCCGTCGATGCCGTAGACGATCTGCAGATTGCCCCGGTCCCGCTCGACGACCTCGGTCAGGAACGCGAAGTAGTCGCTGGCCTCCCACTCAAAGCCCAGCGTGTACAGGCCCCACAGCGCGAAGGTGGCGTCCCGGATCCAGCTGTAGCGGTAGTCCCAGTTGCGCTCGCCCAGCGGAGTCTCGGGCAGCGAGGTCGTGGCCGCGGCCGCGATGGCGCCGGTCGGGGCGAACGTCAGGCCCTTGAGGGTCAGCGCGCTGCGGGTCAGGTAGCTGCGCCAGCGATGATCGGGGAACCAGCCCCGGGCCAGCCAGTGCTGCCAGTGGTGGGCCGTCCAGACCTGCCGGGCCGAAGCGTCCTCGTAGTCGGCGGGCGGCTTGCGGCTGCCCCACGACAGGGCGCAGAACCGGGTCTCGCCCTCCTTGAGCCGGGTCCGGGCCCGGGCGCTGGGCCCTTCCAGGCCGAGCCGGATATCCGAGGTCAGGGTCAGGGTCAGGTCGCCGCCGTCGGAGATAACCGCCTGCTGGTATCCCTGGCTGGTGTAGTCCCAGCGGCCGCGGTGCCGGCCGTAGTCGAAGGCCGGCTCACAGTCCATGCTGAGCTGCACCGAGCCGTTCACGCAGCGGACCGTGCGCAGCAGCATGTGCTCGGCGTCGTAGTCGGTTGGCGGGCGCCGGTGCGTGCTGCGGTCCCGGTGATCGTGCCGCCACGGCCCCATGACCAGGCAGTCGCGGACGACCAGCCAGCCTTCGCCGCAGTCCCAGCTGGTCTCCAGGACCATCGTGCCGGGCAGGTAGCGCCGGTCGGCCGGCACCATCATGTCTTCCGGGCCGAACCGGAACCAGCCTGCGTCTCGGTCGAGCAGGGCGCCGAACACGCTCGGGCAGTCCATCCGCGGCATCGACATCCACTCGACGGCGCCGCTGGGGGCGACCAGCGCGGTGACCTCGCAGTCCGACAGGAAGCCGTAGTCGGCAATCGGCGGATACGGCGAGAAGTCGTCGTGCTCATTGCCCAGCGCGGACAGCGGACTGGGCGGCACTTCGTCAAAGCCGAGTCCCAGGCCCAGTCCGGCCACGCGGCCGCCGCCGCCAGTCGCCGCCTCCGCCTCACGGATCCCGCGCGAATCACTCATCACGGTAGTGTGGCCGCTTCAGCGAGCCGGCGGTGTGTCATCCTTTCCGGCGCGGCGGGCGTGTCCGCCCGATTTCCCGGCCGGATCCCCGGCGCCCGGGCGCCTGCCCCCTGGTTCTGTGATCTAGCCCACAGCATCCTGCTCGTCCCCCCGTGTCCGGCCCACCGGTGCTGCATTCCCCCGGTACGGGCCCGGGAATACCAGTGGCCGGTGCGGGTTTCCCCCGGACGGGACAGAAGCGACACTAGGGGCAGTCTGTACAGCTAGGGCCGGATGTCCCGGTATCTGGGGATGAGGAGACTCGCCATGACTGAGGGTGCGCGCGGGGAAAGCAGCGGGGCGCCGGCGGCGGCCGAGGTGCGCCCGCTGCAGATCGAGGCCAACGGGATCAACGTCATCACCGATGCCGAGCGCAAGGGCAGCCCGCGGGCGCTGTTCTGGCCGTGGTTCGCCGCCAACGTGTCGGTGCTGGGCCTGAGCTACGGCTCGTTCGTACTCGGCTTCGGCATCTCCTTCGGCCAGGCGCTGGCCGCGAGCCTGATCGGCATCATCGTGTCGTTCCTGCTGTGCGGGTTCATCGCGGTGGCCGGGAAGCGCGGGTCGGCGCCGACGATGGTGCTGGGCCGGGCCGCGTTCGGCGTCCGCGGTAACCGGCTCCCGTCGGTCATCTCGTGGGTGCTCACCGTCGGCTGGGAAACGGTGCTCATCGTCCTGGCCACGCTGGCCACGGCGACGGTGTTCGAGCGGCTGGGCTGGGGCGGCGGCACGACGACCAAGGTGATCGCGCTGATCGTGGTGACCGCGCTGACCATCTTCGGCGGCGTCATGGGCTTTGACCTGATCATGCGGATGCAGTCGGTCATCACCGTCGTGACCGGCGTGCTGACCATCGCCTTCATCGCGCTGGTGGCCGACAAGATCCACTGGAGTGCGGTATCGGCCATCCCGTCCGGCTCCGCGGAGAAGTTCATCGGGGCGCTGGTCTTCATGATGACCGGCTTCGGCCTGGGCTGGGTTAACGCGGCCGCCGACTACTCGCGTTACCTGCCCCGCCGGGCCTCCGGGCGGGGGGTGGTCGGGTGGACCACGCTCGGCTCGTCGGTCGCGCCGATCGTGCTGCTGGTCTTCGGGCTGCTGCTGGCCGGCTCGTCGGCCAAGCTGAGCGGTGCCATCGCGGCCGACCCGATCGGCGCGCTGACCACTTTGCTGCCCACCTGGTTCCTGGTCCCGTTCGCCCTCGTCGCGGTGCTCGGCCTGGTCGGCGGGTCGGTGCTGGACATCTACTCCTCCGGGCTGGCGCTGCTGACCCTCGGCCTGCGCATCCCGCGGTATACCGCAGCGCTCATCGACGGCGTGGTGATGGTCCTGGGCACCATCTACGTGGTGTTCATCGCCAAGAACTTCCTGAACCAGTTCCAGGGGTTCCTGATCACCCTCGGCGTGCCGATCGCCGCCTGGTGCGGCATCATGCTGGCCGACATCGCGCTGCGGCGGCGGGACTACGCCGAGGCGGACCTGTACCGGCCGGGCGGCCGGTACGGCGATGTCCGCGCGCTGCCACTGGCCATCATCATCGTCGGCACCGTCGTCGGCTGGGGCCTGGTGACCAACACCTACGCCAGCTGGCTGACCTGGCAGGGGTACCTGCTCAGCCCGTTCGGGCTGGGCGGCAAGACCGGTGCCTGGGCGTTTGCCAACCTGGGCGTGCTGGTCGCGCTGGTGGTCGGTTTCCTCGGCATCCTCGCGCTGGGCCGGCCGGCCATCCGGGCTCAGGAAGCCGCTCCGGCGCCCGAGCCCGCCGCGGCCGGGGCGCAGGGCTGACGAGGCAGGAGGCAGCCGGATGGACGGGGCCGGGTGGCTGGCCGTCATCGACATGCAGCGGGTCTTCGGCGAGCCCGGCAGCCCGTGGCTGGCGCCGCGCTTCGCCGAGGTGACCGGCCCGGTCGCCCGGCTGGCGGCCGGGTTCGGTGACCGGGTGACCTTTACCCGGTTCATTGCCCCGGCGGCGCCGGCCGGTGCCTGGCGGCAGTACTACCAGCAGTGGCCGTTCGCGCTGCAGCCGCCCGGCGCCCGGATCTACGAGCTGGTCGATGAGTTCGCCGGCCAGCCGACGCTGGACGCCACCACGTTCGGTAAGTGGGGCCCGGAGCTGGCTGACCTCGCGGGGGCCGGGCCGCTGGTGCTGGCCGGGGTCTCCACCGACTGCTGCGTGCTGTCCACCGCGCTGGCCGCTGCCGACGCGGGGATGGCCGTGCAGGTCGTCGCCGACGCGTGCGCGGGCGTCGATGACCAGAGCCATGACCGGGCCCTGGACATCATGCGCCTGTACGCGCCGCTCATCGAGGTCGTTCAGCTGGCCGACATCCTGGGCTCGTGATCCGTCCCTGCGGGTGGCCGTAGCGATGGCACAGTTCCTGCAGCTGCCTGGCCTTGTCGTCAAAGCCGGGATCCGAGGCCCAGCCGGTCACGATGGGTGCCGGGAGCAGCAGTCTGCGGCCGCTGACCCGGGCCACCTTGATGGTGGCCAGCCGGGCCTGACGGCCGGATGAGCCGGCGCCGCTGACGACCGTCGTGCCACGCATCGTCGCGCGCACGTACTGCTGGCCGGCCTGACTGGCATCCGGCCTCGCATCAGCCGCGCTGGACCCGCCGACTTGCAGGCCGGCGACATCATCCCAGGCCACGAAGTGGTTGACGTAGCCGCGCGCCTCGATCCCGCGACTGGTTACCCGGGTGACGAACCTGCGTCGCCACAGGTAGGTGACTCCGAAGACAACAGCGAGGGCGCCAGTGAGCCAGGCCAGGTCCCGCAGGACCGGCACCGGCGTGAGCGCGATGAGGACCGTCAGCACGGCCGCCACGACACACCGCTGGAGGGCCGGCCGCCGGAATGCACGCGATGGCTGGAACTCGAGGCCGGACTCGGGGAGCTGTGACCCGCCCCGAAGATCGCTGCTGGAACTCGCCGCCTGACCAGCCATGCACCCTCCTGCGCCTGTCAGGAAAAGCGTAGGCCGACCGCGGCTGACGCGATACATCGCATTACGAGAAGCCCGGCCAGGCACGCTCTGATGGCCACGCGGTCCAGGGCCCAGGTGCCTGGCTTAGCGCACGCCGTGCGGGCGGAACTGGACGCTGATCCGGGGGCCCACCGGCCGGGCCGTCTTCGGGATGGCATGCTCCCAGGTTCGCTGGCAGCTGCCGCCCATCACGATGAGGTCCCCGTGGCCCAGCTCGTGCCGGATGGCGGGGCCGCCGCCGTGCGGGCGCAGCAGCAGTGGCCGAGGGGTGCCCAGGGACAAGATGGCGACCATCGTGTCCTCCGTGCTGCCGCGGCCGATGGTGTCACCGTGCCAGGCGACGCTGTCCCGCCCGTCCCGGTACAGGCACAGCCCGGCCGTCACGAACTGCTCGCCTAGCTCGGGGCCGTAGTGGTCGTTCAGCCGGCCCCGCGCCTCGGTCAGTTCCGGGGCGGGCAGCTCCTCGCCCTCGCCGTAGAAGCACAGCAGCCGCGGCACATCGACCACGCGGTCATACATGCGCCGCCGCTCGTCGCGCCACGGGACGGCGTCCAGCAGGCGCTCGAACAGCGGGTCCGCGCCGGCCAGCCAGCCCGGCCGGACGTCTACCCAGGCCCCGCGGGCCAGCGGCATGCGGCGGACGAGCGGGCCCAGCTCCCCGAAGCCCGGCTCGGCGCACAGGTCCAGCAGCGACTCCTGCAGGGCGCCGGTCACCAGGCTGCCTCGCGCGACGATGCCCTGGTCATGACTGCACCTCGATCATGTGTTCCATACTACCTGGCCAGATTCAAATGTCAGTTCTACTGGCTGGAGCTGGAGCTGGAGCTGGAGCTGGAGCTGGAGCTGGAGCTGGAGCTGGAGCTGGAGCTGGAACCCGCCGGGCCGAATATTCGGTGGGGCGTCTGGCGGCCGCTCGTTACTGTGTGGGGGCCGTTCTGGCCGACTGCAGGAGGTTCCGATGACCGTGCACACCGCGATCGTGACGGGCGCCAACCACGGCATCGGGGCCGCCACGGCTGTCGCCCTGGCGGCGCAGGGCTGCCGGGTGCTGTGCAACTACCTGCGCGTCCAGGACGCCGACGATCCCGGCGTGCCGCAGGTGTCGCGGGACAACCGGGCCGGCGACGCGGCCGCGGTCCTCGCGACGATCCGCGCTGCGGGCGGTCAGGCGCTGGCCGTGGAGGCAGATCTGTCGGATCCCGCTGCCCCGGCCGCCCTGTTCGACGCGGCGGAGGGGCAGCTCGGTCCGGTCGACATCCTGGTCAATAACGCCAGCGGATGGGTGCAGGACACCTTCGCGCAGGCCAGTGCCGACAAGTTCGGCCGGCAACTGCAGCCGGTGAGCCCGGGCACGTTCAGCCAGCAGTTCGCGGTGGACGCCATGGGCTCGGCCCTGATGATCGCGGAGTTCGCCCGGCGGCACGCCGCCCGGGGCGGGACCTGGGGCCGGATCGTCGGGCTCACCTCGGGCGGGGACCTGGGCTTCCCGAGCGAGGTGTCCTACGGCGCGGCCAAGGCTGCCCAGGTCAACTACACGATGTCCGCGGCCTTTGAGCTGGCTCCGCTGGGCGTCACCGCGAACATCATCTACCCGCCGGTGACCGACACCGGCTGGGTCACGGACTCCGTTCGCCAGGCGGTGACGGACAGCTCGAGCCTCATCCACGTGGCCACGCCGGGCGAGGTGGCCGGGGTGATCGCCTACCTGGCCTCGGATGCGGCGGCGCTGATCACCGGCAACGTGATCACCCTGCGGTGACGCCGCTGCGGGTGCAACCGCTGACGCTGCTGCGGATACCGCCGCTGGCGGTGACGCGGGTGCAGCCGCACTGCCCGCCGCCCGGCGCCGTTCAGGCCCGTGCGGGCCCGGCCGGCCCGGCCGGGCTGGCCGGCTGGACCTGAACGCGCGGATCGAAGGCCAGCGTGCCGACATCGACCGCGCTGGCCGAGCCGTCCACGGGGATGACGGCCCCGTTGACGTAGGACGCGGCGGGCGACAGCAGCCAGCAGACCACGGCGGCGACCTCGCCGGCCGTGGCCGGGCGCCGCTGCGGGACCAGCGCGGTGACCAGGTCGTAGGCGGCGGTGGCGGGCAGGCCGCGCTCGGCGCCGAATGCGGTCATCTCCGCGTCGGCCATCTCGGTGATGGTCCAGCCGGGGCACACGACGTTCGCGCGCAGGCCCTGGTGAGCGTGATCCACCGCCAGCGACTGGGTCAGCATGGCCAGCCCGGCCTTGGTCGCTGCGTAGCCGCCCATGTCGCTGGCGGCCCGCAGCGCCGCGATCGAGGCGACCGAGACGATCGCGCCGCGGCTGGCCAGCAGCGCCGGGAGCGCGGCTCTGGCCACCAGGAACGCGCCGGTGAGGTTGGCCGACACCATGGCGGCGAAATCGGCGGGGGAGAGCTCGGCGACTCCGCCGGGGAAGATGACCCCGGCGTTGAGCACCAGTCCGTCGAGCCGCCCGAACTCGCCGGTGACGGTGTCGACGAGCGGCCCGACGGCTTCGGGATCGGTGACGTCGCAGGTGATGTCCAGGGCCCCGGTCTCGGCGGCGACGGCGCGCAGCGGGCCGGGGCGGCGCCCGCAGATCGCGACCCGCGCGCCGGACGCGGCGAGCATCCGCGCCACCGCGGCGCCGATCCCGGTCCCGCCTCCGGTGACCAGGACGGCGCCCGGTCCGGTGGCGGCGCCCGGTCCGGTGGCGGCGCCCGCCGGGCTCACCCGTGCACCGTCAGCCTGGCCGGCGTCAGCCCGGCGGCGATAGGCCTGCCGCCCGCCAGGCGGTCCGCCGCCAGCCGGCTCGCCGCCGGCCGGATCACCGCGGGCCGGCGGTCAGGTCCGCGAGCTGCGCGCTGGCGGGCTCGCGGGCCCGCAGCACGAACGTCGACGCGAAGCCGACGGCCAGCAGCGCCAGGGCCAGCCACGGCGCCCAGATCGTCGGGCTGGTCACCTTGTAGAACGACCCGTAGATCGCGCCGGCGGTGATGATGATGCCGATGACGGCGGCGATGGCCAGCCGGGCCCGGCCCGGCGCCGCGGCGAAGTTGCGCAGGGATCCGACGCACATCAGCAAGTAGACCACCACCAGCGCGAAGCCGCCGAAGGTGGATCCCCAGGCGAACAGCGAGAAATAGTGCGGGGTCAGCGGCAGCGCGAACAGGCCCGTCCAGAACTGGTTCACCAGCAGCGTCGCCACCGACGCCCCGACCAGGAAGATCGTCGCGCCCAGCGGCGAGCCATGCTTGCGGGACACCACGGCCAGCGACGCCGGCAGGGCCCGGTCCCGGGCCATCGCGAAGATCCCGCGCGAGGCCGCAACAGCGCAGCCGATGGCGACGGCGATCATGTCGAACAGCACGACCAGTTCCAGCAGCCGGTCGATCCAGGTGCCGCCGAACCCGCCGGCGGAGGCGGGAGCGCCGAGCGCGAACAGCGGCGCGCCCGCGGCGGCGGTCAGCGTCTTCAGGCTGTAGTGGAACCCGGCCACCTCGACGTAGGTGGCCAGGATGAAGAACACGGTCGCGATGGCGGCCGTGGTCATGATGGCGATCGGGATCTCGCGCCGCGGGTTGGGCGTCTCCTCGGCCAGGTTGGCCGCCGTCTCGAAGCCGACGAACATCAGCACCCCGTACAGCACGCCGAAGAAGATCCCGGACCAGCCGTCGGCGGCCGACGACGGATTGAACGGCTTGAGGCTGTTGGCCGAGCCCAGCTTGGCGATGACGACGATGAAGAACACCAGCACGACCAGCATCGAGACCAGCGCCAGGGCGAGCTGGCTGCGGGTCGACAGCCGGACCCCGAAGTACAGGATGGCCGCGATCAGGGCGATGAGCAGGACCGTCCACGCCCACGACGGCAGCGGATTGACCTTGAACTCGGCCTGGATGGTGGATTGCAGGTAGCCGCCAATGAGCAGCAGCAGGCCGGTCATCAGCACGGTCACGCCGCCGTAGTAGAGCCAGCCGGCGGCCGTGCCGACCCGGGTGCCCAGCCCGCGGGTCACGTAGTCATACAGCGACCCCGCGGCATGCACTTCCTTGGCGTAGGTCGAGATGATCCAGCCCAGGGCGAAGATGCCGATGGCCGCGATCAGCACCGACAGCGGCGAGGCTACCCCGCCGCCCTTGCCGGACGCGCTGACCACGCCGACGACCAGCGGGATCACGAAGGCCGAGGAGAACACCGGGCCCATGAACCCCACCGACTGCGCGATGACATCGGGCAGCGACAGGAGCTTGGCCCCGAGGCGCTCGTAGGAATCGGATTTCGCCATCGTTCCTCCCCTGGAGGGTGGCGCTCCGGCGGGTGCCGCTCGGCGGCGGGACCGGCACCGGCAGCACCGGGCATCGTGATGGGGATCGTATGGAAGCAAACGATCCTGTGTCAAGGGTCACATTTCCGGGAATAGCCGGCCGGCGGGACGGCCGGCACCCGGATTCCGGTCACGCCGGTGACCGCCGCGATCGGGCGGGGGCTATCCCGGCTGCGCGGCAGCTGGCCCGGCGGGCCCGCCTGGCCGGGCCGGCAGGCTGGCCACCCTGGCCACCAGCTCCCGGCAGAAGTCGCCGATCCGGGACGCGTCGTCGATGAACTGGCCCGGCTTGACGCAGATCGTGGTGAACCCGCGGGCCAGCTGGGCCGGGATGGTGGCGACGGCGGCGCCCAGGTCAGCGACGCCATCGGAGTCGGCAAAGACGCCGCGCGTGCCGCCCACGTACTCCAGCTCGGCCGGGCTGCGGCCGGCCGCGGTCAGCGCTTCGGCCAGCGCGGTCAGTCCCGCCTCGCCGGGCTGGCCCAGCGGGTTGAAGCCGCTGCCGTAGCGGACCAGCCGCCGGATCAGCCGGGGGTGCACCGAGGAGCCGCCGAACCACAGCGGCGGACCGCCGGGCCGCAGTGGCTGCGGCTCCAGCCAGACCTCGCCGAAGCTGTAATGCCGTCCGCGGAACTCCAGCGGCGAGCCGGACCAGGCGCGGGCCCAGATCTCCAGCTGCTCGTCCAGGATGTCGCCACGCTGCCCGAACGGGACGCCGAGCGCGGCGTACTCCTCGGCGTGCCAGCTGACGGTGGGCAGCACGATGAGCCGGCCTCCGCTCAGCCGGTCGAGCGTGGCCAGGTCCTTGGCCGTCGTGAGCGGATGACGCAGCGGGCTGATCAGCGCCCCGGCCACCAGCCGGATTCGCTGCGTCGCGGCCGCGATGGCGCTCAGCAGCACCAGCGGGCTCGGCCACGGCGTGGCCGGGTCCTGGTTGCCGGGCAGCGCGTAGTCGCGCGGGTTGGCGGGCAGGCCGGCGGCGCCCGCTGACTTGCCCAGCACGATGTGCTCGCTGACCATGACGCCGTCGATGCCGGCCTGCTCGGCGGCCACGGCGAAGTCGACCAGGTCGCCGATGTCCGGCGCCGGGCGCATGGTCCAGTTCTCGGTGAGGATCAGCAGCAGGCGTGGTGCCGCCTGCCGCGGCGGACCCGGCGCCAGCCCGGCGGCCAGGCCGGTCAGCGGACCGGGCGGGCCGGCCAGCGAGCCGGTCACCGGGCCAGCTCCACGCGGACCGGCAGCGCCTTGAGGCCGTTGGTGAAGTTGGACCGGATCCGCCGCGGCGGCCCGGCCACCTCGAACCGGGCGACCCGGCGCGCCAGCGCGGCCAGCACCACCCTGACCTCCAGCCGGGCCAGGTGCACGCCCAGGCACAGGTGCGGCCCGCCGCGGCCGAAGCTCAGGTGCCGGTTGGGCGCGCGGCCGATGTCGAAGACGCCGGGGTCGTCGAACTCGGTCTCGTCGCGATTCCCGGACACGTACCAGAGGATGACCTTGTCGCCGGCCCGGATCTTCGCCCCGCCCAGCTCGGTGTCGGCCGTCGCGGTGCGCCGCATGAAGTGCGTCGGGCAGCTCCACCGCAGCACCTCCTCGGTGGCCGGGCCGAGCAGCGCCGGGTCGCCGCGCAGCCGGTCCCACTGCTCCGGATGCTCGCAGAAGGCCAGGACACCCTGGGCGATGGCGATCCGGGTCGTCTCGTTGCCTGCCACGACCAGGATCGAGAAGAAGTTGTCCAGGTCGGTCTCGCTGAGCCGGTCGCCGTCCACCTCGGCCCGCAGCAGCGTGGCCAGCAGGTCGGCACCGCGCTCGCCGCGGTCCCGGGCACCGACCTTGCGGGCGACGACCTCGCGGCCCAGGTCCCACAGCTGCTTGCCGTAGGGGCTGCGGAACGGGTAGTTGCGGTAGGCGTCGGTGTCGTCGCGGCCCCAGACGACGTCGGTGATGTCGGGATCGGTGTTGGCGATCAGCCGGTCGCCGAGGTCGATGAACTGGTCCAGGTCGGCGTCGGGCAGGCCCATGATCCGGGCCAGCACCCGGATCGGTACCTCCTTGGCCACGGCGTCCACGAAGTCGAGCTCACCGCCGGTCAGCCCGGCATCCAGAACCTCATCGGTCAGCCCGGCGACGAAATGCTCGTAGACCGCGACGGCTCGCTGTGTGAAGCTGCCAGACATGATCTTGCGAAGTTTCGTGTGACCAGGGGGATCGGTGTCGATGATCGTCCGGCGCGCGGCCATGTCGGCGTCGGTCGGCTCCTCGAACGAGACGCCGCGGGCCGAGGAGAACGTGGCGACGTCCCGGCTGGCGGCCAGGATGTCGGCGTAGCGGGTCACCGACCAGAAGCCCGAGCTCGGCGCCGCCTCGGGCGACCAGGCCACCGGCGCCTCGCGGCGCCGCCGGGCAAACTCGGCATACGGCACCTCCCGCGCCCACAGGTCCAGGTCGGCGAGGTCGACAGGCGGCGTCATGATAGTTAGTTTGGCACCAAACGAGATGGCCGGCAATGGCCTGGTGAAGGAGGTCGGCAGATGCGGGTGATCGTCGTGCGGCATCACGAGGTGGACGAGGCCGGATTCATTGCGGATGCGTTCGCGGCGCGCGGGGCGCAGCTCAGCACGCACCTGTTTCCCGGCGACGGCCCGCTGCCCTCGCTGGACGGCGTGGACCACATCGTGGTGCTGGGTGCCGTCTGGTCGGTCTATGACGAGGCCACGATCGGCTCGTGGATCGGCGCCGAGCTGGACTGGCTGCGGCAGGCCGACCGGGCCGGAGTCCCGGTGCTCGGCATCTGTTTCGGCGCGCAGGCCCTGTCGGCGGCGCACGGCGGGCAGGTGACGGCGGCCCCCCGCAAGGAGGTCGGCTGGACGATGATCGAGTCGCTCGACCCGGACATCATTGAGCCCGGCCCGTGGCTGGAGTTCCACGGTGACCAGTGCCTGCCCCCGGCCGAGGCGACGATCCTGGCCCGCAACGAGGTCAGCGTGCAGGCCTTTACCCTGCGCGGCAACCTGGCGGTGCAGTTCCACCCCGAGGTGGACGGCCCGCAGCTGGAACGGTGGCTGACCGACGGCGGCCGCGCGGAGGCCGAGCGGGCCGGGCGGGACCCGGAGAAGTTCCTCGCGCAGACGATCGCCGAGGAGCCGGCCGCGGCCGCGCGGGCCGACCGGCTGGTCGCAGCCGCCCTCCGCCTCGCCGGCCGCGCCCCGGTCAGTTGACGCCGCGCCCCGGTCAGCTGACGGCGCGCCCCGGTCGGCTGACGCCGCGCTCCCGTCAGTTGACGCCGCGCCCCCGTCAGCTGACGGCAGGGCGTTCGCGAACAACGCGGTGGATCGGGCGGGCTGCGGCCCGTCCGATCCACCGCAATCTCCGGGCCGGCCAGCTTCGGCGGGGCGGGAGTTGCCGGTGTGACTCGGCGGCCTACGGGGCGGCGGACCAGCCGCCGGGCGGCCGCTCAAACCACATGTCGACCTGGCCGGTCCCGACCGCCGACTCATAATCCGAGCACTGCATCCCGGCCGCCGCGCAGTCCCGCCCCCCGATGGCCCCGGCCATCATCAGGTAGTGCCCGAAGAATCCTTCGGGGGCGGCCCGGGCATAGTCCGGCATGCCGTCGATGACCGCGCGGTGATCCCCGTTCCGGAAATGCTCCAGGAGCTTCTGGTCGGCCGCACGCGACTGCGGCGAGATGATGTGCGCGGGGTCGGAGGCCTCGTGCTGGCGGATCTCCCGCAGCGGCCAGAACCGGTGGCTCATGCCGCCGGAGGCCAGCAGGACCACGCGGCGGCTGGTGCGCTGGACCGCGCGCGCCAGCACCTCGCCGAACAGCAGGAAGTCCTCGGTCAGCGCGCTCTGGCAGACGCCGACGCTGACCCAGCGCTCGGTGCCCTGCAGGTACGGCAGCAGGTTGATGGTCGGGTAGTGCACCGGCAGGTACTCGTCGCTGCTGGCGTGCACCCAGGTATCCGGCGTCTGTTCCGCGACCTGCGCGACGGCCAGGGCCAGCTCCGGGTCGCCGGGGTAGTCATACGGCATGCCGGCCATGCCGCGCGGCAGCTCGTCGGAGGTGTAGCGGCCCGACCGCCGCTCGTGCGCGCTGATGCAGTGCTCGAAGGTAGTGAACCAGTGCGTGTCGAACACCACGATGGTGTCGGGCGCGAGCCGGTCCAGGTGCTCGGCCCGGATCCGGTTCAGTCCTGCGACCAGCGTGGTGTCCTGGCCGTTGTTGAGCTCGCGGCGCTCCGCCTCCGGCATGACGATGGTGGGGACGTGCGCGACCAGCGCCGCGCCGACTATCTCACCCACGGCTCGTTCCCTTCCCCTGCATCCGTGCTCCCGCCCCTGGTACCGGCTGCTGCCCGCTCAAAGAAACGGGAGGTACTCGCGCAGTTCCCAGTCCGTCGTGGCCTGGCAGTACCGCCGCCACTCCGCGCGCTTGACTGAGATGTGCTGCGCGGCCAGGTCGGCGCCGATCGCCGCGCACAGCGCCTTGTCCGCTTCCAGGACGTCGAGCGCCGCGCCCAGGTCCGGCGGCACGCAGCGCTCGGTGTCCACGTGCTCCAGCCCGTCGCCGGTCTCGGCGGGCGGCAGCGCGGCGTCGCCGGTCACGCCGAGCAGCGCCGCCTGCAGCACGGCGGCCACGGCGATGTGCGGCGGCGCCGCGCCGTCGGCCAGCCGGTGCTCGACGCGTGCCGCGCGGCCCCGCTCGCCGGGGATCCGCACCGTCGCGCCGCGATGGTCGTAGCCCCAGTTGGCCCAGCAGCCCGCCAGTGCGCCGGGCTGCAGCCGCTTGTAGGCGTTGACGGTCGGCGCCAGCAGGCCTGCCAGCGCCTCGTGGTGCTCCAGCAGCCCGGCCACGCAGCGCCGGGCCAGGTCGGACATCCCGTGATCGCCGCCGGGATCATCGAAGGCGTTGCTGCCGTCCGGGCTGGTCATGCTGAGGTTGACGTGCAGGCCGCTGCCGCCACGGTCGGACAGCGGCTTGCCCAGGAAGGTGCATACCAGCCCATGGCGGCTGGCCACCTCGCGGGCCAGCACCTTGAACAAGAACGCCTCGTCGGCAGCGCGCAGCGCGTCCGCGTACTCCAGCGTGAACTCGAACTGCGGGGTGTCGTACTCGCTGTTGATGGCCTCGACCGGCAGGCCGGCCCGGTCCGCGGCGGCCCAGATCTCGTCGATCACGCCGCCGGGGTCAACCGCCGTCCCGGTGCCGTAGACGAACGCGCCGGGCGTGTCCAGCGGCCGCCAGCCTCCGGCCCCGTCGCTCTCCAGCAGGAACGCCTCCAGCTCGATGCCGGCCATCGGCTGCAGGCCGCGGTCCTGCCAGGCGGCCACCGCGCGGCGCAGCGCCGCCCGCGGCGACACCGTGACCGGCTCGCCGTGCTCGGCCAGGTCGGCCACGACCACGCCGGTGCGGTCCTCCCAGCCGGGCCGGATCTCGGCCGGGTCGAACTGCGCCACCATGTCGGGCAGCCCGTCGTAGTAGTTCGAGCCCGTGGTGCCGGGCTCCATCTCGCGGTTGTAGCCCAGCGCCCACACGCCGGTGCAGTGCCGGGCGCCACGGTCGGCCATCCGGGCCGGCACGTACTTGCCGCGGGCCAGGCCGAGGTGGTCGGGCCACAGCACCCGCAGCCGGTCAAACTGCTCATCCATGCGGCACCTCGCGGGGGGTTGTCCCGTCGCCCGTCGCCCCGTGGTCGCGGGTCCAGCCGCCGGGGGAGGTCACGGTGTTCTTGACGTCACAGTAGAAATCGAAGCTCCAGTTGCCGCCCTCGCGGCCGATGCCCGAGTTCCGCGAGCCGCCGAACGGCGCCCGCAGGTCGCGCACGAAAAAGCAGTTCACCCACACGGTCCCGGCCACCAGCCGGGCGCTGACCCGGCGGGCCCGGTCCGGATCGCCGGTCACGACCACGGCGGCCAGCCCGTACTCGGTGTCGTTGGCCAGCGTGACGGCCTCGTCCTCGCCGTCGAAGGACTGCAGCGTCAGCACCGGGCCGAACACCTCGGCGGTGAGGATCTCCGCGCCGGGCTCGGCGCCGGCCAGCAGGGTCGGCTGGTAGTAGAGCCCGCCCAGCTCGGCGTTCGGGCCGCCGCCGGCCAGCACCTGAACGCCGGCGGCCCGGGCCCGCTGCACGAACCCGTCGACGCGCGCCACGTGCTCGGCGGTGATCTGCGGCCCGATGTCGGTGCTGTCGTCGCGCGGGTCGCCCTGGCGCAGGTTCCGGATCCGGGCCAGCAGCCGCCGGGTGAACTCCGCGGCGACCGGCTCCTCGACCAGCAGCCGGGTCCCGGCCAGGCAGACCTGCCCCGCGTTGTCGTACTGCCCGGCGGCCAGGTCGGCCGCCAGGTCCAGGTCGGCATCGGCGAAGACCACGAACGGGGACTTGCCGCCCAGCTCGAAGCTGACCGGGGTCAGGCTGGCCGCGGCGGATGCCGCGATGTGCCGCGCGGTCGGGACCGAGCCGGTGAAACTGATCCGCGCCACCCGGCTGTCGGTGACGAGCGCCTGGCCGGCTTCGGCGCCGATGCCCTGGACGACGTTGAATACCCCCGGCGGGAGGCCGGCCTCGGCCGTGGCGTCGGCGAGCAGCGACGCGGTCAGCGGGGCCCACTCGGCCGGCTTGAGCACGACCGTCGCGCCGGCCGCCAGCGCCGGGGCCACCTTCCAGGTGGCCAGCATCAGCGGCGCGTTCCAGGGCGTGATGAGCACCGCCACGCCCGCCGGGTCCCAGCTGACCTGGTTGCGGTGGCCGCGGGTATCGAAGTCGTCGTGGTGCAGCCGCAGCAGCCAGTCGGCAAAGAACCGGAAGTTGTGCACCACCCGCGGCATGACGCCGCGCAGGTGGGAGCGGAGCAGCGCGCCGTTGTCGGCCGTCTCGACCGCGGCCAGCTCGCCGATGCGCCGCTCCAGTACGTCAGCGACCTGGTGCAGGGACCGGGCCCGCTGCTGGCGCGTGGTCGTGCCCCAGGCCGGGAAGGCCGCGGCGGCCGCGCTGACGGCGGCGCTGGCCTCAGCCGCACCGCCCCGGGCGACCTCGCCCAGCACGCCCTGATCGATCGGGCTGATGTCGGCGAACCGCTGGCCGGACTGCGAGGGCACGCGCTGACCGCCGATGTAGTGGTCGAGGCTCACGGCCACGTCGGCGACTCGCGTGTTCCCGCTCAGCTCATTCTCCCGCCTGCCCGGGTGGGCCGCTGATTGTTTGCTTCCAAACGTTAAGCTCGGGCCGGCCACGGTGTCAACGGTCGCCGGTCAGTCGCCCTCCACGGTTCGGATGATCTTGCGGAGCAGGGCGGCTAGCTGGGTCTTCTCCGCGTCGGTCAGCCCCGAGCTGACCAGCGTCTCGCTGGCGTTGAACGCCGGGAACAGCCGCTCGATGACCGCCCGGCCCGCAGGCTGCAGGCCGACCAGCACCAGCCGCCCGTCCTGCTCGTGCGCCCGGCGCCGGACCAGGTCGCGCTTCTCCAGCGTCTTCAGCACGCCCGTCAGCGTGCCCTTGGTGACGCCGGCCTCGTCGGCCAGGTGGCGGGTCTGCTGGTCGCCCCAGATCCACAGCACGAACAGCACGGTGAAGGCCGCCCACGACAGGTCCTCGTCGGCCAGGACCTTCTGCTCCATGCGGTTGCGGACCACGTTGGCCGCCCGGTAGATGTTCGACACCGCGGCCATCGCCGCGAAATCGAGGTGCTGGCCGCCGATGCGGCTGCGGATGTCGCGCTCGGCCTGCACGAGATCACGGGCGCTACCGGTGGCGAGCCGTCCTGGCATGGACAGATCGTACGTGGCAGGCCGGGCTCAGCGGCGGATGGCAGCCCGGGCCCGCGCCACGGCCGCCGCGACCGCTCCTGCCTGCCCGGTATCGGCCGTGATGAGCTCCGCGCCAAGGCCAAGCGGGAGCACGGTCGCGGCGAGCTCGCTGGCCCGCTCCAGCATCACGGGATTGATCACGTCCCGGTGGATGGGATGCCGGCCGTGGCCATGCCGGGCGCGCATCCGGCTCAGGGCCAGTTCCGGCTCGCAGCGGCAGAACACCTCCACGGCCCCGGCGAACACCTCGACCGCCCGGTCCCGGCGCGCGCGCCGCCACCAGCCCTCGGCCACCGCCGCGGGAAAGCTGGCCGCCTGCCGGAAGACGATCTCGGCGGCGGCATCGCCGAGCCGGTCGGACCAGTCCTCGTCGCCCAGGCCCAGGACGTCGGCCAGCAGTTCCTTGATGGGGTCGAGGGACAGCACCGGCCAGCGCAAGTCGGCCGCGATGGCCGCCGCGATGGTCGACTTCCCGGTACCCGGCGCACCAGACACGACGATCAGCGTCACCAGCTCAGTCTCGCGCGGTCCCGGCCGGCCGGCAGCCGAGACGGCAAGCGCCCGGTCAGGCTGCGGCGGCCGGGGTCAGTCGCGGCGGGGCGGGCGGACGCCGCGGAACTCCCAGTCGCCGCCGAGAGCAGTAGACATGACCTCCTCCGAGGACGACGGCTGGGCGCCGACGCCGGCCGGGATGGCGGCCGGCCCGGTCACGATGGTGTTGGTCAGCGTGCCGAGCCCGTCCACCTCAACCGAGACCACGTCGCCGGGCTGGACCGGCCGGGACCCGGCCGGGGTGCCGGACAGGATGACGTCGCCGGGCACCAGGGTGATCGTCCGGGCCAGGTCCGCGATCAGGTAGTGCATGTCGAACAGCATCTCGTCGGTGCTGCCGGACTGCGCCTCCCGGCCGTTGACGGTGGTCCGGATGGACTTGTGCCGGAAATCCCAGCCGCGGACCAGGCCGGGGCCTAGCGGGCACAGCGTGTCCGAGCCCTTGACCCGCAGCATCGACCCCGCGTCGGTGTCACGGAAATCATGCAGGCCGAAGTCGTTGCCGATGGTGTAGCCGGCCACGTACGCGCCGGCGTCCGCCGGCGCGACGTTGCGGCACGTGGCGCCGATGACGATGGCGATCTCGCCCTCATAGTTCAGCCACTGGCAGCCCGCCGGGCGCACGATGGCGCCCCCGTGGCTGTTCAGCGCCGAGACCGGCTTGTGGAAGTAGGTGGGCGTGGCCGGGGGCCGGGAGCCGAACTCGGTGATCCGGCTGCGGTAGTTCAGGTGGACGCAGAGGATCTTGGTCGGCTGGCACGGCGGCAGGTGCACGGCATCGTCCGCGCTCAGCTGGCGGCCATCCGCGGCGAGCAGCCGGTCGGCGCCCGGGGCGGCAGTGCTGACGGCCACCTCAGCAGCAATGCCGTCGAGCAGGATGCGGCGGGTCTGGACGGCTGGCATGGCGTGCTCCCTCTGCGCTCCGGCGGCTCGGTTGCCGGCTACCTGACCGGCCCGCTGCCCGGCGGGCCGGGACCCGGCGGGCACCCGTTTTGTTTGGAACCGAATGTTATGGTGATCCGGTGGCGCGGCTCAACGGCTTCCTTTTCCCGCGGACGGCGACCGGCACCTCCTCGCTGCTCCCGGCTCCACCCTGGCACTACTCCGGTGACCTGCTCACCATCGAGTACCGGACCGATCCGGCGGCGGTCGCCGAGCTGCTGCCCGATCCGCTGCAGCCGCCGCTGGACTCCGAGGACCCGGGCGCGGTGGCCGTCGTGTTTGCTGACTGGCAGTCCTGCTCGGACACCTTCGAGGAAGTGCTGGATCCGGTGCGCCTGCAGTACAAGGAGGCGTTCGTGGTGGTCCGCTGCCGGTACCAGGGCCGGCTGTGGTCGCGGTGCGTCTACATCTGGGTGGACAAGGACTTCGCACTGGCCCGCGGCCACCTGCAGGGCTACCCGAAGAAGCTCGGCTCGATCTATCTCACCCGGCCGGTCACGGTCGGCCGGGCCGGCCCGCGGCTGCAGCCCGGCGGCCGGTTCGGCGCCACGGTGGCCGCCGCTGACCGCCGCCTGATCACGGCCCGGTTCACCATCACCGGCCCGTCGGACGGCGCCGGGTTCGTCAACGCGCTGCCGATGCTGCACCACCGGTACCTGCCGCGGATCGAGGCCGACGGCCGGGATTCGGTGGCCGAGATGGTGACTATGCGGGGAACCGGCGTCGAGCTCGGCCCGGCATTCGCCGGCACGGCCGAGCTGGAGTTGCTGGACTCGCCGGTCGAGGAGCTGACCCGGCTGGCGCCGCAGGAGCTGATCGGCGGCTACTACCGCAGCGTCGGGACCACCTTCTCCGGCGGCGAGACCCTGGCCTGAGCTGCGGGAATCCGCTGCCGGACGATCGCGGCCGACACGGCAGACGGCTCGCCGGGAGCACGGGGAATGTCGGTGCCAGGCCATACCGTGGAACCCGCAGACAGCAGCCCGCCCGGCAGGCGCAGCGGGGAACCGATGACGATGGGTGGCAGGCGATGACGGCAGGCGAGACGACTGTGACCGGCGAGCGCGCGGACCTGGTGGCCAGCCTGGACCGGCACCGGTACTTCCTGCGGAACACCGTCCGCGGGCTGACCGACGAGCAGGGTGCGCAGCGCACCACGATCAGCGAGCTGACCCTGGGCGGGCTGATCAAGCACGTGGCTGCCACGGAGCAGCAGTGGATCCGGTTCATCCAGGAGGGCCCGTCGGTGATGGCCTTCGACTACCGGGACGAGGCGGCGATAACCGCCTACGCGAACAACTTCCGGATGCTGCCGGGCGAGACGCTGGCCGGCATCCTGGCCGAGTACGAGAAGGTCGCGAGCCGGACCGACGAGCTGGTCGGGGCGCTGCCGGACCTGGACGCCGCGCAGCCGCTGCCCGAGGCGCCGTGGTTCGAGCCGGGTGCCACCTGGTCGGCGCGGCGGGTCTTCCTGCACATCATCGCCGAGACCGCCCAGCACTCCGGGCATGCCGACATCATCCGCGAGGCCCTGGACGGCGCCAAGTCCATGGGGTAGCGCCGCCCGGCCAGTGCGGTCGGGCCAGTACGGTCGGGCCCGGGCCGGCGCCGGAGCGCGGCCGGGCCGGCGCGGCCTGGCTAGCGCCCGGCCCGGCCGGGTACTGATACCCGTGTGACCGATACGGGGAGTCGGGAGCCACCGGACCTGCCGCCCGGGCTGCGGCCCATGCTCGCGACCGGCGGCCAGCTCCCCGCGGACGACGCGGGCTGGGCTTATGAGATGAAGTGGGATGGCCTGCGCGCCATTGCCGCCACCGCCGGGGACCAGCTGCGGCTGACCTCACGGACCGGCCGGGACATCACCCACGCCTACCCGGAGCTGGCCGGCCCGGCCGGCCTGGCCGGCGCGGTGCGGGAGGCCGGCGCCTCAGCCGCGGTACTGGATGGCGAGATCGTGGCCTTCGGCGGGCAGAGCTGGCCGAGCTTCGAGGCGCTGCAGCAGCGCATGAACATTGCCACGGCCGCCGAGGCCCGGGTGCTGATGCGGCACCTGCCGGTGACCTACATCGCCTTTGACCTGCTGGCACTGAACGGGCACCTGCTGCTGGACCTGCCCTACGCCCAGCGCCGGGAGCTGCTGGATGAGCTCGCGCTGAACGGGCGCAGCTGGCAGACGCCGCCGGCGTTCACCGGCGAGTCCGGCGCCGACGTGCTGGCCGCCTCGGTGTCGCAGGGCATGGAGGGCGTGGTGGCCAAGCGGCTGGCCTCGCGCTACGAGCCGGGCAAGCGGTCGGGTAGCTGGATCAAGGTGAAGAACGTGTACCGACAGGAGGCCGTGGTGGGCGGCTGGCAGCCGGGCGAGCGGGGCCGCTCGGGCCAGATCGGCTCCCTGCTGATCGGCGTGCACGGCGACACCGGGCTGGCCTACGCCGGGCACGTCGGGACCGGCTTCACCCGGCAGACGCTGCAGCTGCTGGCTGCGCGGCTGGCGCCGCTGCGCCGGGACAGCTCGCCGTTTGCCACCGAGGTGCCCCCCGAGCACGCGCGGCTGGCGGTCTGGGCCGAGCCCCGGCTGGTGGTGGAGGTGGCCTTCACGCAGTGGACCAGCGCCGGGCGGCTGCGCGCTCCGGCTTATAAGGGCCTGCGCGATGACAAGGATCCGGCCGAGGTGGTCCGCGAGCCGGGGCCAGGCTAGGAGCCGGGCGGGATGTGAGGGCCGGGCGGGCTGGCCGGCCCCGGCGGGCTGGTCCGGCCGCGCGGCAGCCACTGGCCCTGACCCGGCCGGGCCAGGCACTCGCCGTCGGCCAGCACGACCTGGCCGCGCCGGGTGACGAACCGCGGCCAGCCCTGGACCGTCCAGCCGTCATACACCGAGTAGCCGGCCCGCGAGCTCATCTGCGCGCCGTCAATGGTGCGGCTCAGCTCGGGATCCCACAGGCCGAGGTCCGCGTCGGAGCCGACCGCGATGACCCCCTTGCGCGGGTACAGCCCGAACAGCCGGGCTGCGCTGGCCGAGGTCAGCTCGATGAACCGGTCCAGCGAGATCCGGCCGGTCAGCACGCCCTCGGAGAACAGCATCGGCATCAGCGTCTCGAGGTCGGCCACGCCCTGCCGGGCGGTTACCACGTTCAGGTCCGGGTCCAGCTTGTCGCTCAGCGTCCACGGGGCGTGATCACTGCACAGGGTGTCGATCGTGCCCGCCGCCAGGCCGGCCCACAGCGCGTCCCGGTCGGCCGGCTCGCGCAGCGGCGGGGCACCCACGTACTTGGCCGCGTCGGGTTCCTCGAAGCGCTCGCGGGTCAGGTGCAGGTACAGCGGCCGGGTCTCGACGTAGAACGGCAGCCCGGCGGCCCGGGCCGCGCTGGACCGGTCCAGCGCGGCCGCTGACGACAGGTGCACCACGTACACCGGGGCGCCGGTCTGCCGGGCGATGGCCGCGGCCTGGTCGATCGCCTCGACCTCAGCGCCAACCGGCCGCGCGTCGGGGAAGTGCTCGATCCCGCCGCGCCCGGAGTCGATCAGCTGGTGGCCGGCCTCTGTGAGCAGGCCGGCGTCCTCGCAGTGCAGGAGCGTCAGGGCGCCGGCCCGGCCGGCCGCGGCGATGGCATCGGCCAGGCCCGGCGTGCCGGCGGCGTAGTCCGGATCGGACAGGAAGACCTTGAGGCTGGTGTGGCCGCCGGCGGCCAGCCGGCCGATCTCCGCAGCGCTGTCCTCGCCCAGGCCGGCCAGCACCGGGTGCAGGAAGAAGTCGACGCCGGCCTCAGCCGCGGCGCCTGCCTTGTCGCGCTCGATGGCGTCGGTCATCGACTCGCCGGGCAGGCCGAAGGTCATGTTGCCGACGGAGGTGATGCCGCCGGCGATGGCCGCCTGCGAGCCGGACCAGAAGTCATCCACCCAGGCCGGCTCACCGGGGAACTGAGCCGCTACCGCCGCGGCCAGCGCGGCGCACACCAGGTGGACGTGCGCGTCGATCCCGCCGGGGACGACGAGCAGGCCGCTGGCGTCAAGTTCCTCGCGTCCGGTCATGGCGCCGCCGAGCTGGGCGATCCGCCCGTCGCGCACGCCGATGTCGGCGATCTCGCGGTGACCGGGCCCGGTCACCGTCCCGCCGCGGATAACCAGGTCCATGGGCGTATCAGGCATCTCACGCATCTTGCCATGCCCCGGGCATCGCCGGCTGGCCCGCGGCGGCCGGCGATGCGGCGGACCGGGAGTACGGGGGTGGGCGGGCCGGGATGAGCGGACCGGGATTACCAGTGGCCGACGGTGATGGACGAGATCCCGGCCGGGGCCTCGATGTCATACCGGCTGACGGCGGCGGTCCAGCCCGGCCCGGTCAGCACCGTCCCGCCGGCCACACCGCTGTAGGCCTGGCCGTCCAGGGCGGCGTGGCCCGCGCCGCCGTCCAGGTCCAGCTGCGCCGGGACCCCGTGCGGGGTGGTGACCGTGACCTGGCTGGCCCCGCCGGCGAGCACAACGGGGACCGTGCCGTGCGGCCGGGGCAGCCGCAGGGTGATCTGGCTCGACCCGGCGGTGAAGTCGGCGCCGCGCAGCCGGCCGCGGCCGAGGAAGACCGAGGTCACGGTCGCCCCGCCGTTGAACGCCAGGCGCCAGGCCACCGCGGAGCTGAGCGTCACCGCGACGGTGGCCGGACCGCTGGTCCCGGCGCTGTCCAGGAACACCTGCACGGTGCTGCCGCTGACCACCAGGCGCGGCCGGACCCCGGCGCCCGGCGGCACGCTGGCGCGGGCCAGGTCGCCGCCGAGTGCGGCGGTGCCGACCGTGACGGTCGTCGCGCCGCTGAGGACCTGCAGCTCGGCGGTGTGCCGGCCGCCGAGTTCTGTGGTCACCGTGCGCGGCCCGGCCGACGGCGCGGCCGGCTGCCCGGTACTGGCCTGCCCGGGCGGATAGGCGGGCGGCGCGGCGCCGGCGCAGCCCGCCGCCGCGAGCAGCGCCATCCCGGCCGCTGCGGGCCACCCCGCGCGCCCGGCACGCGACCGCAAGGCTGCGCGCCACCCCGCGCGCCCGGCGCGTGACCGCAAGGAGGCGGGCGGCCGGCGGCGGGCAGGCGCGGAGGGCATGACCGCCAGCTGCCCTGAAATGGCTCACGTACACGCAGCCGCGCCGGGCAGCAGCACACCCGCCCGCCGCCACCCGCGGCCCGGCCGCCACCGGACTCCCGGCCCGCCGGGCGCCGCCACCCGCGGTCGCGGGCTGCCGGCCGGTCCAGCTGCTGCTGGCTGGCCCCGCCGCCGGGCCGTTTGCGCGAGGATTCGGGGGGAAGCTGCGGCGGGTGAAAATGACCGGGTCCGCGGCCAGCGGGCGGCGGGCACATTGCCCGCCTGCCACGGCCCCGGGCATGGCTGCCCGCCGCGGCACCGCCGGGCCCTACCGTGGACCTGACAGCACCGCAGGAAAGGCGGGACAGCGAACCTTGCCAGACCAGACGGAACCCGGCCAGCCGGAGGCCTCCCCGGCCGGGCCAGAACCGGGCGGGCCAGCACCGGCCGCGTCCGCCTGGCCCGGCGCCAGCCACCCGCTCGGCGCCACTTATGACGGGGTCGGCACCAACTTCGCGGTCTTCACCGAGGCGGCCGAGCGCGTCGAGCTGTGCCTGTTCGACGACGACGGGACCGAGAGCCGGACCGACCTGCGCGAGGTGGACGGCTTCGTCTGGCACGGCTACCTGCCGTCCGCCGGACCCGGCCAGCGCTACGGGTACCGGGTGCACGGCCCCTACAATCCGGCGGCCGGGCAGCGCTGCGACCCGGCCAAGCTCCTGCTCGACCCGTACGCCAAGGCCGTCGAGGGCCGGGTGCGCTGGGACCCGGCGGTCTTCTCCTACCAGTTCGCCGACCCCGGCCAGCGCAACCAGGCCGACTCCGCGCCGTTCGTGCCCCGGTCGGTGGTCGTCAACCCCTACTTCGACTGGACCGATGACCGGCCGCCCCGGATCCCGTACCACGACAGCGTCATCTACGAGGCGCACGTGCGCGGCCTGACCCGGCTGCACCCGGCCATCCCGGAGGCCGAGCGCGGCACCTACCTGGGCCTGTCGCACCCGGCGATCATCGAGCACCTGCAGGCCCTGGGCATTACCGCCATCGAGCTCATGCCGGTGCATCAGTTCGTTGACGACGGCGTCCTGGAAGAGCGGGGCCTGTCCAACTACTGGGGCTACAACACCATCGGGTTCTTCGCCCCGCACAACGCCTACTGCGCGACCGGCCAGCGCGGCCAGCAGGTTCAGGAGTTCAAGGCCATGGTCCGCGCCCTGCACGAGGCCGGGATCGAGGTCATCCTCGACGTGGTCTACAACCACACCGCCGAGGGCAACCAGCTCGGCCCGACGCTGTCGTTCCGCGGCCTGGACAACACCGCTTACTACCGGCTGGTCGATGAGGACCGCCGGTACTACATGGACACCACCGGCACCGGCAACAGCCTGCTGATGCGCAACGCCCAGGTGCTCCAGCTGATCATGGACTCGCTGCGGTACTGGGTCCTGGAGATGCACGTCGACGGCTTCCGGTTCGACCTGGCCGCCGCGCTGGCCCGGCAGTTCCACGAGGTGGACCGGCTGTCGTCGTTCTTCGACCTGGTCCAGCAGGACCCCGTCGTGTCCCAGGTCAAGCTGATTGCCGAGCCGTGGGATGTCGGCGACGGCGGCTACCAGGTCGGCAACTTCCCGCCGCTGTGGTCGGAGTGGAACGGCAAGTACCGCGACACCGTCCGCGACTTCTGGCGCGGCCAGTCCGCCACCCTGCCGGAGTTCGCCTCCCGGCTGACCGGCTCCAGCGACCTGTACCAGAGCGATGGCCGCCGTCCCGTCGCCTCGGTCAACTTCGTCACCGCCCACGACGGCTTCACCCTGGCCGACCTGGTCAGCTACGACCACAAGCACAACGAGGCCAACGGCGAGGACAACCGGGACGGCACCGACGACAACCGGTCCTGGAACTGCGGCACCGAGGGCCCTAGCGACGACCCGGCCATCGCCGGGCTGCGGGCCCGCCAGCAGCGCAACTTCCTGACCACCCTGCTGCTGTCGCAGGGCGTGCCGATGCTGCTGGCCGGCGATGAGCTGGGCCGCACCCAGCAGGGCAACAACAACGGCTACTGCCAGGACAACGAGATCTCGTGGGTCGCCTGGCCACCCGGCACCGGGTCGCGATCGGGTCCGTCAGGACAGGACGAATCCGGAACGGACTCGCTGCTGGAGTGCGCCCGGACGCTGATCCGGCTGCGGGCCAGCCACCCCGTCTTCCGCCGCCGCCGGTTCTTCCAGGGCGAGCCGCTCGCGGGCCGGCCCGATCAGGTCGGGGACATCGCCTGGTTCACCCCGTCGGGCGAGGAGATGACCGGCGAGGACTGGGACGCCGGGTTCGCCAAGTCACTCACCGTGTTCCTGAACGGCGACGGGATCAGCGAGCCCGATCCGCGCGGCCAGCGCGTCCGCGACGACTCGTTCCTGCTGCTGTTCAACGCCAGCGAGGCCGACCTGAAGTTCGCCGTACCGGCCGCCCGGTACGGCGAGCAGTGGCAGCGGGTGCTGGACACCGCCGCTGCCGAGCCGTCCCCGGACGGGCCGGCCGGGGACGGTGCGGCCGGCCCGCCGGTCCGGGCCGGGGACACGATCGAGGTCGGCAACCGCTCCCTGCAGGTCCTGCGCCGTGCCTAGCCCAGCAGGTCCGTGGCCGGTCTCGACGTACCGGCTGCAACTGCGCCGCGAGTTCGGGTTCGCCCGCGCCGCTGAGATCGCCGGCTACCTGGCCGGGCTGGGCGTGACCCACGTCTACCTGTCACCGATCCTGCAGGCCGCGGCGGGCTCCGCGCACGGCTACGACGTCGTCGACCACTCCCGGATCAGCGCTGAGCTCGGCGGGGAGGCCGGCTTCCGGGCGATGGCCGCGGCCTTCCGCGAGCACGGGCTGGGCATCGTCGCCGACATCGTGCCCAACCACATGGGCATCGGCCCGCCGCAGTCGCAGAACCGGCCGTTCTGGTCGGTGCTGCGCGATGGCCCGGACTCCGCTGCCGCGCACTGGTTCGACATCGACTGGGCCGCGCGGGACGGGCGGCTGCTGCTGCCGATCCTGGCCGGGCCGCCGGATGCCTGCCTGGCCGACCTGGCCGTCGACCCTGGCGGTGACCCGGCCTGGCCGCAGGACGGGCCGGTGCTGCGCTATTTCGAGCATGTCCTGCCGCTGCGCCCCGGTACCGCGGAGCTGCCGCTGGCCGGGCTGCTGGCCGCCCAGTATTACGAGCTGGCCAGCTGGCGGACGGCGGCCGCCGAGCTCAACTGGCGGCGGTTCTTCGACGTCACCACGCTGATCGGCGTCCAGGTGCAGGAGGAGGACGTGTTCGCGGCCACGCACGGCGTGCTGCTGGGCCTGGTCGCCGAGGGGCTGATCGACGGCCTGCGGGTGGATCACCCGGACGGGCTGGCCGAGCCCCGCTGCTACCTGCAGCGGCTGGCCACCGCCACCAGCGGCGCGTGGGTCGTCACCGAGAAGATCCTGGCCACCGATGAGCAGCTGCCCGCGGCCTGGGAGTGCGCCGGCACCACCGGCTACGACAGCCTGGCCGTGGTCGGCGGGCTGTTCGCCGACCCGGCCGGCGGGCCGGCGCTGACCCGCAACTACACCCGGTTCACCGGCGGGCCCGCCGCGTTCGCGCCGGTCGCGGCCGCGGCCCGGCGAGAGGTGGCCGGCGGCCTGCTCGCCGCCGAGGTCGCCCGCCTGGTCGCTCTGGCGGCCCGGTGCGGTCACCCGGAACTGGCCGGGTGCACCAGCACCGACCTGCGCACGATCCTCACCGAGCTGGTCAGCGCCGTGCCGGTGTACCGGGCTTACGTGATCCCCGGCGAGCCCGTGCCGCGGGCCGCCGTGAGTCAGCTGGCCGACGCCGAGCGGCAGGCCCGGGCCCGGCTGCCCGCCCGGCTGGCCCCGGCCCTGACGGCCCTCACCGCCCTGCTCCTGGACCCGCCCGCCGCCCGGCCGGCTCGCGAGCTGGCGGTGCGGTTCCAGCAGGTCAGCGGGCCGGTAATGGCCAAGGGCGTGGAGGACACCGCGTTCTACCGCTGGTCCCGGCTGACGGCACTCAACGAGGTCGGCGGTGAGCCGGCCCGGCTCGGGGCGGGCCCGGCGGAGTTTCATGCCTTCGCCACCCGGCTGGCCCGGGACTGGCCCGCCACCATGACGACGCTGGCCACGCACGACACCAAGCGCGGTGAGGACCTGCGGGCCCGGCTGGCCGTGCTGGCGGAGCGCCCGGCCGAGTGGGCCGCCGAGGCAGCGGCCTGGCATGACCGGGCCGCCGCCCTGAGCGCGGCGCAGTTCGGCGAGGTCCGGCTCCCCGAGCCCGACACCGAGTACCTGCTATGGCAGACCCTGGCCGGCGCCTGGCCGATCGAGCCCGGCCGTCTCACCGAGTACCTGCGCAAGGCGATGCGCGAGGCCAAGACGGCGACGTCCTGGACCGACCCGGACGAGGACTACGAGGCCGCCGTGCTGGGCCTGGCCAAGGCCGCCCTGGCTGACACCGTGGCCGCCGCGGGCGGCGGCCTGGCCGGCCGGATCGCCGGCTTCGTGGCCCGGATCGAGCCCGACGCGACCATCAACTCACTCGGCGCCAAGCTGGTGCAGCTCACCATGCCGGGCGTGCCTGATGTGTACCAGGGCTGCGAGCTGGGCGGCTTCGCCCTGGTCGACCCGGACAACCGGCGCCCCGTGGACTTCGCCCGCCGCCGGGACCTGCTGGCGGAGCTCGATGGCCCGCTGACCGACGACCAGCTCCCGGCGGCCGGGGCGAGGGGCGCGGGTGCGGCCCTGGACCGGCAGAAGCTGCTGGTCACCTCGCGGGCCCTGCGGCTGCGCCGGGAGCACCCGGGCTGGTTCGCCGGGAGCTACGAGCCGCTGGGCGCCGCCGGCCCGGCCGCCGGTCACGCAGTCGCGTTCGCACGCGGCGGCCACGCGGTCACCGTCGTCACCCGGCTGCCCGGCGGACTGCGGCAGCGCGGCGGCTGGTCCGGCACGGAGCTGGTGCTGCCCGAGACGCCGCTGCGGCCCGCCGCCGGCCCGGTGAGCGCCTGGCGGGACGTGCTGACCGATGCGGTGCACGACGGCCCGCGGATCCCGCTGGCCCGGCTGCTGACCCGGCTGCCGGTGGCCTTGCTGGTGCCGGCGCCGGAGGCCGGCTAGCGCACGGCTAGCGCCCGTGCCGCTGCACGGCGGCCGGGCCGCCATCTCCTAGGGTTCCCCCGTGAGCGAGATGCGCGTGTGGGCCCCGAACGCGTCCAGGGTCGAGCTGGCCGCGGCCGGCCGCCGCTACCCGATGGCCCCCGGCGCGGATGGCTGGTGGTCGGCGAGCCAGGCGCAGGCGCAGGCGGAGCGCGACTATGCGTTCTGTCTCGACGGCGGGGACCCGCTGCCCGACCCGCGGTCGCTATGGCAGCCGTCCGGGGTGCACGGGCCCAGCCGCCGGTATGACCAGGACGCCTTCCGCTGGAGCGACGCCGGCTGGCGGGGCGTCCGGCTGGCCGGCTCGGTGCTGTATGAGCTGCATGTCGGCACGTTCACGCCGGAAGGCACGTTCGACGCCGCGATCGGCCGGCTGGAGTACCTGGCCGGGCTGGGGGTGGACGTCATTCAGCTGATGCCCGTGGCGGCCTTCTCCGGCCAGCATGGCTGGGGCTATGACGGCATCGCCCTGTGGGCCGTGCACGAGCCGTACGGCGGGCCCGACGGGCTGAAGCGGTTCGTCGATGCCTGCCACGCGCGGGACCTGGGCGTGCTGCTCGACGTGGTCTACAACCACGCCGGCATCGGAAACCGGCTGGCCGACTTCGGGCCGTACTTCACCGACGTGCGCACCACCCCGTGGGGCCCGGCGGTGAACCTGGACCAGCCCGGCTCGGACGAGGTGCGGGCGTTCGTGATCGGCAGCGCGCTGATGTGGCTGCGCGACTATCACCTGGACGGGCTGCGCCTGGACGCCGTGCACGAGCTGGTCGATCAGCGGGCCGTGCACGTGCTGGAGGAAATGGCGGCCGAGGCGGACACGCTGGCCGCCGGGCTGGGGCGGCCGCTGACGCTGATCGCGGAGTCCGATCGCAACGACCCGCGGATGGTCACCGCCCGGGAGGCCGGCGGGTACGGGCTGGCCGCGCAGTGGAGCGATGACTTCCACCACGCGCTGCACGCCGCCCTGACCGGCGAGCAGCAGGGTTACTACGCCGACTTCGGCTCGATGGCGGCGCTGGCCAAGACACTGACCCGGGTGTTCTACCACGACGGCACCTGGTCGGAGTTCCGCGGTCGCAGCCACGGGCGGCCGGTGGACGTGCTGTCCACCCCGGCCAGCCGGTTCCTGGGCTACCTGCAGGACCACGACCAGATCGGCAACCGCGCGGCGGGCGACCGGATCGCTGACCTGGTGCCATCGGCCCTGGCCAAGGTGGGCGCGGGCCTGATGCTGACGGCCCCGTTCACGCCGATGCTGTTCATGGGCGAGGAGTGGGGCGCGGACACGCCGTGGCAGTACTTCACCGATCACCCCGAGCAGTGGCTGGCCGAGGCGGTCGCGCAGGGGCGGCGCCGCGAATTCGCGGCGCATGGCTGGAACGCCGCGGTGGTGCCCGACCCGCAGGACCCGGCCACGTTCGCCCGCTCCCGGCTGGACTGGGCCCAGCTCACCGGCGAGCCGCACGCCGAGCTACTGGCCTGGTACCGGGAGCTGATCGCGCTGCGCCGGGCCCGGCCCGAGCTCAGCGACCCCCGGCTGACCCAGATCGAGGTCAGCTTCGATGAGCGGGCCCGGTGGCTGGTGGCGCACCGCGGCGGCCTGCTCGTCGTGGCCAGCCTGGGCGGCGCGCCGCTGCGGGTCCCGCTGCCGGGCCGGCCGGCCAGCGTGCTGGCCGCGTCGCAGCCGGGCGTGAAGCTGGCCGGAACCGCGGTCATGATGCCGCCGGAGTCGTTCGCGGTGCTCGCGCCGTGACCGGCTGACCGGTCCGGCTGTCCGGGATCCGCCCCTGTAGATTGAGTGCGCCAGCTGCGGCGATGCTCCTGGTTCGGGTGGCTCGGGAAGGAGATGACCGGTGACGGATCCAAGCGAGGGCGCGGCCGGCCCGCCTGTCATGTGGAACGGCTACGCGAACATGGCCGGCCTGGCCGAGCGCGGCGGCCTGGTGACGATGACGGGCGGCTCGGGATCCACCGTGACCGACGCCACCGGGCGCTCCTATCTCGACGCGATCGCCAGCCTGTGGTACTGCAACATCGGGCACGGCCGGGCCGAGATGGCCGACGCGGCCGCCGCTCAGATGCGCCAGCTCGCCGTCTACCAGACCTTCGAGACGTTCACCAGCCATCCGGCCGAGGCGCTGGCCCGGCGGATCGCGGAGCTGGCGCCGGTCAGCGATGCCAAGGTGTTCTTCACGCCGGGCGGCGGCTCCGACGCCATCGACACCGCGGCCAAGCTGGCCCGGGCCTACTGGCGCGCGGCTGGCCAGCCGGCCAAGCAGGTCGTCATCGGCCGGTCGAATGCCTACCACGGCGTGAACGCCTATGGCACCGCGCTGGGCGGCATCCCGGCCAACACCGAGGCGTTCAGCCCGCTGATTCCGCTGGTGGAGCGGGTGCCCTGGGACGACGCCGCGGCGCTGGAGAAGCTGATCGGCCAGGTCGGCGCGGACCGGGTGGCCGCTTTCTTCTGCGAGCCGGTCGTCGGCGCGGGCGGGATCCTGCTCCCGCCGGAGGGCTACCTGGCCCGGGTTCAGGAGATCTGCCGCGAGCAGGACGTGCTGTTCGTCGCGGATGAGGTGATCACCGGGTTCGGCCGGCTCGGCCGGTGGTTCGCCAGCGAGCGGTACGGGCTGGAGCCAGACATGATGACCATGGCCAAGGGCCTGACGTCCGGCTACGCGCCGCTGGGCGCGGTGCTGGCCGGCCCGCGGGTCGCCGAGCCGTTCTGGCGGCCGGGCTCGGCGGAGGTCTTCCGGCACGGGTACACCTACCAGGCCCATCCCACCGCCTGCGCGGTCGGGCTGGCGAACCTGGACGTGCTGGAGCGCGAGCAGCTCGTGGGCCGGGTCGCGGAGCTGGAGAGCGTGCTGGCGGCGAAGCTGTCGCCGCTGGCCGAGCACGAGCTGGTGGCCGACGTGCGCACCGGCACCGGCCTGCTGACGGCGGTCGAGATCGACGCCGAGGCGCGGGCGGCTGACCCCGGGCTGGGCGCGCGCCTGGTCGCCGACATCCGCGAGCGCGGCGTGATCACCCGGCTGCTGCGCGGCGTGGCGCTGCAGGTATCGCCGCCGTTCGTGATCACCGAGCCGGAGCTCGACCAGATCGCCGAGGTCTTCGGCACGGCCCTGGACGCGGCGGCCAAGCAGCTGCGCGGCTAGCCCCGGCCAGATCAGGCAGGCCCGCACCCCGGCCGGGGCGCGGGCCTGCCTGCTGCTCAGCGGGCGGCAGCCGGCTGCGCCGAGTCCGCTGCCGGAGCCGTGCCGCCCTCAGCGTCCCGGACGGCACCGTCCCGGACGGCACCGTCCCGGACGGCAGCCGCCCGGCGGCGGGCACCGAAGGCCAGCGCGATGACGGCACCGAGCAGGGACAGGGCGGCCGCGACGCCCAGCGCCGGGCGGAAGCCCGCGGTTACGCCGGCGGCGCTGCCCAGGTGACCGGTCGCGGCGAAGACCGCGCTGACGATCGCGATCCCGAACACGCCGCCGAACCGCTGCAGCGTGTTCTGGACCCCGGACGCCGTGCCCAGATCCTCCGGCGGTACCGCAGACAGGGCCGCGCTCGCCGTGGCCGGGATGGCCGCCGAGATGCCGATGCCGGCGATGATCAGCGGCAGGATCAGCTCCGGGTAGGGCGTCCGGGCCGAAGCAGCCAGCGCGATCCAGGCCAGCCCGCCGGCCTGCAGCGCCAGCCCGGCCGCCATCAGCGGCCGGGTCCCGATGCGGTCGGCGATCGCCCCGGCCAGCGGCGCGACGATCATCGGAGTGGCGGTCCAGGGCAGGAATCGCAGTCCGGTGGCCAGCGGCGAGTAGCCGAGCCCGAGCTGGAAGTACTGCGAGCACAGGAACGCCGCCGAGAAGATGGCCCCGTTCATCAGGAACCCGCTTGCGCTGGCCGCCGCGAAGGCCCGGATGCGCAGCAGCCGCAGCGGCAGCATGGGCTGGGCCGCCCGCCGCTCCCAGGCGATGAAGGCAGCCAGCGCCGCCGCTCCTGCGGCCAGGCCGGTGATCACCCACTGGTCGGCCCAGCCGGTGCTGGCGGCCCGGACCAGGCCCCAGGCCAGGGCGGCCGAGCCGCCCGCGACCAGGACCATCCCCGGCAAGTCCAGCCCGCGCGCCGGGCCGCGACTGGCCGGCAGCCGCACCAGCGACGCCGCCGCGGCAGCCACGCCGATCGGCACGTTGACCCAGAAGATCCAGTGCCAGTCCAGGCCCTGCACGACGGCGCCGCCGATGAGCGGGCCGCTGGCGACGGCCAGGCCGGCGATGCCGCCCCAGATGCCGACGATGGCACCGCGCCGGGCGGCCGGGAAGGCCGCCGTCAGCAGGGTCAGGCTGAGCGGGGTGACCGTGGCGGCCCCCAGGCCCTGAATCGCCCGCGCCGCGATGAGGCTGTCCGCGCCCGGGGCCAGCGCGCAGGCCGCCGAGGCGGCGGTGAACAGGAGGAGGCCGCCGACATAGACGCGCCGCCGGCCGAGCCGGTCACCGAGTGCCGCAGCGCCGACGATGCCGGCCGCGAAGGTCAGGTTGTAGGCGTTGACGGCCCAGTCGAGCGTGCCCATGCTCGCGTGCAGGCCCGCCCGGATGGCGGGCAGGGCCGTGATCACCACCAGCGCGTCCAGCGCGACCATGAAGAACGAGACCGAGGTCAGCGCCACCACCCAGCGGCGGCCTCCGGGCCCGGAGCGGGCCTGCCGGGGATAGTCGTTGGCTGTGAGTGCAGCGTGCGTCATCGGATGTCCTCACGGTCGCGGGCGGCCGGCGGCGTGAGTAAGTCCCGCGGCCTGTCGCTGGTGTGGACACCGCGAAGCGGCGGTTCTGGGCGTCAGCCAGGAAAGCAGGCAGCAGAAAGCCGGCCTGCCAAGGCCGGCGGATGACGATCAGCGAATGTGCCCAAAGCGGCGGATGACGCGCTAAAGGCCCGGGCACCGGCAGGAGCACGGCTGGCCCCGAGTCAGCTCAAGAGCGCGTGGGCGGATCCCCGCCACGAGTCTCAGCGAGGTCATGGCCGAGACCCGGGGAGATGGTGCCCGCCGATGAGAGCGGCTGGGATGTCCGGCGGGCTTCCCCTCTGCGCAACGTCTTCAGGGGACCATCGGCCCGTGCGCGTTAAGTGAGTGAGATGTGTTCGTTCTGTGGAGGGAGGGATGCGCGTGTCATGACGAATGTAGGCTTATCCGGGCAAGCAGTTTTCGGATAATCAGCGATCCGCGGGGTAGCTGGGCGCAGGTCATGCGGCCCAGTAGGAGCACTCAAGCCGCTGATCTGCCTTGCGCCGGGGGCGGGTAACTGGGAGATTGACGACACGATGCGCTGGCGCGCGCGTCGTGGATGAGGCATACGAGGATTCATGACCGTTCAGATCGGGCGAATTCCGTCTGAGGATCGGCATATGCCCCGTTCGCTGACCAGCGATCCGCGGGGGCGGTTTATCGCTCTGGGGCGTGCATACGGAGAGTGTCTTCTCGATTACGCTCGGGAACTTACGACCGATCCGGTTGTGGCCGGGCAGGTGGCAGAGAAAGCGCTGATTGCCGCCACCGCTCATTTTGAGCACGCCGACTTCGGCCAGGTCCGGGCGGACCAGGCCCGCGCGGAACGGGTCCGGGCCCGGCGCACTGACCTGTCCCAGATCGGGTCCTGGTCCGAGCAGGCCCAGATCTGGGCGGATCAGGCCCGCGCCGACGCCGATCCGGCCGGCCAGAGCGCACCCGGCCGTCGCGCTGCGGAGAGCATCCGCCCCTGGCTGTATGCCACCGTGCGCCGGGAATGCGTCGCCCGGGTTCAGGCGGCCGGCAGCTCCGTGGGCGCCGGGCGCCCCGGCCCGGCTGGCCGCCACGCCGCCGAGGTGGCCAAGGCCGGGTCCGACGGATCAGGCCGCCCGGCCAGCAGCGGGCCGTGGGCGGAAGAGGCGGTCGCGGAGGCGATGACGGCCGAGTTCGAGATCACCGAGCTGCAGGCCGAGGAACTGCGCGTCCAGGTGTCGGCCGTGACCCAGGTGCTCGACGGACTGCCCGCGCAGGCCAGCGAAATCCTCGGCCTGGCGATCCGGCATGGCCTCGACGACGATGACATCGCCGTCGCGATGGGGATGTCACGACGGCGGGCCGGCCAGGAGCGGACTGAGGCGTCCGCGCGGTTCGACCGCCTGGCGGCGACCGTGCTCCTGCTGCATGCGGGCTGGTCGGGTTGCGAACGGCTGGACAAGATGCTGGGCGGGTCGTATCCCACCGCTCAGCCGCCCACCGACAAGCTGTGCGTGAAGGTGGCCAAGCACAGCGAGAGCTGCATGATCTGCGGCCGCATTGTGGCCAGCCGCGGGTTCGGACCTGAGCTGCTCAGCGTGCTGGCCATCGGCCGGATGCCCCGGCCGTTCCGCCAGCAGCTCAGCCGCGCGGCCAGGGAGCTGGGCCGGGCCCCGGGCAGCGCGCCCGCGTCGCCGCCCCGGGAGCGGGCTCGCCGTCAGGCTCCCGCCGACCGCGCCGACTCGCCGGCCACCCGGCCCGCCGCAGCGGCCACGGACAACGGCATCGCGGCCAGCGGCAGCGAGGCCAGTGGCAGCAGCGCCAGTGGCAGCGCGGCCAGTGGCAGCGCGGATAACGACAGCACCGCCAGCGGCAGCACCGCCAGCGGCAGCGGGCCGACCGGTAGCCCCGCCAGCGGCAGCGCAGGTCAGAAGGACACCGCCAACGGCCGCTTGGATCGCGGCAGTGCGGGTACCGGCAGCAGACGCCGTGGCAGTCCGGGCGGCGTCGGTGAGGTCAGTGCGGCCGCGGCTGGCGCAGCGGGATTGGCGGCCGGCGTTGCGGGTGCGTCTGCGGCTGGGGCGACTCCGGGCCGGCGGGCCCCGGACCGGCAGACTCCCGACGGTCAGGCTCGTGACGGTCAGGCTCGTGACGGTCGCACCTTGGACAACCGCGTCCGGGACGGGCAAATCCCGGATAGCGCGGCTCCGAAGAGCGCGGGCGCTGGCAGCGCGGCGTCCAGCGACGTGTTTTCCCGCACCAGGCCACCGGGCAGCGCTACTCACGCCGGCGCTAGTCCCGTCAGCACCAGTTCCGCGAGTACGAGTCCGGCCAGCGCCACTTCCGGGGGCACCGGCGGGCGGAGCAAGAGCCCCGGCGGCGCCGGCCCGACTAGTACTAGTCCGGGTAATGCCAGCCCGGGCAGCGCCACTCCCAGGAGCCACAGCCCGGCGAGTACGGGTCCGGACAGCTCAGCCCACAGCAGTGCGAGCCCGGCCGCCACGAGCCCGGCCGCCACGAGCCCGGCCGCCACGAGCCCGGCCGCAACGAGCCCGGCCGCCACGAGCCCGGCCGCCACGAGCCCGGCCGCCACGAGCCCGGCCGCCACGAGCCCGGCTGCCACGAGCCCGGCTGCCACGAGCCCGGCCGCCACGAGCCCGGCCGCCACGAGCCCGGCCGGCGCGGGCTGGGCCAGGTGGCGGCGGGAGCCCGCCGTTGCCGCCAGCCCGAATCCGGGCCAGGACGCGGCGCCGAACCCGGCTACAGTCACGATGGCCGCCTCCGGCAGCGCCGCAGCCGCCAGTGCGGGAATCAAGGCTGATGCTCAGCGCATCAGCCCCGAGAGCGTTAGTGCTCAGGATGCTGGTGCCCAGGACACAAGCGCATCTCCCGCCGCCGGCGCCCCGGCGGCCGGAACCGGTTCGGGGAACCCGAAGGATGCCAGCCGCAGCGGCGCCCCGGCCTGGATATTTGGCTCCCCGGGAGACACCAGTGGTGCGGACGAGCCTGGCGATGCGGACGTGGTCACGATCGGCGAGGAGGAGGGCCGCAGCTCAGAGAGCTGGGTCACCCGGCCGCGCGCCGCAGCCATCTCGGCGCTGGCCATCTTCGTGATCGTCGCGGGCATCATGGTGGCCGCGAAGATCGCCGACTCTCCGGCCGGCCACCCTGTCTCGCACCCCAGCCCGGCTGCGGCCAGCACGCCGAGCCCGGCGGTCAGCGGCACAGCGCCCGTGGTGACGCAGCGGTCCGGTAAGCCCGCCCGCAAGCATGGGCCGGGCCAGAAGACCGGCACCAGCCTGCCGCCGGGCACGGGCATCCTGCCGACGACGCACCCGGTCACGACGCCGCCGGCCGGGCACAGCTCGTCGCCAACCAAGCCCAAGCCGTCGCCGACGCCGACCAAGTCGAAGAAGCCGACGCCGACCCCGACGCCGACCCCCACACCGACGACGCCGACGCCGACCCCGACAACCCCGACGCCCGGGCCGTAGCGACCGACCACCGGGCCCGGGCGCGGCAGGCGCCAGTGGCAGACTCGGGTCATGACTTATGTTGCGGCACCGGATCGCTATCAGCAGATGGACTACCGCCGCTGCGGGCGCAGCGGCATCGACCTGCCCGAGGTGTCGCTCGGGCTCTGGCACAACTTCGGCACTGACCGTCCCCTGGAGACTCAGCGTGCCATCTTGCGCCGTGCCTTCGACCTGGGCGTGACCCATTTCGATCTGGCCAACAACTACGGCGGTGCAGCGCCCGCCGAGATTATTGCGCAGCAGGGGAGCCAGGACGCCCCGTACGGCAGCGCGGAGCTGAACTTCGGCCAGCTCATGCGTGAGGACCTGCGGCCCTACCGGGACGAGCTGATCATCTCGACCAAGGCGGGCTACGACATGTGGCCCGGCCCCTACGGTGACCGGGGCTCGCGCAAGTACCTGCTGGCCAGCCTGGACCAGTCGCTGAAGCGAATGGGCCTGGACTACGTCGACATTTTCTACAGCCACCGGTTCGACCCGGACACGCCGCTGGAGGAGACGATGGGCGCGCTGGATACCGCGGTGCGGTCCGGCCGCGCCCTGTATGCCGGGATTTCCTCGTACTCTCCGGAGCGGACCGCGCAGGCCGCCGCGATCCTGCGGGACATGGGCACGCCGCTGCTGATCCATCAGCCGTCGTACTCGATGCTGAACCGGTGGATCGAGGGCGGGCTGCTCGATGTCCTGGACCGCGAGGGGGCGGGCTGCATTGCCTTCTCGCCACTCGCGCAGGGTGTGCTGACCGGCAAGTACGCCAGCGGGATCCCGGACGGCTCGCGGGCCAGCCGGGACTCGTCGCTGTCCACCGAGCAGCTGACCGACAAGACGCTGGCGCACGTCGCCGCGCTATCCAAGATCGCCAAGGCCCGCGACCAGTCGCTGGCCCAGCTGGCCTTGTCCTGGGCGCTGCGTGACCAGCGGGTGACATCCGTGCTGATCGGTGCCAGCAGCGTGGCCCAGCTGGAGGAGAACCTCGCGGCGGCCGGGCGCAGCAGCTTCACGGACGCCGAGCTGGCTGAGATCGACCGGCACGCCGTGGAGGCCGGCATCAATCTGTGGGCCGCCTCCAGCGACCGCTAGCGCCGCATCCCCGCGGCGGCCCGGAGTGATGAGGGCTTCGCGGGGCAGGTACGCCCGGCAGGCCGGATCAAGCCGGCCTGCCGGGGGAGGGCCAGGTGACCGGAAAGCTGTGCGTAGTGACCGGTGCGACCGGGTATGTCGGCGGCCGGCTGGTGCCCGAGTTGCTGGCCGCCGGCTACCGGGTCCGGTGCCTGACCCGCAGCCCGGCGAGCCTGCGCGATCAGCCGTGGGCCGGCCAGGTGGAGATCACCCGGGGTGATGCGGCTGATGCCGCAGCCGTCGGGCGGGCCCTGGCCGGAGCCGACGTTGCCTACTACCTGATCCACGCCATGAGCGGCGGCCGCGCGTTCGCCGAGCGGGACCGGCGGCACGCCCGGGTCTTCGCCGATGCGGCCCGCGGGGCCGGCCTGGGCCGCATCGTCTATCTCGGCGCGCTCACTCCGGGCGGCCCGCTCTCTGCTCACCTGCGGTCGCGCGAGGAGGTGGGCCGCATTCTGCTGGGCTCCGGTGTTCCGGTCGCGGTGCTGCGAGCGGCGGTCATCATCGGGTCCGGCTCGGCCTCGTTCGAGATGCTGCGGTACCTGACCGAGCGGCTGCCGGCGATGATCACGCCGCGCTGGGTGACCACGCCCGTGCAGCCCATAGCGATCCGGGACGTGCTGCGCTACCTGGTGGGCTGCGCGGAACTGCCGGCCGGGGTGAGCCGGTCATTCGACATCGGCGGCCCGGACGTGCTCACCTACCGCGAGATGATGACCCGCTACGCCGCGGTCGCGGGCCTGCCGCGCCGGGCCATTATCGGCGTGCCGGTCCTGAGCACCCGGCTGTCGAGCCTGTGGGTCGGCCTGGTGACGCCGGTCCCGGCCGCCCTCGCCCGGCCGCTGGCGGAGTCCTTGCGGCATGAGGTGGTGGTCGCCGAGCATGACATCGCCGAGTTCGTGCCGGACCCGGCCGCCGGCCTGACCGGTTTCGACGAGGCCGTCCGGCTGGCCATCCGCCGCGTCCGCGAGGCCGACGTGGCCACCCGGTGGTCGTCAGCATCGGTGCCCGGGGCGCCCAGCGACCCGCTGCCGACCGACCCCGAGTGGGCGGGCGGCAGCCTGTACGTCGATGAGCGGACCCGGCCGGTGGATGCTCCGGCCGGGGCGTTGTGGCGGGTCATCGAGGGCATCGGCGGGGCAAACGGCTGGTACTCGCTGCCGCTCGCCTGGCGGGCCCGCGGCCTGCTGGACCGGCTGGCCGGCGGTGTCGGACTGCGCCGCGGCCGGCGTGACCCCGCGCGGCTGCGGGTCGGTGATGCCCTGGACTTCTGGCGCGTCGAGGAGATCGAGCCGGGCCGGCTGCTGCGGCTGCGGGCCGAGATGCGGCTGCCCGGGCTGGCGTGGCTGGAGCTGACCGTCCGGTCCGGGGACGGAGCGGTCTGCTACGGCCAGCGGGCCATCTTCCACCCGCGTGGCCTGCTCGGCCACCTGTACTGGTGGACCCTGCGGCCATTCCACGGCCGCATCTTCGGCGCGATGCCGGCCAACGTCGCCGCGGCAGCGGCTGCGGCAGGGGGTGCGGGAACGGAAGCGGGCGTGGCGGCCGGCCGGGGGGACAGCCCGGCCGGCCGCCAGCCCTGAGCGACCTCAGCCCTCGGGGTCGAGGCCGCGATAGGCCGGCACCCGGACGTGCCGGTGCCCGGCGGTGCCGCTGATGATCACCTTGCGCAGCGAGACGTCATTGGACCGCGTCACCTCATGCAGCACGTGCTCGGGGTTGGCGATGACCTCGACATAGTAGGTGCCGTTGGGCAGGCTCGTGATGTTGAACGCCTGCCCGGCGACCGACTGGAAGTAGGTGTCCCCCCAGCCGACCGGCATCTGCTCCTGGACCCACAGCGCCGTCGGGGAGCCGCACTGGCCGCCGAAGCCGAGGAAGCCCGGCTGCCAGTCAGCGCCCTTCACCAGCAGGTTGACCGCGTCGGTCGGCGCGATGCAGAAGCCGACCTTCCGGCTCCGCACTGCCACCTGCTTGTTGGCCTTGAGCAGCACGTACTTGGCGAACTGCTCGAAGTGCCAGTGGTTGTGGCCGTGCTCGGTGTCGAAGCTCATCGTCCCGGCCCGGATCCGGCCGACGATGTGGCCGTGGCGGTAGAAGTACTGGTAGGCCCGCATGGTGTGAGAGCCCGACTTGCGGAAGCCCTCGACGTCCAGCTTCGAGTGGCCGCCCACCCAGACGGTCGCGCCGAAGTTGATGTAGGACAGGCCCGTCTTGCGGTTGGAGGCATTGATCCCCCAGGACGGCAGCGCCACCAGGTCGGGCAGCGCGCGCCGCGGCGCTTGCTTCAGCGTGGCCACCTTCGGGAGCGTGGGCAGTGGCGCGCCCGCGGCCGGCCCCTGTCGCGGCCGCGTGCCGACGCCGTTCTCGGGCTTGACCACGTGCACCGTGACCGTGGCCGTCGCGTTCTTGGCCGTGACATGGAACAGCCGGGCGTACGCGGGGCGGATCGTCTCGGTGACCTGGTAGGTGCCCAGGGCGAGCTTGAAGTTCAGTTCGCCGTAGTCATTCTCGGCCGGGTCTACGGCCCAGCCGCGCGTGATGCCCCACACCTCGCCCAGCCCGAACGGGTCGAAGGCACTGCACTGCTGCGGGAACCGGTCGGTGGCCGGGCTGGCGGGCCCGGTGCGCTCCGGGTCGTAGGAGTCCGGGCAGAACGTCATTTTCTGGCTGCCCACCACATCCCCGGCGTGGTTGCGCACGGTCACCTGCGCGAAGTTCTTCAGCCCGTTCCAGCCGGCCAGCGTCCAGTGCGGCAGCCGCCGGTACCGGGTCGTGCCCCACGGGGTGGTGATCTGCTGGGTGATCGTCAGCGGCCGGCCATAGGCCGTCTTGCGGACGTTGAACCGCAGGGCAGATCCGAGCGAGTCGACCCAGATGCCGGGGTCGACGAAGACGCGCTTGCCGAACCGCTCCAGGGAGATGCTGGCCTGCGCCCGCTCCAGCTTGAGGACCGGCCCGACGGCCGCGCCCGGTGTCGCGGCGCCGAGCGCCGGCGCTCCGGCCGCCGCCGTGCCCGCCACCGTCGCGAGCGTCAGCAGGCCGGCCGCTGCCACCGGCAGGGCCGACCTGGTTCCTGGTCGTCTCATCTGATCCCCTCTCTCCCGGACTGCTGTCCGGTCCGCCTCGGGTGTCCCCCACCTCCGTACACTCCGCAAGGCAGCAGGACGTTGCCTGAAAGTTCATCCGGGACCGTGAAGTAACGGAAATGTGACCTTCGGCACAGTTGGGCGGGATGCCGTCGCCCGGCCTGGCCGCTGCCGGCCGTCGGTGCCGTGGCCCGGCTAGCTGCGGACGCGCGTTCCGGCCGGGTCGTAGAGCGGCGCGGTGTGCCGCAGCGCCGGGTACCGCTCGCCGGCCACCTCGACCTCGAAGCCGTCTTCCCCGCCGGGGGGCACCGGGCCTGCCATCGAGGCCGGCAGGCAGGCCGAGAAGATGGTGCGCCCGGCGGTGTAGCCAGAGCCGGCGCTGCGCACCGTGGCCCGCAGTCCGGTGGCCGGGCGCGCGAGCAGTTCCGCGCCGTGCATGACGACCTCGGGACCGGCGGTGAACCAGCACAGCCGCTGCGACGGTCCTTCGTCCCGGATCCGGCGCAGGGCCGGTCCGGCCAGCAGCCCCGGCTTGTCCGGCCGGACCGCGAAACCCAGCCCGGCCGTGTACGGGTCGTCCTCGGCGGTGATGTCCGCCGCCCAGGCCAGGTAGTGCTTTTCCAGGCGCAGCGAGTTCAGCGCGCGGTACCCGGCATCGCGCAGCCCGGCCGCCGCGCCGGCGGCCAGCAGCCGGTCATACAGGTCGCGGGCGTACTCCGCCGGGACGTGGAACTCCCAGCCGAGCTCACCGGTGTAGCCGCAGCGCAGCGCCAGCACCGGCGCGTGCCCCAGGTCGATCTCGCGGGCGGTCATGTACCCGAAGGCGGCGCGGCCCAGGTCGGCGTGGCTGAGCGGCTGGGCGATCTGCCGCGCCGCAGGGCCGGTCAGGCACAGCACGGCGCGGGCCGAGGTCATGTCGGTGATGGCGACCGAGCCGTCGGCCGGCGCGTGGCGCTGCACGAAGCCGATATCGTGCCGGCCGAAGCCGGCGCCGGTGACCAGGTAGAACCGGTCGGCGGCCAGCCGGGTGATGGTCAGGTCGGCCTCGATCCCGGCCCGCTCGTTCAGCAGCTGGGTGTAGACGATCCGGCCCGGCGGCACGTCCAGCTCCGCGCCCGCCAGCCGCTGCAGCAGGGCGAGGGCGCCGGGCCCGCTGATCTCGTACTTGGCGAACGAGGTCAGGTCGATCAGCCCGGCGGCCTCGCGGACGGCCCGGTGCTCGGCGCCCACGCGGGGCCAGGCGCGGCTGCGGCCGAACGTCAGCTCCTCGCCGCCGGCCGGGCCGCCTGCCGCCGGGCCGCCCGCCGTCCGGCCCGCCGCGCCGCCGCGCGCCGCCGGGGCGAACCAGCTGGCCCGTTCCCAGCCGTATTTCGTCCCGTGCACCGCGCCCCGGGCGGCCAGCGCGTCATGCAGCGGGCTGCGCCGCTGGCCGCGCGCGGCAGCCAGCTCCCGGTTCGGGTAGGCGACCTGGTAGTAGCCGGCGTACGCACCGGTCAGCCGCTCCGCCAGGTAGCCGGGCACGCTGTGCGAGGGACCGAATCGCCGGGCATCGAACGGCCACAGGTCCAGCCCCGGGTCGCCGTCGATGATCCACGCCGCCATCGCCTGCCCGGCGCCGCCGGCCGCGGCGATCCCGGCCGAGAAGCCGCAGCAGTGGAACAGGTTGGTCACCTCGCCGGTCGGCCCCATCAGCGGCTCGGCGTCGGGGGAAAACGGGATCGGGCCGTTGACCCACGCCCGGATGCCGGCCTCGCCGAACGCGGGCATCCGGGCGGCCGCGGCGGTGCCGAGCGGCTCGAACCGCTCGTAGTCCGGCGCGAAGAGCTCCGGGCCGAGGTCGAGCGGGATCTGCGGCCAGGGCACCCGGGTGCCGTCCTCCCAGCCGCCCACGACCAGCCCGCCGGTCTCGGGCTTGACGTAGAACCGCCCGTCCGGATCACGCAGCGTCGGCAGGCTGGCCGGCAGCCCGGCGATCGGCTCGGTCACCACGTACTGATGCTCCACCGCGCCCACCGCGAGGCTGACCCCCGCCAGCGCGGCCGTGCGCGCGCCCCACATGCCGGTCGCGTTGATGAGGACGTCGCACTCGAGGCGCCCGGCCGGGGTATGCACGGCCGTCACGCGGGCCCCGTTTAGTTCAATATCAGTAACGGGGCAGCTCTCGGCGAACCTGGCCCCGCAGGCGCGAGCGCCGGTGGCGAAGGCATGGGTGAGCTGGCTGGGGTCGGCGTAGCCGTCGGACGGCACCCAGGTCGCGCCGCGGACTCCGGCCAGGCTCAGCAGCGGGAAGCGGTCGCGCGCCTCGCGGGCGGACAGCAGGTGCACCTCGAAGCCGAAGCTGCGGGCGGCGGTGACCAGGCGGCGCAGCTCGTGCCAGCGGTCATCGCTGGCGGCGACGCGCAGGCTGCCGGCCGGGTGCCAGCCGGTCGCGTACCCGGTGTCGCGCTCCAGCGTCTGGTAGGCCTGCACGCTGGCGCGCATCAGCCGGGTCAGGCTGGCCGAGGTGCGCAGCTGGCCCACCAGGCCGGCCGCGTGCCAGGTGCTGCCCTCGGTGAGCCGGCGGCGCTCGATCACGGTGACATCGGCCCGGCCGCGGCGGGCCAGGTAGTAGGCGATGCTGCAGCCCACGACCCCGCCGCCGATGATCACGATCTCGCTGCGCTCCGGCAGGTCCACGCTCGCTCCTGCTCCGGCCCGGCCGGCTGCGCCGGGCCCGGCTGTCACTATCTCACCGCCCGATCGGGTTGGCCGGGGCCTGCTCGGCTATGTCAGGGTTACGGCGTGAGCGGACATGACGTGCGCGTGGTGTACACCAAGTACGACGGCAGCCTGCACTGGCACCAGACCATGCACTATCTCGGCGAGGACGGGCACGGAACCTGGCTCGGCGCCGATGCGGGCGGGGTCTCGCAGCGGGGCCACGAGCCGCCGCTGGTCCTCGAGCAGCCCTACGTGATGCTGTTCCCGCGGGATGCGTGGTGGACGGCGGTCTTCAACGGTGAGCCCGCGCGCACCGAGGTGTACTGCGACATCACCACCCCGCCGCAGTGGCCGCACCCGGCCGAGGTGACGATGGTGGACCTGGACCTGGACGTGCTCCGGCGCCGCGAGGACCAGCGCGTCGTCCTGGTGGATGAGGACGAGTTCGCCGAGCATCGGGCCCGCTATCGCTATCCGGCCGAGGTGATCCGCCAGGCCGAGCAGTCCGCGGCGTGGCTGCAGGACGCCATCACCAGCGGCGTGCAGCCGTTCGCCGGGGATTACCAGGGCTGGCTCGGCCAGGTGCACTAGCGGACGGCTGGGCCCGGTCCCGCCGGAGCAGGCTGTGCCTTAGCCGGCCCGGCTGGCCCGGTCGGCTCGCCAGCACCAGGACCGCATCGGCACCTCGATCGGCGCGCTGCCGGGGAAGCGCTGCTCCAGCGCCGCCCGGACCCGGTCCAGCCGCGCGGCCCGGTCCTGCGGGCTGGCTGTGATGAGGCCGCTGTAGGTGCCGAGCATCTCGACCAGGCTGCCGGTGGTCATGGGACGGGTGAAGCTGAAGGTGCCGGTGACGACGCCCCGCAGCGGCGTGCCGCCGGGCAGGAGCACCGCGTGCCGCAGTGACCGGGTGGCCGGGCCGCCGTCGGCGGGCCGCTCGGTGTCGGGGTGGCCGGCCGGCGAGCGCTGGCCGGGCTCCCGCAGCCGGTTCAGGTCGCGCACCCAGCCCACCAAGTCATCGCGGCTGGTCCACAGCACCCCGAACCGCCCGCCGTCGCGCAGCACCCGGCAGATCTCCGGCAGCGCCAGCTCCGGGTCCATCCAGTGCCACGCGGAGGAGATGAACACGCCGTCGGTGCTGGCGTCCGGCAGCGGGATGGCCTCACCCCGGCCGGCCAGCACTTCCACGCCGGGGGAGCGGGCCTGCAGGACCGCCCGCATCCGCTCGTCCGGCTCGATGGCGATGACGTGGCCGGCCCGCCGCTGCAGCGCGCGGCTCAGCTTGCCCGTTCCCGCGCCCACATCCACGGCGACGGCGCAGTCCGCCGGGACCAGCCAGTCCACGGCCGCGTCCGCGGGCCCGGACCGGAACCGGTCGTAGTCGTCGGCAATGCGGCCGAAGGACATCGCGCGCTCTGCCCGGCTGGCCATGGCGACACGGTACCGGCCCGGCGGCCGGCGGCCGTCCCTGGCCCGGCTAGCGGCCCCGGCTGAAGATCCGCAGGAAGAACAGGAAGACGTTGAGGGCGTCCAGGAAGATCGATGCCGCGATCAGCGGCGCCGAGTCCATGTTCTTGGTGCGGCGCAGCCGCTGGAAGTCAGGTCAGCAGCGGCGCCATGGCCAGCCCGAGCAGGAACCCGACGGCCAGCAGCAGCCCGGTGCTCAGGCCTGCTGACCGGCCGGCCGCGAACCGCATCCCGAACGGCAGGCGAAGGCGGCGATGAACGAGACGATGGTCCAGCCTGAGGTCAGGTTCCGGCCGGCGTAACTGCCGAGCGCGAAGAAGCCCGCGGCCGCGGCGACGAGCCACATCACCTGGCCGAGCAGGGTGCGGGTGCGATCCCGGCTGTCGGCCTGCAGCCCGGCATAGCTGAACGTGGGGTTCATAGAGTTCGTTGTCGCCCGCCTGCGGTACCGGTCCGGCCGCCCGGCTGGCTAGCCGCGCTCTGGCGCCCGGCCGGTCACGGTAGCGGGCGGGAACCGCCGCTCCGAATCGGCGATCTTGCGCCGGGCTGCGTCGGCCAGGTCGATGCCCAGCACGTCGGCCAGCCGGACGAGGTAGAGCAGTACGTCGGCCAGTTCCTCGCCGGCCCTGGTCCGCAGCGGCTCAGACGCCGCGAGCTGGCGGGCCTCGCCCGCGGGCAGCCACTGGAACAGCTCGGCCAGCTCACCGACCTCGCCCACCAGGGCCAGCAGGACCGACTTCGGGTCGTGGAACTGGCCCCAGTCCCGGTCATCGGTGAACCGCCGCATCCGGTCGCGCAGCTCGCTGAGATCCGACATCCCGCTAGCGTGCCACGCCCGGCCGCCGGGGCGGTGATCCGGGTCAGGCGGGGTCAAGCTCCAGCCACGCGATGCGGCCGGCGTCGCTGCCGGTGATGCCCCAGCGGGAGGCCAGGCCGCCGACAATGAGCAGGCCGCGGCCGTGCTCTTCGTCATGCTGCCCGGGCGGGCAGGTCCACGGACCGCCCCGGTCCTCGACCTCGGCGCGGATCCGGCCGGCCCCGTTCACCAGCGCGCGCACGACGAAATGGCCGCCCGGCTCGCGCGAGCTTGAGTGCAGGACCGCGTTGCTGGCCAGCTCCGAGACGCACAGCACGACGTCGTCGGCGGCGCCCAGGCCGGACAGCACGCCGGCGACAAAGCGACGTGCGCACGCGACCTGCAGGGGCTGGGCGGCGAACACGCGCCAGGCGGTGGCCACAGCCGGGGTGCTGGCGGCGGACGGGCCTCGTTCCGCAGCCAGGAAGTCCGTCCCGGCGATCCGCCTGGCGGTACCGACTGCTGCGCTCATGTGCGGCCCTTCTGCCCGGGGCTCGCCGCCATTCCCGCGGCGGAGTGACGGCGGCCCGTAAATCAGAAGGCCAGGGGCCCAGTGCTGCGGCATTCCCCGGCTCTCTTAGACGCTAACTCAGTTCTCTAGAGATATCCAGGTTCTCAATGGCCTCTTCTGGTACGTCATTCCTCACCAGATCGGCTGATCAGCCGCATCTTTGCTAATGTGGTTCTCTAGAGAACCACTGCGCCACCAGACGCAAGGAGGCCGGATCATGCCGAACTCAAATGGCCCGCCTCAAGAACGGAAATACCGGGTAATCGCCAGCGACCTGCGCGCCGCGATCGGCCGCGGCGAATACCGCCCGGCAGCCCGGCTTCCCGGTGAAAACGACCTGATGCGCCACTATCAGGTGGCCCGGATGACCGCCCGGCAGGCGCTGGCCCAGCTGATCAACGAAGGGCTGGCCGTGGCCCGCAAGGGCTCGGGGGTATACGTCCGCGAGTTCCGCCCGGTCATCCGGCCGGGCATCAGCCGGCTGTCCTCGCGGGGCTGGGGATCGGGCCGGTCGGTCTGGACGGAAGACACGGCCGGACGGGAGCTGACGGTCGACCAGCTCGAGATCCGCCGGACGGATCCGCCCGATCACATCCGGCTGCTGCTGGACCTGCCCGACGAGCCCGGCGTGCAGGTAGTCGCGCGCAGCCGCCGGTACGTCCTGGACGGCAAGCCGGTCCTGCTGGCGGTGTCCTACCTGCCGGCCGCGCTAGCCGCCGGGACGATGATCGAGTACCGCGACGCCGGCCCCGGCGGCGTCTACGCGCGCCTGCGGGAGCTCGGCCACGCGCCGGCGCGCTTCCGCGAGGACCTGCGCTCGCGGATGCCCGAGCCGGAGGAGACCAGCCGCCTGGAGCTGCCGCCCGGCACGCCGGTGGTCGACATCGCCCGCACGGCCTACACCGCGGACGGCCAGATCGTCGAGGTCAACGAGATGACGGCCGATGCATCGGCCTACGTGTTCCGGTACGACTTCGACGCCTAGCGCGCCGGCGGATCGTGCGGGCGGATCGTGCGGGCGGATCGTGCGGGCCGGGCTAGGGGCCGACCTCGCGCAGCCGGGCGGCGGCGGCCTCGGGCAGCACGTCGCTCGCGAATGCGTCCATGGCCGATTCCGACCCGGCCAGGTACTTGAGCTTGTCGCTGGCCCGCCGGGACGTGAACAGCTCCAGGTGCAGCGCGAACAGCTCCCGGCCCGAGCGGACCGGCGCCTGATGCCAGCCCGCGATGTAGGGGGCGGGCTGGTCGAACAGCCGGGCGAACCGGCCGAAGATGTCCAGCTCGATCCCGGCCAGGTCGGTGAGCTCGGCCGCATGAAGGCTGGCCAGGTCCGGGACGCGGCGCCGGGGATACAGGTGAATCTCATAGGGCCACCGGGCGGCGTGCGGGACGAAGGCGACCCAGTGCTCCGTCTGGGTGACGATCCGGGTACCGTCCGCCTGCTCAGCGGCGAGCACGTCATCGAACAGGTTGCGTGCCGTCCGCCGGTAGTAGGACCGCGCCGCGGACAGTGCCTTGTCCGTCCGCGGCGTGATGAACGGGTAGGCGTAGATCTGGCCGTGCGGGTGCGGCTGGGTCACCCCGATCTCCCGGCCGCGGTTCTCGAAGCAGAACACCTGGTCCACGCCCGGCAGCGCGGACAGCTCCGCGGTCCGGTCGATCAGGGCCTGCAGCACGAGCTCGACCCGCTCGCGCGGCAGCCCGGCGAAGGACGCATCGTGATCGGAGGTGTAGCAGACGACCTCGCAGCGCCCGGCGGCCGGCCGCCCGGCCAGCACGCTGGCCGCCTCGCCGGCGGACGGTGCCGGCGTCGCGTCAGGCTCCGGGCCGGGCGGCGCGGAGCTGAGCGCCGGGAACCGGTTGTCGAAGACGACCACCTCATAGTCGGTGGCCGGGATCTCGGTCGGGTGGTCAGCCGACGGGCACAGCGGGCAGTCCCGGGCCGAGGGGAGATAGCTGCGGTCCTGGCGATGGCTGGCGTAGATCACCCAGGTGTCCAGGAACGGCTCATAGCGCAGCTCCGACGCGGAGTTCGCGGGCGGCAGGTCCCGGCGGTCGGCGGCGTCCCGGGGCTCGCCGGCGGCCGCGTCGTAGTACCTGAGCTGCCGCCCGTCGGCGAGCCGGATCGTGGTCTTGTGCACTCTTGCGGGACCTTTCCGTCGGGCCAGGGCCGCCGCGATCGGCAGCGGCGCGGTCAGGCTCGCGGACAATCGTGGCACGGCGAGGCGGGCGCCGGGAACGCCCGGCTGGTGTCCGGCCGGCCCCCGTGCGGCGGCCGCCCGGCATGAGCTGGGGCGGGCTGGGGCTGGCAAGAAGGGCGGGAAATGCTCGCTACCACCCTCTTCTCCGTTCTCTGCGGCACGGCCGGCCGGCGCTGACGAGCCATTCCGCGCTCCGCGGCGTGGCCGTCGGATATCAGCCGGCACGCTAAGACACGACAGTCACATGGGAAACGACCATTCCCTGATACCACTCCAGGGCTCGAATCCGGATGGGATTACTAGATCATTAATATCTTTAGCTTGACAAGTAGGAAAGTGTCATCTAATTATCTGTTTTAGTTGGTACTGTCCCCACTACCAGAGGGGCCCCATGAAAAAGGTGCGTGTTCTCGTGGGCATGACGGCAGTCGCCCCGGCTGCGGTCGCTACTGCCATGGCGCCAGCGGCAGCTCACGCCGCGACTGACGGACCGGCTCAGCACGGAACGGCCCAGAGCGGAAAGATCATCACGCCCGCGGTCACCAAGTGGGCGGGCATTGTTCACCCGCCCGCCCCGTTCTACCTGCCCAACAACAACGAGGACGGTACCTTCACGACTGGTCAGAGCGTTCATGTCACGTGTTACTACACGGGCGCGCCCTATGCCTCTGACCCGTACTGGGACCACATCACCGGGATGCGCAGCAAGGGCGTGAGCTACTCGTTCTTTACCGGTCACGTCGCCGACTATCACGTCAACCTGGGCGGCCGGTTCCCGTCGTCCGTGGGCATTCCCCACTGCTGACCGGCTCTGACCAGGGCTGATCGTAGCCGAGCGTGCGTTGCAACTCGGGCAGTCAGCAACGCACGCTCGCAATCTGGATGTGCTGTGCGGGATCGGGTCGCAGCTGCCCGACGGGTGCCGCAGGCACTTTCGCAGCAACGCTCGCTCGTGCTAGTCCGACGGCCAGAAAATGGTTCCCGTGCCGCAGTTCGCGCTAGCCATGGCTGACGGGTCGCCGCCGTCAGGGGATTCGTTCGCCGATCCGGTATTCGTCCTGTGCAACGGGCGCTCTGGCTCCACGCTCCTGCGGTTCCTGCTTGATGCGCATCCCGACCTCGCGTGCCCGCCGGAGACGAACCTGCCCGAGTTGTGCGCGCAGCTGGCGACCGTATGGTCGCTGATTGAGGGCGCTCCGCTGTCCGCCAACCGGGGCCACGAGCCGCCGGTGATCCCGGACGCTGCTATCAGGGGCGTCCGGGAGACGATGGACCGGATGGTCGGGTCCTACCTGATCCGCCGGGGCAAGAAGCGGTACTGCGACAAGAGCCTGGGGACCGCGAGCTTCGCCGGCCTCCTGCTGCGGGTCTACCCGCAGGCGAGGTTTATCTGCCTGTACCGGCATCCGATGGATGTCATAGCGTCCGGGCTGGAAGCATGCCCGTGGGGCCTGAACGGGTACGGCTTCGATTCCTATATCGCGACCACGCCGGGGAACGCGGTTCTGGCGCTGGCCCGGTACTGGGCGGACAACGTCAGCGGCGCCCTCGCCGCGGAGGAGAGCTTCCCTGACCGGTGCATCAGGGTCCGCTATGAGGACCTGGTGGCCGATCCCGAAGGGACCGCAGCCGCCATCTTCACCTTCCTGGGTGCTGCGGTCGTGCCCGGGATCTCAGCGACCTGTTTCTCCGCTGACCGGGAGCGATTCGGCCCTGGCGATCACAAAATCTGGTTCACCTCGGAAATCTCGCTCGACTCCACCCGGCGGGGGTGGTCCATCCCCGCCAGCATGATCCCGCCGCAGGTTCTCGGCCCGATCAATGAACTGACCGCGAAGCTGGGCTACATCCCGGTGGATGGCGGGTGGGGCACGTCAGCACCTCCTGCGGACCTGCGCCTGCCCGCCGCCGAGGGCGCCGCGGGATCGGAGGCGGCACTGGTCACCGCGCGGGCCAGGACGTCTGCCGCCCGCGCCGAGACCGCGGAGGCGAGCGGTCCCGCACAGTCCGGGATGCTGGGGAACCAGGTGCGGGCGAGCCTGGAGCAGGCCGGCCCGGGCCGGACGGCCCGGTGGGAGCCGCGCGCCGGCGAGACGGCAGTTCTGGTCTGGATCTCAGCTGACCCCCGCGAGCCTGCCGAGCACTGGCTGGTCGACCTCAAGAACCAGGCCGTGACGTTCGCCACGAGAGCGGCTCAGGAGGATTCCGACTGGGACGTCGTCGGGTCCGCCGCCGCCTGGGAGCAAGTGATCACCGGAAAGCTCAACCTCAGCGCCGCTCTGCGAACCTGCCAGCTGCGGTACTGCGATGGCGACGACGACGGCGGCCCGCTCGCCGCCTATGACCGCATCGGCATACTCGGTGACCTGCTCGGGCTGGCCACGTGGTGACAGTCCCTGGCCGGGACCGGCTCGACCGTCAGCGACGGCCGGGCGGACTACTACCGGCTGGTGCCGTCGCGGGCACCGAGCCTTCCGCCTCCCGCGGCCCGGTCATCGTGCTCACCTATGCGCATTCCGGCGACGAGCTGCTCCGGCATACCCTCGGGGCCAGCCGGTCGCTGGCCTGCACGGACGGGACCGGACTCCTGCCGCTCTGCCAGGCCGCCATCAGTACCTGGACACAGGTAGAGAACCGGGGACAGGCCCCGTCGGCGCTGGCGCTGAAATCCGTCCGCACCCTGGTGAGCACGATGGCGACGGTTATCCAGTCCGGATCCGGCGCAACACGCTGGTGCGAGACTGCGTTCGCTGGGCTGGCCGCCGCCGAGACGTTCCTGCAGATCTTTCCCGAGGCCGCCTTCCTGTGCCTGCACCGGAGCCTTCAGGCGGTCATCGCCGAGGCCATCCGCGCCTACCCGTGGGGTCTGGGCGGCAGCCCTTTCTGGCCGTACGCGGCCGTGCACCCGGGCAGCAACGTCGCCACTATCGCCGCGTACTGGACCGCGCATACCGAGCAGATCCTGGAGTTCGAGGCTGCGCACGCACCCTCCTGCCTTCGTATCCGTCATGAGGATCTGGCCGCCGGTACCCGCGCGCAGGCGGCTGAGATCTTCGCGCGCCTGGGGCTCGACGGACGCGACCTGATAGCACCGGGCCAGACCAGCACGACCCGGCCTGGCGATCCCGCCGGTCAGGACGACGGCGACGGCATCGGTCCGGTGGCGCAGCCGCCCCTGGGACAGGTGCCGCCGCAGTTGCTGGCCCGGGTCCGCGAGTTGCACACCAGGCTGGGATTCGAGCCGCTGCCGCCATAACTCGCCAGTGACCTGGCCCCTGGCTCTCGCATGGCCATCAGGTGGCTGTCGCCATGGCCATCAGACCGAGGTGCTGGCTGACGGGCTGGCGGCCGCCGTGGCTGACCCGGCACCGGCTGCGGCAGTACCGCTGTCGGCCACCACGGGCGGGGAGCTCGCCGGCGAGCGCATGGTGGCAATCGCCACCGCCGCGCCGGCCAGGCCGAGCAGGCCGGCGATCAGCAGCGCCCTGCTCAGCCCGGCGGCCGTGGCCAGATGAAGCAGAGCGCTGAGGTGATCGCGCTGCGCCAGCGGCTGACGCGCGAGGACGGCGCGGGCCTGGCCGCCGGCGACCGCCCGGCTGACGGACGGCGGGGCGCCGCGGGCGGTCAGCACGCTCTGCGTCCGGGCGGCGAAGGCGCTGCCCAGGACGGCCACGCCGAAGGTGAAGCCCAGCTGCCGGGCGGTGTTCACCGCGCCGGCCGCCATCCCGCCGCTGCGCTGCGGCACGGCGGCCATGGCGGTGGACACCAGCGTGGGCGTGGCGAGCCCGACGCCAGCGCCGGCCACGATCAGGCCGGGCAGCAGAACCAGGCCGCCGGCATCCGCGCTGACCCTGGCCTGCACGAGCGCGCCCGCGCCGATCAGGAGCAGGCCGCCGCCGATGATCCAGCGGGGACTGGGGCCGTGCAGGAACCGGCCGATCAGCGCGCTGATGACGAACGCGGCAAGGGACAGCGGCGCGGCCCCTTCCAGCCCGGCCCGCACCGGGCTGAGCCCGAGCACGGACTGCAGCCACAGCGAGGAGTAGGGCAGGCAGGCGAATGCGGCGGCGTTCAGCAGCAGGGCCGCAGCTAGCACCCCGGAGAACGCCGGCCGGCGGAGCAGGGCCAGGTCCAGCAGCGGTGCCGGGCTGCGGTGCTCGGCCCACGCGAAGCCGGCCATCGCGAGGACGCCGGCGGCGAGCAGCCCGAGCGTCAGCCCGGCCGTCCAGCCGTGGGCCGTGGCCCGGATCAGGCCGTAGGTGATGGCTGCGGCGCCGGCGGTGAAGGTGAGCACCCCGGGCAGGTCCAGCCCGCGGCTCCGGGCCGGGCTGTCCTGGCTGAGCGCGCGCCGGGACATTCCGATGGCGATCACGCTGACCGGCAGGTTGACGAAGAAGATCCACCGCCAGGACAGGCTCTCGGTCAGGAGGCCGCCCAGGATCGGTCCGGCCGCCGCCGCGGCGCCGGATACCGCGCCCCAGACGCCGAAGGCGATGCCCCGGTCCCGGCCCCGGTAGGCGGCGCTGAGCAGGGCGATCGTCGTGGCGTACATGGCGGCGCCGCCGATGCCCTGCAGCCCGCGGGCGGCGATGAGCACCCCGGTGCTGCGGGCCAGCCCGCTGGCCAGCGACGCCAGCGCGAAGACGACCAGCCCGGCGATGTAGAGGCGGCGGCGGCCGCGCAGGTCGGCGACCGCGCCCATGCCGAGCAGCAGGGCGGCCAGGATCAGGGCGTAGATATCCACGACCCACTGCAGGGCCGAGAACGAGGTCTGCAGGCTAGCGGCCATGTCGGGCAGCGCGACCGTGACGATGGTGACGTCGACCAGCAGCATGAATGTGCCCAGGCAGACCGCGATGAGCGGCATCCACTTACGCATCGGGCTGATTCCTCTCGGTCCCGGTCCCCGCCGGCCTGGCATCCGGTGCGCCGGGCATCCCGCGGTCCGGGGACCCTGCTGACTCTGACGGCCGCCCGGCTGCCCTGACCATCCAGCAGCCGTTAGCTGTAGATTTCCTCCGTGAGATATCAGTCAGCGCGGGATACCGCTGTACTCGATGATCTGGACTGGAAAATCATCCAGACCCTGCAGATCGATCCGCGGGTCGGCTTCAGCCGGGCCGCGGAGGTCCTGGGCGTGTCCGAGCAGACCATCGGCCGGCGCTACCGCCGGCTGCGCGCCGACGGGCTGCTCCGGGTGATCGGCCTGGTGGACCCCCGGTCCGCCGGCCAGTCGGAGTGGGTGGTCCGGGTCGGCTGCCGGCCGGGTGGTGCCGGGCCGCTGGCCGAGGCGCTGGCCCGGCGCGACGACGTGTCCTGGGTGACCCTGAGCGCGGGCGGCTCGGAGATCGTGTGCTCGGTCCGGTCCCGTACCGACCAGCAGCGTGATGACCTGCTGCTGCAGCGCCTGCCGGCCACCAGCCAGGTGCTGAGCCTGTCGGCTCATGCGGTCCTGCACCGCTACGTCGGCGGCTCGTCCGGGGACTGGGACGGCTACGGAGGCCGGCTGTCGGCCGGGCAGATCGGCCTGCTCCGGCCGGGCCCGCCGGAGCTGACCCCGGCGCGCCCTGAGCCCGGGCCGGACGGCGACGCGCTGGAGTCCGCCGACGGGCCGCTGCTGGCGGAACTGGCTCGTGATGGCCGGGCCAGCTATGCGGCACTCGCCGCCGTCACCGGCTGGACCCAGGCCCGGGCGACGCGCCGCCTGGCGGCGCTGCAGCGCGCGGGCATCGTCTACTTCGACGTCGACCTGGCCACTCAGCTGATGGGCTTCCGCACGTCGGCCTACTTGTTCCTGACGGTTGAGCCGGCCGCGCTGGCGGGCATCGGCGCGGACCTGGCCGGGCACCCGGAAGTGCCGTTCGCGGCGGCGATCACGGGCTCGGCCAGTGTGTACTGCACCGTTGTCTGCCGGGACACCGAGGAGCTCTACCGGTACGTGACGACACGGATCAGCGTGGTGTCCGGCGTACGGCAGCTGGAGATCTCGCCCATCCTGCGCCGGGTGAAGCAGGCGGGCACCCGGATGGACGGTCCGCGGCTGGCGGTGCCCGCACCGCCGGCCCGGCGCCGGCCGGCCCGCCCCCGGCCCGGGGCCGGATAGTGGCCCGGCCGCCGGAAGGCGGCCCGGGTGCCGGAGGGCGGACCGGGCCGGGCGGCGGCCCTGGGCTCAGGGTCCGGGCGGGTACATCGGCGGATCCTGACGGCCCGGTCCCGGCTGCTGAATCGGGCCGAAGCGCTCCTCGTACAGCCGCTCGTTCTTGCTCAGCGCCTGCATCAGCTCGAACACCGCGGCCGGCGGGATCTTCACCCGGCTGACGACCCGGGCCGGTGTCACCGACTGCCGGGCACCCGCGTCGTCCGTGATCACCTGGGCGGGCTGGGTCACGGCGAAGTCCAGCGTGAACTCATACGGCGTGTGCCACACGGCCACCAGATTGCTGTACGCGCCGGCGGTGAGGTCATCGGGCACCTGCAGGCTGAACTGGGGCGGCTGCTGAGGCTGAGCGTCGGTCATGACCAGCGAGGCTACGTCGCCGGCCCGGCACCGCGGGTGGCAGCGCGCCGGCTCCGCCTGCGGTTACCGGGGTTCCCGGGGAGGCCGCCGGGCCAGCGCTGCGATTGCACGGGTTCCAGGAGGTCCCCCCTGGGCCAGCACTGCCGGCGTGCCGGGCGTGCCAGGTCGTTAGTGTCGTCTCATGACCGCGCGCAGCCCCGATGAGGCGCAGCTAACCGAGTGGATGGCGTCATTGCCGCGCAAGCGGATGGGCGCTGGCGCGCTGCTGCGGGACCAGGACGGCCGGGTGCTGCTGGTGGAGCCGGTGTACCAGGACGCCTGGGTGGTGCCCGGCGGCGTCGTGGAGGCCGACGAGTCGCCGCATGCCGGCTGCCGCCGGGAGGTCGCCGAGGAACTGGGGCTGGACCGGCCGCCCGGCCGCATCCTGTCGGTGGACTGGGTCCCGGCCGAGCCGGGCCGGACCGAGGCCCTGGTCATCCTCTACGACGGCGGGGAGCTGAGCGAGCAGGAGATCGCCGCGATCACGCTGCCCCCCGACGAGCTGGCCAGCTTCGCCTTCTGCACGCCCGGCGAGGTCGGGGCGAAGGTCCGCCCGGCGGTCGGGCGCCGGATTGGCGAGTCCCTGGCCGCGCTGGCCGGCGGGACGGTGGCCGCCCTGGAGGACGGCCGGCCCGTCAGCTGAGCGCTGCCGGGCCGGTCAGCCCGTCAGCTGAGCGAGGCCGCGGCCGGTCAGCCCGGCTCGCGTGGCGGGAGCGCTGGCAGGCAGTCATACCGCTGGCGCACGGTAGCGGCGGTCTGGTCGGCGGGCGCGTCCCAGACCTGCTGGCTGAAGATCTCGACCTCGGCGTAGCCGTCATACCCGGCGGCGCAGACGCCCGCGGTGATCGGGCCGAAATCGATGCACCCGTCGCCGACATGACCGCGGCCCAGCAGCGTGTCCTGCGGCAGCGGCAGGACCCAGTCGCTGAGCTGGTAGCTGACGATCCGGCCGGCAGCCCGCGCCAGATCGGTGGGGAGCTGGGCGTCCCACCACAGGTGGTAGGTGTCGACGACCACGCCGACGGCGTCAGCCGGGAAGCACAAGGCCAGGTCCAGTGCCTCGCCCAGGCGCGAGATGACGCACCGGTCGGCGCAGAACACCGGGTGCAGGGCCTCGATGCCGAGCCGGACGCCGAGCCGCTGAGCGTCCGGCACCAGCGTCCCGATCGCGTCCGCGATCATCCGGCGGGCCAGGCCGATGTCCCGGCTGCCGGGCACCAGGCCGCCGGACACCAGGATCAGCGTGCCGGTGCCGAGCTCGGCCGCCTCGGCGATGGCGGCGCGGTTGTCGGCCAGGGCCACGGTGCGCGCGTCCGGGTCGGCGTGCGTGAAGAACCCGCCCCGGCACAGGCTGGAGACCTCCAGCCCGGCGGCCCGCACAATAGCCGCCGACCGGGCCAGCCCGGCCGCCGCCACCGGCTCGCGCCACAGGCCGATGGCCGGGATCTGATGCCGGGCGCACAGGTTCGCGGCCGCCGCGACGGACAGCGGCCGGACCGTCGCCTGATTCAGGGACAGCCCGCGCAGCGCGCCCGTCATGACCGGCCCGCCTGGTCCAGGTACTGCGTCATCCGCCGCACGGCCAGCACCGGGTCGCGCAGCACCCCGGCCGCCGCCGCCAGCTCGAAGACCCGGCACAGGTGCTCCGGCGACCGCCGGGCCTGCAGGCCGTCCACCATCGAGAACGCGGGCTGCAGCCCGTTCAGCCAGGCCAGGAAGGCGACCCCGGTCTTGTAGTAGTAGGTAGGCGCCTCGAAGATCACCCGGCTCAGCTCGACGGTCGGGCCCATCGCCGCGTCGTAGCCGGCCAGGTCACCCGCGTCCAGGGCGTGCAGCGCCGCGGCCGCGGGCGCGGTGATCGCGGCGAAGATGCCCAGCAGCGCGTCGCTGTGGCCGTGCTCGTCGCCGCGGATCAGGTCGGCGTAGTTGAAGTCATCCCCGGTGTACATGCGGACGCCGGGGGGCAGCAGGCGCCGCAGAGTTACCTCGTAGCCGACGTTGAGCAGGGACAGCTTTACACCGCTGACCTGGCCCTCCGCGCGCCGGATGAGCTCCAGGACGGTGTCGGCGGCGGCCGCGAAGTCCGCGGCGCCCCAGTACCCGCGCAGGGCCGGGTCGAAGGCATCGCCCAGCCAGTGCAGGATTACCGGCTGCCGGGCCTGCTCCAGCAGCCGGCCGTAGACCTCCAGGTAGTCCTCGCGGGACCGGGCGCTGGCGGCCAGGGCCCGGCTGGCCATCAGGATGACCTCCGCGCCGGCGTCCTGGACCGCGGCAAGCTGCTCGGCGTAGGCGCTGATGATGTCGGGCAGCGGGTGCGGGCCATCGCTGAGCTGGTCGGTGCCGGCCCCGCAGGCAATCGGCGCGCGCAGCTCAGCGGCCCGGGCGGCCGAGCGCATGATCAGGGTGCGGGCCTGCGGCCAGGACAGCCCCATGCCGCGCTGGCTGGTGTCCATGGCCTCGGCGACGGCGAACCCGTGCTCCCACAGGTACTCGCGGAAGGCGATGGTGGCGGTCCAGTCGATCTCGCCGCCGGGACCCGCCGCGACGTGCGCCGCCGCGTACACGCGGCGCGAGGCGGGCGCCCGGTAGCTGTCGGCCCAGCCCGGCGCCGTCACCGGCAGCGGCGCTGCCCGGCCGGGCAGCATGATCTCGGCCGTCATATGGTCAGCGGCGGCACCTCAAGCCGCCGTCCCTCGGCTGATGACTGCAGGGCCAGGCTGGCCAGCTGGACGCCCTTGGCGCCCTCGGTCAGGTCCCACGGGAACGGCCGGCCCTCGACCGCGTGCTGGAGGAACTGCTCCCACTGCACCTTGAAGCCGTTGTCGAGGATGGCGTTGTCCGGGACGTCCGTCCACTGCGCCAGGTAGTCGTTGGGGTCGGGCAGGTCCGGGTTCCAGACTGGCATCGGGGTGGAGACCCGGTGCTGGACCGCGCAGTTGCGCAGCCCGGCCACCGCGCTGCCGTGCGTGCCGTCGACATGCAGCTCGACCAGCTCGCGGCGGTTGACCCGCACGGCCCACGAGGAGTTGACCGAGGCGAAAACGCCGCTGCCGAATTCCAGCAGCGCGTAGGCGGCGTCATCGGCGGTCACCTCATACGGCTCGCCAGACTCATCCCAGCGCCGGGGCAGGTGCGTCGCGTGCCGCGCGTACAGCGCCGTGACCGGCCCGAACAAGTCCTCCAGCAGGTACTGCCAGTGCGGGAACATGTCCAGCACGATCCCGCCGCCGTCTTCCTTCCGGTAATTCCACGACGGCCGCTGGGCGGCGATGCTGTCGCCCTCGAAGACCCAGTAGCCGAACTCCAGCCGGACCGACAGCACGCGGCCGAAGAACCCGTCGCGGATCAGGCGCCGGAGCTTGATCACGCCGGGCAGGAACAGCTTGTCCTGCACCACGCCGTGCACGATCCCCGCCTCGCGCGCCGCGGCGGCCAGCCGGACGGCGCCCGCTAGCGAGTCGGCGACGGGCTTCTCGGTGTAGACGTGCTTGCCCGCCGCGATAGCGGCGGCCAGGCTCGGCTCCCGGGCCGAGGTGACCTGGGTGTCGAAGTACACCGCCACGGCCGGGTCGCTCAGGACCTCGTCCAGGCTGGTCGTCCAGCGCTCCAGGCCATGTCGCTCGGCGATGGCGCGCAGCCGCTGCTCGCTGCGCCCGACGAGGACCGGCTCGGGGTAGACGACAGTCCCGTCCGCCAGCTGCACCCCGCCCTGCTCGCGGATGCTGAGCAGGGACCGGACCAGGTGCTGCCGGTAGCCCATCCGTCCGGTCACGCCGTTCAGGGCAACGTGGACCACCTTGCGCGACATCAGTCACCCTTCTGGCGGCTCCGCGGCGATCTCGCCCGGCGGAGTCTGGGAAAGCACTTTCCAAAGACTAGGCTGACGCGTAAAGCTGGGTCAACCGGGCGGCCGGGCCACAGCGGGGCACGCGTCGGCCGGGCCAGCCGGCTCGCGGGCCCGGTCGGCCAGGGTGACAGCGGCCGGGACAGCCGGGCCCGCGGGCCCGGCCGGCCGGGGTGACAGCAGCACGGGACAGCCGGGGTGACAGCAGCACGGGACAGCCGGGGCCGCGGGCCCGGCCAGCGGGAGTGACAGCAGTGACAGACGTGAGTCAGGGTGGCCGGCGACGCCGCGCGAACAGCGCTGCGCGGCCCGGCGACGCCCCGTCCCGGGTCACGCTGCAGGATGTCGCCGACCGCGCCGGGGTCTCGCTGACCACCGCGTCGCGGGTGCTCAACGAGGGCTCGCGGCGGGTCAGCGCGTCGATGGCCGGCCGCGTCCACCAGGCCGTCGCAGAACTCGGCTACCTGGCCAACCTTCAGGCGCGGGCCGTGGCGACCGGCCAGAGCAGCACCGTGGGCGTGGTGGTGCACGACATCGCGGACCCGTACTTCTCCTCCATCGCCGCCGGGTTCATCGAGGTCGCCTACAGCCGCGGCCTGCTGGTGTGCATCACCAGCGCCTCGGCGGGCGAGGCCAGCGAGCGCGAGTACGTATCGCTGATGCGCGCGCAGCGGGCCCGCGCGGTGATCCTGATCGGCAGCAGGTCCGACGACGAGCGGGCCCGGGCCAGCCTGGCCGCCGAGATCGGCGCCTTCAGCCGGGACGGCGGCCGGGTGGTCTGCGTGGGGCAGGACCTGCTCGGCGTGGACACGATCATGCCGGAGAACACGGCGGGCGCCGAGGCGCTGGCCCGCGCCCTGGTCGCGGCCGGGCACCGCAGCTTTGCCGTGCTGGCCGGCCCGCGCGGCCTGCTGACCGCGCGGGACCGGGTCGAGGGCTTCCGCGCCGGGCTGCGCGCCTGGTCGGTGGACCTGGATCCGCGCGCCGTCGTGCACGGCCCGTTCACCCGGGACGGCGGTTACGAGGCGATGAGCGGCCTGCTGGCGGGCGGGGGCCGCCCCGGCTGCGTGTTCGCGGTCAACGACGTCATGGCCGTCGGGGCGCTGGCCCGGCTGCGGGCCGAGGGGATCGCCGCCCCCGCCGGGATGGCGGTGGCCGGCTTCGACGACATCCTCACCCTGCGCGATGTCTACCCGCCGCTGACCACGGTCCGGCTGCCGCTCACCCGGATGGGGGAGCTGGCCGCCGGGCTGGTGCTGGCCGACGACCGCCCCGGGCAGCCGCGGATCATCCCGGTGCCCGGCGAGGTCATCCTGCGGGACAGCACCCGGACCAGCCCGCCGCGCGCCTAGCGCGGTGCCCTGAATAGCCGCTGGTATCCGGACTCCTGACCTCTTGCGCGGCTCTGCTCCCCTCAGGTACGTTCGCGAGCAGATGGAAAGCGCTTGCCAGGCTCGGGTGCGGTAGGGCAGGAGAAGCGCGGCGCCACCGGCGCGAATCTCCGGCCTCAGTCCAGATGCGGAGACGATCGTGGGTTCTGATCACCAGGCACAGTGGCACGGTGCCCTGTTCGCCGGCGGCGCCTTCAGCCGCCCGGCGGCGGGCGGCACCCTCGCGGTGCGGGACAAGGCCTCCGGCGAGATTTTCGCGACGGCCGGCCTGGCCACCGAGGCTGACGTCGACGCGGCGGTGGCCGCGGCCAGGGCGGCTCAGCCGGGCTGGGCCGGGCGGACCTACGCCGAGCGGGCCGGGCTGCTCCGCGGTGTGGCGGCGGAACTGGCCAGCCGGTCAGCGGCGCTGCGCGAGCTGATCATGCGGGAGACGGGCTGCATCGGGGGCAAGGCCGACTACGAGATCGGCGCCGCGATCAGCGAGCTGACCGAGGCAGCCGGGCTGGCCTCGAGGGCCACCGGCGAGGTGCTGCCGACCGGCCATGCCGGCCGGCTCTCGCTGTCCGAGCGCCTGCCGCTCGGCCTGGTGGCGGCGATCACCCCGTGGAACTTCCCGCTCGTGCTGGGCATGCGGGTCATCGCGCCGGCCATCGCGCTCGGCAACGTCGTGCTGCTGAAGCCCTCGCCGGAGACGCCGGTCAGCGGCGGGCTGGCCATCGCCGAGCTATTCGCGGCCGCGGGAGCCCCGGCGGGGGTGTTCCAGGTGCTGCCCGGCGACGCTGAAGTCGGCCAGCGACTCGTCACCCATCCCGACATCGCGATGGTGCACTTCACCGGCTCCACCACGGTGGGCAGGCAGATCGCCGCTACCGCGGGCGGCCTGCTGAAGAAGGTCTCGCTGGAACTGGGCGGCAACAACGCCCTGGTCGTGCTCGATGACGCTGACCCCGAGCAGGCCACCATGATCGGCGCCTGGTCGGCGTTCCACTACCAGGGCCAGACGTGCATCACCGCCGGCCGGCACATCGTCGAGCGCGGCGCCGCCGACGCCTATGTGGCCGGCCTGGCCGCCCGCGCCGAGGCCATTACCGTCGGCAACACCGTCACCGAGGAGGTCGGCCTCGGCCCCATGATCAACTCCCGGCAGCTCGACCGGGCCAAGGCCCTGCTCGAGGAGGCCGTGGCCGGGGGAGCCAAGGTCGTCGCGGGCGGCGGCACCGACGGGCCGTTCTTCCGCCCCACCGTGGTGACGGGCGTCAGCCGCCAGTCCCGGCTGTGGACCGAGGAGATCTTCGCGCCGATCGCGCCCGTCCTGGTCGTCGACAGTGACGACGAGGCGGTCGAGGTGGCCAACGACACCGCCTACGGGCTGGTCGACTCCGTCCTGTCGGGCGACCCGAACCGGGCGCTGCAGGTGGCGCGGCGGCTGCGGGCCGGGATGGTGCACGTCAACGACGCCACACCGCAGGACGAGGCGCTGGCGCCGTTCGGCGGGGTGGGCCAGTCCGGGCTCGGCGGCCGGTCGGGCGGCGATTCGAACATCGAGGAGTTCACCGAGCGACGCTGGCTCACGGTCAACCCGGGCCCGGCGCACTACCCGTACTGATTTAGCTGGTCACGGACTCTTCCGGAAAGACAGCGCATGTCCCACAATGCAGGGCAGTCCCGTTGTTAACAGGTCGTCACCCCGGCGGCAGATATAAGGAGCAACTATGAGCGAAGCGGCCCCCGTTCCGTTCTCAGAAACTAAGGCGCCTGAGTCGCCTGACCGGCTGCACCGCGGTGCGCTGAGCCTGGTCGACATCTCCGCCTCGACGATGGCCAACATCGGCCCGGCCTACAGTTTCTTCTTCGGAATCGGCTTCCTGGTGCTGACGGCGGGGGTCGCGGCGCCGCTGACGATCATCGTCGCGGGCATCGCGATCGCGCTGCTGGGCAACACGCTGGCCCAGTTCTCCCGGGCGCACCCGTCGACCGGCGGGTTCATCACGTTCGTCGGCAAGACCTTCGGCGGCACCAGCGCGGTGACCACGGCCCTGCTGTGCGGGGCCGGCTACATCATCGCCATCTCGTCGGTGCTGGCCATCTGCGGCGGGTTCCTGTCCATCACCTTGAACTACTACTTCAAGTGGAACGTGCCGTGGGGCATCCTGTCGGTCATCCTGGTGATCGGCGCGGTGGTCATGATGATCCGCGGGGTGGGCGTCTCGACCAAGCTGGCCGGCCTGTTCTTCGGGTTTGAACTGCTCGTGCTGGTCGTCGTCTCGATCGCCGCGCTGGTCAAGAACGGCGGGCACCTGAGCTTCGTGCCCTTCGAGCCGAGCCACATCACCAACGGCTTCAGCGGTCTGGCCGCCGGCTTCCCGCTGGCCATCTACCTGTTCATCGGCTGGGAGAACTCGGCCGCGCTGGCCGAGGAGACCGGCGATCCCCGGCGCAACGTGCCGCGGGCGGTCTTCCTGTCGGTCGCCCTGATGGTGGCCAGCTACGTCCTGTTCTCCTACGCCACGATCAGCGACTTCGGCTACAGCGCGAGCAAGCTGGGGGCGTCGGAGATCCCGTTCCTGTCGGTCGCCCACAACATCCTGGCCTTCTTCGCCGTGTGCGGGTACTTCGCCGGGATGACCTCGACGCTCGGCGTGCTGATCTCCGCGGTGAACTCACAGTCGCGGCTGATCTTCAACGCCGGCCGTGAGGGCCTGCTGCCGCGGTGGCTCGGCAAGGTGCACCCGAGCCGGCGCACCCCGATGAACGCCATCTACGCCTTCGTGGCCATCGCCGGCCTGATCATCGTCATCTGGGCGCTGGGCCACCTGATTGGCGGCACGACCGGGAGCATGGACCCGGTCAACTTCTTCGTCGAGTCCTCCACGATGGGCACCATCCTGCTGCTGGTCGTGTACTTCCTGTCGAACCTGGCGCTGCCCTTCTACTACCGCAAGTTCCGGCCGCAGGAGTTCAACGTGATCAAGCACCTGGTGCTGCCGGTCCTCGGGATGATCGCGATCGCGGTGCCGGTCTACTACCTGTGCAAGCCCGGCCAGGACGCGCCCTTTAACTGGTTCCCGTACGCGGCGCTGGCCATCGTGGTGCTGGCCGCGGTCTACGCCTACATCCTTAACCGGCGTGACCCGAGCCTGGGCGACCGGGCTGGCTCGATCGTGGCCGACGAGTAAGCCGGGACGCAGCGGCTGAGCGGCCGCGGGTGCCGGGAGATATCCGTTTCGATTCTGGGGAGTTACGACCATGACCGACACGACGACGGGTCCGGCCAGCGCGCCGGGCTCGCTCCCGGCACCCCCGGCCCACCCGCTCAGCCCGGCCACGGCCGGGGAGTTCACGGCCGGGCGGGAGATCCTGGCCGGGGCCGGGCTGCTGGCCGGCCCGGTCCGGTTCGCCTACTACGGGCTGGAGGAGCCGGCCAAGGATCAGGTCCTGGCCGCGGCCGGCGGCGGCCCGGCCCCGGAGCGCCGCCTGCGCGCCTACCTCATCGACATCGACTCCGGCGAGTCCAGCGACGTGGTCGTGTCGCTGACCAGCGGCCAGGTCGTCTGCCGTACCGTCCTGGATCCGCTGACCGACGGCCAGCTGCCGATCATCGACAACGACTTCGCCCTGGTCGAGGAGATCGTCCGGGCCGATCCGGGCTGGCAGGCGGCCCTGGCCCGGCGCGGGATCACTGACGTCAGCACCGTCCGCGCCTGCCCGCTGACGGCCGGGTCGTTCGGGGTGCCCGAGGAGGCCGGCCGGCGGATGGTCCGGGTGCTGGCCTTCGTCCAGGCCCGCGAGCACGACCTGGCCTGGGCGCACCCGGTGGACGGCCTGTGCGCCTACACCGACCTGGTCGAGAAGCGGGTCTTCCGGATCATCGACGAGTTCGATCCGCCGGTGCCAGCCGAGTCCGGCGACTACGACGACCCGGCGGTCCGCGGCCCGCTGCGCACCGGCCTCAAGCCAATCGAGATCACCCAGCCCGAGGGACCGAGCTTCACCCTGGACGGCCACCTGCTGCAGTGGCAGGGCTGGTCGATGCGGGTCGGCTTCGACGCCCGCGAGGGCCTGTCGCTGCACCAGGTCAGCATCGACGACGGCGGCCGCGCGCGGCCGGTGCTGTACCGGGCCTCGGTCCCCGAGATGGTCGTGCCCTACGGCGACCCGCGGTTCCGGTACTGGCAGTCCTACTTCGACACCGGCGAGTACCTGGTCGGCAAGTTCGCCAACTCGCTGGAACTGGGCTGCGACTGCCTGGGTGAGATCACCTACCTGGACGCCACGGTCACCGACGACACCGGGCACCCGCGGGTGATCCGCAACGCGATCTGCATCCACGAGGAAGACACCGGCATCCTGTGGAAGCACTTCGATATCTTCAACGGGTCATCTCAGTCGCGCCGCCAGCGCCGCCTGGTGGTGTCGTTCTTCAGCACGGTCGGCAACTACGACTACGGCTTCTACTGGTACTTCTACCTCGACGGCGCCATCGAGTGCGAGATCAAGATGACCGGCGTGGTGTTCACCGGGTCGCACGACGGGACCAACCCGTACTCCACCGAGGTCGCGCCCGGGCTGGGCGCGCCGGTGCACCAGCACCTGTTCAGCGCCCGGCTGGACGTGTCGGTGGACGGCCAGGCCAACGCCGTGGAGGAAGTGGACGTCAGCGGCCTGCCCATCGGCCCGGACAACCCGTACGGCAACGCGATCAAGCAGACCGTGACCCGGCTCACCCGCGAGTCGCAGGCCGCCCGCCGGGCCGATGCCACCCGCGGCCGGACCTGGCGGGTGATCAGCACCGAGCAGCGCAACCGGTTCGGCCAGCCGACCGGGTACATGCTCTACCCCGAGGCCAACCCGGTGCTGCTGGCCGATCCCGGCTCGTCGGTGCATGCCCGGGCCCAGTTCGCGACCAACCACCTGTGGGTGACCCGGTACCAGCCATCACACCGCTGGCCGGCCGGCGACTACGTCAACCAGCATCCGGGCGGGGCCGGGGTGGCCCAGTTCGGCGCCGGTGACCAGAACATCGACGGGACCGACATCGTGCTGTGGCACACCTTCGGGCCCGCCCACTTCCCGCGGCCGGAGGACTGGCCGGTGATGCCGGTCACGCGATGCGGGTTCATGCTCAAGCCCACCGGGTTCTTCAGCCGCAACCCCACCCTGGACGTGCCGCCGCCGGCCTCGCACTGCTCCGGCGACTGAGCCGGAGCCGCGCATTACGCAGGCGTTACTGGCGTCTGGTCACCTGTAGCGAAAGGCCGCCCGTTGCTGACGGCCGCTAGCAGAGCAGGGGGATCCGATGACGCACATGTCCACCTCGCGCCGGGCCAGCGGGCTGGCCGCCCTGGCCATCACGGCTGCCGCCGCGGCCGGGCTGGCGGGCTGCAAGAGCTCGTCCTCGGCCGGGTCCGCGTCCTCGCCCGCCGCGGCAGCCACGTCCACGGCGTCCGCCACCTCCGACGGGTCCGGCGGCTCGGCAAGCTCCGGGGGCAGCAGCAGTTCCGCTTCCGGCTCCGACTACTTCCCGGTGGCCGAGGGCAACACCTGGGTTTACAAGTCGGAGCTACTGGGCGGCAGTTCCACCGTGCGAGACAAGATCATCCGGGTCGTCCCGGTGGCGGACGGCAAGAAGGTCACCATGCGGACCGACGAGTCAGGCGAGACCGTGATCACCACGACCTATGTTTTCCATGACGACGGGTCCATCTCGGTGCCGTTCGGCTCGCTGGCCGGCTCCGACGTGAAGGTCGTGGGCGGCAGCGGGGTGTACTGGCCGTCGGTCGCGGACTCCGCCCCGGGCACGACGCGCAAGTCGACCCTGCGCCTGGTGGGCTCCAGTGTCGGCCACGTGACCGCGCACATCACGGTCACCAGCGGTGGCTCCAAGAAGGTGACCGTTCCGGCGGGCACCTACGACGCTCGCGCCGTTCTCGAGACCATCCGGGAGACGGTCGCCGGGCACACGATCACCGTCCGGCTGACGACCTACCTGGCGGCCGGGATCGGGCCCGTCAAGACGGTCATGGACGGGTCAGTCGGCGAGACCCTGAAGTCGTTCCGGCACGGCTAGTTCGGCAGGCACCGAAACGTGCCCGGCTTAGGGTGCGGTCATGACACCGACCGAGAGTGCGACCCCCGCCCCGGCGAACCCGGCCCGGGGGATTGCCGATGCTGTGGAACGCACCCTGGATCTCGCGGCCACCTGGACGGATTGGGACGGTGAGCCCCGGCCGACCGAGGACGGCGAGCGCGACTACACCCCGAACAAGGTGCTGCGCCGGCAGGCCGATCACCTCCTCGACCACCTGGCCGAGGTCGAGGCCCTGCTGGCCGGCGTCGCGACCGAGCCGGATCACTGGCACGCCAGCATGGTCACGCTGCCCAGTGACCTGGCTCCGGTCACCCCGGCGGACCTGAACGAGGCGGGCCAGCGGCTGCGGCGGCTGGCCCGCCTGTTCGTGCTGCGCTACGCGGCGGCCGGCCCGCAGGCCTGGGACGCGCCGCGCGACCCGAACTGGACGCTGCGCGAGATCGCCGACCACCTGTCGTCGTCCTGGTACGCCGAGCAGCTGGGCGACCTGAGCGCAGCCGCCCGGTAAGGAGCCATCCGGGCCGGGCTAGCGATCGGCGATGAGCAAGCGGAGGCCGCCGTCGAACTCCGGCCGGCCGAGCAGGCCGGCGTTGCGCTCCTGCCACCGGCCGGAACGGAGATCGGCGGCCAGCCGGGCCAGGCCGGCCCGCAGCACGCCGGGGTCGGCCCGCGCGAGCAGCGAGATGCCGGCCTGGACGGCCGGGTCGAGATAAGCGGCCGGGCGGCGCCAGTACGCGGCCGCGATTCCGTCGGCGCAGTCATGCGGGACCGGCACCGGCTCGATCCGGGCGCCGCCCAGCATCGCGGCCAGCGTGTCCGCGGCGATCAGCTGGGAGGCGTCCGCGGCGCCGACGGCGGGCAGGTAGTCGCGGGTCAGCCAGAACTCCTCGCCGAGGCCCGGGTCGGGGGCCAGCACGATGATCCGGCGGCGGGCCACCCGCCGCAGCTCGGCCACTCCGGCGGCCAGGCTGCTCCAGTGGTGGACGGTCAGCACGGCCATGACGGCGTCGGCAGCGCCGTCCGCGACGGGCAGGGCCTCGGCGACACCGCGAACGGCCGGCGCTGAGCCGGCTGCGCGGTGGCCGATCATCACGCCGCTGGGCTCGACGGCGAGGATGGTCTGCGGCGGCTCGTAGGCGCCGGCCCCGGCGCCCACGTTGATCACCGACTGCTGGTCCCGCAGCGCCGCGCTGATCTGCGCGCTGATGCGCGGATCCGGACGGCGGGTAGCGGTGTAGGACACGCCGATCCGGTCATACAGGGCCACCATGCCGAGTATGCCGGGCGCCGCCCGGGCGCGTTGCGCGTGGCGGGCGGATATGCGCGCAATAATCAGCTGAGGGGCGGAAATCGAGGACGGGGTGGCGATGAGGCAGGCGGATTCAGGCGGCCAGGCGGGGTTAGCGGCACTGCTCAGCCAGGCCCGGTTTGCTGAGACCCGGATACGGCCCGGATACCGGAAAGCTGACGTGGACCAGTTCCTCAGTGAGGTCCGGGCCCGTCTCGCCGGAATCCGGCAGCCGTCCCTGACGGCGTCGGATGTCCGCGCCGCCCAGTTCCGCACGGTGCGGCTGCGGGCCGGCTACGACGAGGAGCAGGTGGACGCCCTGCTCGACCAGATCGAGGACGGCCTGCGCCTGGCCGGGTAGCGCCGATCGCCGCCGGCCCGGCCGCAGCGGGTGCGGTAGCGTCCGGTGCCGTGCACAGTGTCTTCTTTGAGCCGGCCGGCCCCGGTGCGTTCCTGGCGACCAAGTCGACGATCGGGCCGTGGAGCACCGACGCACAGCACGGCGGGCCGCCGTCAGCGCTGGCCGCCCGGGTGATGGAGGCTTACCAGCCGGCCGGGCAGCAGCGGCTGGCCAGCGTGGCGGCGGACATCCTGCGGCCGGTGCCCATCGGGCTGCTCACGGCCCGGACCCGGATCATCCGGCCGGGCCGGCGGGTCACCCTGCTGGAGACGGTCCTGGAGTCCGCCGGCCAGGAAGTCCTGCACGCGCGCGGCTGGCGGCTGGCGAAGGCCGCGAGCCCCGCCAGCGACATCAGCGAGGAGACGGCCGGCCTGCCCGCCATCCCGGCGGAGCGCACGCCGGCGCCCATCACCTTCCCCGGCGCGGTCACCGACGGCTACGTATCGGCGATGGACTGGCGCTATGTGTCGGGCAGCCAGGCGCAGCCCGGCCCGGCGGCGGCGTGGCTGCGGCCGACCATCCCGCTGCTGCCGGACGAGGAGATGTCGCCCATGTGCCGGGCCCTGCTGGTGGCCGACTCCGGGAGCGGCATCAGCGCGGTCCTGGACCCGTTCCGGTTCCTGTTCCTCAACGTGGACCTGAAGGTCGTGCTGGAGCGCGACCCGGCGGGGGAGTGGCTGCTGCTCGACTCGGCCACGACGGCGGGCCCGGATGGCTCCGGGCAGGCGGTCAGCACCCTGTCCGACCGGGGCGGCCGGTGCGGCCGCGCGCTGCAGACGCTGCTGGTCGCGCCGCGGCAGGCCTAGCGGGCCGGCTCGTCGTCGGGATCGGCGAGGGACGCCTGCTCGGTGGCGGCGGCCAGCGCCAGCTCGTCCTCGTCGGCGTCCATCACCGGTGTCCCGTCCCCGGCGGAGCGGAGCGGCTGCGGCACCGCGGGCAGCACGGTGTCGAAATAGGCCCGCGCGGCGGCGGTGGTGCCCACATCCCGGCCGGCATCCTCGGACAGGTACCAGCGGTGCTCCAGGATCTCGTGGAAGATCTCCGGCGGTGACAGCCGGTCGGCCAGCCGCTCCGGGATCGCGACCACGACCGGGTCGTAGACCTCCTCCAGCCAGCGGTGCGCCGCGACGGTCTCCGATACCGGGTGCCCCTGCTGCTGCTCCAGGTAGCCGCGGAAGCTGGCGATGTCATTGCGGAGCCGCCGGGCCTGGTTCTCATCGGCGACGATGCCCGTCTCGCGGAACAGCTCCCGGCTCTGCTGGCCGGACTCGGCCACCTTGGTCCGGACCCGCAGCCGGGTGCCCTCGCCGGTGCTGACCAGCTCGACCTCGTCGGCGTCGAAGCCGAGCTCGTTGAGCCGGCGCAGCCGCTCGGCGATCCGGTACCGCTGCTCGTCCGGACTCAGGATCTCCTCCCTGGTGAGCTCGTCCCACAGCCGCGCGTACCGGCGCTGCAGCTTGTCGATGACCTCGAACGGGTCCACCTCGGGCGGCAGCAGCTCCCCGGCCTGCAGATCGCACAGCTCGCCGAAGACCCGCTCGGCGGCCAGCTCCAGGTCCCAGCCGCGCTGGCCGTCGGTGAGCGAGTCGTGGTGCTCGCTGGTCTCGGCGTCGACCAGGTAGGCCTCCAGCGCGCCGGCGTCGAGCCGGAACAGCGCGTTGGACAGCGAGCAGTCGCCCCAGAAGAAGCCGGACAGGTGCAGCCGCGCCAGCAGCTCCACGAGCGCGTCGATCAGCCGGTCAGTGGGCTGCCCGCCGCGCGGGTTGGAGAACAGGGCCCGGTAGGTGGTCGAGTAGTCCAGGTAGCGGGTGACCAGGATGGCGTCGGCGTCAGGGCCGCGATCCACCACGATGCCGACCACCTCGACGGCCGGGATGTTCAGCTCGGCCAGGTCGCGCAGCAGCCGGTACTCCCGCCGGGCCAGCCGCTCGCTGATCGACTTCAGCGCGTACAGCTCGCCGCCGTCAGTCACGAACCGCACCACGTGCCGGGAGATGCCCCGCTGGCGGATCTCCACCAGCCGGTTGTCGCGCCACTGCGCCAGCGGCTCATCCCAGGGCAGGGTCAGCAGCCCGGCGGCCTCATCTGCAGGCGGGCTGAAGACGAACCGCACGCAACCGCCACCTTCCCGGAGACCGGACTCGCTGCCGTGACCTGCGCCCGCCGACGCCGGCTGGCTGGCCGGAGCTGGCGCAGATTACCGGCTTCTCCCAGTCTGCCCGCCTGCGGCCCGCCCTGGCGAGCCGGGTCCGGCCCGCGGCTAGCGCACCCGGCGCGCGCCGGCTGACGGGGCGACGACCGTGCAGGCAGGCTCGGGCCAGCCCTCGCGGGCGAACCGCGCGGCCACCGCGGCCCGGACCCGCAGCTCGCTCTCGGCCGGCACCAGCACGACCACCGAGCCGCCGAACCCGCCGCCGGTCATCCGCGCGCCGCAGGCACCGGTCTCGATGGCGGCCTCCACGGTCACGTTGGCCTCCGGCCAGGACACCTCGAAGTCGTCGCGCAGCGACGCGTGCGAGGCGGTCAGCAGCGGCCCGGTCCGGGCCAGCTGGCTCTCGCGCAGCAGCGCCGCGGTGGCCAGGACCCGGCTGTTCTCCGTCACGACGTGCCGGGCCCGGCGGAGCAGCACCGGGTCGAGCCCGGCCAGCTCGGAGCTGTCGGTGATGTCGCGCAGCGAGCGCACGCCCAGGGCCCGCGCGGCGTCCTCGCAGGCCTGCCGGCGGTCGGCGTACCCGCTGTCCACGTGCGTATGCCGGGCCCGGGTGTCGATCACCAGCAGGCTCAGCCCGGCCGCGCCGGGATCGAGCGGGACGGCGGTGCCGATGCCGCTGCGGCAGTCCAGCAGCAGCGCGTGACCGGCCTGGCACAGCAGCGCGGCTGACTGGTCCATGATCCCGGTCGGGGCACCGACGAACTCGTTCTCGGCCCGCCGCTCGATCGCGGCCAGCTGGGGCCGCGGCACGCTCAGTCCGTGCAGCTCGGTCAGGGCCAGCGCGACCGCGGACTCCAGCGCGGCCGAGGACGACAGCCCCGCGCCGAGCGGCAGGTCGGAGTCGACCGCGATGCTTGCCCCGCCGAACTCGTAGCCTGCCTCGCGCAGCGCCCACGCGACCCCGGCCGGGTAGGCGGCCCAGCCGGTCACGGCGCCCGGCGCCAGGCCGTCGAGTGCCACCCGGGTGCTGTCGCCGCCGGCCTGCCGGGAGGCCAGCAGCAGCAGCCTGTCGTCCCGGCGGGCCGCCGCGACGGTCACCCCCGCGCTGATCGCGAACGGCAGCACGAACCCGTCGTTGTAGTCAGTGTGCTCGCCGATGAGGTTGACCCGGCCCGGGGCATGCCAGGCCGCCCGGGGCTCCTCTCCGTACTGGCGGGTGAACAGCCCGGTCGCGCCGTCCGGGGCGCCGGGCTCAGCCGGCCGTCCGGTCGCCACCTCTAAGCCGGCCGTCCGTGACCAGGGCCGCGGCTCAGCGGGCACTCGGCACCGCCCGGCTGAAGCTCCACGCATCCGACACCATGTCGGTCAGGCTCCTTTCGGCCCGCCAGCCCAGCTCCGCCTGGATCCGCCCGGAGGAGGCGATGAGAACCGCCGGGTCGCCCGCCCGCCGGGGTGCCACCCGGGCCGGGATGTCCCGGCCGGTGACCTCCCGGCAGGCGGCGAGCACCTCGCGCACCGAGAACCCGGTGCCGCTGCCCAGGTTGAACACCTGATGGGTGCCCGGCGCGCAGGCCGCCAGGGCCAGCAGGTGCGCGCGGGCCAGGTCGGACACGTGAATGTAGTCCCGGATGCACGTCCCGTCCGGGGTCGGCCAGTCGTCGCCGAAGATGGCCAGGCCGCTGTCGCCCGGCCGGGCGCCGGCGGCCGCCAGGACGTTCGGGATCAGGTGGGTCTCGGTGTCGTGGCGCTCGCCGAGCCAGCGGCCGTCCGGCTCGGCCCAGGCGCCGGCCACGTTGAAGTAGCGCAGGCTGACCGCGCCGAACTGATGCATCCGGGCGTACTCGGCCAGCGCCGTGTCCACGCCGAGCTTGGATCCGCCGTAGGGGCTGGTGGGCCGGGTCGGGGCGGCCTCGGTGATGGGCACGGTCTCCGGCTCGCCGTAGACCGCCGCCGTGGAGGAGAACACGATGTTCGCCACCCCGGCCGCGCGCATGGCCTCCAGCAGCGCCAGCGAGCCGCCGAGGTTGTGCTCCCAGTACAGCGCGGGCCGGGCCATGGACTCGCCGACGAGCGACCGGGCGGCGAAGTGCAGGACGGCGTCGATGCCGGTCGCCAGCACCCCGGCGGCCGCCTCGCGCAGGTCACCCTCGATGAACCGGGCCCCGGCCGGGACGCCGTCGGCATGCCCGGTCGACAGGTCGTCGAGGACGACGACCTGATGGCCCGCGGCGATCAGCTGAGCGGCGACAACGCTGCCGATGTACCCCGCGCCTCCGGTGACCAGCAGCCGCATGCACACTCCCGAGACCGATCGTGATGGCTGTCCGCAAAGCCTAGTGCCGGGCCAGTTTGCGCGCGCGGTAGGCCGCCACGTGGACCCGGTTCCCGCAGGTGCGGTTGTCGCAGTACCGCCGCGAGCGATTGCGGGACAAGTCGATGAACACCTCCCGGCAGTCGTCCGCGGCGCAGCTGCGGACCCGGTCGGTCTCGCCGGCCACCACCAGCCCGGCCAGGCCCATCGCCAGGTGGGCGGTGAGCCGGTCGGCGAGCGGCGCGGTGGCGCAGGACACGTGAATGTGCGGTCCCCGGCCGTCGTGCGAGACGATCTGCGGGACCGCGCCGGTTTCCGCGAGCAGCGCGTTGAGCAGGCTCGTGGCCGTGGCCGTGTCGCCGTGCTCGCAAGCCGCGGCGGCGGCGTCCAGGCGGTCGCGGTGCGCGCGCAGCCGCGGCACGTCGGCTGCCGGCGGCCGGGGATGGAAGGCATACCGGCGGCCGAACGCCTGTACGTCGGCTGCGGTCCGCAGACCCTCGCCCGTGCGGGAGCGGCCGGTGTTGATCAGCTCCGCGCAGGCCTCCAGCGCCTCGAGCTGGTCAGCATCAAACAGCACTTTGACTCCTGTCACGGCGATCTCGTAGGCTGCGATCGTGTCAGCACCATATGCGCGAACGGTCATGTCAGGCAACGACGCCGACAAGGCCGGGCGAGGGTCCGGCTCGCCGTGCTGACCCGGCAGCCGATGCTGGCCGCGATACTTGGCGCGGCCTGCATTTCCTCCTCGGCGGTGCTGGTGACGCTGGCGCACACCGGGGTGGCCACCGTCGCCTTCTTCCGCTGCGCGCTGGCCCTGCCCGCGCTGATCGCGCTGACCCTGCTGGAGCGGCGGCGGCACGGGTCGCGGGCTCGCTCCGCGCGGCTCGGCGCGGTGACGGCCGGCCTGCTGCTCGGCGTGGACCTGGTGCTGTGGAACCACGCGATCGCCGACCTGGGCGCGGGCGTGGCCACTGTGCTGGGGAACCTGCAGGTGCTGTTCGTCGCGGCGGCGGCCTGGGCGGTGCTGGGCGAGCGGCCCAGGCGCGGGTTCCTGGTCGCGCTGCCGGTCGTGCTGGCGGGCGTCGTCCTGGTCTCGGGGCTGGCCGACGGCGGTGGCCACGGCACCCATGCCGTGGCCGGGATCGTTTTCGGGCTCGGCACCTCGCTGTCCTACGCCGGGTTCCTGATGATCTTGCGGCAGACCGCGTCCGGGACCGCGCACGTGGCCGGGCCGCTGGCCGATGCCACGGCCGGCTCGGCGCTCAGCGCACTGCTGCTCGGCCTGGCCTTCGGCGGATTCAGCCTGACCATGCCGTGGGCGTCGTTCGGCTGGCTGCTCCTGCTGGCCACTAGCAGCCAGACCATCGGCTGGCTGCTGATCACCTCCTCGCTGCCCCGGCTGCCGGCGGCGATCTCCTCGCTGCTGCTCCTGCTGCAGCCGGCGGTCGCGCTGGGCCTGGCCGCCCTGGTGCTCGGCCAGGATCCGACCTTGCTCCAGGTAGCCGGCGCGGTCCTCGTGTGCGGAGGCGTGCTGGCCGCCAGCGGCGCTATCTCGATCAGGCCGCGCCGCCGCAGCGCCCCCGACGAGGCGGCCGGCGCCGCCCCGGCTGGTGACCTGACCCCCGGCACCGCGGGCCCGGCCCTGGCCAGCGCCGACTAGCCGCTGGCGGCGCCTAGCCGGCCAGCACAGCGACGATGCTGCACGCATCGGGCTGCGTGCGGATCTGGGTCGCCAGCAGATCCGGGTGCTGCAGCCAGTGCAGCCGGGCGGTGTCGGGCCGGCCGTCCCGCATGGGCGGCCAGCCTGCCACCGGGGTGAAGTCGTCCAGGACCAGCGTGCCGCCCGGCGCCAGCCACGCCCGCGGGCCGAGGGCCGGATCGCCGGCGTGCTTGCCCTGGCCGCCGCCATCCATGGCCAGCAGCTCGAACGGGCCGCTGGCCTGCAGCTCGCGCCAGTCGCCGTGCAGCACCGTCACCGCCGGGACATCGGCGAAGACGCTGCGCGCCAGGCCGGCCCGCCGCCCGTCCTGCTCGACGCTGACCAGCCGGACGCCGGGCCGGGCGCCACTGGCCAGCCAGGCGAGGCCGACGCCGCAGCCGGTTCCCGTCTCGCCGATCGCGCCCGCCCCGACGCCGCCCGCGAGCAGCTGCAGCAGGCGGCCGTGCGCGGGCAGGCACGAGTTGCCGAAGCCGGCCTGCCGGGCGGCGCTGACCGCCCGGGCCACGAGCGGCGGGAGGCCGGTCACGTCGAGGTAGGCGTCAGTTCCGTGCGGTGACATCCGGCCATTGTTTCCCGAGCCCGTTCGCGGGCGGAAGCCCGGCGCCGCCGCCCAGTGGGGCATCCCGGCCGCCGGCCAGCGTGGGTAAGCTTCCCATTTCATGGCGATCCGCGCGGTGGCATTCGATATCGGCGGGGTGCTGGAGCAGGTCGCGCCCATCGAGTCCCTGCTGGAACGGTGGCGCGTGCGGCTGAGCCTGGACGAGCCAGCGTTCCGGGCCGCTATCGGCACGATCCAGCTGCAGGGCACGGTCACCGGCGACCAGGACGAGGCGGAGGTGCGCCGCCAGTACAGCCAGGCGCTGCGGCTGACACCAGACCAGGCGGATGAGTTCATGGCGGAGCTGTGGGACTGGTACTGCGGCGAGCTGGACACCGAGCTGTTCGACTGGGCGCTCAGCCTGCGGCCGCGCTACCGGACGGCGATCGTCAGCAACTCCGGGGACGGCGCCCGCCGGGAGGAATTCCGCCGCCACCCGCTGGCCGGGAACTTCGACCCGGTCATCTACTCGCACGAGGTCGGGCTGGCCAAGCCGGACCCGCGTATCTACCTGCTGCTGTGCGAGCGACTCGGGCTCGGGCCGGCCGAGGTGGCCTTCCTGGACGACGCGCCAGCCAACATCGAGGCGGCCCGCGAGCTGGGCATCCACGGCGTCCTGCACCGCAGCACGCCGGAGTCGGTGGCCGCGCTCAGCTCACTTCTGGATCAGTAACGCCGTGGCCGGCCCGCCCGGCCGTTTCCGCGCCGGCGGCCCCCGTCGCGTTTTCCGGTCCGGTCGCGGTGGCCGGTCCAGCTGCACTGGCCGGGCTGGCGGTGCCTTCGGCGGGCGGCCTGCGGCGCGGCCGGACGGCGCCGGCCAGCAGCACGATCATGCCGCTGAGAGCCACGACCGTGCCGAGGGCGGCTGGCAGGCTGGTCAGCTCGGCCAGCCCGCCGATGATGGCCGGGCCAGCCAGCGCCCCCAGGTAACCGCACGAGGTGACCATGGCCAGGTTGGGTCCCGGCCGCCCGAGCGCGGCAGCGCCGGTGAAGGCCAGCGGCACGACCACCGACAGCCCGCCGCCGAGCACCGCCCAGCCGGCCAGCCCGGCCCACACCTGGCTGATGATCAGGGCCGCGCCGAACCCGACCGTCGCGATCCCGGCGGACAGGCGGACCAGGCGGACCGGGCCGGCCCGGTCGGCCAGCCAGTCGCCGCCCAGCCGGCCCGCCGTCATGGTGCAGGCGAACACCGTGAACCCGATGGCCGCGATGGCCGGCGAGGCACCCAGCGAGGAGTGCAGGTACACCGCGCTCCAGTTAGTGGCCGAGCCCTCGGCCAGGAAGCTGGCGAACGAGATGGCGCCGAGCGCAGCCAGCGTCCAGGACCAGCGCGGCCAGCGGGCGGCCCGGTCGCGTCGCGCGGGCGCGCCGCCGGCGAGCTGCTCGGGACCGTGATGGGCGGGCCGGGCCGCGAAGGCCTGCGCGCCGCCCAGCCCGATGACCAGCATCACGATCGAGGCGATCACGAACGTCGCGCGCACCGACAGGCCCGTCCCGGCGGCGATGGCGCCCAGCCCGGCCCCGATCAGCCCGCCGACGCTGTAGGCGCCGTGGAACGACGACATGACCCGGCGGCCCAGCTGATCCTGGACCACGGCGCCCTCGGTGTTCATGGACACGTCGACGGTGCCGATGCCCGCCCCCCAGCCGGCCAGGACCAGGAAGAGCTGCCAGACCGAGCCCGCCAGCGTGGTGACCGGCAGCATCACGGCCAGCAGCACGAGGCCGAACTGGGTGACCCGCCGGGGCGCCACCGAGGCCAGGATGGCGCCGGTCGCGGGCATGGCCAGCACGCAGCCCACCGCCGGCCCGAGCAGGGCCAGGCCGAGCAGGCCGGGCGACAGGTGCAGCCCGGCCTTGATCGCCGGGATCCGGGCCGCCCAGGTGCCCTCGGCCCCGCCGAGCACGACGAAGACCGCGGTCACCGCGATCCGGCGGGTGCGCAGGGTCCGGTCAGACACGCTGCACCAGCAGGCCGGCCGCCTCCAGCGGCTCCGCCTGCGCCGGGCTGGCGTCGGTGACCAGCCGCTCGGCGGCAGCCAGCCGGCACACCCGCCCGAACGTCACCATCCCGATCTTGCTGGCGTCGCTGGCCAGGATCGTCCGCCGGGCCGCGGCGAGCGCGGCCCGCTTGACCCGGGCATCAGCGGGCACGTGAGTGGTCACTCCCTCGGTCGCATCCAGGCCGCAGCAGCCCAGCACCAGCGTGTCGAACCGGAGCCGCTCGAAGGCCACCTCGGCCAGGTCGCCGGTCACGGTCAGCTCGCCCGGCCGGACATCCCCGCCGGGGCAGATCAGGCTGACCGCGTCGTCGTCGGCCAGTTCCGGCAGGATCCGCAGGCCCAGCGGCAGGATAGTCACCGGCCGGCCGCGCAGCGCCCGGCCGACCTCCAGGGTGGTGGTGCCGCAGTCCAGGATCACCGTCTCGCCGTCGGCGATGAGCGCGGCCACCGCCCGGCCGATCCGCTGCTTGGCCTCCACCGCCTCCAGCTCCCGGGCGGCATACGGCAGCTCGTCGCGGCGCAGCTGGACCCGGACTGCCCCGCCGTGCACCCGCCGGACGATCCCGTCGTGCTCCAGCAGGTCCAGGTCGCGGCGGACGGTCATCTCCGAGCAGCTGAGCTCGGCGGCCAGCTGCCGGACCTGAACCTCCCCGTCGCGCTGCAGCACGTCGAGCAGCGCGCGCCGGCGGTTCCGCACATCCATGCCGAGCAGTCAACCACAGGATCTGTGAATATGAACAATGATTTTGTGCGAGCGGCCGGGCTGCGCTCAGACCAGCCCGTAGATCCCGTTGCCGGTCAGGACGGCGCCGGCCACGATCAGGGCCCCGGCGATCAGGCTGTGCCCGTGCGCGCGCAGCCAGCCGTTGAAGGCCTTGAGCCGGCGGGTGGTGGCTTCCGGCCGGACCAGGAAGAGCACGAACGGCAGCCAGACAAGCGTCACGTTGATGACCACGACGACCGCCAGGCCGATGGCGCTGTAGGCCACGCTGGCCCGGGCGGTGGCGATGACCTGCACCGCGGCGATGAAGCTCGCCGACGGGGTGAAGACGAAGATCCCGGTCACGAAGGCGGCCAGCGGTCCCGGCCGGGCCATGGTCCGGGCGATCAGGCCGGGTTTCTTCGGCTTGGCCGGGTCACGCGGCCGGGGCTTACGGCGGGCCATGTACACCCCGCCGCCCAGGGCCAGGACGCCCAGGGCCAGCCGCACCCCGTACCGCGGATCATGGCGCGAGGGCAGGCTCAGCCCGCCCGCGCGCAGGGCGAACAGCACGATCAGGGCCATGACCAGCGTCATCGTCACCGCGCCGGCCAGGTACAGCAGCGTGGCCTGCCGCGGCCGGGCCGAGCCCAGGTACACCGCGCAGGCCAGGATCGCGGCCGGCGAGATGGCGGCCAGGATGGCGAATCCAGCCGCCGTCGCGAGCATCGGGCTACCGCCTGGTGGCTCCCGGGCTAGCTCTCGTTGGCGAACGCCGCGCGCAGCCGGGCGTCCTGGTCCTCCGACAGGTTGGTCTGGATGAGCTCGGCCTCAGTGCCCCGGAACTCGTCCTTGACCTTGTCGTAGACCGCGTCCGAGCTGAGCAGGAACAGCGCCGAGGTCCCCGGCGTGACCTTGTCCCGCACGCTTTTGATGAACGAGTCGCTGATGCCGGTGTCGGCCAGCGAGCCGAACAGCGCGCCGCTGGCGGCGCCGACCGCCAGGCCCAGGATGGGGACGAAGAAGATCAGGCCGAATAGCAGGCCCCAGAAGCCGCCGCCCAGCGCGCCGATCTTGGTGGTGCTGTGCAGCTCGTGGGTCTTGGGCTTGCTCTTGTCCGGCTCCCAGCTGACCACGGCCGCGTCATGGACCTGGATCAGCGCGCGGCCCTGCAGTTCTTCGAGCTTGGCCAGGGCGGCGTCGGCTCCGGCGGGGGAGGGAAACTTCCAGACGGTCAGGGCAGCCATGATCGCTCCCATGGGGCTCAGGCCAGCGGGCGGGCCCGCCGGCAAAGGTGGTCCCTGCCACCGTGAGCCGCCCGCGCCGCCCGCGCATCACCCGCGGGGAGTGAAGGCCTCCCGGCTATCCGTCCAGGTGGGAGTCGGTAATGACCGGCTTGCCCAGGCCCAGGAAGAAGATCGTGCCCGGGTAGTTGTGGAACCCGGCGCTGGGGTTGTCGTGCAGGGTTGAGTGCGCGATGCGCAGCGTCCCGGTGTGGTCGTTGCTGACGTAGAAGATCGCGCCGCCGCCCTCCCGGGCGTGGTTGAACCGGATGACCGTGCCGTTGAGGGCGAGCGTGTACTTGTCGCCGTCGTTGTAGATCGCACCGCCGCTGCCGCCGCCCGGCGAGCCGGACTGGGCCGGGTTGGCGCCCCAGCCGATCGCCCGGTTGTGGGCCATCAGCGTGTTCAGCACCGTCCAGGACACCTGAATACTGCTCAGCGCGCCGCCGTTGGAGCAGACCCCGCCGCGGAAGGTGCTGTGCACCACGTAGACCGGCCGGTTCTTGTACTGCTGCAGCGCGCGCACCGCCGCGCCGCCGAGGTCCGGGCCCTTGCTGTAGCAGCGGTTGCTCAGGAACCGGGAGTTGACCACCTTGAGCCGCCCGCCGTCGGCGAAGATCGCCCCGCCGCTGCCGCCGGTGATGCCGTGGCCCGTGGCGTTGCCGCCGGTGAAGGTCATGTTCTGCACGGTGAGTCGCGGCGTGGCCTGGTCCTGGCAGTGGCTGGTGAGCCAGACCTGCTTCTTGTCACAGGTGTTCATGTACAGGATCCGGCGCTTGCCCATGCCGCTGAGGGTGACCCTCCGGCCGCCGTCCAGCACCACCCGGGTACTGGTGTTGACGACCTTGGCGGTGGCCGTCATCTTGATCGTGACCGGCGCCGGGCCGCAGTTGAAGGTGATGATGCCGCCCTTGGCCACGGCCTTGACGACGGCGCGCGAGGTGCAGCCGGCCGCGGTGCCGTGCCCGATCACGTGGTTGGGGTGCTTGGTGCTGACGGCCCGCGCGGCGGGCGGGACCGGGGCGTGCCCGTTCGGGTTGCCCGCGGGCGGCAGCAGCTTTGCGGACGGCGGGGGACCGACGGTGGGCGGCGGGCTCGGGGAGGCGGATGCCGCGGGCGCGGCGGCGGCCGGGGCCGCCGAGGCGGACACCGCGTCAGCCGAGCCGGCGGCGCCGGCATCCGGGCCGCTCGCCGTGCTGGCCGGGCGGGCCTGGGCCGCCGGGCTGACCGCCGCGCTGGGCGCGGCCGCGCAGGCCGAGGCCACAGCCCCACAAGCAACAACAGCAAGAATGACGCTCAAACTGCCCGGAAGCCGCATGGCGCATCATGCTAGCCGTCTGCCCGGCGCCGTTCGCCAGAACTCTCTCAGTTAGTGCTCAGAAATGGCGTTCTGCGACGCCGGGCGATCCTCAGTCAGGTGGCTGGCCAGCAGCTCGGCCAGGTGCTGTCCCGGCTGCCCGGCCAGGTCGGCGAGCTGAGTCCGGCAGGAGAACCCGTCCGCCAGCACCGCCGAGCCCGGCCCGGCCGCCTCGACGGCGGGCAGCAGCGCCGTGCGGGCCACCGCCGCCGATACCTCGTAGTGCCCGCGCTCCATGCCGAAGTTGCCGGCCAGCCCGCAGCAGCCGCCGAGCCGGGTGAGCTCGGCGCCCGCGTCGCGCAGCAGGGCGGCGTCGGTGTCCCAGCCCATGACGGCCGAGTGATGGCAGTGCGGCTGCGCGACCACCGCCGTGCCATCCAGCCGGGGCGGGGTCCAGCCGGGGGTTCCGGCCAGCAGCTCGCTGAGCGTCCGGACCCGGCTGGCCAGGCCGGCCGCCTCGGGGGTGCCCAGCAGGTCGGGCGCGTCCGAGCGCAGCGTCGCCGTGCAGGACGGCTCCAGCCCGACGACCGGCACGTCCGGGGGCCCGCTCAGCTCGCCCACCGTGCGCCGCAGGATGCGCCGGGCCGCGCCCAGCTGGCCGGTGCTGATCCAGGTGATCGCGCAGCAGGTCGGCCGGTGGCTGATCGTCACCCGGTAGCCGGCTGCGGTCAGCACCCGGACCGCGGCCTGGCCGATGTGCGGGGCGAAGTAGTCGGTGAACGTGTCGACCAGCAGGACGACCGGAGTTCCGGGGGTGCCATCGGCGGGCTGGCCCTGATCACGGCTGTGCTGCCGGAACCAGGACCGGAAGGTCTGCGCCGCGAACGGCGGCAGCGCCCGGCGCTGGTCGATGCCCGCCGCCAGCCGCGCCGCCCGGCCGAGGCCGGGCCGGGCGAGAACCGCGTTGGCCGCGCCCGGGGCCCTCGCGGCCAGCCGTGCCCACCGGGGGAGCTGGCCCAGCGCGTAGTGGCTGCGCGGCCGCGGCCGCCGCCGGTAGGCCTGGTGCAGCGCCTCGGACTTGTAGGCGGCCATGTCCACGCCGACCGGGCACTCGGCTGAGCACGCCTTGCAGGACAAGCACAGGTCGAGAGCCTCGCGCACCTCGCCGGCCCGCCAGCCGCCCGTCACCACGGTGCCGTTCACCATCTCCTGCAGGACCCGGGCCCGGCCCCGGGTGGAGTCCCGCTCGTCGCCCGTGGCCTGGTAAGACGGGCACATCACCCGGGTCGTCCCGGCCGTGCTGGCCACGCACTTGCCCACGCCTGAGCAGCGGTGCACGGCCGCGGAGAAATCGCCGCCGTCGTGCGGCAGCGGCAGGGCCCGGCGGCCCCGGCCCGCGGCCCAGCGGGTCGCGCCTGCGGCACCGGCCAGCTCAGCGGGGCGAACATCGGCTGCTACCGGGCGGGGCTGCACCAGCACCCCCGGGTTGAGCAGGCCGGCCGGGTCGAAGATGTGCTTGACCTGACCGAACAGCCCGATCGCC
>DASXDJ010000053.1:0-6281 GCA_036490755.1 Streptosporangiaceae bacterium
CGTCCCGTTGTCGTCGTCGAGCGCCCCGTCGAGCACCAGCACCCGCCGCAGCAGCAGCTGCTCCCGGGCCCGCTCGCTGAACTGAGGAATCTTGTCTTCGTGAGCCATACGACCAGCCTGCGCCACCGGGGCCGGCCGGACCCGCCCGCGCTGCTCACGGCAGCGCGGATCTGCTGACGGCAGCGCGGATGCCGCCGATCGTTACTGTTAAGTAACTTCAGGGCCTAGCCGCCACCGCGTTCCTGTGGTGTTCTGGTCCCTACGCCGACCGATTCGCGTCCGGAACGGGCATGGAGGTGCCGTGAGCGAGCGAGGGCCGTCGTCCCCGGGGGCTCTGGTACCGCTGGACGGCGGCGGCGAGCCCCCCGGCGCGAGGGCCACCGGCGTCGAGACCGAAGGTCCCCCGGAGTTCGGCCGGCTGGCCGAGTGGCTGCGGCCCAACTGGATCAGGCTGGCCGGGGTGCTGCTCGTCGGTGCCCAGGTGTGGTGGATGGCGGGCCTGCTCGCTCACTCCTACTTCAAGCTCGACGACTACTACCTGGTCGAGCGCGCGTCCCGGGAACACCTGGGCTGGAAGTACCTGACGTGGGTCAACGCGGGGCACCTCACCCCCGTCGGCAACCTGATCGCCTGGCTGCTCACCCGGTTCTCGCCGTATGACTGGACGCTCATCTCCGCGGCGACGCTCGCACTGCTGGCCGGCGCGGGCCTGGCCCTGCTCCGCATGCTGCGGACCCTGTTCGGCGACCACCCCGCCATCTTGCTGCTGCTCCTGATCGACCTGCTCAGCCCGCTCGCCTTTCCCGGCCTGTCCTGGTGGACGGTGGTCCTGGAGGTGCTGCCGCTGGAGATCGCGCTGGCCGGCGCGGTGACGGCGCACGTCCGCTACGTGCGGACCCGGCGCTGGCGGCACGTCGTCAGCGCGCTGGCCTGGATTGTCACCGGCATGCTGACGACGGAAAAGGGCGTCGCGGTGCCGCTGCTCCTGCTCGCGGTCACCTCGGCCTTCCTGGCCCGCGGGACCTGGCGGCGCGGGCTGCTGACCACGCTGCGGAGCTACTGGCTGCTGTGGTCCCTGTACGCCGTGACGATGCTCGGGTACGCGGCTCTCTACCTGGTGCAGCTGAAGACGTCCAGCCAGGCCCCGGGCCGGCCCGCGCAGGGCGGCGGCATCTTCGAGTTCGCCGGGACGCTGTTCCGCGACACGTTCATCCCCGGCATGCTGGGCGGCCCGTGGCGCTGGTTCGCCAACCTCGATTACGGCGTCGCCAGTCCGCCGGTGGCCCTGGCCTGGGTGGCCGTGGGCGTGACCGCGGTGATCATCCTGGTCAGCATCTGGGGCCGGCTGCGCGCGTGGCGGGCCTGGGTCATCCTGGCCGCCTGGATCATCGTCGTGGACTGCCTCCCGGTGCTGCTCGGGCGGGGCGAGATCCTGTCCGGCCGGTTCCTCGGCGAGGAAACCAGGTACGTGATGGAGGTCCCCGGGATCGCCGCGCTCGTGATCGGGCTGGCCTTCCTGCCCGTCGTGGCGGCGTCGGCGTTCCCGCATCCGGCCGGCCGCACCTCGCTGCCGCTGGGCCGGGCGAGCACCGGCGCGATCGTCGGCCTCCTCACCGCCATGCTCATCGGCTCGATCTGGTCGTACCACGCCTACGTGGCCAGCACCACGAGCGCGCCGGTCCGCTCCTGGTTCGCCACCGCCCGGCTCGCGCTGGCCGGAGCGCCCGCCGCCGCGGTCGTCGTCGACGCCCCCGTCCCCGCCGACGTGCTCGGCGGCCTGCTCCTCGGCCCGGCCGCCCGGACGTCGCAGGTGCTGGCGCCGCTCGTCGATCCCGCGACGGGGCTGCGCTTTACCCTGCGCCCCGACGGCATCTTCGATCACCTGATGGAGTTCGACGGCTGGGGCCGGCTCGTCCCGGCGGGCATGCTGGGATCCTCGAGCGAGCCGCTGCCGGGCTCGCGGTCATGCTGGCCGCGGACCCCGGCCGGCGTGGTCGTCCCCCTGCAGCACGTCCCCGCGCAGGTAACCGAGCTCAAGATCGACTACGTGGCCGGGATGGCCGGGCCGATCCAGGTCAGTTACGCGGGCCATACTGAGGCGATGAACCTGCGCCACGGTCTCCATTCCGCCTACCTGCCGGTCAGCGGCCGCGCGGGAACGGTGACCATCACCGGCCTGACCCCGAAGCAGTTGTGCGTCGGCGAGGTCCAGGCCGGCGTGCTGCTGCCGTCCGCGACCGATCACGCGATACCGGCGCTGGCGGTGACCGGCTAGACGGCGCCCGGCGCGGTCACAGACATGGACGTCAACGACGGATGGTTCCGCCGCGCCTGGCCGGGCGCTGTCACCGGCCTGGTGCTGGGGCTGCTCGCGCTCGGCCCGGGGCTGCGGCGGGGGTTCCTGCTCACCTACGACATGCTGTTCGTGCCGCGCGAGCCGTTCTCCTCGGCACTGCCGGGCCTGGCCCCGCCGCGCGCGGTCCCCAGCGACCTCGTGATGGCCGTCCTGACCCGGGCCCTGCCCGCCGACATCGTGCAGAAGGCCGTCCTGCTCTCGATCTTCGTGCTCGCCTGCGCCGGGGTGGCCGTGGTCTGCGAGTCCCAGCCGGTGCTGGCCCGGCTCGCCGCCGGCGTGTTCTACGCCTGGAACCCGTACGTGGCCGAGCGGCTCATCATCGGTCACTGGGCCCTGCTGCTCGGCTACGCCAGCCTGCCCTGGGTGCTGCGCGCGGCGACCCGGCCGGACCTGGCGTCCTGGCGCGGGGCCGGCCGGCTGGCGCTCGTCATGGTGCCCGCGGTCGTCGGCGGGTTCCTCGCGATGACGATCATCGCGCTGGTGATCGTCCCGGCCGCGCTGTGCCAGCCACCACGGGTCAGCGGGAGCGTGCGGCGGGGAGCCACGGCGCTTGGCCTGCTCGCGGCCGGCAGCCTGCCCTGGCTCATCCCGTCCCTGCTGCACCCGGTGTACGCGGACCCCGGGGGAGTGGCCGCGTTCGCGGCGCGGGCTGACACGCCGTTCGGCGCGTTCGGCAGCCTGCTGATGCTGGGCGGGGAATGGAACGCGCAGACGGTGCCGACGGGATACGGCGGCGGCTGGTCGGCGCTGTGGCTCGCGGTCGTGCTGGTCGCGCTGGCCGGCTTCGTCTGGCTCGGCCGGGGCCGGCTGGGCCGCGGCTGGGCGCCGCTGGGCCTGGCGGCGGCGGTCGGCCTGGCCGTGGCCAGCATCGGCGTGACCGCGCCCGGCCGCGACCTGCTCCGCGCCGCCACCGGGGTCTGGCCGGGGGTCGCGGTGTTCCGCGACGCGCAGCAGTTCGTCGCGCCGCTCGCCCTGGCCGAGGCGGCCGGGCTAGGCCTGGTGACCGCCTGGGCGATGAACCCCAGCCGGAAACAACAGCGCGCGGACGTGGCCGGCGTAGCGCTCGGGATCCTCGCCCTGGTGGTGCCGGTCCTGCTGCTGCCCGGCCTGGCCTGGGGGGCCGCCGGCCGCCTGCGGCCAGCGGAGTACCCGGCCAGCTGGCTGGGCGCGGCGCGGATGATCGACGACAGCAAGACGCCCGGCGCGGTCCTGCTGCTGCCCTGGGTGGCCGACCGCACGCCGGCCTGGAACCACGGCGAGCGGATGCTCGATCCCTGGTCCCGGCTGGTGTCGCGCCAGGTGATCTGGAACGACGGGACGACGGTGGGCAACGTGCCGCTGGCGCCCGACGACCCGCCGGCCCGCCGGCTCGACCGGGTAGTCAGCGGCGGGGGACCGCTGACCACGGTGCTGCGCGAGGCCGGGGTCAGGTTCGTGCTTTTTGACCCGAACGGCCCTGGCCCCTCGCCCTCGGCCCGCCTCCCCGGCGCCGTGGTGCTAGTCAGCGAGCCCGGGCTGACTGTCTACCGGCTGCCGGGCTAAATCACCGGCGCCGGCGTCATCATCACCGGTGCCGTCCTCACCGCCGCCGAGGTCGTCCTGGCCGGCCGTGACCCGGGTGACCTCACCGCGCCGGGCGCACTTCATCAGCCGGCTGTGATCCTCCTCCGGCACCGGGACCGCCTGCCGGGCCAGCATCAGCGGGATGTCGTTCTCGATCCGGTAGAGCCGGCGCAGCCGCGGGTTGTACAGCACCGCGTCGTCGGCGAAGTAGAGCAGGCCGCGCTTGTCGATGGGGCAGACGAGGATGTCGAGCAGCGCGTCTTCTAGGGCCATGGCTGTCTTCCCGAGTCGGCTAGGCGGGTACGGGCGTGCCGCGCGGACGGGGCCGCCGCCGGTTCGGCCGGTTCGGCTGTCCCGGCCGAACCGTGCCGGGCCAGGGTCACGAGCACGAGCCCGGCCACCACGATGGCGGCCAGCCGCAGGCCGAGCTGGTCGGCGTTGGCGGGCAGCCGCTCGTGGAACAGCCAGGTCCCCGCGATCATGAAGTAGACGCTGCCCGACACGCTGGAGACCGGCACCATGATGGACGCGCGGCAGGACTGCAGCCCCGCCTGGAACAGCAGCATCGCCGCCGCCGAACACCCGGCCAGCACGTACAGGTAGGGCGACGAGACGATCCCGGTCACCAGGCTCGCGATGCCCTGGTGGCGGACGAGGATCCCGGACAGCGCCTTGATCGCGAGGGCCGAGACCCCGTACAGCAGGCCGGTGCCGATGCCGAACGAGACGGCCCGGGTGCGCCGCTGGCCCGCCGGGTCCCGCAGCGGACGGCACGCGATCAGCAGGCCGATGACGGCGGACGGGATCATGACCGCGGCCAGCGCGTCCGCGCTGGCGTAGTGCCCCGCGGCGCTGCCCGTGCTCGCGGACAGGGCCAGCAGGACCAGGGCGACCGCCATCGCCGCCACGCACCAGAACTCAGTCCGGCCGAGGCGCTCGCCCAGGACCAGCCGGGACAGCACCAGCAGCAGCGCGACACCGGAAGCCAGCACCGGCTGCACCACGCTGACCGGCTCGAACGTCAGCACGATGACCTGGCAGGCCAGCCCGGTGAGCATCAGGCCGAACCCGGCCAGCCAGGCCAGGTCGGTCAGCAGGCTGGTCACCACATGAACCACCCGGCGCACGTCCAGGACCGGCATCCGGCCCAGCGCGCGCTTCTCCAGGATCACCCCGACGTTGTAGGCGGTGGCCGCCAGCAGCGCCAGGCCGATGCCGGCGTAGGGGCCGGGGCTCATGTGCATTCCTCCTTAGCGGGCAGTTCAGCCGCGGGCAGTTTCGTCACGGGCGATCCGGCCAGGTGAGCCAGGGCCGCGGTGTAGGTCGCGGCGAAATCGGCCGCCGCGGCGTCGTCCAGCAGCGCGCGCCGGTAGCGGAAGCACAGCTGCAGCCGCCCGTCTACCGTGATCGCGCCGACCGACAGCCCCCGCGGCATGTGCGCGGAGGTGGAGAACCAGATGCGCTCGGGGGACAGCGGCCCGAACCGCGGCGGGTCGGTGACCCGGCCGAGGTTCGACAGCAGGGAGGTGTCGGAGGCCAGCGGGCCCAGGCCGCGGATGGCGGCTCGCAGCACGCGCCGCTTGACCGCGACCGGCAGCCGGGCCCGCGCCAGCGCCGCCAGGGCCGGGTCGACCTGCGGGCCGGGCTCGTCCTTGGCCTGCCGGGTCTGCCCGGCCACCACCGCGACCAGGTCCCGGCCGTCCCCGGTACCCGCCTCGGCGGTCACCGTGCCCAGCCGGGAGAGGTTGCCGAGTTCGTCGCCGCCACCGGGCGGGCGCGCGTCCAGCGGCACGCTGATCTTGATGCACGACCCGGCGTGCTCCCGCTGGCGCCGCCCGCGGTTCCACCGCCTGACCGTCTCGATCAGCGCGGCGACGAGCACGTCATTGACGGTGGCGCGGGGCCCGGTCTCTCCCTCGCCCGCGGCCGGCCCGGGGGGCACCGACGGCACGCCCGGCCAGGTCAGCAGCTGGTACCCGTAACCGGGCGCGCGGCGCGGCCGGCGGCCATACTCCCGCGGTGCCTCCTCGTGCGGTCCCTTCTCAGGCGGCTCTTTCTCATGCTGGGGCGCGATCCGGACGCTGCGCCGGGCCGGCGGCCGGACCTGGCCCTCACCCTGGGAAACCTCCGCTACGCCCGCACCGCCGCCGGCGACCGGATCCGGCTGGACCTGCCCGGGCTGGACCTGCCCGTGCTGGACCTGCGCGGGCCCGGCGTGGCTGTACTGGTCCGCGATCAGGCGCAGCAGCCGCAGGCACGAGTGCCCGTCCAAGGCCGCGTGATGGGCGTTGAGGATCAGGGCGTCCCGGCCGGGCCCGCGGGCGAGCAGCAGCCGGAACGGCGGTGAGAGGTCCAGCGGCGG
>DASXDJ010000054.1:0-33770 GCA_036490755.1 Streptosporangiaceae bacterium
CAGGTGTAGCGGCCGTTACGGATGATTGTCCGTTTTCCGGTATGCGGCCGGGGACCGCGGGGACCGCGGGGACCGCGGGGACCGCGGGGACCGCGGGGGTCTCGATCGGGAAGTGGCAGGCGGTCAGGTGCGCCTCGTCGCCGGGCGCGGGCACCAGCGGCGGCTCGGTGGTCTGGCACACGTCCTGGGCCCGCGGGCAGCGCGGGTGGAACCGGCAGCCCGCCGGCGGGTCGACCGGCGAGGGGATGTCACCCTCGATGGTGAGCCGGCGGCGCTCGCGGGACAGGTCGGGATCGGTGACCGAGGCGGCCGACAGCAGCGCCGCGGCGTACGGGTGGCGCGGCTCGCGGTACAGCGTGCCGGCCGGCGCCAGTTCGACGATCTTGCCCAGGTACATCACCGCGACCCGGTCGCTGACGTGCTCGACGACACCGAGGTCATGGGAGATGAAGATGCAGGTCAGGTCGAGCTGCGCCTGCAGGTCCTCGAGCAGGTTGATCACCTGAGCCTGCACCGACACGTCCAGGGCCGAGACCGGCTCGTCGCAGATGAGCAGCTTCGGGTTCACCGCCAGCGCCCGGGCGATGCCGACCCGCTGCCGCTGCCCGCCGGAGAACTCGGCCGGGTACCGGTTGTAGTGCTCGGGGTTGAGGCCGACCAGGGCCATGAGCTCCTGCACCCGCTCGCGCCGGGCCGCGCCGCTGGCCAGCCCGTGCACGGCCAGGGGCTCGCCGACGATGGCGCCGACCCGGCGGCGCGGGTTCAGCGAGCCGTACGGGTCCTGGAAGACCATCTGGACCTCGCGGCGCACCGCCTTGAGGTCACTGGCCCGCAGGTCGGTGATGTCGCGGCCGGCGAAGCTGACCCGGCCCTCGGTGACCGGCTGCAGCCGGGCGATGGCGCGGGCCAGGGTGGACTTGCCGCAGCCGGTCTCGCCGACCAGCCCGAGCGTCTCGCCGTCGCGGATCTTCAGGCTGACGCCGTCCACGGCGTGCACGACCAGGTGCTCGCGGGACAGCAGAGACGACCTGCGCACCGGGAAGTGCTTGACGATGCCGGTCAGCTCCAGCAGCGGCGTCCCGTCCGGATCCGGAGCCACCGCGGCGGGCTCGGACGGCTGCGCTGCGGCCGGGACGCGCCGGGCGACCTGGCCGGCCACCGAGTCGGGCAGCCAGCAGGCCGAGCGGTGGCCGGCGATGTCGCCGATGTCGCGCAGCGGCGGCGCGTCGGTGGCGCACCGGTCCAGCGCGAACCGGCAGCGGGGCTGGAACGAGCAGCCCGGCCGGGTCTCCAGCATGCTCGGCGGCTGGCCGGGTATCGGCCGCAGCCGCCCGGTATCCCCGGCCACCGGGATCGACTCCAGCAGGCCGCGGGTGTAGGGGTGGTGGGCCTGGTAGTAGGCGGTGCGGCGGTCGGCCTGCTCGACCGGCTGGCCGCTGTACATGACCATGACCTCATCGGCCAGGTCGGCGACCACGCCCAGGTCGTGGGTGATCAGCACCAGCGACATGCCCAGCTCGCCCTGCAGCCGGACCAGCAGCTCGAGCACCTGGGCCTGGACCGTCGCGTCCAGCGCCGTGGTCGGCTCGTCGGCGATGATCAGCGCGGGCTCCATGGCCAGCGCCATCGCGATCATGACCCGCTGCCGCATGCCGCCGGAGAACTGGTGCGGGTAGTCATCGATCCGCTCGGCCGGCCGCGGGATGCCGACCATGCCCAGCAGGTCAACGGCTCTTCGGGTAGCGGCCCGGCGGCTGATATTGCCGTGCGCGCGCATCGCCTCGGCCAGCTGCCAGCCCAGCTTGTGCATCGGGTGCAGGCTGGTCAGCGGGTCCTGAAAGACCATGCTGATCCGCTTGCCGCGGATGCCGCGCAGCTGCGGCCCTGACAGAGCCAGCAGGTCCCGGTCTTCGAACCAGGCCTGCCCGGTGACGTCGGCGTCGGGCACCAGGCCGATCAGGGCCTGCGCGGACACGCTCTTGCCCGACCCGGACTCCCCCACGATGCCCAGCGTCTGGCCGCGCGGCACACCGAAGCTGGCGCCGCGCACGGCGTGCACGACGCCGTCGGCGGTGTCGAAGCGGACGTGCAGGTCCCGCACGTCCAGCAGCATCCCGGCCGGGCCGGGCAGGCCGGCCGCTCCGGGCACCGCTAGCCCATCCTTCCGGCCGCCGCGCACCAGGCCTCGATCTCGCCGGGGTCGCGGGGCAGCGCGCCCGACAGCAGCTCGTACCCGTCGGCGGTGATGAGCACGTCGTCCTCGATGCGCACGCCGGTGCCGCGCAGCTCCGCGGGGATCAGCTCGTCGTTGGCCTGGAAGTACAGTCCCGGCTCCACGGTGAGCACCTGGCCGACGGCCAGCGGCCCGCCCAGGTAGCGGGACTCGCGGGCCTTGGCGCAGTCGTGCACGTCCAGGCCCAGCATGTGGCCCGGCGCGCACAGCGTCCAGCGCCGGTGCAGGCCGCAGTCGGGCTGCAGCGACTCCGCCGCGCTGACCGGCAGCACGCCGAGCGCCTCGAGTCCCTCGGCCAGCACCCGGGCGCAGGCCGGGTAGAAGGCGCGGAAGTGGGCGCCGGGCCGCAGCTGGGCCAGGCCGGCCTCCTGCGCGGCCAGGACGATCTCGTACACCTGCCGCTGCAGCGGGCTGAACGTGCCGCTGACCGGGAAGGTCCGGGTCACGTCGGCGGTGTACAGCGAGCTCAGCTCCACGCCGGCGTCCAGCAGCAGCAGGTCGCCGTCGCGCAGCGGCCCGTCGTTGCGGTTCCAGTGCAGGATGGCCGCGTGCGGGCCGCTGGCCGCGATGGTGTGGTAGCCGGTGCCGTTGCCGGCCAGCCGGGCCCGGGTCCCGAACGCTCCCTCGACGTGCCGTTCGGTCAGCTGGCCTGGCCCCCGCAGGAGCGCGGCCACGTCGCAGAAGCCGGCCACGCTGGCACTCATGGCGCCGCGCAGCTGGCGGATCTCCCAGTCGTCCTTGACCAGCCGCAGCTCGGACAGGACCGCCGTCAGCTCGGCGTCCAGGTCCGGGCCGGCCGCGGTCACCTGCTGCTCGGCTTCGGCGTCGAAGCCGCGCGTCACCAGGGCCCGGCCCGCCGCGGCCAGCGCGGCGGGCAGCTCGGCGAGCGGCCGGCAGGTGACGCCCAGGGCCGCGGCCCGGGCCTCCAGCGACGGACGGCCGCCCGCCCACAGCTCGCCGGCCGCCGCGTCGCGGTAGAACTCGCCGTCGTCGCGCCCGGACGGCGGCAGCAGGAACAGCACATCGCCGGAAGCCGAGCCCGGGTCCAGCAGCAGCACCCCGCCGGGGGTCTGGTCGCCGGTCAGCCACACGTAGTCGCTGCCGGGCCGCAGCGGATAGAACTGGTCGTCGTTGCGGCGCGGCGCCCGGCCCGCCGCCACCATGGCCGGGAGCGGCTCGGGCAGCCGGGCCCGCAGCAGGTCCCGCCGGGCGGCCAGCCGCCCGGCGGGCGGGGCGGGCGGCAGCGGGATCTCCTCCTGGGCGCCCCAGCCGGAGGTCATGAACTCCGTGAGCCGGTCGGGGTAGGGGTCGGCGAACTCGCCGGGCTCGAGCTGGCCGGGAACGCTGCTGTCAGAGCCGGCGGGGCCGGCAGTGCCGGCGGAGCTCGCGGGCTCCGCCGGCCGGGTGACCGTCTCGGTCATGAGCCGCTCAGCCACACGTTCGCCGGGTCGCAGTTCAGGCCGAACCAGAAGAAGTTGCAGCCGTGGACCGCCGAGGAGTGGAAGATCGGCCACTTCTGGACGTTCACCGGAACCACCGCCGCGTCCTTCATTCCCGCCGCGTCGGCCTGCTGCCAGGCCGTGTTGGCCGCCGATGCGGTGGGCGCCGACAGGGCCGCGGTGATGTACTTCTGGACCGTGGCGCTGGTGTACCCGTCGAAGTCGTTCGAGCCCGGGCCCGGCTGGGTGAGCAGCGGCACGATGGTCGAGCGGCCGTTGTTGCCGAACCAGTCCGGGATCCAGCCTGGCGGCGCGATGTCCCAGACGTCACTCTTGGCCGTGGGCGGGCTCTCCAGGTACTTGCCGTAGAAGTCGGACTGGGTGGCCGACACCAGCTTCACCTTGAAGCCGGCCGCGTCCAGGCTGGACTGCAGGGACTGCGCTACCCGCGGCATCGGGTCGGTGGTGGAGTACAGCAGCTTCACCGTGACGCCGGTCTGGTGCGCCTGGGCCAGCAGTTGCTTGGCCTTGGCCGGGTCCCCGGCCCCGTTGTTGTCGGGGAACGGGTTGAAGTTGTTCATGTAGCCCACGTTGACCGGCAGGATGAGCTGCGAGGTCGCCGACCCGATGGCCTTGCCGCCGAGGATCTGCACGATCGCGTTCTTGTTGACGCCGTAGGCGACCGCCTCCCGGACCAGCTTGTTCTTCATCGGCCCGGCGTACTGGTTGAGCGTCAGGTAGGTCCCCAGCGAGATCGACGCCGCGCCGCCGGCCGTCGGGCCGATGACCAGGTTGGGGCTCTTGCTGGACACCAGCCCAGGCAGGTCCTGAGCGGGCGGGGTGACGTCCCATTCCATGTCGCCGGTGCCCGCCACCAGTTGCTGCTGGACGTTGTCCTGGGTCAGGCCCTCGGTGATGTTGATCTTGTTGACGTAGGCGTGCCGGCTCGGGTCGGCCGCGGCCGACCAGGCCGGGTTGCGCGCCAGCGTGAACGACTTGTCGGCCACGTACGAGGTGATCTGATACGGGCCGTCGGAGATCGTGTGCTGGCGGAACTGGGCGCTGTCGGGGACATAGTTCATGTACTCCACCGGGCGGGCCGAGCAGAAGCCCATCGTCAGGATGTACAGGAAGTCCGGCGTCGAGCTGAGCAGGTGGAAGGTCAGCGTCGAGGAGTTGGTCGCGACCACGCCCGGCAGGTTGTGCGCGTTCACGTAGGCCGCGATGCCCGCGACGGTGGCCGGGGCCTTGGCGAAGCCCGTGCAGTAGGACGCCATCCCCGCGATCGTGTTGGTGAAGTAGCCGGGCGCGCCGACCGGCGAGGCCGGGTTGCACAGCATCTTGAACTCACGGACGAAGTCGGCCGCGGTCACCTGCCGGGCCGGCGTGGTGTCCCACTTCACGCCCTGGCGCAGGTGCACGGTGAGCGTCTTGCCGCCGTCGGAGATGCCGCCGTTGGCCTCGGTGGGGATCGTGGTGGCCACGTCGGGCACCACGGGCGGCGGGGTGGCGGACCCGGCCGGGTCGCCGTAGGTGAACAGCTGCCGCGTGAACATCCGCTCGAGCATGCTGCTCACGGTGTAGTACGCGCTGGCGGTGTCCAGGTTGAAGATGTCGCTCTGGCCGAGCATCGTCAGTGTCCCGCCGCGCTGCGGCGTGTTGCCGGACGACGAGCCGCCGCCCGATCCGGATCCTCCGCTACTGACGGTCCCCGTGCAGGCGGCCGCCAGGAAGGCGGTGGCCGCCAGGACCGCGCTGGCGGCCCTCCAACGACGACGAAGCATGCACCCTCCTGGGTATTTCGCCACGTCCCGGGCGACGCGGGTGGCAGTAATATGTCACATATCAGGGGAGAGTCAAGGCGATGTAACACGAGATAAGAAGCGGTTTCCGATTGACACATGTTCGTGACATTCGCCCGGCGGGGGCCGGGTTCGCGGCCGTATCCGGGGCGGCTAAGCCAGCTTGAAGGTGACGGCGGCGCCCGGCCGCGCCTGCGCGCAGGCCGGCAGCGACACCGGGTCCAGCACGGCGACTACGGGGTAGCCGCCGGTCGTCGGGTGATCGGCCAGGAACAGCACCAGCTGGCCGTCGGGCAGCGCCTGGATCCCGCCGGTGACCAGCCCCTCGCTGGCCAGCTCGCCGGCGCGGCGGCGCACCGGCGGCCCGGCCAGCCTCAGCGCGACCCGGTTGCTGTCCGGGGAGACGGTCCACCGGCCGCCCGGCAGGGCGGCCAGGCCGGGATCGTCCAGCCAGTCGTAACGCGGCCCGGGGTGAATCACGAGCTCGGCCGGCCCGTCCGCCGCCCGGCCGGCCGCCACCTCGCCGAGCCGGCAGCCCGCCAGCGCCGCGTCCGCCGACGCTGCGTCCGCGGGCCCCGCGCCTGCCAGCGCCGCGCCCGCGCCGCCCGCCGGCCCGGTGGCCGCCGCGGCCGGCTGGCCCAGCGGCAGCACGTCCCCGGCCGCGAGCCGGGCCGGGCCCAGGCCGGACAGCAAGTCGGCCGAGGCGCTGCCCAGCACCCGCGGCACGGCCAGGCCGCCGGAGAAGGCCACGTAGCAGCGCACCCCCGGCCGAGCCGGTCCGACATCGAGGACCTGGCCCGCGCGCAGCGCGACCGGAGCGCCGGGCGCGGCCGGCTGGCCGTCGACCTTCACCGCCGCGGTCGCGCCGGTGACCGCGGCGGTGACGTCGCACCCGGCGATCACGGCGACTCCGGTCAGGGTGGTCTCCAGGACCGGCGCTCCCGGCGGGTTGCCCGCCAGCCGGTTGGCCTGGTGATGCGCGGGCGCGTCCAGGGCCCCGGAGCGCGGCACCCCGAGGTGCGCGTAGCCGGGCCGGCCGCAGTCCTGGATCGTGGTCAGCGCCCCGGGCCGGCGGACCCGGATGACACGCTCGCCGGCTGCCGTCATGGCGCCAGGTCGGTGAATCGCACCCGGTCTCCCGGCTGGAGCAGTGCCGCCGGCTCGCGATCCGGATCCCACATCACCGCATCAGTGTGGCCGATGAGCTGCCAGCCGCCGGGCGAGGCCCGCGGGTAGATGCCGGTGTACTCGCCGGCCACCGCGACGCTGCCCGCCGGCACGACCGCGCGCGGGCTGTCCCGGCGCGGGACCTCGCGGCCGCCGCCCAGGCCCGCGATGTAGGGGAAGCCGGGCGCGAACCCGCAGAACGCAACCTCGTGCGCCAGCGCGCGGTGCACCGCCGCGACCTCGCCGGGCGGCACGCCCCACTGCGCGGCCACGGCCGCCAGGTCCGGCCCGTCGTAGCGGCAGGCGATCTCGGTGACCGGGCCGCTGGCCGGGGGCTGCGCCACGACCGGCCACGAGGCCAGGTCCTGCTCCGCCGCGGCCAGGTCGGCGAGGCCGTCCAGCAAGATGGTGCGGGCGGCGGGCACCACCTCGGTCAGCCCGGCCGCCCAGCCGGCGGCGCGCTCAGCCTCGATGCGCGCGTACAGCGCCCGGACCTGCCCCAGGGTCTCGACCTCGACCAGCAGCGCGCCCGGCCCGGCCGGCCGGAACCTCACGGCCCGGAGTCCGGCGCGGGGACCTGGTAGACAGCCAGCAGCTGGCGCTCGGCGTCGGCCAGGTAGGCCAGCAGCTCCTTCTCCGCGGCCTCGCCGTCGCCCAGCATGATCGACTCGGCGATGACCCGGTTGCGCGCCACGTACGGGGCGTGGAACTGCTCCGGGTCGGCCATGGCGTGGAAGATCAGCCGCAGCTCGGCCAGCGCGCGGCGCATCAGCTCATCCACCCGCGGGCTGCCCGCCAGGGCCGCGACGGCCTGGTGGAACAGCAGGTCGGCGGTGCGGACCTCGAACCACCGGCCGGCCGCCGCCGCGGTCTCGGCCGCGTCCACCGCGGCCCGGACCGCCAGCCGCGCGGTCATCGCCGCCGAGCCGGCCATCCGGGCCGCGCCGCCCTCGACCAGCCGCCGCAGCGCGTAGATGTCGGTGACGTCGGCCCGCGACAGCACCGGCACGAAGATGCCGCGGTTCATCTGGTGCACGGCCAGGCGCTCATGGCACAGCAGCCGGAAGGCCTCGCGCAGCGTGTTGCGCGACACCCCCAGCGCCTGCCCGATGACCTCCTCCGACAGCCGGGTCCCCGGCGGGAACAGGCCTTCCATGATGTGCGTGCGCAGCAGCTCCGTGACCCGGTCGGCCGTGCTGGCGTGCACGAGGCCCGACCGGTCCCGGGCCAGCGCGCTGGCCATCTGCTCGGTGATCCCTGCTGGCATGGAGCTCCCTCCGCTGCCGGACAGTCAATGTTAAATCGAGGGATCTTTCAACCTAAGTATTGAAGGATTGTTGAACAAGATGTACGGTCGGCGGCACCGAGGGATGCGAGGTATGTCGCATGTTCGCAGTGGTGCAGGGGTTCGGGCCGTTCGGCGGCTTCCCGGCCAATCCGTCCGAGCTGCTGGTCCGCTCGCTCGCCGAGCGCGCGGAGTCCGACATCGCCACCGAGGTGCTGCCGGTATCACTGCGCCGCGCGGCCGCTGAGGTTCCCCGGCTGATGGCCGAGCACCGGCCGCGGGTGTGGCTGGGCGTGGGCCTGGCCGCCGGGCGGACGGCACTGTCGGTCGAGGCGGTCGCCGTCAACCTGGCCGACTGGCCGCAGGCTGCGGCTGATGACGACGGGGTCGCGGTCGAGCGGGTGCCCGTCAGTACCGACGGGCCGGCCGCGCACCTGACCACCCTGCCCGTCCGCGAGATCCTGACGTCCTGGCAGGACGCGGGGATTCCCGGCTACCTGTCCCAGACGGCCGGCAGCTACCTGTGCAACTACTCGTTCTACGCGGCCGCCCAGGCGGCCTGCGAGCTAGGACTGGCGTGCATGGTCGGTTTCCTGCACGTGCCCCTGCTGCCCGAGCTGGTTAATGAGCCGCAGCAGCAGCCCTCCATGCACATGGCCCTGCAGGCCGCGGGCCTCGACCTGGTCCTCGCAGCCTGCCGGGACGCCGCCCGCGGCGGCATTTACCTAGGGAGGACAGCTTGAGAAAACGTATGCGGCTGGGCGCGGTTGCCGTGGCCGCCGGAGCGGCGCTGCTGGCATCGGCCTGCGGCGCTTCCAGCGGATCCGGCTCCGGCGCCAGCACCGGCGGCAAGCCGGTCGCCGGCGGCACGGCCACGTTCGCCCTTCTGCCGGGCACCACGCCCAACTACATCTTCCCGATGCTCACCGCCGCCTACTACAGCGTGGCGAACATCGAGCAGTTCCAGCGGCTGTCGTTCCGGTCGCTGTACTGGATCGGAAACGGCCAGGGCCAGCCGGTCGTCGACCCGGCCATGAGCCTGGCCCAGACGCCCACCTACAGCCACGGCAACACGGTCGTGACGGTGCACCTGGGCGACTACGCCTGGTCCGACGGCCAGCCTGTCACCACCCGGGACGTGGCCTTCTGGATCAACCTGCTGAAGGTCAACAAGGGCAGCTTCGCCGCCTACATCCCCGGCGAGTTCCCCGACAGCCTGAAGAGCTACAAGATCGTCAACGCCAAGACGATCGTGTTCACCATGACCAAGTCGGTCAACCCGACCTGGTTCACCTACGACCAGCTGTCCCAGATCACCCCGCTGCCGCGGGCCTGGGACAAGACCTCGGCCAGTGGCAAGGTCGGCAACTACGACCAGACCACCGCCGGGGCCAAGGCGGTGTTTAACTTCCTCACCGCCCAGTCCAAGAACATCGCCACCTACGGCAGCAACCCGCTGTGGAAGATCGTCGACGGCCCCTGGAAGATGGTCAACTACCAGTCCAGCGGCTACGTCAAGTTCCAGGCCAACCCGAACTACGCCGGGCCGTCGAAGCCGAAGCTGAAGTACTTCATCGAGCAGCCGTACACCAGCGATACCGCCGAGCTGAACGTGCTGCGCTCGGGCAGCTCCATCGACTACGGCTACCTGCCGGAGCAGGAGGCCTCGCAGAAGGGCCAGCTGGCCTCGCAGGGCTACACCACCGTGCCGTGGCAGGGCTGGGGCACGACGTTCTTCCTGATGAACTGGCAGAGCCCGAAGACCGGGCCGCTGGTGCACCAGCTCTACATCCGCCAGGCCATGCAGTCGCTGATCGATGAGAAGTCGTTCGTCAGCGGGCCGCTCAAGGGCTACGGCCACGTCAACTACGGCCCGGTGCCCTCGCAGCCGTCCAACCCCTACAGCGACGCCTACGAGACCAAGGGCCCGTTCCCGTACAACCCCAAGAAGGCCGTCCAGCTGCTGTCCGGCAACGGCTGGACGGTCAAGCCGAACGGGACCAGCACCTGTGCCAAGCCGGGCTCCGGAGCGGGTCAGTGCGGCGCCGGCATCGCGGCCGACACGCCGCTGAGCTTCACCCTCAAGTTCGGCAGCGGCGCGGTGGTCGTCAGCCAGGAGATGCAGGCACTGAAGTCGGACTTCTCCAAGGCCGGCATCGCGATCAACCTGAGCAGCGCCCCGTTCGACTCGATCATCAGCCTGCTCACCCCGTGCAAGTCCGCCCAGGCGTCCTGCTCGTGGCAGATGCTCAACTATGGCGGCGGCTGGACCTACGGCGTGGACCCGTACCCGACCGGCGACCAGCTGTTCGCCACCGGCTCGGGCTCCAACTCCAGCAACTACTCCGACCCGCACGCCGACCAGATCATCTCGCAGACGATCCACGGGCCCGGCTCGCTGACCGCCTACGAGGACTACATGGCCCAGCAGATGCCGGTGCTGTGGATGCCGCAGCCGGTCAACCAGGTCTCCGAGATCAGCACCAAGCTGCACGGCGTCCTGCCGCAGAGCCCCATCGGCAGCCTGACCCCGGAGAACTGGTCCCTCACCAAGTGATCATCGCAAGCGGCGGTGCTGGCCGGTCCGGGCCGGCCAGCACCGCCCCCGCGGGGGCAGCGCCGTGATCCGGTTCCTGTCCCGGCGCTGCTCGCAGGCGGTGATCGTGCTGCTGCTGGTGTCGATCATCGTGTTCGGGCTGACCCGGCTGCTGCCCGGCGGCCCGGCCCGGGCCATCCTCGGCGTGCACGCCACGCCGACCAACATCGCCGCCTTCAACCGGGAGAACGGCCTGGACAGCCCGCTGCCCGCGCAGTACTGGCACTGGCTGTCCGGCGTGCTGACCGGCAACTTCGGCTTCTCCTACGTACTCAACCAGCCGGTCTCCAGCCTGCTGGCCCAGCGGCTGCCCAAGACGGCATTCCTGGCCGGGGTCTCGGTGCTGCTGGCCGTGCTGATCGCCGTCCCGCTCGGCCTGTACCAGGCGGTGCGCCGGGGCCGGGCCGATGACTACGCGGTGACCACCGTGACGTTCGTGCTGTACTCCACGCCCGCATTCTGGGTCGCGCTGCTGCTGATTGACGTGCTGGCGGTACGGCTGCACGTCTTCCCGGCCGAGGCCCCGCAGGGCTCGTTCTCGGCCATCTTCAGCGACCCCGGCGCCCTGGTGCTGCCGGTGGCGACCATCACCCTGGTCAGCATCGCGGCCTTCAGCCGCTACATCCGCTCCTCGGTGCTGGACGAGCTGGCCCAGGACTACGTGCGGATGGCCCGGTCCAAGGGCGCCCGGCGGCGGGTGATCCTGACCCGGCACGTGCTGCGCAACGCACTGTCGCCGGTGGTCACCCTGCTCGGGCTGTCGCTGCCGTTCATCCTGTCCGGCACGCTGATCACCGAGCAGGTGTTCAACTACCCCGGGGTCGGCCTGCTGGCCTTCAACGCGGCCGTCGCCCAGGACTACCCCGTGCTGCTCGGGGTGGTGCTGGTGGTCGGCATCGGGACCGTGGTCGGCTCGCTGCTGGCCGACATCGGCTATGCCCTGCTCGACCCCCGCGTGCACTACGCCGGCGACGCCGGGAGCGCCCGATGAGCCTGGAAAACGTCACCGCCGCGCTGAGCGGCGAGGAGCACGCCGGCCAGGCCGGCGCCGAGGCGGCCGGCGGGCGGCTGTGGCTGCGCGCCTTCGCCGGCAACCGGCTGGCCGTGGCCGGGCTGGCCGTGGTCATCCTGCTGACCCTGTTCTCCTTCATCGGCCCGCTGCTGTACCACACCGACCAGATCCACACCCGGCTGTCGCTGGAGACCCTGGCCCCCGGTGCCGGCCGCCCGCTGGGCACCGACAACGTCGGCTACGACCAGCTCGGGCGGCTGATGGTCGGCGGCCAGACCACGCTGGAGGTGGCGTTCGGCGCCGCCGCGGTGGCGGTCGTGCTGGGCGTGCTGTGGGGCTCGGCGGCCGGCTACCTGGGCGGGCTGGTCGACGGGCTGATGATGCGCATCGTCGACGCGCTGCTGGCCATCCCCGCGCTGCTCCTGCTGCTGTTCCTGGCCACGGTGTTCCGCCCGACGGTGCTGATCCTGATCATCGTGGTCGGCCTGACGGCCTGGCTGGTGCCCGCCCGGCTGGTCCGCGGCGAGGCGCTGTCGCTGCGCAACCGCGAGTACGTGCTGGCCGCCCGGACGATGGGGGTCCGGACGCCGACGATCATCTTCCGGCACATCGTCACCAACAGCATCGGCACGATCCTGGTCAACGCCACCTTCCAGGTCGCCGACGCCATCCTGGTCGTGGCCGCGCTGTCGTTCCTGGGCCTGGGCATCGCCCCGCCGGCCACCAACTGGGGCGCGATGCTGTCCGACGGCCTCAACTACACCTACTCCGGGTACTGGTGGCTGACCTACCCGCCGGGCATCGCCATCGTGCTCACCGTGGTCGCCTTCAACCTGATCGGCGACGGCCTGCGGGACGCCTTCGGCCTCGACGCGAGGCGCGCATGAGCGCCGCCGCGCCGGACCCCGGCCCGGACGCCGGCCGCCCGGTCCTGGAGGTCGCGGGCCTGGACGTGGACATCGCGCTGCGCCGCTCGGCGGTGCACGCCGTGCAGGACGTCTCGCTCGCGGTGGCGGCCGGCGAGACGGTCGGCATCGTCGGCGAATCCGGGTGCGGCAAGTCGACCCTGGGCCTGGCGCTGGCCGGCCTGCTGCCCGAGAACGCGGTCACCCGCGGCAGCATCCGGCTGGCCGGCCGCGAGCTGACCGGGCTGGCCGAGCGGGACCTGCGCAGCGTGCGCGGCGCCGAGGTCGGCATCGTCTTCCAGGACCCGATGACCTCGCTCAACCCCACCCAGCGGATCGGCGACCAGGTCGGCGAGACGCTGCGGCTGCAGCGCGGCGTGAGCAAGGCCGCGGCCCGCGAGGCGGCCGCCGAGATGCTCGACCTGGTCGGGCTGCCCCGGCCCCGCGAGCAGCTGACCCGGTTCCCGCACGAATTGTCCGGCGGCATGCGGCAGCGCGCGGTGATCGCCGCGGCGCTGATCTGCGAGCCGCGGCTGCTGATCGCCGACGAGCCGACCACCGCGCTGGATGTCACCACCCAGGCGCAGATCCTGGAGCTGTTCGACCGGCTGCGCCAGACGCTGGGCATGGCCATGCTGCTGATCACCCACGACATGGGCGTGGTCGCCGGGCATGCGGACCGGGTGTTCGTCATGTACGCCGGCCGGGAAGCCGAGACCGGCCTCACTGCCGACGTCTTCGACCGCCCGCAGCACCGTTACACCGCGGCCCTGCTGGAGTCGATCCTGCGGATGGAGACCCAGCGCAAGTCCGCGCTGTACACCATCCCCGGCCGGCCGCCGGACCTGACGGCCGCCCGGCCGGGCTGCCCGTTCGCGCCGCGCTGCCCGGCCGCCACTGATGAGTGCGCCCGCGAGTTCCCGCCGGCCGGCTCCGACGCCGGGCACCGCTGGCACTGCTATCACCCGGTGCCCGCGGCCGACAGCTCCCCCGAGGTCTCGGAGGCCCCGCGTTGAGCACCGCTCCCGCTGTCCCGGCCCCGGCCGCCGCGGCCGCCCCGGGCGGCCCGCTGCTGCGGCTGTCGGGGATCACCAAGCTGTACCGCGGCGGCGGGCTGGTGGCCCGCGCCGCGGCCCCGGTGCAGGCAGTGTCCGGGATCAGTCTCGACGTCGCCGCGGGCGCCACGCTGGGCATCGTCGGCGAGTCAGGCTGCGGCAAGTCGACGCTGGGCCGCATCGCCGTCGGGCTGGAGAAGCCGACCGAGGGCGAGGTGGCGCTGCGCGGCGTCGCGCTGGCCGCGATGACCCGGCCGCAGCGCCGCGCCGCCCGGTACGAGGTTCAGATGATGTTCCAGGACCCGTACGCGGCCCTCAACCCGCGGATGAGCCTGGCCCGGATCATCGAGGAGCCGCTGCGGGCCAAGGGCGGCATGGCCCGCGACCAGCGGCGCGCCCGGGTCCGGCAGCTGGCCGAGGAGGTCGGCCTGGCCGCCGGGCAGCTGGACCGCTACCCCCGCGAGCTGTCGGGCGGCCAGCGGCAGCGGGTCGGGCTGGCCCGCGCGCTGGCTACCAGCCCGGCGCTGATCGTGGCCGATGAGCCGGTGTCAGCGCTGGATGTCTCGGTCCGCTCGCAGATCCTCAACCTGATGACCGACCTGCAGGCCGAGCACCAGCTCAGCTACCTGATGGTGTCGCACGACCTGACGGTGATCCACTACTTCGCCGACCACATCGCGGTGATGTACCTGGGCAAAATTGTCGAATCCGGGCCGCCCGCTGAGCTATTCCGCGCCCCGGCGCACCACTACACCCGAGCGCTGATCGACGCGGTCCCGCAGCCGGTCCCCGGCCGGGCCGCGCCGCGCTCAGCGATCCGCGGCGAGCTGCCGTCGGCGTCCGCGCCGCCGTCGGGCTGCCGGTTCCGCACCCGCTGCCCGGCCGCCACCTCGCTGTGCGCCGAGCAGGAGCCGCCGCTGCGCGAGTTCGGGCCCGGCCACCAGGCCGCATGTCATTTCCCGCTGACTGAGCCGGCAGCCCTGGCGCCGGGTAAGGATTCCCTGTGATCGACCTGAACTCCGACATGGGCGAGAGCTTCGGCTCCTGGACCATGGGCGCCGACGAGGCCCTGCTCAGCCACGTCACCAGCGCCAACATTGCCTGCGGCTTCCACGGCGGGGACCCGCGGGTCATGGACGCCACGGTGGCGATGGCCGCCGAGCGCGGCGTGGTGATCGGCGCCCACGTGTCCTACCCCGACCTGGTCGGATTCGGCCGCCGCTCGATGAAGGTCAGCCCCGCGGAGCTGATCACCGACGTGCTGTACCAGATCGGCGCGCTGGAGGCGTTCTGCCGGCGGCACGGCACCGAGATTCGCTACGTCAAGGCGCACGGCGCCCTGTACAACGACCTGGCCGGCGATCAGCAGCTGGCCGCCGCCCTGGGCGAGGCCGTGACCAGCTACGGCGGCCTGGCCGTGCTGATGCTGGGCGGCAGCCCGGCCGCGGACGTGCTCCGCGACCAGGGCGTCCAGGTCGTCCGCGAGGGTTTCGCCGACCGCGGCTACACCGCCGCCGGGCGGCTGGTCCCGCGCAGCCAGGCCGGCGCCGTGCTCACCGACCCGGCGGCGGTCGCCGAGCGCGGCTGGCGGATCGCGACCAGCGCCCCGATCGCGGCCGACGACGGCAGCGAGCTGGTCCTCGATGCTGACTCGCTGTGCGTGCACGGCGATACGCCCGGGGCCGTGGAACTGGCCCGTGAGCTGCGCGCGCTGCTGACCGCGCGCGAAGTGGAGGTGGCACCATTCGCCTGATCCCGCTCGACAGCCCCGGCCTGGAGGCCCTGGCCACCACGGCGCTGGCCGCGGTGCGCCGCGAGTACCCGCACATGCTCATCCAGCAGCTGAACTCCGATGCCGACCTGGTCCCGCCCCGCCAGCTGCAGCCGGCCTTCTACGGCAGCTACGACTGGCACTCGGCGGTGCACAGCCACTGGACGCTGGTCCGGGCACTGGACCGCGGCCTGCCCGACGCCGTCGCCACCGCGGTCGGCGAGGTGCTGGATGAGCACCTGACCCCCGAGCGGCTGGCTGGCGAGCTGGCCTTTTTCTCCGGTCCCGGCGGCCGGACCGCGTCGCGGCCCTACGGCTGGGCCTGGCTGCTGATGCTGCACGCCGAGTGCCAGGCCATCGGCGGCGGCCGGCACCAGCGCTGGGCCGGCGCGCTCGCCCCGCTGGCGGAGCTGCTGTCCGGGCGGCTGCTGACCTACTTCGGCGGCGGGCTGGCGTTCCCCATCCGGACCGGGACGCACGGCAACACCGCCTTCTGCCTGCAGCTGGCCATCGAGGCCGCCCGCCGCCGCGGCGATCAGGCGGCGGCCGACCAGCTCGCCGAGGACGCCTGGCAGCTGTTCGGCGCCGACCGGCCGCTGCACTGGGATGAGGACCCGGCCGGCGATGCCTTCCACACTCCCGAGCTGACCGAGGCCGCGCTGATGGCCAGCGTGCTGTCCGCGGAGCAGTTCCCGGCCTGGCTGGACCGCGTGCTCCCGGACCCGGCCGCCGTAGCCTGGTCCCCGCCGCAGTTCGAGCCCGACGGCGACGACCCGGGCACCGTGCACCTGGAAGGCCTGCTGATCGCCCGCGCCTGGTGCCTGGACGCCGTGGGCCGGGCCTTGCCGCCCGACCACCCGGTGGCCCCGGCCGCCCTGGCCGCCGCCGATGAGCACCGCGCCCGGGTCGCGGACCTGCGCCCGGCCGACGGGTTCAACCGCAGCCACTGGCTGCCCACCTACCTGCTCTACCTGGACGAGCGCCTCCGCCGCTAGGCCGGCACCTCAGGCCTGCTGATGAGCAGGTTCCGTCAAGCGCGAGCAGACGTCAGGCCCGGCTGCCGCGTCACGTTCACGGCCATGGCTGCGCGGCATAGCGGAAGTGAACTGGTCATATGGGCCATAGACCAGCACCTCAGCGATTGACGTCCGCTATAAGCTTCTCCAGGTCGGCAACAACATCCTGTCCCCGATTGAAGCCGCGTTTCTGGATAAGCCTGACAGCACCACGAGCGGCATCGAGCTCCGCAGGCAAGGCGGCCGGAATGAGGTAGCCAGGATCGGTCAGATCCTGATTGCGTCCGGCCGGCACCTTCAATGCGATCAGATGGGCCGTTCTGGCGACCGGCACTGTCAGGCGGGGCAGTACCTTTACGTGCCAGCCGGACACCTGACAAGCGCTCTGCATAATCTTGCTCAAGAATTTCTACAGGGTCGTAGTCGCGCTGCCGAAGGGAAAGGACCGTCTACTCCGCTTGGCCGTCACTCGTGACGGCAACAGCGAAGTCCAGGCCTTTTGTGAACCGAGGGATCGTTCGGGCAGGAACGGCCAGGCCACCTACCAGCGCCCAGCGCGCCTTCACCGCATTCAGGTCGGTGACCGCCCTGCGGAGTGCTGACTCAACGGAGGCCACGATCTTGCTCCCTTGACGGCAGACGCAGCTGACCGCTGCGGGGAGGCGTCGCGAGCCACGCCCTCACCATGCTGTCAACTTCAGCGCGGTCAGCGCGCGGATGCTCGCGATTCATCCGCTGACGGTACAGCCGGACACCAAGCGTGTGCATATCCAGGGCGGCTTGATGCGCTCGGCCTCTGGCGCCTGTTCAGCTGCCGAGTGATCTGATCCTTTCAGGATTTGAAAAAGGCGCGACAGGTTGGCCCAGAATACGCCTCGTCGTCCCTGAACGTCACCGGGCATTACGCGCTTCATCCGCAAGCCTTGTGAGCATAGCTCGCACCATCCCAATCGCCTCCCGTTCAGGAGCGGTAAGCGTGCTGCCCGGGTCATCGGCGTAGCGGGCCAGACTCTTCTCACATTGCGCCGCGATGCTGTCCGGCTCGCATAGCCGGGCATCTCGCGCATGTTCCCAAGCTACCTGACGTTAAGGACGTTAAGGTATCCGGCATCTCCGCTCCCGGCCGCTCAGCAGGGCCGCTGACGGCACACCTCCTGCTCAACCTGACCAGCGCATCCGGCGCTGGCCGCGAGGGTTGCGGTCAGCCACTGCCGTGCAGGCGGGAGATCTGGCGGCTGAGGTAGCGCTGCTGCTGCAGGTTAGTGGCCCGGCGGGCGGCTTCGGCGTAGGCGTCGAGCGCCGCGTGGCGGTCGCCGCTCCGTTCCAGGAGGTGGGCGCGGACGGCATGGAAACGCCGGTCGCCGTTGATGCGGGGATCGTCCGCCAGCCGGCTGAGCAAGGCGAGGCCGGCCCGAGGACCGGTAGCCATGGCGACGGCGACGGCGTGGTTGAGCGCCACGACGGGATTGTCCTCCAGGCCCAGCAGCACTCCGTAGAGGGCGGTGATCTGCGCCCAGTCGGTGGCATCGGCGCTCGGCGCCTCGTCATGGACGGCGGCGATCGCGGCCTGCAGCTGGTAAGGCCCGGTCGGGCCCCGGGGCAGGACGACGGTGATGAGCGCGATCCCCTCGTCGATGGCGGCCCGGTCCCACCGGCTGCGGTCTTGCTCGGCCATCGCGATGAGGGATCCGTCGGGGGCCGTGCGGGCGCGATGCCGGGCGTGCACCAGGAGCATCAGGGCCAGCAGGCCGCTCACTTCACTGTCATCTGGCAGCGCCTCGTGCAGCGCCCGGCCCAGGCGGATGGCCTCCGCCGCGAGTTCCAGGCGCAGCAGCTCGGTCCCGGACGTCGCGGCATAGCCCTCGTTGAACATCAGGTACAGCACCCGCAGGACCGCATCGAGCCGGGCGGGCAGCTGGCCGGCGGGCGGCCGGGCGAACGGGATGCCGCTGTCCTTGATCGACTGCTTGGCCCGGCTGATCCGGCGGGTCACCGTGTCCGGGGCGGCGAGCAGCGCGCGGGCGATCTCGGCGGTGCTCAGGCCGCCGACGGCCCGCAGGGTGAGCGCGATCTGGGACGCCGCCGACAGCGAAGGGTGGCAGCACAGGAAGAACAGCACGAGGGTGTCGTCGGTGTCGGCCGGGTTGCGCTCGCCGGGCGGCGGCGGGCCGGTCTCCGCCGGGGTCCGCCGGGCGACGGTGTCCTCGCGGCGCCGGCGCGCCTGATCGGCCCGGAGCAGGTCGGTCAGCCGGCGCGCGGCCACGGCGATCAGCCAGCTCCGGGGACTCTCCGGCAGCCCGTCCCGCGGCCACTGCCGCGCGGCGGCGAGCAGCGCCTCCTGGGTGGCGTCCTCGGCCAGGTCGAAGTTGCCGAAGCGGCGCGCCACCGCGCCGAGCACCTGCGGCGCCAGCCGGCGCAGCAGATCCTCAGCCTCGGCGTCGGCCACGGCGCCGTCCTTCCGCTCTAGCCCTCGAACTCGGGCTGGTGCTCGTCGACCGGCCGGACGTCGGCGTAGGCGCGGGCCCGAACGTGCTCCGGGCCCGGGCAGCTGGCCAGCCGGGACGCGATCTCGGTCGCCCGGTCGAAGCTGGCGCACTCGACGATCCAGTAGCCCGCCAGCACCTCCTCGGCCTCGGCGTAGGGGCCGTCGGTGACCACCGGGACCCCCTCGCTGAGCTGTACCCGCCGGGCATGCACGGGAGCGCTGAGCCCCCTGGTCTCGACCAGCTCGCCCGAGTCGGCCAGCTCGGCGTTAAAGGCCTGCATGAACGCGCCCAGCGCGGCCCAGTCCTCCTGGGTCCACGCCCGCTGCTCCGGCGGCTGGCCGGCCAGCTCCTGGTATTCCTGCTGCGAGGCGTAGGTCAAGATCATGTACTTCACGGCGATGTCCTTTCCCCTCGGCGGCGCCGCGGTGGCACCTGCCACAGCTACGTCGGCGCCGCGGCGGACAGCCGGACACGCCGGGCAGGCGCGCCGCGCTACTGGCCCAGCAGCCAGCGTCCGGGTGCGATGAGCTTGCGCGCCGCGGCCGGTCCCCACGACCCGGCCGGGTAGGAGGCGACCCGGGGCGGGCTGGTCAGCAGCGGGTCGGTTACCCGCCACGCCGCAGCCAGCCCGTCGGGACGGGTGAACAGGGAACGGTCGCCGGTCAGGACGTCGTGGATGAGCCGGACGTAGGGCGGCAGGGGATGCCCGCCGGCCAGGCCCGACAGCGGGATCGCGGCGTGCGCGGTGCCGAGGTCCAGCGCGGGGCCGGGCTTCTTGGCGACCAGCGACAAGTCGATCTCCCCGTCGCCGGCCAGCGAGAACGACAAGACGTTCGCCTCCCGCGGCAGCTGCCCGGCCAGCGGCCCGGGCGGCTCGCGCAGGACCAGGCTGACCTGCTGCCGGGTGGCAGCCAGCCGCTTGCCGGTGCGCAGGTAGAACGGCACACCGCGCCACCGGGCATTGTCGATCCACAGGCGGGCAGCGACAAAGGTGTCGCGGCTGGACCGGGCGGCCACGCCGGGCACGTCGCGGTAGCCGGCGAACTGGCCCAGAACGACCTCGGCGGGGTCCAGCGGCCGGAAGCGGCTGATGACCTTCTCGCGCGCGGCCTGCAGGTCGGCGGCGCCGAGGCTGGCCGGCGGCTCCATGGCGACCTCGGCGGCGACCTGGAACAGGTGGGTAACCAGCATGTCCAGCACCGCGCCGGTGGCGTCGTAGAACCCGGCCCGGTCGGTGATGCCGAGCTTCTCGGGCACGTCAATCTGCACCGACTCGACGTGCTCGCGTCCCCACATCGCCGCGAACGAGCCGTTGGCGAAGCGCAGCAGGTGCAGGTCCTGCGTGGCCTCCTTGCCGAGGAAATGATCGATCCGGTAGATCTGCTCCTCGCCCAGCACCGAGTGGACGACGCGGTCCAGGGCACGGAAGTCCTGCCGGGACCGGCCGAACGGCTTCTCGTAGACGACGCGGGCGCCGCTGGCCAGCCCGTGCGCGCCGAGGGCTTTCGTCAGCCCGGCGAAGGCCACCGGCGGGACCGCGAGATAGTGCACTAGCTGCGGGCTGCCGCCCAGGGAGGCGCGGGCCCCGGCCAGGACCTCGGGCAGGTGACCGGGATCACCGGGATCGAAGCCACCGCCGGCAAAGAGCAGCCGCTGCGCGAACGAGTCCCACTCGCCGGGCTTCGGGCGCGGACCGAACTCGGTGAGCGCGGCGCGTACGTGGCCGCGGAAGTCCTCGTGCGCCACGTCACCGCGGCCGTTACCCACCAGCAGCCACTGCCGGGGCAGCAGCCCCTCGATGGCCAGCTGGTAGAACGCCGGCAGCACCATCCGCTTGGCCAGGTCACCAGTCGCGCCAAACAGGACAAAAACTGTCGGACCCGGATCCGGGTCCCCGCCGAGGGCACGCTTCGCGCTCACCACGCCAGCCAACATTACGCCACGCCGCCGCCGTTCCCGGGTGACCGGCGGCGCCCCGGCGCGCCGCAGGCGGGCTCGAGCGGCACGCCCGGCCGCGCCTTCCCCGCAGCGCCGGGCCGACATTCCAAGCACATGCTTGACATACGGCCGGGGCGATGCATACATTCCAAGCATGTCCTTGGAATCAGGTGAACGGCAGACCGCGCCTGCCGCGCCCGGCGCTTCGGAGCGGCCGCGCGGCCAGCGGCGGCGGCTCATTGACGACCCGCGCAGCATGCGTGCGCTGGCCCATCCCCTGCGGCTGGAACTGCAGGTGATCGTCGGCCGGGCGGGGCGGATTACCACCGCTGATGCCGCGCGCGAGCTGGGCATCAGCCACGGGCTGGCCTCCCACCACATGCATCAGCTGGCCAAGTACGGTTTCGTCGAGCAGGTCAGCGGCTCCGACAACCGGGAGCGGCCGTGGCAGCTGGTCGCCACCTCGACGAGCTACCAGGGGCTGGAGGAGAAGCCGGGCGGCGCGGCCGCCGTTCAGGCCTTCGAGCAGGTCGCCGCCGAGCGGACAATCGAGAGCCTGCTGGACTGGCAGGAGCGCCGGGACGGCTGGTCGGCCGGCTGGCGCGAGCACTCCGGGATCGGCCGCAGCGGGGTCTACCTCACCGAGGACGAGATGGCCGGGCTGGTGACCGCCATCGAGGCGCTGATCCAGCCCTATGTCGATGAGCGGCCCATCGATGACGTGGAGTCCCGGCCGCCCGGCTCGGTGCCCGTCGAGTTCACTCTGTTCGTCATCCCGCGCGACCCGGTCGGTGTTCCCGCCGATCCGCCGGCTCGTGCCAATCCGGCCGATCCAGCCGATCCGGGTACGGAAGGGAGCTGAGGATGCGCGCGATCGGCATGGTCCTGCGCCTGCGCGGGCTGCGGCTGCTGCTGGGCGCCGGCCTGGTCTCACTGACTGGCGACTGGATCCTGCGCATCGGGCTGGCTTACTACATCTACGTGCTGACCGGATCGACGCTGGCGTCGGCGACGATGCTGCTGGCCTCGTTCGTGCCGCAGGTCGCGCTGAGCTCGCTGGCCGGGGTGTTCGTGGACCGGTGGGACGCCAAGCGCACAATGATCGTAACCAACCTGCTGCTAGCCGCCGGTCTGCTGCCGCTGCTGGCCGTGCACCGGGCCAGCGAGGTCTGGATTATCTATGTCGTGGTGGCCTACGAGGCCTGCGTCCAGCAGTTCTTCGCTCCGGCCCAGCAGTCGGTCATGCCGCGCCTGGTCGATGAGCAGCATCTGGTCACGGCCAACGCGCTCAACGGCCAGGCCACCGACATCTCCCGGCTGGCCGGGTCGGCGGCGGGCGGCGTGCTGGCCGCGGCGGGCGGGATCGCGGCGGTGACGGTGGCCGACCTGGCCAGTTTCCTGGCCGCGGCACTCCTGATCGCCTGGCTCCCGGCCCTGCGGCCGGCCACTATCCCGCCCGGGCCGGTGGCCCCGGACGCAAGCCCGGCCGAAGGCACTCCGGCAGGCCCGGCAGGCCCGGCCGTCCGGACAGAACTGACGGGCGCGGGCGACGCCGAGGACCACGCCGATCGGGCAGTCCGGGTCACCGTCCGGGCGCGGCTGGCCCAGCTGCGCAGCGAGTGGGCCGACGGCCTGCAGATGTCGGTCCGGCAGCCGGTCCTGCGGGTCGTGCTGATCTTCCTGGCCGTCACCAGCATCGGCGAGGGCATCATGGGGACTCTGTTCGCGCCGTTCGTGCGGTCGGTGCTGCACGGCTCGGGCCCGGACTACGGCGTGATCGTGGCCGCGCAAGCCATCGGCGGCATCGGCGGCGGGCTGATCGCGGCCGCGGTAGGCCACCGGTTCCGCCCGGCGTGGCTGTTCGGCGCCGGCGCGGTGGCCTTCGGCACCGTCGACCTGGCGCTGTTCCTGTACCCGCTGGCCCACGTCGCGGTGTGGCCGGCGATTGTGCTGATGATCGTCGTCGGAGTGCCCGGCGCCCTGCTGCTGGCCGGGGCGATGACCCTGCTGCAGAGCGCCGCCGCCGACAGTCACCGCGGCCGGGTGTTCGGGGCGCTCGGCGCCGTCGAGGGCGTCGCCGTCGTGGCCGGCACGATCGCGGCCGGCTTCCTGGGCCAGTCAGTCGGCATCATCCCGGTGCTGGCCGCGCAGGGTGGCGGCTACGTCGCGGGCGGCATCGCGGTGCTGATCGCCCTGCGCGCTCAGCGCGCCGCGAGCCCTGCCGGGCCCGCGAGCCCGGCGGAGCCCGCGGACCTGGCCGCGCCGCCCGACGCCCGGGCCGCTGCCCGTGCGGCCGATGCCGACAGTGCCGATGCCGACAGTGCCGATGCCGATGCCGGCGCCACCGCGGCGGATGTCGGTGCTGCCCCGGCCGGCGGCCGCTAGCAAGCCGGCTGGCCAGCCGCGGGCTGGCCGGCCGTCATCAGGAAGCGGTCCATGATGCGGGTGCTGGCCTGCAGCGCCGCGACCGGCACCCGCTCGTCCACGCCGTGGAACATCGCGTAGTAGTCGTAACCCTCCGGCAGCAGCAGCGGGGTGAAGCCGTAGCAGGCCATGCCCAGCCGGGCGAACTGCTTGGCGTCGGTGCCGCCGCTCATGCAGTACGGGACGACGGTGCCGCCGGGGTCCTCGGCCAGCAGCGCCACGGTCATCGCGGCGACGACCGGCCGGTCCAGCGGCGCCACCACCGGCGGCTCAGAATGCAGGAACTCCCAGCTCACCTGCGGGCCGGTCAGCTCGTCCAGGGTCGCGGCGAACTCCTGCTCATAGCCGGCCAGCACCCGGCCGTCGACGTAGCCCACCGCCTCACCGGGGATCACGTTGACCTTGTAGCCGGCCTGCAGCATCGTCGGGTTCGCGCTGTTGCGCACCGTGGCCGCCACCAGCGCGGCCGCCGAGCCCAGGCCCGCCAGCGGCGCTTCCGGGTCCCGGGGCCCGGCGCCGTCCGGCGCGACGGCGGCGGTGATCGCGGCGATCGCGGCCTGCACGGCAGGGATCAGCCGCACCGGCCATTCGTAGGCGCCGATCCGGGTGACGGCCCGGGCTAGCTCGGTGACGGCGTTGTCGCCGTTGGGCTTGGAGCCGTGGCCGGCCGTGCCGCGGGCGGTCAGCTTCACCCAGGCGGTGCCGCGCTCGGCCGAGGCCAGCGGGTACAGCCGGATGCCCGGCCCGGCGTGGAAGGTGAAGGCGCCGGACTCCCCGACCGCCTCGGTGCAGCCCTCGAACAGCCCCGGGTGCTGCTCGACCAGCCAGCGGGCGCCGTAGCGCGCGGTGTCCTCCTCATCGGCGGTGAAGGCCAGCACGATGTCGCGCGGCGGGCGCCGCCCGGCGCGGGCCCACTCGCGGACCACGGCCAGCACGACAGCGTCGGCATTCTTCATGTCGACAGCGCCGCGGCCCCACAGCACCCCGTCCCGCAGCTCGCCCGCGAACGGGGCCACCGACCAGGCCGCGGCGTCGGCGGGCACCACGTCCAGGTGGCCGTGCACCAGCAGCGCGGCCGCGGCCGGGTCGGTGCCCGCGACCCTGGCTACCACGTTGGCCCGGCCGGGCGCGGACTCCAGCAGCTGCGGGGCCAGCCCGGCCTCGGCCAGCCGGGCGGCCACGTACTCGGCCGCCTCGCGCTCCCGGCCGTCCCCGTCGCCGCGGTTGGTGGTGTCGAGGCGGATCAGGTCCGCGGCCAGCCCGGCGACCTCGCCGGCTGCTCCCCCCTCAGCCATACGCGTCCTCGACCGCGGCCGAGATCATCGTGCAGACCACCTTGAACGTGCGGATCATCTCGGTGGCGCTCGAGCTGGCGTACTCCGCGAGCCGGTCCCCCGTCCGGCGCACGCCCGGCACGATCGCCGCGGCCTGGGCCAGCTGCGCGGCATCCACCTCGACCTGGACCCGGAACTGGCTGTCCGGCGCGGGCCCGGCCTGCCCCGCCAGGGCGGCCCCGGCGGCGGCGCCGGCCCGGATCGCGGCCGCCGACTTCGCCGGCGGCAGGCAGACGGCCGCGTACCGGCTGACGCAGGTCTTGACCGGGATCGCGGGCGCGGCCGGCGCGTACCCGGCGGCGTCGGCGCAGGTCCGGTCGTCCCCGGTGATGAGCACCACCGGCACCCCGAACTGGGCCGCGACGTAGGCGTTCAGCCGTCCCTCGCTGGCCCGGTCGCCGTTGACCCGCACCGCGGTGATCGAGTTGGGCAGGTAGGTGTGGGCCAGCACGCCCTCGGCGCCGGCCGCGGCGTGGTACCCGACGAAGGCCACCCCGTCGACGTCGCCGTGCTGGATGCCCTCGACCATGCTGAGGTCCTTGTGCCGGCCGGTGAGCATCTCGGCCCGCTCGTCGAGCTCCTCCAGCAGCAGGTTGCGCATCGTGGCGTGCGCCTCGTTGATCAGCACCTCGGTCGCGCCGCCGTCGAAGAACCCGGCCACGGCCGCGTTGACGTCGGCGGTGAACATCTTCCGGCAGCGCTGCCACTGCTCGGTGCCGGGCTCCACGTCGGCGGGCCAGGTCACCCCGGTGGCGCCTTCCATGTCGGCGGAGATGAGCAGCTTCATTCGGGCCTGCCTGACGCGAGGATCTTCGTTACTGGTGAGCTTTCCGGCGGGTCCGGGGATGCTGCCGGGACCAGCGGCGGGTCCAGCAGCCGCAGGGTCCGCGCGCCGGCGTCCAGCTCGGCGGCGACGCCAATGGGGTAGCTCTGGAAGTAGCCGCCGTGCCCGACGTTGGCCCAGGCGATCATCGGGACGCCGAGGTCGCCGAGCCGCTCTTCCAGGATCTCCTGGACGGCGGCGGGCTCGCCGCAGTTCATGAACGTGCCGGTAATCACCCCGGCCACGCCGTCGAGGTAGCCGCTGCGGCGCAGCTGGGTGAGCATCCGGTCCAGCCGGTAGTCCTCCTCGGTCTCCTCCTCGATGACCAGGATGCCGCCGCGCGCGGGCCGCGAGGTGTCGGTGCCGACGGAGGAGGCCAGCAGGGTCAGGCAGCCGCCGAGGGTGACGCCCCGGGCGGTGCCGCCATTGACCGTCACCGCCTGCGGATAGCTGATCTGCATCGCCCGCTCGGGCTGCAGGAGGGTGCGGATCATGGACCCGAAGGAGTAGTGCGCGGTCGCGCCGCCCGAGCACGCCATCGGGCTGAGCAGCGAGGCCCAGCCGAGCCGGGCGGCCACCGCCTCCAGGATGGCGGTGACGTCGGAGTAGCCGGCCAGGATCTTCGGCGGCAGGCCGGCCAGCTCGGCCCAGTCGGTCGCCGCCAGGGTGCGCTGCGCGCCGGAGCCGCCGCAGGCGAAGATGATCCCCGCGATGGCCGGGTCCAGCAGGGCGGCGCGCAGGTCGCCGGCCCGCAGGGCGTCATCCCCGGCCAGGTAGCGGCGCATGCTGCCGGGGTCGCGCGCGGAGCCGAAGACGACCGGCTCCAGCCCGGCGAACCGCAGCGCGTCCAGCCCGACGGCGAGCCCCTCCTGCGGGGCGGGGCTGCTGATGGTCAGCACCGCGACCCGGTCGCCGGGCCGCAGCGCGGGCGGCCGGGCCAGCGACGCCGGGCGCCCGCCAGCCGCGGGCGCGCCATCATCACGGTGGATCGGACGGGTTTCAGCACTGCCGATCCACCGCGTTGATCCGGGCTGCCCGGCGCCGCCCGCCGGCTGACGCGCCATCTTGCTGTTATCAGCTAGTTCGTTGCTGTTATCAGACGCGCGGGCCTCGCGGGCCTCGCCGTCAGTCCGGGCCGGCTCCTCTGCCGCGGTCACTGGAAGGTGCTCCCCTCGGTCGTCCCGGCTGCGCCGGTCGTGGCGCTGCCGGTCATGGCACTGTCCGGCTGCCCGGGCACGGCCCGGCCGGCCAGGTGGCAGGCGGCTCGCTCGGCCGGCCCGGCGCTGGCCGGCACGCGTGCCGCCAGCACGGGCACCGGCTCGCCCTGGCACAGCCGGGCCTCGGGCCCGGCCGGGTCCTGCTCGGCCAGCAGCGGGCACCGCGGGTGGAACCGGCAGCCGCCCGGGATGGCGGTGGCGTCCGGCGGCTCGCCGCCCAGCGCCGCCCGCGGCCGGTCCCGGCTGCCGTCGGGCAGCACCGACACCAGGGCGCGGGTGTAGGGGTGCTGCGGGCTGAGCAGCACCTGGTCCACCGTCCCGGTCTCGACAATACGGCCCAGGTACATGACGGCCACCCGGTCGGCGATGTTCCAGGCCACGCCCAGGTCGTGGCTGACCACCAGGGCGGACAGGCCGAGCTGATCGCGCAGGTCCAGGACGAGCTTCAGGATCTCCCCGCGCACCGAGGCATCCAGCGACGACACCGGCTCGTCGGCGATTATCACCGACGGGTCCAGGGCCAGCGCCCCGGCAATAACGACCCGCTGCTGCTGGCCGCCGGACAGCTCGTGCGGGTACCGCGCGGTGTACTGATCCGCGGGACGCAGGCCGGCCCGCTCCAGCGCGGACTGGACGCGCTGGTTCAGGCCGGCGGTCATGCCGTGCAGCCGCGGGCCCTCGGCGACGGCGTCGTACACGTTCTGCCGCGGGTTCAGCGCGCCCGCCGGGTCCTGCAGGACCAGCTGGACGTGCCGCCGGTACTGGCGCAGCGCGGCACCGGAGTAGCCGAGCGGGGCGCCGGCGTAGCGGACCTGGCCGCTGCCGGGCCGGATCAGCCCGACCAGGGCGCGAGCCAGGGTGGACTTGCCGCAGCCGGACTCGCCGATCAGCGCGACGATCTCACCGCGGCCGATGCTCAGCCGGACGTCGTCGACGGCGACGGCCGGGCCGCGCCCGCCGCGCGGCGGGAACACCACCCGCAGGCTGTCGGCCTCCAGCACGGGCTCCAGCACGGGCTCCAGCACCGGGCCGCCGCGAGCCGCAGCGTGACCGCCCACCGCGCTGCCGCCCGCGGCGCTGCCGCCTGCGCCGGTACCGCCCTGAGCACTGCCACCCGCGGCGCGGCCCGGCAGCGCTGTCGCGCTCGCGGCCAGCCCGGCCGCATCGCCCGTCCCGGCAGGCGCGCCCGGCGCCCCCGTGGCCGGGCCCGCCGCCGGAGCCTCGCCAGCTACCCCCGGGGCGACGGTCAAACGTGCATCAGCCGCACCAGTGGCATCACTCCCGTCAGCGGCAGTCGTCACACCCGTGTCACTGGTCTCGAACTCGGGCAGCACCCGGAGGCAGGCCGACTCACGCTGCGGCCCGGCCGGCCACAGCATCACCTCCCGCTCCCGGCACGCCGCGAAGGCCTGCGGGCAGCGCGGCTCGAACGGGCAGCCCGGCAGGTCAGCCCGCAGGTCCGGCGGCTCCCCCGGCAGCCCGGCCGGAGCCAGCCGCGACTCCGGGTCACCGGTGCGCGGGAAGGCACGGGCCAGCACCCCGGTGTAGGGGTGCCGCGGCGCGTCCAGCAGCTGGCCGGACGGGCCGATCTCCACCAGCCGCCCGGCGTACATGACCGCCAGCCGGTCGCAGGCCTGGGCCAGCACCGTGAAGTCATGGCTGATCACGATCATGGCCAGGCCCTGCTCCCGGACCAGCTCGGTGAGCAGGGACAGGATCTGGGCCTGCACGATCACGTCCAGCGCCGTGGTCGGCTCGTCGGCGATGATCAGGTCCGGCCGGCAGGCCAGCGCCATCGCGATCATGACCCGCTGCCGCTGGCCGCCGGACAGCTCGTGCGGGTAGCTGGCCTGGCGCCGGGCCGGCACGCCCACGCTGTCCAGCAGCTCGGCGGCGCGCTTGTCCGCCTCGCGGCGGCCGCCCTGGCCGTGCAGCAGGATCGGCTCGCGGATCTGCTCGCCGACGGTCTGGACCGGGTTGAGCGCACTCATCGCGCCCTGGAACACCACCGATGCCTCGGCCCAGCGGACCGCGCGCAGCTGCTGCCAGCCCAGCTGCAGCACGTCCGCGCCCTTGAACAGCACCTGGCCGCCAGTGCGGGCGCTGGCCGGCAGCAGCCGCAGCAGGGACAGCGCCACCGTCGTCTTGCCCGATCCCGACTCCCCGGCCAGGCCCAGCGTCTGCCCCGCCCCCAGCGCGAAGTCCACGCCGCGGACCGCGCGCACGTCACCGGCGTCCATCCGGTAGGTGACCGACAGGTCGCGGACCTCCAGCAGCTCCGCCATCACCGGCCGCCCGGCATCCGCGGGTTGAGGATCTGCTCAACGGCCCGGCCGACCACGATGAACCCGAGCACGACGACGGCGATGGCGATGCCCGGCGGCAGCACGTACCACCACGCGCCCTGGCTGATCGCTCCCTGGTTGTAGGCCTGGTTCAGCATCGACCCCCAGGACACGTCCGCCGGGTTCCCCAGGCCCAGGAACGTCAGCGTCGTCTCGGACAGGATCGAGTTGGCGATGGTCAGCGTGCTGGACACCAGGATCAGCGGCATCACGTTCGGCAGCACCTGCCGTGTCATGATCTGCAGGTCACCCGCGCCCAGCGCCCGGGCCCGCTCGATGAACGGCCGGGCCTCCACCGCCAGCGTCTGGGCCCGGATCAGCCGGGCCGTGGCCGACCATGAGGTGACCGCGATCGCAATCGTGATCGACGTGCTGCCCTGGCCCAGGACGGCCGCCAGGGCGATGGCCAGCGGCAGGCTCGGCAGCGCCAGGAACCAGTCGGTGACCATCATCAGCACCCGCGACAGCAGGCCGCCGTAGTGCCCGGCGACCAGGCCGATGGCGCCGCCCAGCAGGACCGTCAGCGCAGTGGCGATCAGCCCGATGGCCAGGGACGGCCGGGCGCCCCAGATCAGCAGCGTCAGGATCGACCGGCCTGGCTGGTCGGTGCCCAGCGGGAACTGCGCGCTCGGCGGGGCCAGCGACCGTCCCGTCGCGCCGACCACGCTCAGGTCGGCGGAATGGATGAACAGCGGCGCGGCCAGGGCCAGACCGCCGATCGCGACCAGCAGGGCCAGCCCGGCCAGGCCCGCGGGACGGCGGGCGTAGGCGCGGCAGAACCGGCGCAGCGGCGCCAGCCGGGACGGTGCTGCCGGAGCCGGCCGGGTGATCGCGGTCACGAGTGCCGCACTCTCGGGTCCAGGAACCGGTAGCACACGTCCGCGAGCAGGTTCATCACGATCACCGAGGCGCTGAAGATCAGGAACGTGCCCTCCAGCAGCGGGAGGTCGGGGATCTGCAGGGCCTGGAAGGTGAGATAGCCCAGGCCCGGCCACGAGTACACCGTCTCCACCGTGATTGCCCCGGTGACCAGGCCGCCGAGCTGCAGGAAGATGATCGTGACGGTCGGCAGCAGGGCGTTGGGCACCGCGTGCCTGCGGCGCACCTCAGCGTCCCGCAGCCCCTTGGCGCGGGCCGTCAGCAGGTACGGGCTGCCCAGCTCGTCGATGACCGACGAGCGCATGATCGTCACGTACTGCGCGAAGATCACCAGCACCAGCGTCAGGCACGGCAGCACCAGGTGCCGCAGCACGTCGGCGATGTGCGCCGGGCTCAGCCCGGCCGCCGTGCCCGGCGTGGACATGCCGCCCGCCGGGAACAGCGCCGGGATCGGGCCGAAGCCGGGGCTGAACAGCACCAGCAGGATGATCCCGAGCCAGAAGGTCGGCACCGACCACAGGGCCACCGACGTGCTGGAGGCAACCCGGTCCAGGGCACTGCCCGGCTTCCAGCCGCTGCGCACCCCCAGCCACAGGCCGATCGCCACCGAGATGATCGTGGACGATCCCATCAGCAGCAGCGTGGGCCACAGCCGGCTGGCCACCAGCGAGGAGACCGGCTGCTGGAACTGCCACGAGTAGCCCAGGTTGCCCTGCAGGGTGTGCACCACGAAGTGCCCGAACCGTTCCAGCACCGGCTCGTTCACGCCCAGCTGCCTGCGCAGGAACGCCAGCTGCGCCGCGCTGGTCGGCCGGCCGCGGGTCAGCGCGGCCACCGGGTTGGACGGCATCAGGCTGAAGATGATGAAGCCCAGGACCAGCAGCATGACGAAGCTGGCCAGCGCCGCCGCGATCTTCCGCCCCAGGTAGCCGGTGAACTCCCGGCCCGCGCCGCTGCCACCGCGGCCGGCGGCGGGCGCCTGCGGCCGGGCTTCCGGCAGCAGGGCCGCTCCGCTCAGGCCAGCCGTAACGGGGCTCGTGCCGCCGGCTGGCACCGCACCGCTGGTCATCACACTGCCGCGCTACTCACGTTCGCCCGCCGTGCGCCGCCGCCAGATCACCAGCCCGGCCCCGGCCAGCACGACGACCACCACGATGATGATCACGATCCAGATCGCGGCGCTCGATGAGCCGGAGCTCGCGGCCGCGACCGGGGTCGCTGTCCGCCAGTTGATGAACGTGTTCTGGCCCGGCCAGAAACCCTGCCCGTTGGCGTGACCGTAGAAGAAGTTGCTGACGTGGTCGGAGCGGACCGCGCCCAGGCTGTCCTGGTAATACAGCATGATGTCGACGTTGGCCTGGTACAGGATCTGCTGCATCTGGTCGATGGTCTGCGTCCGCTGGGCCACGGTGAAGTCGCCGACCTGCTGCTGGAACAGCTTGTCGAACGCCTTGTCGCAGAAGAACGCGTCGGTGTTGCCGCCGGTCAGGTTGTTCAGCGGCAGCGTCGCGCAGGTCTGGATGGACAGCAGGTAGGTCGGGTCCGGCCCGGTACCCCAGCCGTCCATCAGCATGTCCCAGGTGCCCTTGGGCAGCGCCGCGTTGAGCGCATTGAAGCTCATCGACTGGATCTGCACCTTGACCCCGATGGCCTGCAGCCATTCCTGCAGGTACGGCGCGATCTGCGCGTCACTGGACTCATCGGAGTGAATGCCCAGCCTCAGGGTCAGCGGCTTGTGCGTCTTCGGGTCAATCCGGATGCCGCCTGCACCCTTCTTATAGCCCGCCGAGTCCAGGATCTGGTTCGCCTTCGCCGGGTCGTAGTTCTCCGCTATGCCGGCCGGCGGGTTCCACCACCACTGCGGGTAGGCGGGCGGCAGGTACCCGGCGCCGGGCACGCCCAGGCCGTTGATCACCTTGGTCACCAGCGTCTTGCGGTTGATGGCCAGCGCGATCGCCTCGCGGACCCGCGGGTCGTGCAGGGCCGGGCTGGCGTTGCCGAAGCTGCGGCCGGTCCGGGTCCTGGCCCCGGGGTTCAGCTCCAGGCCGACCCAGCTGTTGGAAGCCTGCGCCGACAAGGTCAGCTTCTTGTTCCCCTTCAGGCCCTGGTACTGGGTGGCGGTCAGGTCGTCGATCGCGTCCAGCTGCCCGCTGCGCAGCGCGGCCACCGCGGCGTCGGAGTTGCTGAAGTACTGAAGGATCAGCGTGCTGTATTTCGGCGCGCCCATGAAGAAGTGCTTGTTGGCCTTGAGCGTCGTGTACTGGTTGGCCACGTTGCCGACCAGGGTCCACGGACCGTAGCCCACCACCGGGAAGGTCATGTTCTTGAACTTGCCGAGGTTCGGCACCTGGCTGGCCCACACATGCTCGGGCACGATCGGGATGCCGGTGACCGGCACGCTGATGTACAGCATGTTGGCCTGCGGCTTCTTGGTGGTGATCACCAGTGTGGTCGCGTTCGGCGCGGTCACCGTGGCGAAGTTGGCCACCAGCGAGCCGTTGGACGTCGCGGCGACCTGGTTGTGCATGATCAGGTTGATAGTCCAGGCCGCGTCGGCCGCGGTCAGCGGCTTGCCGTCGGACCACTTCAGGCCGGACCGGATCTTAAACGTCCAGGTCAGGTGGTCCGGCGACGTGGTCCAGGAGGTGGCCAGGTACGGCGCGGGCTTGCCCTGCTCAGTGATCATGGTGAGCGTCGGGTAGATGCTGCCCAGCACGCTCAGCTCGCCGTCGAAGTAGGACAGGAACGGGTTGAACGTGGAGATCGAGGTGTCGGCCTCGATGCGCAGCGTCGAGCCCGGCGTGCTGGCCGCGGAGGCGGCCGGCGCGGCGGCACCTGCGGCCAGCCCGCCGCAGGTCAGCAGCACCGCGACGGCCAGGGCGCTCAGGCGGTGCCGGGCCGGCGGCCGGGCCGGGTGCACGGCGCCGGGGCGCCACCACGGGTAGCGGATTCTCATCTGGGGTCGCTCCCTTCCCGTGCTCACCTCGGTCGCGCCAGCCCGGTGCCCCCCATGGCAGGCCCAGCCGGGGCGGCACAGCCACCCCGCTGGCCGGCGCCGCGCGGCGCGACCGCATTGTCGCCAGACATGCGGTGAGTACAACATGGTTCATAAAAAGCGGTCAAGGCATAAGATTGCATGACTTCGTACATGGGGAGCGCCGGTGAGCGACGGGCCAGAACTCCGCGTTTCCGAGCGGATACGCCAGCGGCTCGGCGACCTGTCGCCGTCGGAGCGCAAGGTCGCCCGGCTGCTGCTGTCCGGGCCGCCCACCATGGGCCTGGAGTCCTCAGCCCGGCTGGCGCATCACGCGGGGGTCAGCGGCCCGACGATCAGCCGGTTCGTGACCGGCCAGCTCGGCTACGAGAACTACGCCGCGTTCCAGGAGGCGCTGCGCGAGGAGATCAGCGCCCGGGTGCTGACGCCCGTGGAGATGTACCGCCGCTATCAGGTCGGCCAGGAGCAGTCCGGCGTGCTGGACCGGTGCGGCCGCGCGCTGAGCGAGTCGGTCAGCTCCAGCGTGCACAGCCTGGACCCGGACGACTTCAGCCGGGCGGTCGGCCTGCTCACCGCCCGGCGGCACCGGGTCAGTGCGATCGGCGGCTGGTTCAGCCACCTGGCGGCCGCGTACCTGGTGGCCCTGCTGCGCGAGATCCGCCCGGACGTGCACCTGGTGCCCCAGGTGCCCAGCGAGCGGGCCGCGGCGCTGGCTGACCTGGGCAAGCGGGATGTGGTGGCGGTGTTCGACTTCCGCCGTTACGAGCGGGACACCGATGAGTTCGCCCGCGCCGCGCGGGCCGCCGGGGCGCGGATCGTGCTGTTCACCGATCCGTGGCTGTCCCCGGTCGCCGACATCGCCGACGCGCTGCTGCCGGCCAACGTCGCCGGGATGTCCCCGTTCGTCAGCCTGGCCCCGGCCATCGCCGTCGTCGAGACCCTGATGATCGCCGCCGCCGAGCAGCTCGGCGATGTGGCCCGCGGCCGGTTCGAGCAGTTCGGCGACATCGCCGAGCACTGGATCCACGCCCGGCCCTCGGCCGCCCCG
>DASXDJ010000055.1:0-4103 GCA_036490755.1 Streptosporangiaceae bacterium
CCGGCTCGTGGCGGCCGCGACGAAGCTCAGGCACTCCAGCGGGTCGGCGAACGGCAGGGCCGGCGGGATCTGGGCCGGCCCGAGCATCGCGCCCGGGTACAGCACGATGTGCTCGGGCAGGTAGAACGACTCGAAGCCGCAGTCCTCCGCGTGCCGGGCCACCGCGACCAGCTGGCCGGGATCGGTGCCCAGGAAGCCCGGGTTGTAGCTGACGCCGAACTTCACCTCGCCGCCGCCGGGACCGCCGCGTCGCAGCCGACGTCATCGCCGCGCAGGTGCAGCGCCACGCAGTCGTCACCGTCCCCGTGCTGGCACACCCGGACCAGGCGGCGCAGGCGGCGCTGGAGCAGCGCGAGCTCGGCCAGCTGCTCCTCCACCGCGGCCAGCTTGGAGCCAGCGGCCCGGACGATCTCGGCGGTGGAGCGGGCCTGCGCGGGCCCGAGCAGGTCGCCGATCTCGCTGAGCGTGAAGCCCAGCCGCCGGGCGCGGCGGATGAAGGCCAGCCGCCACTGGTCCGCCCCGGAGTACTCCCGGAAGCCACGCCCCTGCCGCTCGGGCTGGGGCAGCAGCCCCCGGCGCTGGTAGAAGCGCACCGTCTCCACGCCAACGCCGCCGGCGGCGGCGAACTTGCCAATCGTCAGTCCGGGCATGCCCACAAGCTAGCCGCCGTACCGCGGTACGGAGTCAACCCGTTCGCGCTACCGTGGGCCGCCCCTTTTTGCAGTTCTGGTCCGGCCGAGCTAAGCTGGACTGAAAGCAACTGCACCGTTGGAGTTGTAAATTATCGCTCTGCGAAAGGAACCGCCATGCCCGCCAGCCCTTCCGGTGGCACGCTGACCCTCGCCGATGACCTGTCGCTGAGCCGCATGGGCTACGGCGCCATGCAGCTGGCCGGCCCCGGCGTCTTCGGGCCGCCCAGGGACCGGGACGAGGCGATCGCCGTGCTGCGGACGGCCGTGGACCTCGGCGTGACGCACCTCGACACCAGTGACTTCTACGGGCCGGCCACGGTCAACGAGATCATCCGCGCCGCGCTGCACCCCTATGCGGACGGCCTGCGCATCGTGACCAAGGTCGGCGCCCGCCGCGACGACGCCGGCGCGTGGATCCCGTCGCACTCGGCCGCCAGCCTGACCAGCCAGGTTCACGACAACCTGCGGAACCTGGGCGTCGACGCCCTCGACGTCGTCAACCTCCGGATCTCCATGGCGGCGGCCGAGGACGAGCCCGTGGCCGAGCAGTTCGCCGTGCTGGCGGGGCTGCGCGAGGCCGGGCTCATCCGCCATCTCGGGCTCAGCGGGGCAACCGACGCCCAGCTCACGCAAGCAAAGGCCATCGCCCCGGTGGTCACCGTGCAGAACGAGTACAACGTGGCCAACCGGGGGGACGACGCGCTGGTCGACCGCTGCGCCCGCGAGGGCATTGCCTACGCCCCGTTCTTCCCGCTGGGCGGATTCTCGCCGCTGCAGCACGACATCCTGGACAAGGTGGCCGCCACCCTGGGCGCCTCGCCCCAGCAGGTGGCGCTCGCCTGGCTGCTCCAGCGCTCGCCCGCGATCACGGTCATCCCCGGCACGTCCACCGTGGCCCACCTGCGGGACAACATCGCGGCCGCCGAGCTCAAGCTGCCCGCCGACGCGCTCGCCGCGCTCGACACGATCAGCGGCTGATCACGCCAGCTCGGACTGCAGGATCGCGGCCACGGCCTGTAGGCCGGCGGGACGGTCATCGTTCCGCCGGCCACGGCCGCGACCAGCATCGCGTCGGCAGCGCGACCCCGGCGGAGATTCGGGGTGGGGACGCGCGGGATCGTCCAGGATCTCGTACCGAACGTGGACGGTGGCCATCAGCGCGCGCCTCTCCTCGCTATCCATGATGCCGGTAACCTCCCGGCATGGCGGCCGGCGTCAGCACCCGCCCGCTGCTCGGCTGGGCCGGCGTGGCCCGCGTCCCCTAGTCCCAATGCCGGGAAGTTAAGGGCTGCGGTCTGCTGTCAAGCGGTTTTGCCGGGTTCGACATGGCAACGGAGGTCCGGTAGGACGGGGAAACCGACCAAGATCTTCCCGTTCTGAGGACCTCCGTTGCGCGTTCAGTCTGCCACCCGTGCTGCTGTCATGAGCATCACCCGGACGATCACGGTGGCGGCGGGGGTGTTCGCTGCGGGTCATCTGGGTGAGCTGACCTGGCAGGTGCCGTTCGAGCTCGTCGATGCCGTGCTGGAAGAGACAGGGGCGCAGGAGCGGCGGCTGCGCGTGCTGCCCTCGCGGGCCGGGGTGTATTTCGTGCTGGCGCTGGGCCTGTTCCCGGGCCTGGGCTACCAGAACGTGTGGAAGAAGCTGACGGCCGGGCTGGACGGGCACGGGTTACCGCTGCCTTCGGCCAAGGCGCTGCGGGACCTGCGGCGGCGTGTCGGCCCGGCCCCGCTGAGGGAGCTGTTTGAGGTGCTGGCCGGGCCGGCGGCCTGGCCGCGCACTCCCGGGGTCCGGTTCGGCCCGTACCGGACGGTGGCCTTCGACGGCTGCACCTCCGTCAAGGTGCCCGACACCGCCGGCAACCGGGCGTGGCTGGGGAAGATGAAGGCCGCGCTCGGGGTCACCGGTTACCCGGCGGTGGAGCTGATGACCCTGGTCGAGACGGGCACCCGGGCCCTGATCGGCGCAGTGTTCGGCCCGCCCGCCACCGGGGAGAGGGATTATGCCCGCCGGCTGCTGCATCTGCTCACGCCGGGCATGCTGGTCCTGGCCGACCGCGGGTTTGACGGCACCGGGTTCCTGGCCGAGATCGCCGCTACCGGCGCGCAGTTCCTGGTCCGGCTGACCGCCACCCGCTCGCTGCCGGTACTGGCCCGCCTTCCCGACGGCACGTTCCTGTCGCGGATCGGCGGCACGACCGTCCGGGTCATCGAAGCGCGCGTCACCGTCACCTGCGCCGACGGCACCACGTACGCCAGCAGCTACCGGCTGGCTGCCACCCTGGCCGATCACCGCCGCTACCCGGCCGCCGCGCTGATCCGCCTCTACCACGAGCGGTGGGAGCATGAGGTCGCCTACCTGGCCCTGCGCCACACCCTCCTGGCAGGCCGGGTCCTGCGCTCGCGTGACCGGGCGGGCCTGGAGCAGGAGATATGGGCGCTTCTGGCCCTCTACCAGGCACTGCGCCGGGCCATGGCCACCGCCGCGGAGTCAGTTCCCGGCACCGACCCCGACCGGGCCAGCTTCACCATCGCCCTGGAAACCGCAAGGGAAACACTGACCGCGGCCGAGGGCGCGATCACCGCCGGCGCCAGCCTGACCGGCCGCATCGGCAGAGCCGTCCTGGCCGGGCTGCTCCCGCCGCGCCGTCCTCGAGTCAGCGTCCGCAAGGTCAAGTCCCCGCTGTCCCGCTGGAACAAAGCCGACCCGCACCGGCCCCGGCGCAGCACCCCGGTCACCGCCCTGACCATCACGGTCAGCAGCCCCGAGACGACACCTCAACCCGCGACACGCCCAGACCAGTGCTTGACCGCCGCGCCCGGACCTTAACTCCCCGGCATTGCCCCTAGCCCAGCTGCGGGATGATCTCCGCGGCCAGCACCTCGGCGTGCTCCGCCTGGTCGGACAGCGGCGTGAACAAGATCAGCTCCGCGCCTGCCGCGGCCACACCGCGCAGCTCGCGGACGCAGTCGGCGGCCGTCCCCGCGATCGCGGCCGCCTCGATGACCGGCACCCGGTGCCCGTAGATCCGGGCCAGCCCGGCGTTGACGCGGTCCCGGGCCCGCTCCGCCCGGCTGTCGACGGCGATGTACACCCGCTTGGCGATTCCGAAGCCGTCCGCCGGCCGGCCCGCTTCAGCCAGGGCCGCCCGCACCTGCATGACCTGATCGGCGAACGCGGCCGTCGGCGCCGAGCCCGCCCCGAAGAAGCCGGTGCCCAGCGTCACGGCCCGGCGCACGGCGGCCGGCGCGGCGCCGCCCAGCCAGACCGGCGGGTACGGCTTCTGCGCCGGCTTGGGCTCCATCGCCGCGTCCCGCAGCTGCCAGAACCGCCCGTCGAACGTGACGCGGTCCTGGGTCCACAGATCCTTCATCAGCGCGATTCCCTCGGTGAACCGCGTGACGTACCCGG
>DASXDJ010000056.1:0-84076 GCA_036490755.1 Streptosporangiaceae bacterium
CAGCCGGACCATCAAGATCACGGTGCCGGGCCCGTTCACGATGTCTCAGCAGGCTCAGAACGACTACTACCCGAGCGCCGAGGCGGCCGCCATGGGCTACGCCGAGGCGGTCAACGCCGAGGTCGCCGACCTGTTCGCGGCCGGGGCCGACATCGTCCAGCTCGACGAGCCCTACCTGCAGGCGCGGCCCGAGCCGGCCCGGCAGTACGGCGTCGCCGCCCTGAACCGGGCGCTGGAGGGGATCACCGGCACGACGGCGGTGCACCTGTGCTTCGGCTATGCCGCCATCATTCACGAACGGCCCTCGGGCTACTCCTTCCTGCCCGAGCTGGCGGCCTGCACCGCCGACCAGATCTCCGTCGAGACCGCTCAGTCCGGCCTGGACTGCGCGGTGCTGGCTGAGCTGCCCGGCAAGACGATCATCCTGGGCGTCCTGGACCTGAACGACATGACGGTGGAGAGCACCGGGGAGGTCGTCCGCCGGGCCGAGCGCGCGCTGCCGTACGTGCCCGCCGACAGGCTCGTGCTGGCGCCCGACTGCGGGATGAAGTACCTGCCCCGGGAGGTGGCCGCCGGAAAGCTGCGGGCCATGGCCGGCGCGGCCGTGCAGCTGCGGGCCGGCGCCGGTGCCGGGTGACCGCGCCCGCTACCCGGTCGCTGGGTGAGCGGGACTTCGCCGCGCCCATCGACGACCGGTACTTCGAGGATTACGAGCCGGGCGCGGTGTATGAGTACGGCTACGCCACGGTGACCGAGGCGGAGATCCTGGCGTTCGCCGGGTCCTTTGACCCGCAGCCGATCCACACCGACCGCGCGTTCGCCGCCGCCGGGCCGTTCGGCGGGGTGATCGCCAGCGGCTGGCACACCGCCGGGATCATGATGCGGCTGCTGGCTGATCATTACCTGTCCAGGGTGGCGAGCCTGGCCTCGCCCGGCATCGACGAGCTGCGCTGGCCGGCCCCGCTGCGGCCGGGTGACTCCGTGCACCTGCGGGCCGAGATCCTGGACACCAGGCCGTCGCGGACCAAGCCCGATCGCGGCCTGGTGCGGACCCGCGTCCAGCTGATCAGCGCCGACGGACGCGATGTCCTGCGCCTGGAGGCCATGAACCTGATCCGCCGCCGGGCCGCCGGCTAGCGCGCCCGGTACAGTCGGCCCATGACCGATCTCGCCGGCTTCGCCGGCCTGGTACGGCGTGACCACGGGCTCAGCGTGGTCTCCACCGTGCGCGCGGATGGCACCATCCAGTCGTCGGTGGTCAACGCCGGGGTGCTCGCCCACCCGGTGACCGGGATGCCGGTCATCGGCTTCACGACCCGGCGCGGCGCGGCCAAGCTGGCCAACCTGCGGGCCCGGCCGCGGGCCAGCATCGTGGTGCGGGCCGGCTGGGAGTGGGCCGCCGCGGAGGGCCCGGCCGGCCTGGCCGGCCCCGACGACCCGATGCCCGGCATCGACGCCAACGCGCTGCGCGTGCTGCTGCGCGATGTCTTCACCGCGGCCGGCGGGACGCACGACGACTGGGCTCAGTACGACGCGGTCATGGCCGAGGAAGCCCGCGCCGCCGTGCTGCTGGCCCCGGAGCGGCTGTATTCCAACCCCGGCCAGTAGGCCGGTCAGGCAGCTAAGCCCGGGCTAGCTGCGGCAGGCGCGCAGGAACACGGCGATCCCGCTGTCGATGATGGAATCGAGCTGGTCGTCGCTCAGCCGGATCAGCCCCACAGTGACCGGCCGTTGATCTGGCCGAAGGTCAGCGCGCTCAGGTGACTGGCGGCTAGCTCCGGGTGGGCGTGATCCAGGTCGCCGGCGTAATGCGCGGTGAGCGCCGCGGTCAGGATGAGCCGGATCAGCGCGGCCCGCTGCGCGGACCGGCCGGTCTGCCGGGACACGGCGGAGATGAAACCGCGCCGCCGGTGCTCCAGGTCACCCGGTCCGTCCAGCCACTGGCGGGCGATGACGGCCACCCCGTCGAAGATCTGGTTGCAGGTGGCCGCCACCACGGACAGGAACAGCTGGGCACGCCGCCGGGACGGCCGGCCTGGCCGGGGCGTTCGGGACAGCGTTCTGGTGGTGCCTGGGCGTTACCGTCCTCGGCCTGCTGCCCGCGCTCCTGCTGCGCCGCCCGGCGCCCGCGCCTGAGCCTAGAGGCCCAGGCGGCTGAGCAGGCCAGCCAGGCCGGGCAGGCCCGCCGCTGTGGGCGGCTGGTAGTCAGCGGTGACGGTGACGCCGGGAGAAACGGAGATGGTGCTGTCACCGGCCGGCGGGGGCCCGTTGAAGTTCACCGAAACCTGGATGGTCGTCGTCCCGTTCGTCGTGAGCGTGCCGCTCGCCGGCGTCACGTTCAGCCCGGCCGGGGGCGTGACGGTGAAGTTCACGGTGCCGTTGTGCGCGGTCAGCACGAATGACGAGGCGTAGTTGTCTGCCGTGCTGAGCTGGATGGCCGTCGGACTCGCCGTCAGCGTGGCCGGCGGCGGTTTCTTGGTCTTGGTCGGGGTGGGTTTCGGCGAGGGCGACGAGGACTTGGGCGGGGTGGGCCGCCGGGTCGGGGTGGCCGAGGTGGACGGGGTCGGCGGCGGCACGGCCGGCGCCGATGTCGAGGTGGACGGCGTGGCCGACGCTGACGTCGTGGTCGGATCGGGGCTGGGCGACGGCGCGGTGGTGCCAGGCGCGGGCGGGTCGGTCGTCGCGACCGGGCTGCCTGCCGCCACCTTGTGCGCGGGCGGGGCATGCCCGCTGTGCCCGAGCAGCACGTAGCTGACACCGCCGCCGCCGACCAGCAGGATCAGCGCCGCCGCCGAGCCGAGCACAAGAGCCCGCGGCCGGCGGCGCTTGGGCTGCTCATGCGTCCAGAACGCATCCTCGCTGGCCGCGCCGCCAGATCCGTCGTCCGGCCAGTCGCCGGCGTCGGGTCCGCCGGGCTCGCCCGCCGCGCCTGCCTCGGCGACCTGGACCGGGAAGCCGGAATCGGTGAACGGCTCGGCGCGCGCGGCCACGTGCGAGCGGTACCGGACAGCATCGGGACTGGAGTCCGACACCAGCCGCAGCACCTGCTGGCGCAGGCCGGCCGGCACCACGGCCAGCGGCAGGATGCTCAGCAGCATCGCCGGGCTGAGCTCGCGGCGCTTGCGGGACCCGCAGATGTCGCAGTCCTCGATATGCCGGGCGACCCGCTTGCGCAGCAGGACGGTCAGCTCGCCATCCCAGCCCGACAGCATCTGGTCCAGCTCCGCGCACTGCCGGCGGCCCGTCCGCGCGACCAGCAGCGCACCGAGCGAGCGCTCCAGCTGAGACCGGGCCCGCGACGCCAGCGCGTAGGCCTGGTTGTCCGGGACGCCCAGCGCGTCGGCCAGGTCCGCGCCGTCCAGCTCATGGCGCAGGTTGAGCTCGATGACCTCGCGGTCACCGGGGTTGAGGCCGCCGATTGCGGCCAGCATCAGCGCCTGCAGCTCGCGGCGCTCGGCCGGACCGCCGACCTCGGCGGTGGCGTCGGTCATCTCGCCGGCTTCGTCCAGCTCGGCCTGCCGCGCGTAACTGCGCAGCCGCCGGTGACACTCGTTCCTGGCCACTGCGTACAGCCACGGGCGCAGCCGGTCCCAGTCCCGCAGCTGCTCGAGCTTGGCCGCGGCGATGACGAACGTGTCCTGCACCGCGTCAGCGGCGTCGGCCGGCTCGGCGAGCAGGGTCCGGCAGTAGGCGTGCAGGGGCTGGGCGTAGCTGTCGTAGGCCGCCGCCAGGCCGGCCGGGTCTCCCGCGACGATGGCAGCGACAATGTCGCGGTCCTGCATGGGGCAACGGTAGGGCGAAAATGCCGGTTAGGGGCGGCAAGTTCGGCAATATTTCCGCCGTTCCTGCCGTATTTCGCCACGGCGGGCGGGAGCCGGCGCGGATGCATGACGGTAGCTCCGGGATACGGGACGGCCCGGACCATGCCTGGCCGGCAGCGGCCAGGCATGGTCCGGGCGCGGTGACGAAGCCCCGCGCCGTGGAGCCCGCCCCTCGAAGGGCTCCCGAGACGCGGAGCTCCCTGGTCAGGAGAGGGTGCAGGCCGGCCGGCCGTCGCGGCCCAGATAACCGGGCCGGAAGTGGTGCGTGCTGCTGGCCGCCGCGGCGCATGTCTGCATGCCGGATCTCCTCCCGCTGCCCGCCACCCGGACGGGGGCAGGTCATGTCGTGGACAGCGGTAGGAGTCGCAGCGCGGGCGAGAACCAACAACTTTGCGCAGAAATATTTGCCGGGCCGCCCCAGCGGCGAGCGAAGGGCTCCCCGGGGCGGGCTGCCCGGCGGGAGTTACGCGCTTCGCCGGGGCGGCCCGGCGGCGGCATCAGCCGCGCAGGACGTCGCCGATAATCCCGCCGACCGCGCCGGCCTCGGCCGACCGGGCGGTGTCCCGGGGCAGGTACGGCGCCAGCGAGCTGGCCAGCTGGACGAGCGGCATCGACTGCAGCCAGATGCGGCCCGGGCCGGTCAGCGAGACCAGGTGGAACCCGTCGCCGCCGAACAGGGCATTGGCGATGCCGCGCATCCGGGTGATCTGGAACTGCACGGTGCCCTGGAACATCCCGACGTGACCCGGGTGCACCAGCAGCGACTGACCCGGCGGCAGGTCATAGACAGTCAGCTCACCGGACAGCTCAATCCAGGCCCGGCCCTGGCCCTCTAGCTTCTGCAGGACGAATCCGTCGCCGCCGTACAGGCCGCCGCGGAAGCTCTGCTGCAGGCCGACGCTCGGGGTGATGCCCGCCGTCCCGCACAGCCAGCCGTGCCGGTGCACGTAGAAGGCATGTCCGGGGGCAATGTCCACGGGCACGATGTGGCCGGGCACCTTGGCCGCGAACGTGATCGCGCCGGGACCCGCGTACCGGGTCATGAACAGCCCGCCGCCGCCCACCACCCGCTTGAGGCCCTGCATGAACCCGCCGCCGCCACCCGTGCTGGTGGTCTGCGACATCTGAATGCTCGGCGTCATCCAGGCCAGCTCGCCATGGGCCGAGATCAGCTGCTCGCCCTGGCCCAGCGAGACTTCAAGAATGGGCATAGTGCTGCCCTTGACTTCTGCTTCCATATCCGGCAATGCCTCCCGCTCACCCAGAAAAAACGCCAGATCGGCGCTCCCAGGCAAAACGTACTTGTCGGTCAGCGGGCCGCCTAGGCACATGCGGAAAATTTGGTGGTTCACCTGCACAAAGCTGTGCGACCGTAGGGCCCATGCCTGACTACCGTGCGGTCAACCTGGCCCAGTGGGACGAGCGCGCGCCCGCGCACGCCGCGTCCCCGGACTACGCCGTGGACCAGTTCCTGGCCGACCCCGAGTTCCTCAGCGGCGTGGTCCGCTTCGACCAGCCCCGGCTGGGTGACATCCGCGGCCTGCGCGGTGTGCACCTGCAGTGCCATATCGGTACCGACACCCTGTCGCTGGCCCGGCTCGGCGCGGACATGACCGGGCTGGACTTCTCCCCCGCCGCGCTGGCCCAGGCCCGCGACCTGGCCCAGCGCACCGGCTCCGCGGCGCAGTTTGTCGAGGCCGACGCGTATGACGCGGTCAAGGTGCTCGGCGCCGGCCAGTTCGACCTGGTCTATACCGGCGTCGGCGCGCTGTGCTGGCTGCCCGACATCCAGCGCTGGGCGCGGGTGGTGGCCGGGCTGCTGAAGCCGGGCGGGCGGCTGTTCATCCGCGAGGGGCATCCGATGCTGTGGGCGCTGGCCGACCCGCGGCCGGACGGCCTGCTGGTGGTGGACCTGCCGTACTTCGAGCGCCCGGAGCCCAGCATCTGGGATCAGGGCGGCACCTATGTCGCCACCGACACGGTATTCGAGAACAACGTGAGCGCCGAGTGGAACCACGGGCTGGGCGAGACCGTCACGGCGCTGCTGGAGGCAGGGCTGACGCTGACCGGCCTGGCCGAGCATGACAGCGTGCCGTGGAACGCCCTGCCTGGTCAGATGGAGGAAATCGGCGGCGGCGAGTTCCGGCTGACCGACCGGCCGTGGCGGCTGCCGTGCAGCTACACGCTGCAGGCCACCCGGAACCAGTGAGGATTCGCCGGGCCGGATAGCCTGGTATATCCGTTCTGCGCTCGCCATTTAAGCAATGACTACAATGGTGTATTCGAGCGTGCGTTGTTATTGTCATTCTCCCTGTCTGCGCGTAACCGCCGGCGACCGTGCCCCGGACGTCGCGGGACCGGTGACGAAGCGAGGATCCAGGTACTGGTCAAGCTGCCCTCCGGCGTGCAGGCCGCCGCGGTGCGGGCGGGCGGCGACTTCACGCTCGCGCTGAGCACGACCGGCAAGATGTACGCCTGGGGCGACAATGCGCTCGGCCAGCTGGGCAACGGCTCGACCACCAGCCGCAAGAAGCCCGTCCTCGTCCACCTGCCCACGGGCGTCAAGGTCACGAGCATCAGCGCCGGGAGCCTGAGCGCGCTGGCCCTGACCAGGAGCGGCCGCGTGGGGCGGGAACGGCAACGGGCAGCTGGGCACCGGCAGCACCAGGAACCGGCACACGCCCGGCTACATCAAGCTGTCCCGGCGCACGAAGGTCACCGGAATTGCCGAGGGGTCCTTGTCCTCGTACGCGGTGACGTCGAAGCACACCGCGCTGGCCTGGGGATTTAACGGTAACGGGCGCCTGGGTGACGGCACCGCCAGGCAGCGGAAGAGCCCGGTGCGGGTCCACCTGCCCGCGGGGGTGAAGGTCACCGCCATCGCCGGCGGGGGCGGGCACGCGCTCGCCCTGACCACCGGGCACAAGGTGCTGGCCTGGGGCTACAACGGCAACGGCCAGCTCGGCGACGGCCAGCTCGGCGACGGATCGGACGACTCGAGCCTGGTGCCGGTGAAGGCCGAGACCGCGGACCTGCGGACCACGGCCATCGGCGCCGGACCCAACTCGGAGACGGCGCTGGCCATCGGCGGGCGGCTGCCGGTCTAGCCCCGGCCTCGTTTCGTACGGGTATCACTGCTGGGTCGCTGACCTGCAGCGATACCCGCGCGGCAGCTAGCACTGCAGGCCGCGGGCAGGCAGACTGGCGCCGTGACTTCCGCCGGCCCGCGCCCCTTACCCGGCCCGCGGCGGCGGCGGGGGCGGCGGGCGGCGGGCATCATCGCCGCGGCCGCCGTCGCGGCGGGGCTGGCCGCGGGGCCGGGAGCGGGGCCGGCCGCGGCCGCGCGCGGCACCGGGGCGCCGGGGCCCGCGACCCGGGGTGCTGCCGCGGGCGCCACGGCCAGCCGCCGGATCGCGGCCATCATGCGCCGGCCCGCCTACCGGCACGGCCGGTGGGGCCTGCTGGAGGTCACCGGATCCGCCGGCCGGACCGTCCGCGCCCAGTCGGCGCGCACCGCTATCTCCCCCGGCGCCCTCGCCGGGCTGTTCCCGGTCGCCGCGGCGTGGTCTGTACTGGGCGGCGGGCACCGGTTCGTGACCCCGGTCTACGCCGTGGGCAGCCGCAGCGGTGACACGCTCACCGGCAACCTGGTCCTGGTCGCCTCGGGCGATCAGGCCCTGGGCGGCCGGACCACGCGCACCGGGCGCATCGCGTTCACCAGCGTCGATCATTCCGACGCCGGCCGCGCGCCGGGCGCGGCGCTCACGCCGCAGAACCCGCTGGCCGGACTGACCCGGCTGGCCCGCCAGGTGCGGCTGGCCGGGATCACCCAGGTGGCCGGGAACGTGATCATCGACACCCGGCTGTTCGCGGCCCCGGCCATGAGCCCGGCGCCGGCACCGGTCAGCATCAACGACAACCTGATCGACGTGCAGGCCCGGCCCGGCCGGACAGGCGGGCCGGCCCGCCTGTCGTGGCGCCCGCACGTCGCCCCCTACCAGGTGACCTCGACGGTTCGGACCGTCCGGTCCGGCGGCCGGACCCGGGTCCGGATCGCCCACCGGGACGGCGGCACCCGGATCGCCGTGTCCGGCACGATCGCGGCGGGCAGCAGGCCGGTGCTGCGGGTCTCCCCGGTCGCGAGCCCGGCGGCCTTCGCCCGCACCGCGTTCTTTCAGGCCCTCAACCGGGCGGGCGTCAGCATCGGCGCCTCGCCCACCGGGGCGAACCCGGCTGGCCTGCTGCCGCACAGCTATGCCGGCGCGGCCCGGGTCGCCGCCTACACCTCGCCTTCTTACGCGCAGTTCGCGCGGTTCATCCTGAAGACCGGCGACCGCCTGGGCGCCAACCTGGCCATCTGCCTGCTGGCCGCGCACGCCGGCCGCCATGACTGCCAGGCCGGCTTCGCGGTGCTGCGCCGGTTCCTGCGCCGCGCCGGGGTCAGCCCCGGCGGCGTGCAGCTCGCCGACGGCGGCGGCGCCAGCCCGGCCGACCGGGTGACCCCGGCCGCGGTTGTCGCGCTGCTGCGGTACTGGCTGCACGCCAGCCAGGGCAGCCGGTTCCGCCGGGCCCTGCCGGCCCTCGGTGAGAACGGCACCCTGGCCGCTAGCTGTGCCGGCTGCCCGGCGCGGGGCCGGGTTTTCGCGGCGGCCGGCCGCGTGCTTGCCCCGGACCTGGTCAGGGGCCGGCTGACGATCCTGGGCGAGACCGCGGCCGGGTACCTGGACACCCGGCATGGCCGGCCCGACGTCTTCTTCGCCGGGGTCGGCGGCGGGACCGCCGCTGGCCGGCCCGCAGCCCGCCGCTCGGCTGCGGGCCTGGCCGGTATCGCGGCCATCCTGCAGGAGGCAGCGGCCCGCGGCCGCTAGACAGCCCCGGGCCGGGCGCGGCGGACAGCCGTTGCTCAATTGCAATGCGCAAGTAATGAGAAAATAAAGCGGTAGTAATAGTCAGACGGGCCGGCCGGGTGTTACCTTCAAGGCCGCTGGCCGTGCCGCCAGCTCAGGAGGGGCGAGGCGCAGGCCGGGACCGGGGCCGCGAAGCGAGGGACTGGCGATGCCGACAGGTACGTCTGGTGTGCTCGCGGCCTGGCGAGGCAGGGCCGCGGTCGCGGCCCGCAGGCGCACTGACCGCCGTCAGCTCGTGCCGCTCGCGCCATCCGGCCCGCCCCGCCCGCTCCGCCCTTCCCCGCCCGGCTCAGCCGGCCCGTGCCTGGCCGCCCGCCGCGGGGCTTTTCACCGACCATCTGCCGCAGGACTACCGAGGCCGCGTGCCGGCCAAGTCCCGGGACGACCCGGTCCGGGCCGCCCCGGGACCCAACGGAAAGCAGGGTCCCGCCGATGTTCACTCACCCATCCCCCGAACGGCCCGCCCGCGGCGCCCGGCAGCAGCCGGGCTCCCTGACGGGCCACCGCCAGCGCGGCGCTGCTCTCGGCGCCGCCGTCTTGGCTGTGATCGCCGTGCTCGCCGGCACCCTGGCGATTCCGGCCGCTGCCGCCCCCCGCCCCGCCCGGGCGCGCATGACCAGTCCGGTCGTGCTGGCCTGGGGCAGCAATTTCCACGGCGAGCTGGGCAACGGCACCACGACCGACAGCAACCGGCCGGGGTTCGTGCAGGGGCTGCCCGAGTCCCAGCGCTATACCGTGGTCCGGTCCCAGCTGGACGCTTTCGCGGTGACCGCGTCCGGACGGCTGTATGCCTGGGGAGCTAACTTCTTCGGCGAGCTCGGCGACGGCACGACCACGGACCGGCTCATGCCAGTCCGGGTGCACTTGCCGGCGGGCGTGAAGGTCACCGCAGTCCGGGCCGCAGGCGGGTTCACGCTGGCGCAGACGACCACGGGCCAGGTGCTGGCCTGGGGGCTGAACGCCAACGGCGAGCTGGGCAACGGCGGCACCGGCAACCGGCACCTCCCGGTCCGGGTCCATCTGCCCGGGGGCGTCAAGGTCACAGCGATCAGCGCCGGCGGCATCAGTTCCTACGCGCTGACCAGGACCGGCCGGGTTCTGTCGTGGGGCGGCAACGCCGGCGGCCGGCTGGGCACCGGCACGATGAAGGACCGCCACGTACCGGGGTACATCAAGCTGCCGCGGCGGGTCACGGTCACCAGCATCGCGGCCGGCAGCGGGTCGGGCTACGCCGTCACGTCGGCTGGCCGGCTACTGGCCTGGGGCCTGAACAACACCAGCCAGCTGGGCGACGGCACGACCAGGAACCGGCTCGCGCCGGTCCGGGTGCACCTGCCCGCGGGAACCCGGGCGCGCGCGGCCTCCGCCGGGCTGGAGTACGCGCTGGCCCTGACTAGGGGTGGCGCGGTACTGGCCTGGGGCGACAACACGCTCGGCGAGCTCGGCAACGGCAGCACCACCAGCCGGCGCACTCCGGTCCGGGTGAAGCTCCCGCACGGGACGAAGGTGCGGGCGATGGCAGCCGGCAAGTTCTTCGGCATGGTGTGGGCCGGCGGCCGCCGGATCCTGACCTGGGGCGACAACGGCGCCGGCCAGCTCGGCAACGGCACCTTCACCGACAGCACCCTGCCGGTGACCGTGCACCTGCCCACGGGATTCACGCCGGCCAGCATCGGCGCGGGCTGGGACTCCGCCTCCCCGCTGACGGCCGGCCGGGCGCCCGTCGCCTGACCGCAGGCGGAAGCCAGGCACTGCCGCCGCCAGCGCCGGAGCACCACCCCCGCAGCACAGCCAGGGCCGCGTGACGGCCTGATCCTGAGCCAGCCCGGTCGGGCCGGCTCAGGATCCGAGGAAATGAGGTACCACCCATGCGCGCTCCTGTCCTGACCCGCCGGCTCGTCGCCGGCGGCGCCATCCTCGCGGCTCTCGCCGTGATCCCGGCCGCGCCGGCTGCGTCGGCGGCAGCCGGCCGGGCCGCCCCGAAGACCGTCCCCGCCGTCATCTCCTGGGGCGACAACGACCAGGGCGAGCTCGGCAACGGCACCACCACCAGCAGCAGCACGCCGGTCTACGTCAGCGTGCCGGCGAGCCAGCGATTCACCACTGTCCGGTCCGGCCGGGCCGGATTCGCCGTGTCGGCGTCCGGCCGGCTGTATGCGTGGGGTCTCAACGCCTCGGGCCAGCTCGGTGACGGCACCACCACCAGCCGGCTGCGCCCTGAGCGCATCAGGCTGCCCGCTGGCGTCCGGCTGAAGACAGTCCGGGCCGGAGTCGGTTTCGCCCTGGCTCTCACGGCCGGCGGCAAGATGCTGGCCTGGGGCTACAACGGAGACGGCGCGCTAGGTACCGGGTCCACTGCCAATCACCACCAGCCGGTCTGGGTCAGGCTGCCGGCGGGCGTGAAGGTCACCGCGATCAGCGCCGGCTACAACAGCTCGCTCGCGCTGACCAGCACCGGGCGGGTGCTGTCCTGGGGCGACGGTAACGAAGGCCAGCTGGGGGACGGTGCCAGGACCCGGCGAGAGCTGCCCGGCTACGTCCGGCTGCCGAAGCACACGAAGATCAAGTCCATTGCGGCGGGCAACGCCAACGGCTACGCGGTCACGACCGCCGGCCGGCTCCTGGCCTGGGGATTCGGCGGCTACGGCCAGCTCGGCGACGGCACGGTCACCAACCAGCTGACGCCGGTGTTCGCCCGGCTGCCACGGGGCGTCAAGGTCCTGGCGGTGGCGCCGGGCGTCATCCACGCCCTGGCCCTGACGACCGGCCACAAGGTCCTGGCCTGGGGCAACAACACAGACGGGCAGCTCGGTACCGGCACGACTGCCAGCCGTAGCACGCCCGTGCGGGTCAAGCTGCCGCCCGGCACGAAGGCCTCGGCACTGGCGGGCGGCCAGTTCTTCAGCATGGCCCTGACCAGTGCCCATCACATCCTGGCCTGGGGCCAGAACAGCCGCGGCGAGCTGGGCGACGGCACGACCACCGACCGGCTGCTGCCGGGGCGCGTGCACCTGCCGCCCGGCTTCACGCCCACGCTCATCGGCGCGGGCTTCGACTCCCAGAGCCCGCTCGCCAGCGGCCGCCAGGTACCTGACTAGCCGGCCTGATCACCAGTACGTGAATCACGAGCAGTGCACGACAGCGAAGGCCGCGTGACGGCCTGGTCCTGAGCTAGCCCGGTCGGGCTCGCCGCGGACCCGAGGAAAGGAAGCACCACTCATGCATGCACCTGCGCTAGCCCGCCGGCTCACCGCCAGCGGAGCCATCCTCGCGGCCCTGGCCGTGATCCCGGCCGCGCCGGCCGCCTCGGCGGCGGCCGGCCGAGCTGCCGCTAAGACCGTCCCCGCCGTCGTGGCCTGGGGCGACAACGACACCGGCAGCCTCGGCAACGGCACCACCACCAGCAGCAGCACGCCGGTCTACGTCCGGCTGCCCGCCAGCCAGCGGTTCACCGCCCTGCGGTCCGGCGCGTTCGGCCTCGCGGTGTCGGCGTCCGGCCGGCTCTACGCGTGGGGGGCCAACGCCTCAGGCCAGCTCGGCGACGGCACGACGACTGACCGTCTCAAGCCCGAGCGGATCAGCCTGCCCGCCGGCGTCCGGCTCAGGACAGCACGGGCCGGCGGGGAGTTCGCCCTGGCCCTCACCACCGGCGGCAAGATGCTGGCCTGGGGATTTAACGCTGACGGCCAGCTGGGCACCGGATCGACCGTTAACCATCACAAGCCGGCGTGGGTCAAGCTTCCCAAGGGCGTAAAGATCACCGCGATCAGCGCCGGGTACAACAACTCGCTCGCGCTGACCAGCACCGGCCGGGTGCTGTCCTGGGGCGCCGGCCATGACGGGCAGCTCGGCGACGGCACAGCGACCGGCCGGCAGGTGCCCGGCTACGTCAAGCTGCCGAAGCACACGAAGATCACCTCCATCGCGGCAGGCAACGGCAACGGGTATGCCGTCACGAGTACCGGCCGGCTGCTGGCCTGGGGCTTCAACGTGTACGGCGAGCTCGGCGACGGCACGGCGACCGACCGGCTGACGCCGGTGTTCACCCGGCTGCCGAAGGGCGTCAAGGTCAGCGCCGCCGTGGCCGGCGTGCTCCACACACTCGCCCTGACCCGCGGGCACAAGGTCCTGGCCTGGGGCAACAACAGCAACGGGCAGCTCGGCACCGGCTCGGTCGTGAGCCACCGCAAGCCGGTATGGGTCAGGCTGCCGGCCGGGACCAAGGTGTCAGCGCTGGCGGCCGGGCAGCTCTTCAGCATGGCCCTGACCACTGGCCATCACATCCTGACCTGGGGTCAGAACAACCACGGTCAGCTGGGCGACGGCACGACCACCGAGCGCCACCTGCCGGGGCGGGTGCACCTGCCGCCCGGCTTCACCCCGACCGTCATCGGCGCGGGCTTCGACTCCCGCAGCCCGCTCGCCGGCGGCCGTCAGATACCGGACTAGGAGGTCGTGACATGCGCAACGCTGTCCTGGCCCGCCTGCTCGGCGCTGGGGGCGCCACCCTCGCGGCCCTGGCGATGATCCCGGCCGGATCCGCCATCGCGGCCGGCGCGACCGCGCGCGCCGCCCCGCGGACAGTCCCCGTCGTCGTGGCCTGGGGCGGCAATGGCCACGGCGTGCTGGGCAACGGCACGGCCACCAGCAGCAGCACGCCGGTGCACGTGAAGCTGCCCGCCGGCCAGCGGTTCGTCACCCTGCGATCGGACGTGTTCAGCCTGGCCGTATCGGCCTCCGGGCGGGTCTACTCGTGGGGCTTCAACGGCTCGGGTGAACTCGGCGACGGCACGACCACGACTCACCGCACGCCGCGGCGGGTCCGGCTGCCCGCGGGCGTGAAGGTGAAGACGGCGCGCATCGGCGGCGACTTCGCCCTGGCCCTCACCACCGGCGGCAAGCTGCTGGCCTGGGGCTACAACGGCAGCGGCGAGCTGGGGAACGGGTCGACCACGGAGCAGCACCGACCGGTGCGGGTCCAGCTGCCCAAGGGCGTCAGGATCACGGCCATCAGCGCCGGGTTCGACCATGCCCTCGCGCTGACCAGGACGGGCCGGGTGCTGTCGTGGGGCGGCAACTTCGCCGGGCAGCTAGGCGATGGCACCGTAGCCGGGCGGGACGTGCCCGGCTACGTCCAGCTGCCGAAGCACACCACGGTCAGCTCCCTGGCCGCCAGCGACGATGACAGCTTCGCGGTCACCTCCGGCGGCCGGCTGCTGGCCTGGGGCTACAACACGTTCGGCGAGCTCGGCGACGGCACGACGGCCAACCGGGAGACGCCGGTCTTCGTCCAGCTGCCCGCCGGGGTCAAGGTCACCGCCGCGACAGCGGGCCTGTTCCACACGCTGGCCCTGACCGCCGGTCATAAGGTGCTGGCCTGGGGCGACAACACCTACGGGCAGCTCGGCACCGGCTCGACCGTCAGCCACCACAAGCCGGTCTGGGTCAGGCTCCCGGCCGGGACGAAGGCCAGGGCGCTGGCGGGCGGCGAGTACTTCAGCGTGCTTCTCACCACCCGCGCCCGGATCCTGACCTGGGGCCGGAACGCCGAGGGCGAGCTGGGCAACGGCACCACCACCGACCGCCACCTCCCGGCACGAGTGCACCTGCCGCGCGGCTTCACCCCGACCGTCATCGGCGCAGGCTGGCGCGCCGTGGACGTGCTGGCGGCCGGACGCCAGGGACCGGATTAGCCATGACCGCCCGACCTGACGCCCTCGTGCGCCAGACAGCCACGGCCGCGTGACGGCCTGGTCCGCGGCCGGCCCGGTCGGGCTGGCCGCGGACCCGATGAAAGTGAGGTACCACCATGCGCACCCCTGTTCCGCGCGGCCGGCTCATCGCCGCAGGCGCCATCCTCGCCGCGCTCACCATCAGCCCCGCTGTCCCGGCGGCGGCCGGGACAGCCGGCCCGGCCGCCCCGAAGACCGTCCCGGCCGTCGTGGCCTGGGGCTTCAACAGAAACGGCGTCCTGGGCAACGGCACCACGACCAGCAGCAGCACGCCCGTGCACGTGAAGCTGGCCGCGGGCCAGCAGTTCCGCACGCTGCGCTCGGATAGCTTCAGTCTCGCGGTCTCCGCCTCGGGCCGGGTCTACACGTGGGGTTACAACGCCTCAGGTGAGCTCGGCGACGGCACAACCACCAGCCGGCTCACGCCCCGGCGGGTCAGGCTGCCCGCGGGCGTGCAGGTGAAGACGGCCCGGGCCGGCGCCGAGTTCGCCCTCGCCCTCACCACCGGCGGCAGGCTGCTGGCCTGGGGGTACAACGGTTTCGGCGAGCTGGGCACCGGGTCGACCACCGACCGCCACGAGCCGGCCTGGGTGAAGCTGCCCAAGGGGGTGAAGATCACCGCCATCAGCGCCGGGTACGACAGCTCCCTCGCGCTGACCAGCACCGGCCGGGTGCTGTCGTGGGGCGGCAACCTGGTCGGGGAGCTAGGCGACGGCACCGGAGCCGAGCGGCACGTGCCCGGCTATGTCAGCCTGCCGGCGCACACCAGGATCACCTCCCTGGCGGCGGGCGACAACACCGGCTTCGCGGTCACCTCGGCCGGCCGGCTGCTGGCCTGGGGCTACAACGTGTACGGCGAGCTCGGCGACGGCACGACAACCAACCGCGAGACGCCGGTCTTCGTCAGGCTCCCCGCCGGGGTCAAGGTCACCGCCGCGGCGGCGGGCGTGTTCCACGCGCTGGCCCTGACCCGCGGTCACAAGGTCCTGGCCTGGGGCGACAACACCTACGGACAGCTGGGCACCGGCTCCACCACCAGCCATCACCAGCCCGTCCGGACCGGGCTCCCCACCGGGACAAAGGTCACCGCGCTGGCCGCCGGCCGGACCTGCAGCCTGGTTCTCACCGCCGGTCACCACATCCTGGCCTGGGGCAAGAACGGCGAGGGCCAGCTGGGCAATGGCACGACCACCGACCAGCATCTCCCGGTGCGCGTGCACCTGCCGCGGGGCTTCACGCCGGCCGTGATCGGCGCCGGCTGGCGCGCGGATGACGCGATGGCGGCCGGGCGCCAGGCATCGAAGTAACGACGAGAGACAGGTACCAGCCATGCGCATTCCTGCTCTGGCCCGCCGGCTCACCGCCGGCGGCGCCATTCTCGCGGCTGCGGCCGTGCTCCCGGCTGCGCCGGCCGCCTCGGCGGCAGCCGGGCGAGCCGCCCCGAAGACCGTCCCGGCCGTCGTGGCCTGGGGCGACAACTCCCAGGGCCAGCTCGGCAACGGGACCACCACCGACAGCGGCACGCCGGTCTACGTCAAACTGCCGGCCAGCCAGCAATTCACCACCTTGCGGTCCGACCAGTTCAGCGTCGCGGTGTCAGCCTCGGGCCGGGTCTATACATGGGGCGCTAACGCCTCCGGCCAGCTCGGGGACGGCACGACCACCAGCCGCCTCACGCCCGGCCGGGTGCAGCTGCCGGCCGGCGTCCGGGTCACGACAGCGCGGCTCGGCTTTAACTTCACGCTGGCCCTCACCGCGGGCGGCAAGGTGCTGTCCTGGGGCTACAACCATTTCGGGCAGCTGGGCACCGGCTCGACCGCCAACCACCACAAGCCGGTCTGGGTCAAGCTGCCGAAGGGCGTGAAGGTCACGGCCATCAGCGCCGGCCTCGACAGCGCGCTGGCGCTGACCAGTACCGGCCGGGTGCTGTCGTGGGGCGCCAATGAGGCCGGCCAGCTGGGTGACGGCAGCACGGCCGAGCGGCACCGGCCCGGTTACGTCCGGCTGCCGCGGCATACGAAGATCTCCTCCCTGGCGGCGGGCGACATGACCGGGTTCGCGGTCACGACGACCGGAAGGCTGCTGGCCTGGGGGTACAACTTCAGCGGCCAGCTCGGCGACGGCACGACGAAGAACCGGAAGACCCCGGTCTTCACCCGGCTGCCGACGGGCGTCAAGGTGACCGCCGCGGCGGCGGGCCTGCTCCATACGCTGGCCCTGACCACCGGTCACAAGGTGCTGGCCTGGGGTGACGACCAGTACGGGCAGCTCGGGATCGGCTCGGCCGCCAGCCAGCACAAGCCGGTGCGAGTGGGCCTGCCAGCCGGGACGAAGGTCACCCGGCTGACGGCCGGCGAGTACTTCGGCATGGTCCTCACCGCCGGCCATCACGTGCTCGCCTGGGGCGTCGTCAGCATCGGCCAGATACACACCGCCCGGGTCCCCGGTCCCGGCCGGGTGGTCCGGGTGGACCTGCCGCCCGGCTTCACCCCGGCCGGCATCGGCGCCGGCTGGCACTCGCAGAGCCCGATGGTGAGCGGCCGCCAGATCCCGGACTAGCCGGAAGGAGAGCGCCTGCGGACGACCGCTGCCCGGCCCGGGCCGCGCCGGGCCGGGCCGGGCCGGGCCGGGCAGCGGATCGCGCTGCCGGTCAGTCGCCGAGCTCGGCGCGGCGCCGGGTGACGAACTCTTCCAGCTCGGCGCGGATCGCGTCGTCCAGCGGCGGCCGCTGGTACTCGGCCAGCGTCTTCGCGCTGATCTCGCCCGCCCGGGCCGTGGTGTCCTTGCCGCCGAGCTTGAGCCACCGCTCGTAGTTGGCGGTCGAGGACAGCAGCGGCCGGTAGAAGCACTCCCGGAATCGCTCCATCGTGTGCGCGGCACCGAGGAAATGGCCGCCGTGCCCGACCTCCTCGTGCGCGCCGAAGGCCAGCGATGCCTCGTCGATCTCCAGCGGGGTGAACTCGACCCGCAGCATCCGCAGCAGCTCGATGTCGACGATGAACTTCTCGTAGCACGAGACCAGGCCGCCCTCCAGCCAGCCCGCCGCGTGCATGACCAGGTTGGTGCCCGCCAGGAACGTCGGCAGCAGCGTCATCAGCGCCTCGTACGCCGCCTGCGCGTCGCAGGTCTGGCTGGCGTTCAGGCCGCCGCCGGTGCGGAACGGCAGCCCGTAGTGCCGGGCCAGCTGGCCGGTGCACAGCAGCCCGATGCCCGACTCCGGGGTGCAGAAGCTGGGCGAGCCGGACTGCATGTCGATGTTGGACAGGAACGAGCCGAAGATCACCGGGCAGCCCGGCCGGATCAGCTGGGCCAGCGCGATGCCCGACAGCGCCTCGGCCAGCTGCTGGACCAGCGCGGCCGGGATCGTCACCGGCGACATCGCCCCCATCAGCAGGAACGGCGTGAGCACGACCGGCTGTGCGGCCGCGCAGTACTCGAACTGCGCGTCCAGCATCCGGTCATCCCAGCGCAGCGGCGAGTTGCAGTTGATCAGCGACACGATGGCCGGGGTCTGCTCGATCGTCTCGCGCCCGCCGAACAGGATCTCGGTCATCTTCAGGGTGTCCGCCGCGTTCGGCCCGGACACCACATTGCCCATGTAGATCTTGTCGGTCAGGGTCTGCAGGGCGTAGACCATGTCCAGGTGCCGGGAGTCCAGCGGCGCGTCGTTCGGCTCGCAGATCACCCCGCCGGCGGAGTCCAGCTCGGGGAACGACTGCGACAGCATGGCCAGCCGCCGGAAGTCCTCGAGCGTGGCGTCGCGGCGCACGTCGCCCTCCCGCACGAACGGGCACCCGTACACCGCGCTGAAGACCATGTCGTCGCCGCCGATGTGCACGTTGTTGACCGGGTTGCGGGCCTGCATGCCGAACTCGCGCGGCGCCTTGGCCACCTGGTCCATCACGAAGTCCGGGTCCAGGAAGACGGTCTCGCCATCGACGCGCTGGCCCGCCTTGCGGAACAGCTCCACCGCCTCCGGCTTGGCGAACTGCACGCCGATCTCGGACACGATCCGGCGCCAGCCCTTGTCGAGCACCCCGATGGCGTCCGGCGACAGGATCTCGTACCGGGGCATGGTGTTGCGGAACATGGCCACCTCGTTGCTGACCAGGGTCAAACCCGATCGGGATCGTCTTGACCGGTGCGAAAGGCAAATCTAGGATCACATCGTAGAACAAGGTTCCGTAACGTGGAACTCCTGACCGAGATCTTCCTGAAAGGCCCAGCCGTGACCAGCCCCAACGGAACGCAGGCGGTGGAGCGAGCGGCCCAGCTGCTCATCCAGGTCGCGCGGCACCGCGACCCGGTCACGTTCACCGAGCTGACCGAGTCCAGCGGGCTGGCCAAGAGCACGACGTCCCGCCTGCTGACCGCGCTGGAGCGCAGCGGGCTGGTCCGCCGCGACCCGGCCGGGGGCTTCCGGCCGGGGGAGGTCTTCGTCTCCTACGCCTGCCGCGGCGGAGCGGAAGCCGACCTGGTCAGCGTGGCCCAGCCCGTCCTGGACCGGCTGGGTGCCGAGACCGGCGAGACGGTCAACCTGGGCGTGCCCCGGGCCGGCGGCCTGGTCGAGCAGATTGCCCAGGTGGACAGCACGTACCTGATCGGCGGGACGAACTGGGTGGGGATGTCGGTGCCGCTGCACTGCGCCGCGCTGGGCAAGGTGCTGCTGGCCTTCGGTGCCGCCGAGCTGCCCCCCGGCCGCCTGGAACGGCGCACCGCCCGGACACTCACCAGCCGCGCCGCGATCGAGACCGACCTGGATCAGGTGCGCCGCCGCGGCTTCGCCGTTACGGAGGAAGAGCTGGAGCCAGGCCTGGTGGCGGTCGCCGCGCCGGTTTACCGCGATGACCATGCGGTGGTCGCGGCCCTGTCGGTGTCCGCGCCGGCCAGCCGGGTACGCGCCGCGGACCTTCCCGGGCTGGGCGCCCGGTGCATCAGCGCAGCCCGCGACCTGTCAGCGGTGCTGGGATACGAGAAGGGTGCCTCATGACGCAGGACGAGCTACTGAAGCAGCTCTATGACTTCACCCTGGTCGGCAACAGGCCCGAGGTGCTGCAGCTGACCCTGGCCGGCCTGGACATGGGGATGGGCCCGGAGATGCTGCTGTATGAGGCCCTGATCCCCTCGCTGGAAGAGGTCGGCGCCCGGTTCGAGCGCGGCGACTTCTTCGTGCCCGAGATGCTCATCGCGGGCAAGGCGATGGCGGGCGCGCTGGACATCCTGCGGCCGCTGCTGGCCGAGACCGGCGCCGAGACGATCGGCAAGATCGTCATGGGCACGGTCAAGGGCGACGTCCATGACATCGGCAAGAACCTGGTCAACATCATGTTCGAGGGCGCCGGGTTCGAGGTCATCGACCTGGGCGTGCAGGTGGCCCCGGAGAAGTTCATCGCCGCGATCGAGCAGCACCAGCCCGACATCGTGGGCTTCTCGGCGTTCCTGACCACGACCATGCCGATGTTCAAGGCCAACATCAACGCGCTGCAGAAGGCCGGGCTGCGCGACCAGGTCATCATCATGGTCGGCGGCGCGCCGGTCACCCAGGAGTACGCCGATGTCGTCGGCGCGGACGGCTACGCGTCCGACGCGTCCGCCGCGGTGGTCAAGGCCAAGGAACTGCTGGGGCGGCGCCGCGCCCTGGCCCGCGCCTGAGCCGGGAGGGGACTGCAGTGGAGACGGTTGTTTCCTCGGCCACCAGGGAGCTGCGGATCGGCGGGGATAACCCGTTCTGCGTCATCGGCGAGCGGATCAACCCGACCGGCCGCAAGATCTTCCAGGAGCAGCTCCGCGCCGGCGACCTGTCCCGCATCGAGATCGACGTCGCCCAGCAGGTCGCGGGCGGGGCGATGATGCTGGACGTCAACATGGGCGCGCCGCTGGCCGACGAGGCCGAGCTGATGGTCGCCGCGGTGCAGCTGATCCAGAGTCGCACCGACCTGCCGCTGTGCCTGGATTCCTCGATCATCGAGGTCCTGGAGGCGGGCCTGGCCGCCTATCAGGGCAAGGCGCTGGTCAACTCGGTGACGGCCGAGGACGAGCGCCTGGACGCGATCCTGCCGCTCGTCAAGCGGCATGGCGCGGCGGTGATCGCGCTGCCCAATGACGAGGAGGAGATCCCCGAGGAGCCGCGGCGGCGGCTGGAACTGGCCCGCAAGATCGTCGAGGTCGCGACCGGGCGCTACGGCATCCCGCTCGAGGACATCGTGTTCGACCCGCTGGCCATGCCCGTGGGCGCGGACACCTCGCTGGTGCTGACCACGCTGGAGACCATCTCGCTGCTGCGCGATGAGCTCGGCGTGAACACGACGCTGGGCGCCTCGAACGTGTCGTTCGGGATGCCGGACCGGCACGCGATCGGCGCGGCCTTCCTGCCGATGGCGGTCGCGCACGGCCTGACCAGCGCCATCATGGATGCGCGCTCGCCCCAGCTGGTCCGCTCGGTCAAGGCCGCCGACCTGCTGTCCAACCGCGACCCGTGGGGAGCGGCGTGGATCGCCGCGCACCGGGCCCGGCAGGCCGCGGAGGCCGCCGCCGCGGCCAGCGGCGACGGGCCGGCGTCCTAGCCGATGACCGACACCGGCATGATCGAGCAGGAGCTGGCCGGGCCCGCCGCGCCGGCCCGGGTCGACCTGGTCTTCCAGCCCGCCGGCAGCCGGGTCCGGGTCCCGCCCGGCGTCACCGTGTTCGACGCGGCGAGCTGGAACGGCATCGCCATCGACTCGACCTGCGGCGGCCACGGCACCTGCAAGAAATGCAAGGTCAGGGTGACCGGCGGCAGCGTCCCCGCCTCGCCCCTGGACGCCCGGGCGTTCTCGCCGGACGAGCTGCGGGACGGCTGGCGGCTGGCCTGCCGGGCGCTGGCCGCCGGCGACCTGGAGATCGACGTGCCGCCGCTGGTCACCCGGCCCAAGGCGGCGACGGTGGGGGTCGGCCGCCAGGTCATCCTGCGGCCCGCGGCCCAGAAGCGGTACCTGGAGCTGACCGAGCCGTCGCTGCGTGACCAGCGCACCGACGCCGAGCGCGTCCTGGCCGCGCTGGACGACCTGGAAGTCCGGATCGACCTGCCGGTCCTGCGGGTACTCGGCCGGGTGCTGCGCGAGGCCGACTACAAGGTCACCGCGGTGGTCGTCGACGAGGTGCTGATCGACGTGCAGCCCGGCGACACCACCATGGCGCTGTACGGCATCGCCTTCGACCTGGGCACCACGACCGTCGTGGCCACGCTGCTGGACCTGTCCACCGGGACGCCGCTGGCCGTGGCCTCGATGCTGAGCAAGCAGCAGCCGTTCGGCGCCGACGTCATCACCCGGATCAGCGCCGTGATGATGGACCCGGCAGCGCTGGGCACCCTGGCCCGGCTGGCCCACGAGACGCTAGCCGAGCTGGCCGCCGAGGTATGCGACTCGGCCGGCATCGACCCGGCCGAGGTCATCGAGGTCGCGGTCGCCGGCAACGCCACCATGACTCACCTGGCGCTGGGCATCGACCCCGAGCCGCTGGGCGTGGCCCCGTTCATCATGTCCACCCGGCTGCTGCCCGAGGTGCTGGCCGCCGACCTGGACCTGCCGGTGCACCCGCGGGCGCGGGCGTTCTGCTTCCCCGCCTTCGGCGCCTACGTCGGCGGCGACATCACCTCGGGGCTGCTGGCCTCGGGCATGGACCGCGACTCCCGGACCCGGCTGTTCATCGACATCGGCACCAACTGCGAGATCGTGCTGGGCAACCGCGACTGGCTGCTGGCCACCGCCGCCCCGGCGGGCCCGGCCTTCGAGGGCGCCGCGATCCGCTGCGGGATGCGCGCCGCCGACGGCGCCATCGAGGTCGTCTCGATGACCCCGGACGAGGTGCGGCTGCAGGTCATCGGCGACACCGAGCCGGCCGGGCTGTGCGGGTCCGGGCTGGTCGACGCGGTGGCCAGCATGGTCGGGATCGGCCTGCTGGATCACTCCGGCCGGTTCGTCACCGCTGAGCAGGCCGCCGCCGCGGCGCCCGCCCTGGCCGGGCGGCTGACCCAGCTCGGCAAGGAGCGGGTCTTCGTCCTGCACTGGCTGGGCGAGCCGGGCGACGTGCAGCAGTCGGTCTACCTGTCCCAGCGCGACGTCCGCGAGCTGCAGTTCGCCAAGGCGGCGATCGCCACCGGGTGGAACATCCTGCTGCAGGAGGCCGGCCTGGAGCCGCGCGACGTTCAGCAGGTGCTGCTGGCCGGCTCGTTCGGCAGTTACCTGTCGCCGGCCAACGCGATCAAGCTGGGCCTGGTCCCCCGGCTGCCGGCGCTGCGCGTAGTCAGCGCGGGCAACGTGGCCGGCGAGGGGGCCAAGATGGCGCTGCTGTCGGTCCGCGAGCGGGCCGGGGCCCTGGCGCTGCTCGGGGAGGTGAGGTATGTCGAGCTCTCCGACCGCAGCGACTTCAACGACGCGTTCGTCGACCAGCTCCCGTTCCCCGAGTAGTCCCCCGGCACCGGACGCACGCACCGCGGTCATCGCGTGCGGGGCACTGGCCGGTCACGTGCGGGAGATCGCGGCCCGCCGCGGCTGGGCTCTTGAGGTGCACAGCCTGCCCGCACCGCTGCACAACCGGCCGGCCCAGATCGCCCCGGCCGCCCGGCAGCTGGCCGTGGCCCTGCAGGCCCGCGGGCTGCGGGTGGCCCTGGCCTACGCCGACTGCGGCACCTACGGCGCGCTCGACGAGCTGTGCCGCGATCTGGGCCTGCCGCGGCTGGCCGGCCTGCACTGCTACGACGTCTTCGGCGGAGCGGACCGGATCGCCGGCCTGCTGGCCGCCGAGCCCGGCACCTACCTGCTGACCGACTACCTGGTACGCAGCTTCGACAAGACGGTACGGGCCGGACTGGGCCTGGACCGGCACCCGGAGCTGTGGCCGGACTACTTCGGCCACTACCGCCGGCTGGTCTGGCTGGCTCAGGAGCGCAACCCCGGCCTGGACGCCGCCGCGACCGCCATCGCAGCCGAGTTCGGGCTGCCGCTGACGATCATCAGCACCGGGACCGCCGGCCTGGAGCGCGAGCTGGAGCGCTTCGGCGCCGGCCAGGCGGGCGGCACCGCATGAGCCGCGCCGGGCTGGCCCGGCTCGCCCCGCTGCTGCAGGCCCCGCGCTATGAGATCCTGCCCGCCCCCGGCGCCGTGCAGTCGGTGCTGGACTGGGTGCCCCGCGAGCTGACGGTAACCGTGACGGCGTCCCCGGCCAGGGGCCTGGAGCCGACGCTGGCCCTGGCCGAGCAGCTGACCGGGCACGGCTATCAGGTCGTGCCGCACCTGTCCGCGCGGCTGGTCCGCGACCCCGCGCACCTGGCCGACATCGTGGCCCGGCTGACCGCGGCCGGGGTCAGCGACGTGTTCGTCCCGGCCGGCGACGCCGATCCCCCGGCCGGCCGCTTCCACAGCGCCCTGGACGTGCTGGACCAGCTCACCGCGATGGGCCGCCCGTTCGCCCGGGTGGGCATCACCGGGTACCCGGAAAGCCACCCCAAGATCGGCGACGACATCACCGTGCAGGCCATGTGGGACAAGCGCCAGCACGCCTCCTACATCGTCAGCAACCTGTGCTTCAGCCCGGCCGTCCTGCACCGCTGGCTGACCCGGATCCGGGCCCGCGGCATCACGCTGCCCGTCCTCATCGGCCTGGCCGGACCGCTGGACAAGACCCGGCTGCTGAAGATGGCGGCGGTGTCCGGCGCGGCCGAGTCAGCGCGCTTCGTGGCCGGGCACGCCGAGTGGCTGGTCCGGCTCGGCGCGCCCGGCGGGTACAGCCCGGACCGGTTCCTGGACAAGGCAGCGGCCGGGCTCACCAATCCGGCCGCCGGCGTGACGGGCCTGCACGTGTTCACCTTCAACCAGCTGCGCCAGACCGAGGAGTGGCGGGTCGCGCTGCTCAGCCGCCTGGCGGCGGCAGCCAGCCGGTAACCGGGCCGGCCGCGGTCTGGTGACCGGGCCGGTCCGCGGCCCGGCAGCCAGCCCTCCGCCGCCGCCAGCGAGCCGCCCGGCCGGCTGGCGCGCCGGGCACCGGGGCCGCCCGCTAGGGTCGCGATTGTGACCTCACCTCGCATTGCCATCGGGCCGCAGCCGTGGGATTCGGTCGTCGCGGCGATCCGGGACGCCGGCGGCGAGCTGGCCGGCATCGGCCCGGCCGCCGACGCGCTGATCTGGCTGGACGCGGGCGACATCGACGGGCTGGCCAAGGCCCTGGCGGACGCCCCGGCAGCCCGCTGGGTGCAGCTGCCGTTCGCGGGCGTGGAACGAGTCGCCGAGGCCGGCCTGCTGGACCCGGCGCGCACCTGGACCTGCGCCAAGGGCGCCTACGCCGAGCCGGTCGCCGAGCATGCGCTGATGCTCGCCATGGCCGGGCTGCGGTTCCTGCGGCAGCGGATCCTGGCCACCTCCTGGGGCACGGCGGCCGGCGAGAGCCTGTACGACCAGCCGGTCACGATCCTGGGCGGTGGCGGCATCGCCGCCAGCCTGATCAGCCTGCTCACGCCGATGCGCGCCGAGGTGACGGTGGTCCGCCGCCAGGGCGGCGCGCTGCCCGGCGCGGCACGGACGCTGCAGACCGCGCACCTGACCGAGGCGCTGGCCGGCGCCCGGATCGTGTTCGTGGCGCTGGCGCTGACCCCGGCCACCGAGCGCATCATCGGCGCTGCCGAGCTGGCCGCGATGCGCGGCGACGCCTGGCTGGTCAATGTGGCCCGCGGCCGGCACGTCGACACGGCCGCGCTGGTCGAGGCGCTCCGCTCGCGGTCCATCGGCGGCGCGGCCCTGGACGTGACCGACCCCGAGCCGCTGCCCGGCGGGCATCCGCTGTGGAGCCTGGACAACTGCATCATCACCCCGCACACCGCCGATACGGCCGACATGATCCGGCGGATGCTGTCCCGGCGCATCCAGCACAACGTGGCGGCGTTCGCCGCCGGCCAGCCGCTGGAGGGCCTGGTCGACCCGGCCGCCGGCTACTAGACCGCCGGCGGATGCCAGGCCGCCGGCGGATGCCAGACCACCGCCGGATGCCAGGCGGCCGCTGACAGAGCCACCCGGCGGCTGAGCGCCCTGCCGCCAGGCCGCCGCGAACCGGGTCCGCTCAGCCGGCCCAGGTCACGGGCAGGCCGTGCGGCGGCGCGTGGCCGAGGACGCGCGTGTGCCCGCCGGGCCAGGTGGTCAGCCTGACCGGGCAGCCGCCGCTGCGCGACTGCTCCAGGTACAGGTAGGCGAACCGGGCGGCGGCCGTGGCCGCCGCCCCGAGGGCCGCCACGCCGGCCGCCAGCTCCGCCCGCTGCTCGGTGTCGAGGTACTGGCGGAAGATCGAGTGCCACAGCACCGTCCAGCTGCCGTCCGCCAGCCGGGTCCCGGCCAGCGTGGCGGTCGCCGGCTCGCGGCGCACCTCGGCCGGGATGGCCGCGGCCAGGTCGATCGCGCCGCGCAGCCGGGCCAGCCGGGCGGCCTGGTCCGGCCACACGTAGGCGGTCAGGGTCAGGCTGCCCTCGGGGGTAGCCGGGTCGATCGGGTCCAGGTCGCCGCCCGTGCGGCCGATCACCTCGACCGCGGCCTCCGGCGGCGGGGCACCCTGCCAGCCGCCGGCCAGGACAACCGGCGAGGACGGGTCGCCGGCGTGGCCGGCGTCGCCGGGAATCCGGAAATGGTCAGCCCGCAGGTTCAGCCCGGCACTGGTGCCGACCTCGACCAGCCGCACCGGCAGCGCCGCCTCCGCGGCGATGTGCCGCAGGCCGCCGACCAGCGCTGCGCCGCGGCCGACCTCGTTGGTCTGCGGCGGCCGGGTCAGCCAGGTCCTGATCCACTCCGTGCGCGCGGCCAGTGTCTGGCGCAGCGCGTCCCAGGCGTCGCCGCCATCCCGGCCGGGGCTGGCGGTGCCGCCCGCCGACGGATAGAAAGCGGCCAGGTCCGGCGCCTGCCCGGACAGGGCCAGCGCGTGCGCGCCGCCCAGCATCCGCAGCGCGAGGACGCTGGCCGCGGGCCGGGCCAGGTAGCCGTCCAGGACGTCGGCGACCACGCCGCCGGCCAGCAGGTCCGCCGCGGCGTGCTCCAGCAGGCTGGCATACAGCGGGCTGCCCAGCGTCGCGCAGGCCCGCGCCTGCTGCATCAGCAGCCGGGCCGCGTTCTGCGCCGGCGCGAACGCGGCCTCGGCCGCCAACGGTCGGTCCACGCCTCCAAAATAAGGCTGTTTCCCCCGGCGAGTCGGCGGGGTGCCCTTGTGGCGCCGCCTTCCCTCGTCGCGAGCTCCTCAGTCCAGGCAGCGCCGGCACCCCGCCGACTCGCTCTGCCCGGCCGGTCGCGGCGGGGTGATCACCGGACGGGGCGCTGCACTGCCATGATGTCCGGATGCGTGAGGATCACGACATCCCGGCCCAGCCCGACAAGCAGCCCGGCGGGCTGCCCGCGGGCCAGCCCGTCACCGTCCCGCCGGCCCTCGCCCCGCAGCCTCCGGCACCGCCCGGGCCGCGGCGCGCGCGGCTGTGGCAGGCGGCCGCCGACCGGGGCATCCCGCTGCAGACCATCCTGGTCACCGTGGGCGTGGTCGCGGTGGCCTACCTGGCCGGCAAGGTGATCTACCGGCTGCGCGACGTCCTGCTGCTGCTGGTCGTGGCCGGCTTCGTGGCCCTGCTGCTGAACCCGCTGGTGGGGGCGCTGCAGCGGTGGAAGCTGCGGCGGCGCGGCATGGCCGTGGCCATCGTCACGCTCTGGAGCGTGCTGGTCTTCATCGGCCTGGCCGTGGCCTTCGGCTACCCGCTGGCCAACGGGATCGCGCACCTGGCCCAGGCCCTGCCCGGCTACGTCGCCGACGCCGAGCACGGCCGGGGCTGGATCGGGCACCTGGTGCAGCGCTACCACATCCAGTCGTGGGTCAGTAAGAACGCGCCCAAGCTGGTCAGCCTCGGCCAGAACCTGGCCAAGCCCGCTCTCACCCTCGGCAAGGGCGCCTTCTCGCTGCTGCTTGAGCTGATCACCATCTTCGTGCTGGTCCTGCTCCTGCTGCTGGAGGGCACCAAGATGCGCAACGGGGTGCTGGGCCTGATGGCGCCCGAGCGCGCCGAGCGCTACCGGCGGATCGCCCGCGAGGTCAACCGCTCGGTCACCGGGTACATGCTCGGCAACTTCCTGACCTCGGTCATCGCCGGCGCCGTCGTGCTGGTCACGCTGATCGCGCTGGACGTGCCGTTCCCGTTCCTGTGGGCGCTGTGGGTGGCCCTGGTCGACTTCCTGCCGCTGATCGGCGGAGCGCTGGCCGGGATCCCGGTCGTGCTGTTCGCCGTGGGTCACTCGCTGACGGCCGGCATCGTCACCCTGGTGGTGTTCCTGGTCTACACCCAGATCGAGAACCACATCCTCAACCCGGTCGTGATGAGCCGCACGGTGAAGGTCAACCCGCTGCTGGTCCTGGTGTCCATCCTGGTCGGCGCGTCGATCGGCGAGTGGATCGGCGGCATTTTCGGTGCCTTCGTGGCCGCGCTGCTGGCCATCCCGGCCGCGGGCGCGCTGCAGGTCCTGATCCGCGAGCTGTGGCAGTCAACGGCGCCGGCCGGCCCGGCCGCGCCGGGCGGGCCGGACGGCCAGGCGGCGCCTGGCGTGCTGCCCGGCGGCGCGCCGGCGGCCAGCGCGCAGGGTGACATCGGCAACATGAATGAAGCCTGATGAATAGCGCAGGGCGCACGGAATAGAGTCCGGCAAGGTCACGGAGAATGTATCGGAATGACGCCGGGAATGCCCATAAAAAACGAGGCCCCCGCATGTATGAGATGCAGGGGCCTCGCTGGCCATACGGTGCGCCAGCCTGCCAGTTTCCCAGCGGACAGACCCCGCCAGCTTCCCGGCGAAGCCACGCTATACAGCCGTACCACTTCCGATCAAAACCTCAGGTAATGGCCAGTACCTGACTCCGGCCACCGGCCCTGGAGTTGCCTCCCGGGCGATTCTGTTCTTCTGTGGTGAAGACATTTTTACGCCCCCTGCCCGGCTCCGCACAAGAGGTTTCCGGCCATCTTTTCAAGATTTTCTGGCCGTCCACAGTTCCGCCGCCGTTATCCCCCGCCGCTGCGACTTTTCCACCGGATATCCACACGCGCTTGTGCATGAACTGTCCCCGGGCACCCCCCTGGCCGGCCCGTACGCTACGAGCATGGCGGCACTCACGATCGGCAGCCTGAACCTGCACTGCGGCCTCAGCGCGGCGGGCTGGCCCTATGACGTTCCGGCCGCGCTGGCCAGCCTGGACGCTGACGTCATCGCCGTCCAGGAAGCGTGGTGGGGCCCCGGCAGCCCGGATCCCGGCAGCGGCACTGATCCCGGTGACAGCACGGCCGACGACGTGGCGGCCGCGGCGGACAAGCTCGGCGCCGAGCTGATCCGCGCCCCGCTGGCCCGCCGCACCTCGCTGGGCGACCTCGGCATCGCCCCGAACCCGGACCGCGGCAGCTGGGGCATCGGCGTGCTCAGCAGGCTGCCGGTGACCAGCCAGGAAACGGTCAGCCTGGGCCGGGCGCCGGGCGACTCGAACCCCAGGGCGGCGCTGATCTGCACGATCGAGGCGCCCGGCGGCTGGCTGCTGCGGCTGGTGTGCACCCACCTGACCCACCGCTTCATCAGCCCGGTGCAGCTGTACCAGCTGACCCAGCACCTGGCCCGCGGCGACGACCACCTGCCGACCGTCATCGCCGGCGACCTGAACATGCCGCGGCTGGCCACCTGGATCGCCGCCGGGTACGCGCCCACGGTCCGGGGCCGGACCTTCCCGGCGGACCGGCCCGTCATCCAGCTTGATCATCTGCTGACCTCGCCGCAGCTGGCGGTCGATGACGCCGCGGTACGCCGTCCGGTCGGCTCCGATCACCTGCCCGTCCGCGCGCGCGTCCGCCTGGCCTGAGGACGCTCAGGCCAGGTCAGGTCAGGTCAGGCCAGGCCGCACCGCCGCCCGGCTGACCGGGCCGGCGGCCGCGGGCCCGGTCAGGCCCGCGCCGGGAACAGCGGGCCGTGGTCCAGGTGCGGCAGCACATGCCGGGCGAACAGGTCGCCCTCGGCGGCGTGCGGGTAGCCCGACAGGATGAACGCCTCCATCCCCAGGTCGGCGTACCCGCGCAGGGTCGCCAGCACCTGGTCAGGGTCGCCGACGATGGCCGCGCCCGCGCCGGAGCGCGCGCGGCCGATCCCGGTCCACAGGTGCGGTTCCGCGTACCCTTCGTCGTCCGCGTCCCGGCGCAGCTCGCCCTGGCGCGCGGTGCCCGCCGAGGTGGTGTCCAGCGACCGGCCGCGGATCTGCTCCCCGGTGACCGGGTCGAGCCGCGACACCAGCCGCCGCGCGGCGGCCCTGGCCTCGGCCTCGGTGGACCGGACGATCACGTGCACGCGGAACCCGAACCGCAGCTGGCGCCCGTGCCGGGCGGCGCGGGCCCGCATGTCGGCCAGCACCGCCGCGGTGCCCGCCATCGTGTCCGGCCACATCAGGTAGACATCGGCAGCCCGGGCCGCCACCTCCCTGGCCGCCTCGGACAGCCCGCCGAAGTAGAACGGCGGGCAGCCGCCCGGCGGCCGGACCCGCGGCGGGTCCAGCGCCACCTGGATGAACTCGCCTCGCATGTCGACCGGCCGGCCGTCCATCAGGTCCCGCAGCACCTGCATGATCTCCAGCGTGCGGCGGTAGCGCGGGCCGGATTCCAGCGGCTGACCGGGCAGCTCGGAGGAGATGATGTTGACCGTCAGCCGCCCGCCCAGGATCTGGTCGATGGTGGCCAGCTGGCGGGCCAGCTGCGGCGGCCACATCTCCCCCATCCGCACCGCGACCAGCAGCTGCATCCGGCGCAGCTGGGCCGCGATGCCGGCGGCGAAGGCGACCGAGTCGATCCCCATCGCATATCCCGACGGGAGCAGCAGGTTGTCGTAGCCGGCCTCCTCGGCGGCCAGCGCGATCCCCCGGCAGTGCCCCCAGCTGGACTGCAGCGCGGGGTCGCTGACGCCGAGAAACTCGTAGTCGTCGTCGCACAGCGCGGCGAACCAGGACACCTCGCAGCCCATCGGAACGTCGCCTCCTTCCGTCCCGCCGCCAGTGGTCAGGTTCACGCTATGCCGGAACTTACTCGGGGCCGGCCCCGCCCCGGCGCCGGCCAGGCTCAGAGCCGGGGCCGGGGCACGTCCGGCAGAGCAGTCCGCAGGCGGCCCGTAGCATGGCCGAGGCCGGGATGCCGGGCGGTGACGGTCACCAGGCCGGCCAGGCCCGGCCGCGATCGCAGGAACGCGCCGCCGACGCCGCCGTAGGCACCGAACGGGAATGGGTTGTCGCCGACAAGCACGGCCGGCCCGGCTACCTCCAGCGCCACCTCGCCGCTGACGTGCGGGCGGCGGCTGCCGTAGGCGTCCGCCGCGCGGAATGTCAGCCGGGTCAGGTCCGCGCCGTCCGCGCTGATCTGCTCGTCATCGATGACCAGCTCCAGCCGGTCGCGGCTGGTGTCGGCGGACATCCGCACCGAGGCGGCCCGCTGGCCGCCGAGGTAGCCGTCGATGCGCAGCTCGGGCCGCCCGGCGCCGTCGGCGGTCAGGTCGGCGGTGACCGGCGGCCAGGGCAGCCGCGGGAAGCGGCCGGTATCCCGGCGGCCGGTCGCGACGTGCTGGCCGGCCACGTAGAACTCCAGCCGCTCGCAGTTGGTCGCGACCATCGCGCCGGGGCCCGGGCCGTCCGGTGAGCCCGGCCCGAAGTCCCAGCAGAACATCGGCACGATGACCGGGCCGGCCATCGCCGGGTCGGCCTGGGCCCGGTAGATCGCGGCGCCGGGCTTGAGCACCCGGAAGAAGTCGGCCACGCCGGGCGTCTTCAAGTTCCGCCAGATCCGCTCGCCGCCGTTCAGCGAGGCGTAGTCGAAGGCGCACCAGGCCAGCAGCCCCGCGTACCGGTCGTCGGCGCGGGCCAGGTCATGCACTTCGGCGTGCAGCCGGCCCTGCTCGGCCAGCACCGGCCCGGCATCGGTCCACCGGTACAGCGGCGGCCCGGACAGCGCGCCGACCGCCTCCGCGATCAGGTAGGGCACGTCCGGCAGCGGCGGCAGCAGCGTGGCATGCCCGTCCGCCGTGTGGTGATAGTCGTCGTAGGCGTAGACGTCCTGCGCCCAGTCCTGCAGCGCGTGCCGGTTCATCGCGCCCGAGGACGGCCGGGAGTCGTCCAGCTGGCCAGCGACCTGGCGAGTCTGCGCGTACAGGCTGACCTCATTGCCGCTCTCGTTGAGCCTCGTGCCCCAGATGATGACCGATGGCCGGCTGCGGTCGCGGACCACCATGTCGGCCACGTTGCGCGCCACGATGTCGCGGAACCCGGGGCCGCCCACGTACTGCCAGCCGGGTGTCTCCTCCCAGACCAGCAGGCCGAGCTCGTCGCAGGCGTCCAGGAAATGCGGCGACTGCGGGTAGTGCGCGCAGCGGACCATGTTGCAGTGCAGCTCATTGCGGAGGATCTCCGCATCGCGGCGCTGCAGTCGCGCCGGGGCCGCCATGCCGAGGTAGGGGAACAGCTGATGCCGGTTCAGGCCGAACAGCTGCAGCCGCCGGCCGTTGAGGTAGAAGCCGCCGGGCCGGAACTCGGCCTCGCGGAAACCGGTCCTGACCTCACGGACATGCGTGCTGGCCGGCCCCGGCCCGGCCGGCACCGTCAGGCTCGTGCGCACGGTGTACAGCCGGGGCGTGTCCGGGGACCACAGGGTCACCGGGCCGATGCCGGTGATGCCGAGCCGGGCCGCTGCTCCGCCGGGCGCGGTGATGGTGACGGTGGTCGCGGCGCGGCCCAGCACCTGGCTGCCGTCCAGCAGCTCGGCCGTCACCGTGACCGGGCCGCCGGGCACCACGGCGGCGTCGATGCTGGCCTCGACCTCCACGCGGCGGTCGCTGGTCAGCACCGCGGCGGGCCGGGCGAACACGTCGGCCAGGAACACCTCGGGCACGACCCGGAGCCGGGCCTCCCGGTAGATGCCGCCGGGCTGCAGGTAGTCCACCGAGACCGGGCCCTTCGGGCTGCCGTCGGGCGGCACGTCCTGCCAGCGTGCGTCCACGACCAGGGCCAGCACGTTGTCACCACCGGTCAGCGCACCGGTCAGCTCGGCCGACCAGGGCAGGTAACCGCCGTCGTGGCGGCTCACCATCGTCCCGTTCAGGTAGGCCGTGCCGCTGGTCATGACACCGTCGAAGTCGGCGAAGACCCGGCCGCCCCGGACGGCGGCACCGTCCAGGTGACGGCGGTAGATCCACACGTCCTGCCAGCTGGCCGGGTCCCAGTCGGCCCAGGACAGCGGCACGACCGTGTGCGGCAGGGTCACCGCGGCGAACCCCGAGTCGTCGAACCCCGGGTCCTGCGCGCCGTCGGTGTATACACCGCCGAACAGCCAGCCCTGGCTGAGGTCGTAGGTCACGGCGTCCTGGTGGCTGAACGAGCCCTCCACACTCCGGAGGCTATCCCCCGTCACCGCCGAGGCGGCACAACGTGGCGGATCGGCGGGGTTCTAGCCCGCCCGATCCGCCGCGTTGTTACCAGTACGGGCGGAGGCGGCCGCATCAGCGGGGGGCCGGGGGCGTGCGGCGGGGCGGCGCTGAGTCCAGCGCCCGGGTGCCCTGCCGGACCAGCTCGCGTGCGCGGGTTACCCCCGACCCCGGCACCGCGCGCGCGGCGCGGATCCGCTGCGCCCGCCCGTCCGGCCTGGCCAGGTCGCTGCGGCCAGCGGCCAGGGGCCGCTGCGCAGCGGGCGACGACCGGCCGGGCCCGATCGCCGCGGGCGGCTGAGGGCCGGCCTCGCCGGGATCCAGGCGGAGCCACGGCGGTGACGCGATGGTGATGTCGGTATCCAGGGTCAGCAGCCGCAGGCCGAGCAGCCGGGCCAGGATCCGGCCGCGGATCACCATGGCTTCGCGCGGCATGCGCCCGGCCTAGGCCGTCGTCCCGGATCGCTGCGACGCGTACTGCTCCAGCCGCGCCCCGACGTCGCCGAGACGGTCCGGCACCCCCGATTCCGCCAGCCGCCGGCTGGCATCACGGGCCGCCTCGCGGATCTGGTCGTAGCGCTGCCGGCCCGCCCGCGAGCCGAGCACGTAGCCGACCCCGAACGCGCACGCGAGGGTCAGTTTCATCGCCGTACCCCGCCCGCCGTCGCGGCGCAGCCGCGCCCGGTCATGACTGCGATCCGTGGCGGATGGACGACACGGCGGCGCTGGCGATCGTAACGGCGACGGCCCCGCCGGCCGCGGTGAGCGCTACCTTGCCGGCCTGCCGGGCGCTCCCCTCGGTCATCGTGGCCAGCGCGGTGTCCCGGACGCGGTCCCAGTTGCTCTTTCGCTCGAAGAATTTCATTCCTGTCTCTCCCTGCCTTGCGGTAACGGACGGCCAGCGCCTGCACGGGGCCGGCCGGCCTCGGGCAGCTAGCCCTGGTCGGCCGCGGCGACGGCCGTGACCAGCTCCTCCTTGGTCATCGCGGCCGGCACCGCGTGGCCCCGGCGGCGGCTCAGAGCCTGCAGCTCGGCCTTCGTCAGCGCGTCCAGCGGCACGCCGCCGGCGCTCACGATCGCGGCGGCAAGCTGCGGCTTGCTCAGCTCGGAGCCGTTGCTGATGCTGAGATCGCCGGCCAGCCGCTGCAGTTCTTTCTTGGTCAGCGAGCCCAGGTAACGGTCGTCGGTGACCTGGCCGTTCCCGGACTTCGCCGGCCGGGCGGCGCGGCGTCCGGACTTCGCCGGCCGGGCGGCCGGGCGCCGGCCAGTGCGCTGCGCCCGGGCGGCCTGCTGGCCGACGCTGGCCGCGCGGTCCCGACGCTGGCCCGCCAGCCGGTCGGCGTCGCGACTGGCCTGGCGAGCTAGATCCCTGGCCAGCCCGGACGCGTGCCCGGCTAGTTCCCGCGCCTGAGCGAGCGCCTCATCGGCGGCGCTGATCGCATCGCGGGCCCGGTCCTGGGCCGCCTCGGCCCGCTGCCCGGCGCCACGACTCCGGTCCGCCGCCTGCGACTCGGCCTCCTCGATGGCCTGCCGCGCCTGCTCGGCCGCGGCCGCGCGAACCTGCTGAATCTGCTGCTCGCAGTCGGCAGCTAGCTGCGCCAGGCGCTCGTCCCGCTCGTGCTCGGCCTCAGCGACCCGCGCCGCGGCCTGCTTCTCGTTTTCGCGGCGCACCTGCTGGACCTGCTTGTCGCCGTCCCGGGCCACCCGCACGGCTTCCTGCGCCTGGTCCCGGGCCTCCTCAGCCAGCGCGACCGCGCGCTCCTCCTGCTCGCTGGCGTGCTCGGCGGCCGCATCGGCTCGCCTGACCAGCTCCTCGACCGAGCCGTGGTCGCCGCCCGGCAGGGCATCGCTGACTACGTGCCGGGCTGACTTCGCCTTCTCCCGCACCCCGGATGCCGCCGAGCCGGCCGCAGCCGCCGCCGAGTCGGCCGCGGATGTCGCCGTCCCGGATACCCGCTCCGCCGCCGAGGAAGTCGCGTGAGCGGCATCCTCGGCCGCGCCGCCGGCCGGCCGGAGCGCCTTCGACAGCAGCCATGCGGCATTGACCGGGAGGTCCGTCAGACCGGATTTCATCACATGCGGCAGACCTCGCGCTCGCACCGTCCTGGCCATCGATATCTCCTCCCCTGACCCTGCCGGCCCGGGGTAGGACCCCCGGACCCGGGCCGGATACGTAAGGCCCGCTGCCGCCCCCGGGCTTCTGATCCGCCCGCCTTACCCGATGTTCAGGCAGGTAGTCGGGATGATTTCGAAATATCTCAGCGAGACGTCAGCATCCCTTGCCAGGCCGGCGTTCCCGCGCCGAAATTTTCTTTGGCGCCGGAGCGGCCAGTCGCACGCAGCGTGCCGGACCAGCGGGAATCACCGGTCGCGGGCCGCCGCCCGGCAGGTCGCCCCAGGACGGCAGCAGCGGCCCCCGCGGCCGGGAAACCGGCTGGCCGCCAGCCGGCGACGCGTGCCACGCTGGCGGTCATGGACAGCAGCCGTCACGCGGGCACCCGCCGCAGTTACGACGCCGTGGCCGCGGAGTACGCCGCCAGCTTCGCCGGCGAGCTAGACGGCAAGCCGCTCGACCGGGCCCTGCTGGCCAGCCTGATCGAGCAGGCCGTGCCGGGTGCGCCCGTCGCCGACCTCGGCTGCGGGCCTGGCCACGTCACGAGCTGGCTGGCCCGCCACGGCACGACCGCGGTCGGCATCGACCTGTCCGCGGCCATGACTGAGCTCGGCCGCCAGTTGTACCCCGAGGCGACGTTCCGGCAGGGCGACCTGCTGGATCTGCCGGCCGCCGACGGCGAATTCGGCGCGGTCATCGCGTTCTACTCGCTCATTCACCTGGAGCCGGCCGAGCTGACGCCGGCCGTGCGCGAGATCTGCCGGGTGCTGGCGCCGGGCGGCCTGGCCCTGATCTCGTTTCATGCCGGGTCGGACGTCGTGCACCGCGACGAGTGGCTGGGGCACCCGGTCGACGTCGATTTCCGGTTCCTGGAGATGGCCGACGTCACCGCCGCCCTGGAAGCCGCCGGCCTGGCCGTCCAGATGCGCCTGGAACGGATCAGCTACCCGGCCGAGGTCGCCACCACCCGCGGCTACGTCCTGGCTAGCAGCCCAGCTGACGGCTAAGCACGTTCCCGGATCGCCGCGACCAGGGCAGGGATGACCTGGCTCAGGTCACCGATGACGGCGTAGTCCGCGTGCGCGATGATCGGCGCGTCCGGGTCGGTGTTGACCGCGACGATGTGCTTGGCGGTCAGGCAGCCCGCCATGTGCTGGATCGCGCCGCTGATCCCGCAGGCCAGGTACAGCTCCGCGGAGATCTTCGTGCCGGTCTGCCCGACCTGCTGCCGGTGCGGGCGCCAGCCCTGGCTGGTGACCACGCGGGAGACACCCAGCGTCCCGCCGAGCAGCCCGGCCAGTTCCTCGAGCACCTCAAAACCCTCGGGCCCGCCGACGCCGCGCCCGCCGCCGACCACCACCCGCGCCGTCGCCAGCGATACCCCGGTACCGCGCTCGGCCGACTCGGTCGCGTGCACCTGAAGGTCAGTGCCGGCCAGGTCAGGACTGAACGAGTGCACCACCGCGCTGCCCGGCTGCCCGGCCGGCTGAGCGGGCACCGCGTCGGATGCGACGGTCAGCAGCGTCAGCGTGGCCTCCAGCACGGCGTCCTCCAGCAGGCTGCCCGCCCACCGGTGCCGGACCAGCTCGCAGTCGCCGGGCGACGACCACCGGGCCGCGATGCAGTTGGCCGCGACCGGCTGGCCGGTGATCGCGCCCAGGTGGGCCAGCACCTCGCTGCCCCGGTCGGTCGCCGCCGCGGCGACCCCGGCCGCGGCCGCGGCCACCACCAGCTCGGCCAGGCCCCTGGCCCAGGCGGCCGGCGCGTACCCGTCCCCGGCCTGCACGGCGTAGATGTCACGAACGCCGAAGGCGGCCAGCTCGCTGACGGGCAGGTCCGCTGTGTCGCCGGCGAACAATACGGCCGCGACCTCGCCGCCCGCCGACTCGGCCAGCGTCCGGGCGAGAGTAAGAGCGCGCAGCGAGGCGTCGGCCGCCGCGCCGCCGTCACCCTGCTCGATCAGGCACAGCACGGTCATGGCAGTACTCCCAGCTCGTCCAGCAGCGCGACCAGCGCGGGTACCGCGTCGGTTCCGGTGCCGAGCACCTCGGCCCGCTTGCGGGCCTCCTGCGGCACCCGGAGGCCGACCTTGCGCAGTCCCTCGGCCTGCCACTGCGGCTGGTAGCTGCCGATCTTCGCGCGCTTGGCCCGCAGCCGGCCGGGCAGCGACGGGTACCGGGGCAGGTTGATGCCTTCCTTCACGCTGAGTACGGCCGGCAGCGGCAGGTCATAGGACTCCTGCACGCCGCGGTACTCGCGGCCGGCCCGCAGTCCGCCGTCGGTCCGCTCCAGCCGCTTGATCCCGGTCGCGACCGGCAGGCCGAGCGCGTGCGCGACCCGGATGCCGACCTGGAAGCCGCCGGTGTCGGCCGACTCGTTGCCGAACAGCAGCAGGTCATAGGGCGCCTCGCCGCCGTCCGCGCGGCGGGTGACGGCACCGGCGATGGCCGCCGCCGTGGCGATCGGCCCCCACTCCCGGCCGTCGGTCTCCAGCAGCAGCGCCTGCTGGGCGCCCAGCGCCAGCATCTCGCGGAGCTGCTCGGCTGCCTCGGGCGGGCCGAGCGTCACCACGGTGACGCTGCCGCCCTCGCGCTCGACGATCTGCACGGCCTCCTCGACGGCGCACTCCTCATGCGGGCTGACGGTGAACCCCGACATCCGGGTGTCGACGTCCTGGCCGTCGGCGGTGACCACCACCTTGCCGCCGACCATCGGGACGCGCTTGACGAAGACTGCTATCTCCATGTCAGCACCGGATCCGGTCGTTGGCCGGGTCGAACAGCGGCGTCGCGCCCGCCACCGCCACAGTCACCGGGTACCGCTCCCCGAGGTATTCCACCGCCAGCGCGGTGCCCTCGACGGCGCGGTCAGGCGGCAGGTAGGCGAGCAGCAGGTGCTTGCCCACCGACGGGCCCGAGCCGGCGCTGGTCACGTACGAGGGCCGGCCAAGGGCGTCGGTCAGCCGCTCGCCGGCGGTGCTCAGAATCGGCTCGCCGCCCAGCATGTAGCGCAGCTCACCGGAGGCCGAGGTGTGATCATCCACGGTCAGCGTGCACAGCACCGCGGCCGGCGGCGCGGCCCGCTGCTCCAGGTAGGCCGCCTTGCCGACGAAGTCCTGGGCCTTGACCTTGGGCCGGGCCATGCCCGCCTCGACGATGGTGTACTCGCCCTCCAGCTCGGCGCCGTAGGCGCGGTAGCCCTTCTCCAGCCGCCCGGTGGTGCCGTAGACGCCGATGCCCACCGGGACCAGCCCGGCCGGGCGGCCCGCCGCCCACAGGGTGTCCCAGATCCGCGCCCCCAGCTCGATCGGCGCGTACAGCTCCCAGCCCAGCTCGCCGACGTAGGAGATGCGCGAGGCCAGCACCGTCGCGCCGCCCAGCTCGATCTCCTGGCAGGTGCCGAAGGCGAAGCCGGCGTTGCTCACGTCGGAGTCGGTGGCCGAGGCCAGGATGTCGCGGGCGCGCGGGCCCCACAGGCCCAGCGTCGTCCACGCCGAGGTCACGTCGGTCACCGCGGCGGTCCCGTCGGCGGGCAGGTGAGCGGCGAACCACTGCAGGTCGGTCATCCCGGTCGCGCCGCCGGTGACGACCCGGAAGTGCCGCGGGCCCAGCCGCATGACGGTCAGGTCCCCGACGAACCCGCCGGCCTCGTTCAGCAGCGAGGTGTAGACCACCCGGCCCGCCGCGACGTCCAGCTGGGAGACCGCCGCCGACTGCACGGCGGCCAGCGCGCCCGGTCCGGTCACGTCCAGCACGGCGAAGGCGGACAGGTCGACCAGGCCCGCGGCGTCCCGCATGGCCAGGTGCTCGGCGTTGATGACCGGCGACCACCAGCGCGACTCCCACTCGCCGGTGCGCTCCATCAGCTTCCCGGCGTAGCGTTCCAGCAGGTTCTCGTTGCTGGCGTACCAGTTCGGCCGCTCCCAGCCGGCGGTCTCGATGAACACCGCGCCGAGCTCGCGCTCGCGCTCGTAGGCGGGGCCCAGCCGCAGCGGGCGCCCGGACTCCCACTGCTCGGCCGGGTGCACGATGCCGTACATCTTGTTGAAGCCCTCGCGGGCGCGGGCCACCACGTGCGCGGTGGTGCGCTGGTGGCCGTAGAACCGGGAGATATCCGCCTCGTGGATGTCGATTTCCGGGGTCACGCCGCTCATCCACTCGGCGACCGCCCGGCCGATCCCCGGGCCCTCCTTGATCCAGCTGGCCGCCACCGACCACAGGCCGGGGACTTCCGGGGTCTCGCCGAGCGCCGGGTGGCCGTCGGGCGTCATGGAGATCAGCCCGTTGATCGCGTACCGGATGCCGGCCCGCTCGTCGCCGAGCAGCTCGGGCATCAGCTCCAGCGCCTGCTCCAGCTGCGGGTCAAAGTCATCGGAGGTGAACGGCATCTCGGTCGGCGACAGCGCCGCCTCCTCGTTGGAGGGGATGTCGCCGGGCGCCACGATGATCGGCCGGTGGGCGTAGGAGCCCACCTCCATGTCACCGCCGTGCTGGCGCTCGTACATGTTCGTGTCGACGTCGCGGACGATCGGGTACTCGATCTCCCCGGCCGTGTCCGCGAATAGCGGGATCGGCCCGACGCTGATCATCTGGTGGACGATCGGGGTGAGCGGGATCCGGGCCCCGGCCATCGCCGCGATCCGGGGGCTCCAGACGCCGCAGCAGATCGCCGCGACGTCGGTGGCAATGTCGCCGCGGGTGGTACGCACGCCGCTGACCCGGCCGCCGGCTGACTTGTCGATGCCGAGCACCTCGGCCCCGGACAGCACCTCCAGCGCGCCGAGCTGCTGGGCCTGCTCGCGCATCAGGGTGCCAGCCCGCAGCGAGTCGACCACGCCGACGGTCGGGAAGTAGCCGCCGCCCAGGATCACCGAGGTGTCCAGGTAGGGAACGAGCTTGCCGATCTCCTCGGGACTGAGCACCTGAGCCGGGATGCCCCACGACTTGGCCTGGGTGCAGCGGCGGTGCAGCTCCGTCATCCGCTCCGGAGTGCGGGCCACCTCGATGCCGCCGCTCTCGGTGAGCACGCCGAGTTCCTTGTACTGCTCGGTGGAGTCGCGGGTGAGCTCCATCATCATCTTCGAGTACTCGATGGGGAAGATGAAGTTGGACGCGTGCCCGGTCGAGCCGCCCGGGTTGGGCATCGGGCCCTTGTCCACCATGACCAGGTCCGTCCAGCCCAGCCGGGCCAGGTGGAACGCCAGGCTGTTGCCAACGATGCCCGCGCCGATGATGACGGCGCTGGCCCGGCCGGGGATGTCGTTCATGGAGCTGCTTTCTGCCGATCTGCCCACTATCTGCTACCGGCCAGGGCCCGTGCGCGAGCACGGGCCCTGGCCGGGCCGAACAGGTCCTGCTTACTCGACCGGGATCTCCTTGTTGATCAGGCCGAGGTCGATGCCCTGCCGTCCGCGGATGAAGCGGGCGGCCAGGTACAGGATGATCGCCAGCACGTACATCGCGCCCATGTAGACCAGCGACGACTTGTTGTTCACGAAGTAGTTGCTGTTAGTCAGCCACTCGTACAAGTCGAAGCCGAGGAACGCGATGGTGACCCAGCCGGCCAGCGGCACGATCTGCACGCCGAGCACCTTAATCCGGCTGGCCGGGGAGGCGGCCCACAGGTCCGGCTTGCGCCACGGCAGGATCACCACGGCGATCGCGCTGAAGAAGTACGTCACCGCGATGACCAGCGTGGCGTCCAGGGTGTAAGTCCGGAACGTGCTGTTGTAGGCGTACACCGCGCTGAGCCCCACCGCAGGGAGCAGCATCAGCACCAGCGAGTAGAACGGCACCTTGCGGCGCTCGGACACCTCAGCCGCGCGGTCCGGCAGCACCCGGTCGAACGCCGCGGCGAAGATCACCCGGGTGGACGACAGGAACAGCGTCCCGACCCAGCCGAAGAACCACAGGCTCATGACCAGGATGAGGATGACCTGGAACGCGGTGTTGTGCACCAGCCAGCCGGCGAACATCACCGGGTAGGGCCAGATCGGCAGCGGCGAGTTCACGTTGTAGGTCGCCGCGTTAGCGTTCTGGTAGAACGCCCAGCCGAACGTCTTGGCCGCCAGCAGCAGGAAGATGCAGGACAGCCCCACCGTGATCCACAGGCCGGAGAACATGCCGGTGAACACGCGCTTGAAGTCGCTCGCGCCGCGGATCTCGCCGTACAGCGTGGCGCCCCAGTTCGGCCACAGGATGAAGAACATCATCGCGGGCACCAGCAGCATCGTCGGGCCGAGCGGGCCGAAGCCGAGCTTGGGCGCGACGTAGCCGTCCTTCGCCGCGGCCACATTCGTGGCGTGGTAGGCGTTATTGATGCCGAACAGCTTGTGCGACTCCAGGTTGAAGGAGTTGATAAAGCTGGCGTGCGAGTGGGTCAGCAGCAGCACCACGATCACGGCGAAGCCGACCAGGCCGCCGAGGAAGCACCACTTCTGAATCCGCGCGTAGCCGCCCATCCCGACCGACACCAGCACGCCGGCCAGCGCGATGGTGATCAGCGTGACGATGAACACGCCCGTCGGGGTGCCGAACCACGCGGCGCCCTGGGTCGCGCCCGAGCCTGGCCAGTCGATCTTCAGCGTGGCCCACAACGGCTCGAACAGCTGGACGGCCAGGATGTTGCCGTAGATCGGCGCCCACAGCCACAGGATGAACCACCAGCCGGTGGCCGCCATCACGAAGCCGATGCCGCTGCCCAGGATCCGGGTCTGCCAGACGTAGTCGCCGCCCGCCCGGGGGATGGTGACGACCAGCCCGGCGTAGGCGATCACGAGGAAGGAGACCAGGATCCCGGAGATGATGATCGAGGTGATCATCTGGCCCTTCGGGAACGCCGGCCCGGCAAAGGTGAACTCGTAAATCCCGAGCGTGACAAAGTTCGTGGCCAGCGCTGCGTAGATGATCGAGTCACGCACCGACCAGCCGCGGACCAGGCCGGTCGCCTTTCTGAGGAAGAGAGTCGGAGTCTCTCCAATAGATTCCGTCGCCATATTTGCCTCTCAACTCATGGGCCGCCGGAAGCCCTGGCAGCCCTTATCGGGGTTCCCCCGTTAGCCGAGACCTCAGCAGCGTGCGCCAGCTCTCGTCCGCCAATGCGGTTGTGCCCGGCCCGCGAGAGGCCAGGGCCCCGCTATCCGTTCACGAGGATGTACCTGCTGACCTTTCCCTTCTTCGGGTCAAGGTCGATAACCGCGCCCTGCAGGACGCCGTCGCCGTAGACGCTGCCGGGGTTGATGGCGAGCGTCCGGCCCATCCGCTTGACCCCGCGGCTCTCGTGAATGTGGCCGTGCACCGACAGCAGCGGCTGGTGCTTCAGAATGGCCTCGCGCACAGCGGTGGAGCCCACGGGCTTCATGACCGCGCCGCCGTGCATCGGGCGCATCTGGTCATCCAGCGCCGGCGCCTCGTCCAGCCCTGTTCCGTAGGGCGGGGCGTGGAAGTTGAAGATGGTGCGCTTCATGTCGGGCACCTGGCCCGCGACGGCCTCGATCTTGGCCGCCAGCTGGTCCTCGGGCGCCTCGCGGAAGGTGTCCCACGGCGTCGGGTTGGTCCAGCCCATCGAGATCAGCTGGAAGCCGTCCAGGTCGAGCGACTTGCCCTCACCGAAGCTCACGCACGGCGACTGCTCGATGACATCGTCGATCTCCCAGATGTCGTCGTTGCCGCCGTTGAGGATGCAGGGGATCTGGCCGCCGCGCAGCTTGCCGTCGGCCATGTCGAGCCAGCGATCCAGCGAGCTGATCATCTCGGTGGTGAACCGGCGGTCGACCGCGCCTTCCTCCTGGCTCAGGTGCCGCAGCTCGTCCGGCTCGACCAGGGCCGGATAGAAGCCGCTGTTGCGGATCCGGGTGATCATCGCGTCGAGTTCCTGGCGCGTCTCCAGGCGGTGCGTCTGGCCCCGCACGGTGACCTGCCAGTAGCCGCCGTGGTTGACGATCGGCACCATGGCCTTGCCAGTCACGTCGCCGCCGAGGATGACCATGTCGGCCTTGTAGAAAGCAGCGGAGTTGAGGAACTTCCGCCAGCAGATCTCGGAGCCGTGGATATCGGTGGCAAAGAAAATTTTCATGAGTGCACCCGGACCTTTGCTGCGCTTGCTGTGCAACGGTGTAGCATCCGGCGCAACCGGGCGTCAAGTGATTGTATGTGTGAAATCATCATTATTAGGTCAGTGGTCCACTTCTTCTGGCAGCTCATACCAGCGAACTCGGTCGCCGACGTTGGACCGCAGCTTCCACTTCATGCCCTTGGGCGTCGTTTCCGCTAGCTCGGCCAGCTGCCGCGCCTGGGCCAGGGCATCGAACGGCGCCCCGGCCGGGATCAGGTGCGGCTTCTCGGCAGCCAGGCCCGGCAGCTTGGCCAGGCTCCCGGTGACGGTGCGCCACCAGCCCCAGTCCGCGCCCAGCAGCTTCGCGAAGCGGTCGGTGTCCAGCGTCGCGCCGCTGCCCTGGCCGACCGGCACCCCGGAAAGGAGGTGGAAGGTATCCCAGGCGTCCTTCTCATTCAGCTCGACAATCTGCAATTTCGAGAGCAGCACGTCGATTGCGTCGACCGTGAACGGGAGGTTGCCGAACGATGGCCGGAAGTCGAGGACATGACACATGTTGAGCCGGTCCACCATGACATCGACCGGGCGGCCTGACGGCGCATTGAAATACATCTGCCGGTCGCCGTTGAGGTTGTTGAACCGGCGGTCCGGCTGACAGCCGCTGCGCTCCAGGAAGGCAGCGACGTCTTTGCGGCCCTTGGACATGACCGCGAAGTCCATGTCCTGGCCGGCCCGCAGCCGGGGCGGGAAGTCAGGGCAGATCACCCGGACCGCCAGGCCGCCGAGCAGCTTGAGGCCGAGGCCGGCCTCGGCGGCCGCGCGGGCCAGGCCCAGTGCCTCGGGGAGCGGGTCGTCCGCGGGGCCGGCCGCGGGCGGGGAAGCTGGCAAATCGGTTCCCACGGCTACGCTCCCTGAGACAAGAGGGGATTGCGGTGACGGAAAGTGTCTAGGGAACAATACAGCGCAGGCTGGACAGAAGGTGCCTTGTTGATATTGACTACGGGCGCCGGCCGCTTCATCCTTGTTGCGTGTCCGAGAACGTTGTTGCGGCGGGCGCAACTTACCAATCAGCCGAGCGGGTTCTGGCGCTGCTGACCAGCTTCGACGATGTGCGCACCGAGCAGGGCGTCACCGAGCTGGCCCGGGTCCTCGGCGTGCACAAGTCCACCGCGTCCCGGCTGGCTGCGGCGCTGGAGCGGGCCGGCCTGCTGGCCCGGCACGGCCGCCGCTACCGCCTCGGGCTGGAGACCATCCGGCTGGGCACCCTGGCCCTGCGCAGCTTCGATTTCGTTGCCTCGCTGCGGCCGGCGATGGATCAGCTATCCCGGCACACCGGGGAGACCATTAACCTGGCCGTTCCTGACGGGTCCGGCATCCTGAACGTGGCCGAGGTACCGGCCACTTTCATCCTGAGCTGCTCGAGCGGCTGGATTGGCCGCCGCACCCGGCCGCATGCGGTGGCCAACGGCAAGGTCCTGATGGCCTGCGGCACGCTCCCCGTGCCGGCCGCGCTGGAGCGCTACACCGACCGCACCATTACCGACCACGCCGCACTGGCCGCCGAGCTGGCCGACGTCCGCGCGAGCGGCTATGCCACCGCGGTCGGCGAGCTGGAGGAAGGCCTGGTCGCGGTGGCGGCGCCGGTGCTCGACTCCGGGGGCGCGTGCGTGGCGGCACTGTCGATCTCCGGGCCGGCCTTCCGGCTGCACCCGGAATCGCTGGCTGAGCTCGGCCGGCTGTGCGTCTCCTGCGCCGCCAGCGCGTCATGATCAGCCGCGCCGGGCCCCCGGCGCGCAGCAGCGGTGCGGGCCGCCTGGCCGCGGCAGCGCGACCCGACGAAGGAGACAGCCGTGCGCGATTACCAGCTCTACGTCGGCGGCAGCTGGCGGGCCGGCGAGGCCGGCACCGCCCCGGCGGTCAGCCCGTCCTCGGGTGAGGTCTTCGCCTCGACCGCCGTGGCCGGGCCGGGCGACGTGGATGCGGCCGTCGCCGCGGCCGCGGCGGCCTTCCCGGCCTGGGCGGCGGCCTCCCCGTTCGAGCGGGCCGGCCTGTGCGAGCAGGTCGCGGCCGCGATCGCCGGCGCCAGCGAGTCGCTGGCTGACGTACTCACCCGCGATCAGGGCAAGCCCCTGGCCGAGGCTCGCGACGAGGTCGGCGAGCTCGGCGAGTACTTCCGGATGGCCGCCGCCGATGCCCGGCGGCTGGCGGGGTCGCTGCCGGCCTCCACCTCGGCGGGGCGGCGTGTCCTGACGGCCCGGGTGCCGCTCGGCGTGGTCGGCGTGATCAGCCCGTGGAACTGGCCCTACACGATGGGCGCCGAGATCCTGGCCCCGGCCATGGCCGCGGGAAACACCGTCGTGTGGGTGCCGGCCCCCACGACCACCGCGTGCTGCGCCGCGCTGACTGAGGTCATCGCGGCCGCCGGCCTGCCGGACGGGGTGTTCAGCTTCGTGCCCGGGCCCGGCGCGGTGGTGGGTGACGCCCTGGCCGGCCATCCCGGGGTCGCCGGAGTGGGCTTCGTCGGCTCCGTGCCGACGGGCGCCAGCGTCGCGGCCCGGGCGGCGGGCAAGGCGCAGCTGCTGGAGCTGGGCGGCAACGGCCCGATGGTGGTGCTGGCCGATGCCGACCTCGAGCTCGCCGCGGCCGCCGCGCTGGAGGCCGCGTTCCTGTGCGCGGGCCAGAGCTGTACCGCGGGCGAGCGATTCCTGGTCGAGGCCGGCGCGCGGGCCGGGTTCGTGGAGGCGGTGGTGGCCGCGGCCAAGGCCGAGATCCGGCTCGGTGACCCGTTCGACCCGCAGACCACGATGGGACCGCTGAACAACGAGCCGACGGCGGCCAAGTTCGACCGGCACGTCGGCGAGGCCGTGACCGCCGGCGCCCGGGTCTGCTACGGCGGGCGGCGGTCCGGCGGCTTCCCGACGCGGCTGTACGCCGAGCCGACCGTGCTGGACGGCGTGACCCCCGGCATGACCATCGAGCGCGAGGAGACCTTCGGACCGGTTGTCCCGGTGGTGGAGGTCAGCTCGCCAGGACAGGCGCTGGAGCTGACCAACGCCTCGCCGTTCGGCCTGACCGCCGCGGTCTTCACCGAGGACCTGGAGCGCGGGCTGGCCTTCGCCGAGCGGGCCCGGGCCGGCTGGGTGAACATCAACGCCTCGACCAACCTGTGGGAATCGCACCTGCCGTTCGGCGGCCGGGCGGGCAGCATCAGCGGCCGCGGCCGCGTCGGCGGCAGCTACCCGATGGACACCTTCACCGAGCCGAAAACCGTCGTCTACCCGGCGCCCCGCTACCGCTAGCGGCGCGGGCCGGCGCCCGGCCTGGCTTAGCTGCCCTGCTTGCCGAAGTCGGCCGTCAGCCAGCGCTCGGGGGTGATCCGGATCATGACGTCATCGGTGTCCGGGTTGTCGGCCATGAACTTGTCCCCCTGCTCGGTGCCCAGATAGCGCCGGGCGATGTCGCGGCGCTCGGTGAACTCGGCGCCCTGCTCGACAACGGCCGGGCCTTCGACCGTGACGTACCGGTATGGCGGCAGCTCGTACTGAACGCAGAAACTGGCCCGCCCGGCCACCCGGATGGCAGCCGCCTTGCGGGAGTCGCCGCCGGAGGTGACGCTGACCACCCCGCCGGGCTGATAGCTGTACCAGACCGGGACGGCCAGCGGCCCGCGGCCGTCCGCCGCGGCCACGGTCAGCACGCCCACGTGCAGGTCGGCCAGGAACTGCTCGCGCTCGTCCCGGCTCATGCTCAGCGACATAACAGCTCCCGTTGCTCCGCCTGCCGGGCCCGGCCGCCCGGCGCCACAGGCAGCATCCCATGGACTCCGGACAAAATGGGCGGGCAGGTACTGGTGGCCGGCGTTGGCCGGCGGCGGACCGCGTCGTTACTGCCGGACCACCTGGAAGGTGGCCAGCGAGGCGTCGGCGGCGTAGGCGATCCGGCCGCCGTCGGCGGCCACCTCGCGCAGCGCGCCGACCGCCGCGGCGGTGATCAGCTCGCCGGGCGCCAGCACCGGGACGCCGGGCGGGTACGGCGCGACCAGCTCCGCGCTGACCCGGCCGATGGCCTCGCCGGCCGGCACGGTCTCGTTGTCGGCGAAGAACGCCTCGCGCGGGGCCAGCACGGTCTGCGGCTGCACCGTCCACGCGGCCGCCGGCTCAGGGTGGCGCGGGGTGCCGCGGTGCCGCTCGATCGCCGCGATCAGCTCCTCGGTGAACGCCGCGACCTGGCTCTCATCGTCGGCGATGGTCGGGATCGGCCCGAGGGTGTCGCGGGCCGCCATCTCTACCGGCATGCCGCGGGCGATCAGGTCGTCCTCGATCGCGTACCCGTTCGCGCCGGTCCCGGCCAGCAGCACGATCAGCTTGGTTGGCTCCACGGTCGGCCCGTCCAGCACGTCCAGGCCCGGCACCTCACGCAGCCGCTGGCGGGCCGCGGCCACCGAGCGCAGCAGCCGGCCGCACAGCCGCTCGCCGTCGCGGGCCAGCAGCGCCCGGGCCGCGTCGATGCTGGCGTAGATGGAACCGGTCGGGCTGGTGGTGTGGGTGGCCTCGAAAGCCCGGGTGAGCCGGCCGGTCTCCAGCCGGTCGGTGCGGGCCAGCACCAGGGCGCCCTGACTGTAGGCGGGCAGTGCCTTGTGGGCGCTGGTCACCATGGCGTCGGCGCCGGCCGCGATGGCATGCGGCGGCAGGTCCGGGTGGAAGCCCAGGTGCGCGGCCCAGGCCGCGTCCACCAGCAGCGGGACGCCCGCCGCATGCGCCGCGGCCGCATGCCCGGCCAGGTCCCCGATGGTGCCGACGTAGGACGGGTCGCCCAGGAACACCCCGCACGCACCGGGGTGCGCCGCCAGCGCGGCCTCGACCGTGGCCACCGCCACCGGTCCCGGCAGCCCGGAGGCCGGGTCGATCTCCGGGCGCACCCAGACCGGGCGCAGCCCGGCCAGCACCAGGCCCAGCAGCAGCGACCGGTGCAGCGTGCGGGTGACGATGATCTCCTGGCCCGGCTGGCCGACGGCCAGGCACAGCGCCTGGTTGCCGTGCGAGGAGCCGGCCACCGAGAACCGGCACCAGTCCGCGCCCCACAGGGCCGCCGCCCGCGCCTCGGCGTCCTCCCGCAGCGTGTCGGCGTGCTTGATGGTGTCCACCCCGCCGTACAGCGGCGCGTCCCCGGCGATGACATCGCCGACCAGGTCCCGGCGCTGCTTGTGACCGGGCACGCTCATCGGCAGCAGGTCGCCCGCGTCGGCCCGGCGCATGAAGTCCAGCCAGCCCGCCAGCAGCGGCGCGTCGGCCGCCAGCCCGAGCGGATCGCGCGGGTCGGGCAGCGGGTGCAGGGCCGCGTCCGGCGAGGCTGGCGGGTCGTGCGGGGCAGGCGAGAAGGAGCTCATCCGCCCAGTCTGGCGTGTCGCCCGCCATCCTGACCAGCCGGGACAGACCGGCGCAATGCGCCGAAAAAGACTAGCGGCCGGCGGCCCGGGCCTGCCTACCATGGGCAGAGCTGGGCGCCCGTCATGCCCAGCCGGGCCGGCAGCGGAGGGGTCATGACCACGCATCTGACGCACTGGGGCGCGTTCGAGGCGGTCAGCGACGGCGAGCGCCTGCTGTCGGTCCGGCCCTGGGCCGGTGACCCCGACCCGCGGCCGCTGATCGACAACGTCGCCTCGGCCCAGCACCATCCCGCCCGCATCGACCAGCCGCACGTGCGGCAGGGCTGGCTCGAGCATGGCCCGGGGCCGGCCGCCCGCGGCGATGAGCCGTTCGTCCCGGTCAGCTGGGACACCGCGCTGGACCTGGTCGCCGGGGAGCTGGCCCGGGTGTACTCCGGCCGGGGCGGCGAGGGCGTGTACGGCGGCTCCTACGGCTGGGCTAGCGCCGGGCGGTTTCATCACTCGCAGAGCCAGCTGCACCGGTTCCTGAACGGGCTGGGCGGCTACGTCCGGTCCGTCAACAGCTACAGCGCCGGCACCTCTGAGGTCCTCCTGCCGCACATCATCGGCGACCCCGACCTGGTCTTCAGCGGCGCGAGCGCGTGGAGCACGCTGGCCGCGCACGCGGAGCTCATCGTCGCCTTCGGCGGGATCTCGGCCAAGAACACGGCGGTGTCCTCCGGTGGCGTCAGCCAGCACACGACCCGGCACTGGGTCAGCCAGGCAGCCCGGCGCGGCTGCCGGATCGTGTCGCTCAGCCCGCTGCGCGATGACACCTTCACCGAGGCGGGCGCGGAGTGGCTGGCGCCGCGGCCCGGCAGCGACGCCGCGCTGATGCTGGCGCTGGCCCAGGTGCTCGACAGCGAGGGGCTCGCCGACACCGGCTTCCTGGAGCGCTACACGACCGGCTACCCGCGGTTCGCCCGCTACCTGCGCGGCGAGACCGACGGAGTGGTCAAGAGCCCGGAGTGGGCGCAGGCCCTGACCGAGATCCCGGCGGACACCACCCGGGCGCTGGCCCGGGCGATGGCCGGGCGCCGGACCACGGTCCTGGTGAGCCTGTCCCTGCAGCGGGCCCGGCACGGCGAGCAGCCCGTCTGGCTGGGCATCACGCTGGCCGCCATGCTGGGCCAGATCGGGCTGCCCGGCGGCGGGTTCGGGCACGGCTACGGCTCCGAGGCGGATATTGGCGAGCCGCGGCGGCTGATGTCGGCCCCCCGGCTGCCGCCGGGCCGCAACCCGGTCACGGCCTTCATCCCGGTCGCCCGGATCGCGGACATGCTGCTGCACCCCGGCCAGGCCTACGACTATGACGGCCAGCGGCTCACCTACCCGGACATCGCGCTGATCTACTGGTGCGGCGGCAACCCGTTCCACCACCACCAGGACCTGGCCCGGCTGCGCCGGGCCTTCAGGCGCCCGCAGACCGTGATCGTGCACGAGCCGTTCTGGACCGCGACCGCGCGGCACGCCGACATCGTGCTGCCCGCCACGATGACGGTGGAGCGCGACGACTTCGGGGCCGGCAGCGCCGACCCGCGCCTGTTCCCGATGCCCGCGCTGACCCGCCCGCACGGCCAGGCCCGCGACGACTACGCGATCTTCGCCGAGCTGGCGGGCCGTCTGGAGACCGGGCCGGCTTTCACCGAGGGCCGCGACACGGCCGGCTGGCTCCGGCACCTGTATGAGGAGTGGCGCAGCCGGCTGGCCGACCGTGAGCACAAGATGCCGGACTTCGATGAGTTCTGGGCCAGCGAGTTTGTCCTGATCCCGGTGCCCGATCCCGATCAGGTCCTGCTGGCCGGCTTCCGGGCCGACCCGGAGCACGCCCCGCTCACCACGCCCAGCGGGAAGATCGAGATCTTCTCCGCCGCGATCGACAGCTTCGGCTACGCCGACTGCCCCGGCCACCCGGTGTGGCTGGAGCCGGAGGAGTGGCTGGGCGGCCCGCGGGCGGGCCGGTTCGGGCTGCACCTGATCGCCAACCAGCCGCGGACCCGGCTGCACAGCCAGCTCGACGTCGGCCAGCACAGTCAGGCGGCCAAGATCCGCGGGCGCGAGCCGATGCGGATGAACCCGCGCGACGCTGCTGCGCGCGGCCTGGCCGATGGTGACGTGGCGCGGGTCTTCAATGACCGGGGCAGCTGCCTGGCCGGGGTCAGCATCAGCACGGCCGTCCGCCCCGGAGTCGTCCAGCTCTCGACGGGCGCGTGGTACGACCCCGAGCCCGGCGATCCCGGCTTCTGCCGGCACGGCAACCCCAACGTGCTCACCCCCGACCGGCCGAGCTCGCTGCTGTCGCAGGGCTGCACCGGGCAGCATGTCCTGGTCGAGATCGAGCGGTACCAGGGCGTCGTCCCGGACCTGGCCGTGACCAGGCCGCCGCCGGGCGCGCCGGATCCCGGCTGACCGGCCCGCGGCGACGGTGCCTCAGCTGGCTGCCGCGCTCCCCCGCTGGTGCACGTAGAACCCGGCCGTCACCGGCGGCAGCGGGGTGCTGCCCAGGATCAGGTCGGCCGACTTCTCGGCGATCATCATCACCGGCGCGTAGATGTTGCCGTTGGTGATGTAGGGCATCACCGAGGCGTCGACCACCCGCAGCCCGTCCAGCCCGTGCACCCGCAGGGAGTCCGGGTCGGTCACCGACTGCGCGCCGGTGCCCATGGCGCAGGTGCACGACGGGTGCAGCGCCGTCTCCCCGTCCCGCTTCACCCAGTCCAGGATCTGCTCGTCGGTCTCCACCGCCGGGCCCGGCGACAGCTCCCCGGCGTTGTACGGCTCCATGGCCGGCTGGTTCAGGATGCCGCGCGCGACCCGGATCGCCTCCACCCACTCGCGCCGGTCCTGCTCGGTGGACAGGTAGTTGAACTGCAGCGCCGGGTGCACCGCCGGGTCGGCCGAGGTGATCCGCACCGAGCCGCGGGCGTCGGAGTTCATCGGCCCGATGTGTACCTGGTAGCCGTGCCCGCCGGCCGGCGAGGACCCGTCGTAGCGGATCGCGATCGGCAGGAAGTGGAACATCAGGTTGGGGTAGGCCACGTCCTCGTTGCTGCGCGCGAAGCCGCCGCCCTCGAAGTGGTTGGTGGCGCCGGGACCGCTGCGCAGGAACAGCCATTTCGCGCCGACCACCGGCCGGTTGCGCATCTTCATCGCGGGGGCCACCGAGACCGGCTGCTTCGAGCCGTACTGGACGTACACCTCCAGGTGGTCCTGCAGGTTCTCGCCCACGCCGGGCAGGTCGTGCACGACCGGGACGCCGGCCTGCTCCAGCACGGCGGCCGGGCCGACCCCCGACAGCTGCAGCAGCTGCGGGGAGTTGATCGACCCGCCGCACAAGATGATCTCCCCGGCCCGGGCGGTGTGCAGCTGGCCGCGGTGCCGGTACTCCACCCCGGTCGCCCGCGTCCCGTCGAACAGGATCTTCGTGGTGAGGGCGCGGGTGTGCAGGGTGAGGTTGGCCCGGCCCAGTACCGGGTGCAGGTAGGCCCGCGCGGCGCTGAGCCGGCGGCCCCGGTGCACGTTGCGGTCGAACGGCGCGAAGCCTTCCTGCCGGTAGCCGTTCACGTCGTCGGTCAGCTGGTAGCCGGCCTCCTGGACGGCCGCGAAGAACGCCGTGAACAGCGGGTTGCCGGCCGGGCCGCGCTCCAGCACCAGCGGGCCGTCACCGCCGCGGAACTCATCGGCCCCGGCCAGGCAGTTCTCCATCTTCCTGAAGTACGGCAGGCAGTGCGCGTAGTCCCAGTTCGCCATCCCGGGTTCGGCGGCCCAGCGGGCGTAGTCCAGCGGGTTGCCGCGCTGGAAGATCATGCCGTTGATGCTGCTCGAGCCGCCCAGCACCTTGCCGCGCGCGTGGTAAATCCGGCGGCCGTTCATGAACGGCTCCGGCTCCGACTCATATTTCCAGTCGTAGAACCGGCTGCCGATCGGGAAAGTCAGCGCGGCCGGCATGTGGATGAATACGTCCCACTTGTAATCGGGCCGCCCGGCCTCCAGCACCAGGACCCGGTTCGCCGGATCCGCGGACAGGCGGCTGGCCAGGGCCGAGCCCGCCGATCCGCCGCCGACAATGATGAAGTCGTACTGCGCTGCTGACATACCGCTCCAACCATTGCGGGCCCAGGCTGGAATGGGATGGTATCAGCGCATCTGATGGCAGCGGCGAGGATCGCCGGGCGGGTCCTGGCTGGTCAGTCAGCGGCCCGCGGCTCGCCCCGGTAGGTGCCGAACGACCAGCGGTTGCCCTCCGGATCACGGACCGCGAAATCCCGTGATCCGTAGTCCGTGTCGTGCAGCCCGGCGATCACCTCGGCCCCGGCCGCCGTGGCCCGGGCGAACAACGCATCAGGCTCATCGGTCACCACGTAGGCGCCGAAGCTGCCCGGCGCCAGCGGCCACGGGTCGTCACCGGCCTGCCGGGCCGAGCCGAGCATGATCCCGCCGCCCGGCGGCCAGGACAGCTGCGCGTGGTCCACGCGGTCGCCCTCGCCGTAGACGACGGTTGCCTCGAAGCCGAACGCGTCGGTCAGGAACCTGATCAGGGCCCGGGCGTCGCGGGCCCGCAGGGATGGCCACACCTGCGGTGGCGGTGTCTTATCAGTCATGGGCTCAGCCTGACACCGCCGGCGACCTGCGGGCTTGGACGTTTCGGAACACCTATCCCTAACGGGGCCCGGGGCTCACCCGGCTCAGCGGCTCAGGCTCCTGGGCGCTGAGGTTCGGGGGGTGGCCTCGGACAGCCCGATCCCGGATTCTCCGAAATCGGATTATCCGAGATCGTCCTGGCTTAGACCGGGTCGGGCGCGGCCGTATCCCGCCAGCGCTCCCGGAGGCCGGCCAGCGCGTCGTCGGTGATCTGGCCGTGCACGCGCAGCCGGGCCAGCCCGCCGTCCGGGTACACATCCAGCCGGACCCGGGTGACCGGGCCTGGCTCGCCGGTGACCATGAGCCGGTGCCGGGTGTCGGGCTGGACCCGGGTCCGGGGCAGGATCTCCCGCCAGGCGCTGCCGCCGTCGCCGGCCTGCAGCCGCACCCAGCCCGGCGCGTTGCCGACAAAGTAGGAGGTGTCGACCTCGACCCACTGCGGCACGCCCGCCGCGGCCAGCGCAAACACCGCATAGTCGTTGCCGCCGTCGCGGCGCCGTGCGTTCTCCCAGCCGTCAGCCATGCCGGCCGCCCGGCCCGGCCCGATCAGGTGCTCCGCCGTGGAGTAGAAGGCATCGGAGCACTCCAGCAGCCGGCCGCCGTTCTCCAGGGCGGCCAGGTCGACGGTCCCGGCCAGGAACGCCGGGGCGGCCACCACCTCGCCGTGCACGCGGAACCGGGCCACGCCGCCGTCGGGGTAGACCGACAGCCGCAGGTGCGTCCAGCGGTGCCGGTCGGCCACCGGATAGTAATTCGCGGTGTCGCCGGCGGCCGTCGCCCGGGCCACCAGCGGCTGCCAGCTCAGCGCGGCCAGCTCGGCCGGGGCCGGGTAGCCGCCTGCGCTGACCCCCTCGACCGAGATCTCGGGCGGGTAGTTGCCGCGGAACCAGGCGGTGTCGACGACCACGCCGTGCACCAGGCCGGGCACCCCGAGCCGGATGATCGCGTGATCGTGGCCCGGCTCGCGGCGGCGCCGGGTCTCCCAGCCGTCGTACACCTTGCCCCGCGGCCCGAACTGCTCCGCGGCGAAGCCCGCCGGCTCCGGCTTGATCAGGTTCTCCTTCTCGGCGAACAGGTCGTCGTTGGCGAACACGACGCTGCCGCCCAGCGCGCGGGACGCCAGGTCGGGCAGCCGGGTGAAGTCCGGCGCTCTGTCGCTCATGGCCGCTCCAGCAGATGACCAGCCGGCTCGTCGCCGGGGACGGGGATGCCGCGCAGCCAGGTGCGCCGCACCACGCCGTGCAGCCGGCGGCCGTCGTAGGGCGTGACCGGGTGCCGGTGCTGCAGCCGGGCCGCCTCGACGGCGAAGCTCTCCTCGGGCGCGAAGGCGACCAGGTCGGCATCACGGCCCGGCGCGATGGCGCCCTTGCCCGGCAGCCCGGCGATCCCGGCCGTCCGGGCCGACATCCACCGGGCCACGTCGGTCAGCGCGTAGCCGCGCTCCCGCGCCGCGGTCCACGTCACCGGCAGGGTCAGCTGCAGCGAGGAGATCCCGCCCCAGGCCGCCGCGAAGTCGCCCCCGGCGACCTGCTTGAGCTCCGGCGGGCAGGGTGAGTGATCAGATACCACGCAGTCGATGATCCCCTCCGCCAGCGCATTCCACAGCTGATCAGCGTTAGCGCGATCGCGGATCGGCGGGCAGCACTTGAATGCGGTGGCCCCGTCCGCGACCTCTTCGGCGGCCAGGGCCAGGTAGTGCGGGCAGGTCTCGACGGTCACCGGCAGGCCGTCGCGCCGCGCGGCGGCCAGCAGCGGCAGGCAGCCTGCGCTGGACAGGTGCAGGATGTGCATCCGCGCCCCGGTCCGGCGAGCCACCGCCAGCACCCGGGCCACGGCCGCAACCTCGGCCTCGTCCGGCCGCGAGCGCAGGAAGCCGCCGTAGTCCCGGCCGCCCGGCTTGTCGCCCTGCCGGGCCCGGCGGATCACGGCCGGGTCCTCGGCGTGCACGATCAGCAGGCTGCTCAGGTCCGCCACCTGCCGGGCGGCCTGCTCGAGCTGCGCCTCGTCCAGCGGCGGGAACTCCGGCACCCCGGAGTCGAGCAGGAAGCACTTGAACCCGAACACCCCCGCTGCGTGCAGCCGGGGCCGCTGCGCCTCGTTGCCGGGCACCGCGCCGCCCCAGAACCCCGTGTCCACCTGGCACTGGCCCCCCGCCGCGGCGCGCTTGGCGGCCAGCGCGGCGGCATCGGTGGTTGGCGGGATGGAGTTGAGCGGCATGTCGATGATCGTGGTGATCCCGCCCGCCGCCGCAGCCCTGGTCGCGGTGGCGTAGCCCTCCCACGAGGTCCGGCCCGGCTCGTTGACGTGCACGTGGCTGTCGACCAGCCCGGGCAGCAGCACCTCGTCGTCGGCCAGGTTGATCACGCGAGCGTCCGGCCGGGCGGCCGTGCCCGCCGGGCCGGACTCGCCGGGGTAGGGCCCGACCGAGGTGATCACTCCCCCGGTCACCGTAACCGTGGCGGCCCGCATCCCGTCCGGCGTGACCACGCGCCGGGCCCGGATCACCAGGGCCCCGCCAGCCGGCGCGGAGAGGTCGCTGATGCCAGACAAGCGAGCGGGGCCTGTGGGACTGCTGGGGTTGTTGGGGACGGGGTTGGCGGGGGCGGGGTCGGTCGCGGCCGGGCTCGTCGCGGTGGCCGGGCTCGCGGCGGCGGCACTCGCGCCACCTGAACCCGGCAGGCGGCCGGAGGCGGCGAGTGCGTCCAGGGCGGCCCGGTCCAGGCCGCAGCCGGCCGTGACCTCAGCCTCGTCGGTCGCGCCGCAGTCCAGGCCGCGGATCAGGTAGCCGGCCAGCGCCCGCGCGGTGGCCGGCTCCTCCAGCACGCCGCTCGCCAGCCGGCCCGCGTACCCGGCCAGCCGCGCGCACGCCCGCGGCAGGCCAGCCCGGAAGAACCCGTAGGTCGCGGCGTACCGGCTCACCAGCTGCGCCGGGTGCAGGTCCCAGCCCTGGTAGAAGCCGCGCTCCAGGGATCGCCGGACCAGCCGGGCATGCAGTCGCCAGGCGGCCCTGACCTCCTCGCGGCCGCCGGCGGGCAGCACGTTGGACGAGCCGTCAGACAGCCGGACACCGGTGCCGGCCGCCGCGACCTGGAGGACGGCGCGAGCGTGGTCGGCGGCGGGATGCTCCATGCTCTGGTAGTCGGCGGCGATGCCGAGCGCGGCCGAGTAGTCGTAGGTGCCGTAGTGCAGCCCGGTCAGCCGGGCACCGCCCGCGTGCACGCACCGGGCGACGATGGCGGAGCCGTCGGCGCCCAGGATGATCTGCGGCGTCTCGACCTGGACCTCGAAGCGGAGCACACCGGCCGGGAGGCCGTGCGCCTGCTCCAGCCGCTCGCACAGGACGACCATGGCGGCGACCTGGTCGGCCGAGGTGACCTTGGGCAGGGTGATCACCAGTCCGCCCGGCAGCGGGCGGCCGGCGGCAGTCAGCTCGCGCAGGAAGATGTCCAGCGTCGCGATGGCCCGGCGGCGGGTCGCGGCCTCCAGGCTCTTGCAGCGCAGCCCGGTGAACGGCGGCACGGTGCCCTCGGCCACCGCCTGCGCCAGCCGGGCCGCGGCGGAATGCGCGTCGGCGTCCTCGGCGTCGCCCCGGTCACCGTAGCCGTCCTCGAAGTCCAGCCGCAGGTCCTCGACCGGCTCGGCGGCCAGCTTGGCCGCGACCCGCTCGCGAACCGCGCCGGCCACGCCCGGCGACAGGCCCAGGACGTCGGCGAAGTCTCCGGCACCGGGCAGGTGCTCAGCCAGCGCGGCCAGTGCGACCTGACCCCAGCGGGCTGGCAGGCCCGGATCGAACTGATCGGCCGGCACATAGACGGTGTGCACCGGCTGGCGGCCGGGCCGGTCGCCGGGATACTGACTGCCCAGCTCCGCGTCCGCCCTGGCCAGCAGGGCGTCCAGCTCCGCGCCGGCGGAGTCCGCCAGGCCGCCAGCGGTTCCGGGGCCACCCGCCCGGTCAGGCCCGTGTGCCGGGCGGGACCCGTACGCCCGGTCAGGCCCGTGCGCCCGGTCAGGCTCATACGTCCCGCCGGGCTCCTCCGGCGCGCTCAACCGGTCTCCGCGATGTGCTCGGGCCGGACCGGGATCCGGCACAGCTCCAGGCCGGTGGCGGCCCGGATGGCCGCCGCGACCGCCGGGCCGGAGGAGATCGTCGGCGCCTCGCCGACGCCGCGCAGGCCGTAGGGGGCGTTCGGGTCGGGGTACTCCAGCACCTCGACCCGCATCGGCGGCATGTCGGCGATTGTGGGGATCAGGTAGTCGGTGAACGACGGGTTGCGGATCAGCCCGTCGCGGACCTGGATCTCCTCCATGATGGCCAGGCCCATGCCCTGGGCGCTGCCGCCGTGGATCTGGCCCAGCACGGCATCCGGGTTCATCGCCTTGCCGACATCCTGCACGCAGTCCAGCGCCACCACCTTGACCAGGCCGAGCTCGGTGTCGACGTCCACCACCGCGCGGTGCGCGGCGAAGGCGTACTGGACATGCGCGAAACCCTGCCCGGTCTCCGGGTCGACCGGGGAGGTAGGCCGGTGCCGCCATTCCACGGTCTCCTCGAGTGCGTCGGCGCCCAGCACCTCAGCGATGGAGGCCACCTTTCCCTCGGCGTCCGAGACGACGTGGCCATCTTCCAGCCGCAAGCCGGCGATGGTCCGGCCGGCCTGGCGCTGGGCCCGGCCGAGGAGTTGCTCGCGGATCCGGACGCAGGCGGCCTGCACGGCACCGCCGGTGACATAGGTCTGCCGGGAGGCGGAGGTCGAGCCGCCGGAGCCGACCCCGGTGTCCTTGGGCCGGATCACCACGTGATCCACGCCCAGCTCGGTCCGGCAGATCTGCTGCTCGACAGTGACCAGGCCCTGGCCGACCTCGGCCGCCGCGGTGTGCACGACCGCCATCGGCTCGCCGCCGGCGGCCTCCAGCCGGACCCGGGCGGTGGAGTAGTCGTCGAAGCCCTCGGAGAAGCCGACGTTCTTGTAGGCCACCGCGTACCCGACGCCGCGCCGCACGCCCTCGCCGTGCGTGGTGTTGGCTACCCCGCCGGGCAGCTCCCGCAGGTCAGTCGCGGCCCCGTCGGCCAGCCCGGCGGGCAGCGGCATGTCCTGCAGCCGCCGCAGCAATTCGGCTACCGGCGCGGCGCTGTCCACGATCTGCCCGGTGGGCGCCTCGCTGCCCAGGCTCATCGCGTTGCGGCAGCGCAGGTCCACCGGGTCCAGGCCCAGCTCGGCAGCCAGGCGGTCCATCTGCGCCTCGTAGGCGAACGCGGTCTGCACCGAGCCGAACCCGCGCATCGCCCCGCACGGCGGGTTGTTGGTGTACACGCCGTAGGTGTCGATACGCACGCTGGGCACCACGTACGGGCCGATGCCCATCGTGCCCGCGTTGCCGACGACCGCCGGCGTGCTGGAGGTATAAGCCCCGCCGTCCAGGTAGATCTCCGCGGTCACGTAGACCAGCCGGCCGTCGCGGGTGGCGCCGTGCTCATAGTGCATCGTCGCCGGATGCCGGTGCACGTGCCCGAAGAACGACTCCTCGCGGTTGTAGACCATCTTCACCGGGCGGCCGGTGCGCAGCGCCAGCAGGCAGGCGTGCACGTGCATGGACAGGTCCTCGCGGCCGCCGAACGCGCCGCCCACCCCGGCCAGGGTCAGCCGGACCTGATCCGGTTCCAGCCCCAGCGCGGCGCAGATCTGCCGCTGGTCCACGTGCAGCCACTGGGTCGCGACGTACAGGTCCACGCCACCCTGTCCGTCGGGCACGGCCAGGCCGGCCTCCGGCCCGAGGAAGGCCTGGTCCTGCATGCCGACCGTGTACGTCCCGGTCACCACCACCTCCGCGGCGGGTACCGGGTCGCCCTTGCGCACCTTGAGGTGGCGGACCAGGTTGCCCTGCGGGTGCAGCCGGCAGGCCCCCGGTTCCAGCGCGGCCACCGCGTCGGTGACCGGCTCCAGCACGTCATAGCCGACCGCGATCTTCCGGGCCGCCCGGCGGGCGATCTCCGGGTGGTCGGCGGCCACCAGCGCCACCGGCTCGCCCTGGTAGCGGACCATGTCCTCGGCTAGCACCGGCTGGTCGACCAGCTCCAGGCCGCACCGGTTCTGGCCGGGCACGTCGGCATGGGTCAGCACGGCCAGCACGCCGGGCGTGGCCAGCGCGTCGCCGACGTCGACCGAGATGATCCGGGCGTAGGGGTGCGGGCTGCGCAGCGTGACGCCCCAGATCATGTCGTCCAGCCACATGTCGCTGGCGTAGGCGAACTGGCCGGTCACCTTCAGCGTGCCGTCCGGCCGCCGGGGGCTGGCCCCCACCCCGCCGGCGCCCGGGCCGCGCAGCTGCTGCAGCGCCCCGCCGGGGACCCGCGCCGGGCCGGTCACCGCCCGGCTCCCGCGGCCGCCCGCTGGCCGGCCCGGGCCAGCAGCGTCGCGCTGGCCCGGCTGGCGGCCGCGGCGGCGGCCGCCTCATCGACGGTGACCAGCTGATCCCGCTCCACCACCGCCGCGCCGTTGACCAGGAGCAGCTCCAGGGGCGGCCGCGAGCCGAGGACCAGGGCCGCGACCGGGTCGGCGACGCCGGCGTGCGGCAGCGTGTCGAGCCGCCACAGCGCCAGGTCCGCGAGCTTGCCGGGCTCCAGCGAGCCGAGCTCGGACTCGCGGCCGAGCAGCCGGGCGCCGCCCAGGGTCGCCATCTCCAGCGACTGCCGGACCGACAGGGCGGTCGGGCCGCCCGCCGACCGGGCCAGCAGCGCGGCCTGGCGCAGCTCATCGTGCAGCGAGCCGGACTCGTTGGAGGCCGCGCCGTCCACGCCCAGGCCGGCCGGCACGCCGGCCGCCAGGAGGTCGCGGGTGCGGCAGATCCCGGCGCCCAGCCGCCCGTTGGACGAGGGGCAGTGCGCTACGCCGGTGCCGGTGGCGGCCAGCCGGGCGATCGCCGCGTCGTCCAGGTGCACGGCATGCGCCAGCCACACGTCGGCGCCGAGCCAGTCCAGCGAGTCGAGGTACTGCACGGGCGTGCAGCCGAAATGCTCGGCGCAGTAGGCGTCCTCGTCGGCCGTCTCGGCCAGGTGGGTGTGCAGCCGCACGCCGCGCTGCCGGGCCAGCTGCACCGCGCCGGCCAGCAGGTCCTTGGTGACGGAGAACGGGGAGCAGGGCGCGACCGCGATCCGCAGCATCGAGTCCGGCGCCGGGTCGTGGAACCGGTCGATGGCGGCGCTGGTCGCCTCCAGGATGGCGGCGGTGTCCTCCACCACGTCGTCGGGCGGCAGGCCGCCAGCGCTTTCGCCCAGGTCCATCGACCCGCGGGTGGGGTGAAAGCGCAGGCCCACGGCGCGGGCCGCCTCGACGGTAGCGCCGAGCACGTCACCGCCCGCGCGCGGGAAGACATAGTGGTGGTCCATGCTGGTCGTGCAGCCGGTCCGGGCCAGCCAGGCCAGCGCGCCGGTGGCGGCGGCGCCGACGGTGTCCTCGTCGATCCCGGCCCAGACCGGGTAGAGCTGGGTCAGCCACTGGAACAAGGTGGAGTCGACGGCCTGGCCGCGGGTGGCCCACTGGTACAGGTGCTGGTGGGTGTTGATCAGGCCGGGCGTGACCAGGCAGCCGCGCGCGTCCACGCGCCTGGCCCCGGCCGGGACTCCGGGCGCCGGGCCGGGGCCGGCGGCCGTGATCGTGGTGCCGGTGACGACCACGTGCCCGCTGGCGTACTCGGCGCGCTGGCCGTCCATGGTGACCACGGCGCAGCCGTCCAGGACCGTGGTGCTCACGAGCTGGCCTCCGCCGCCCCGGCGGAACCGGGCGGGGTGCCGGTGAGCTGGGCAGCGGCCTGGTGCACTGCGGCCAGGATCTTCTCATAGCCCGTGCAGCGGCACAGGTTGCCGGCCAGCGCCTCGCGGATCTCCAGGTCAGACGGGCGCGGGCACCGGGCCAGCAGGTCATGCGCCGCGACCAGCAGGCCCGGCGTGCAGAATCCGCACTGCACCGCGCCGGCCGCCACGAACGCCTCCTGCACCGGGTGCAGCGCGTCCCCGGCGGCCAGTCCCTCGACGGTCACGACCGTGGCCCCCTGCGCCTGGCCGGCGGCCACCAGGCAGGAGCACACCGGCACCCCGTCCAGGTAGACCGTGCACGACCCGCACTCGCCCTGCTCGCAGGCGTTCTTGGAGCCGGGCAGGCCCATCCGCTCGCGCAGCACGTACAGCAGGCTCTCGCCCGGCCAGACGTCGTCGGCCTGGCGGGACTGCCCGTTGACCGTTGCCGTAATCCGCATCTGCCGGGTCAGCCTCCCTGCGCGGCGGCGCTGCCGCGACGGTAGTCACTCCAGGCCCAGGACAGGGCCCGGCGGGCCATGACGGCCAGCGCGTGCAGCCGGTACGCGGCCGTGCCGCGCACATCGTCGATCGGCGCGCCCGCCGCGCGGACCAGCGCGGCGAACTCGGCGGCCATAACGGCCGGCAGCGGCCGCCGCGACTCCCACAGCCCGGCGTCGGTCAGCGCCCCGGCCAGGAAGGTCTCGGCCGCGGCGGCCCGCCGCGGCGTCGGGGCCGCCGAGCCGATGCTCGCGCCGACCTGCTGGCGGGCCGGATGCAGCGCGATGCTCACTGCTGCCACCGAGATGACCATGGCGTTGCGGGTGCCGATCTTGCTGAACTGCTCGGGCCCGGACGGCAGCGGGATGTGCACCGCGGCGATCAGCTCATCGGGGGCCAGCGCGTTGCGCTTCACGCCGGTGAAGAAGTCGTCGATGGCGATCATCCGGGTGCCGCGGACCGAGGCGGCCTCGACCTCGGCGCGGGCGGCCAGCAGCGGCGGGTGCGCATCACCAGCCGGCGAGGCGGTGCCGAGATTGCCGCCGACCGTGCCGCGGTTGCGGATCTGCGGGGACCCCACCGTCCGGGCCGCCATGGCCAGGCCGGGCAGCCGCCCGCCGAGCTCGCCGATGATCCGGGTGTAGCTGACGCCAGCGCCGAGCCGGATCCGGTCGCCGTCCAGGCTCCAGTCCGCCAGGTCAGCGATCCGGGTGAGGTCCAGCAGGGCCGGGGGGCGGCGGGCGTCGAAGTTCATCTCGACCATGACGTCAGTGCCGCCGGCCAGCGCGACCGCACCGGGGTGCGCGGCCCGCTCGGCCAGCGCGTCGGCCCAGCAGGCGGGCTGCAGGAATTCCACGGCACCAGCTCCTTGGGGGACATCCTCCCCGGATCAGGGCATCTCACGCCAGAGCTGGATACTCCTCGGCCAGCCAGGTAGTGGGCGGGCAGCCGGCCAGCCCGCGGAAGTCCCGGTCCAGGTGCGCCTGGTCGTAGTAGCCGCACTCGGCGGCCAGCTCCGCCAGTGATGAGCCGGTCCCGGCCTGCGCGCGGCGCAGCAGCAGCCGCCGGGCCCGCTCGAACCGGATCACCCGGGCCGCGGCCTTGGGGGTGAGCCCGGTCTCGGCCCGGAACCGGCTGCGCAGGTGCCGGTCGCTCCAGCCGGTCTCAGCGGCCAGGGCGGCTACCGGAGTCTGGCCGCCCGTGCGCATCAGCCGGCGCCAGGCACAGCCGACCTCGGGGCTGACGCCTGGCCCGCGGCCGCGGGCCAGGTCCGCCGACCCGCCGCGGGCGACCGCGGCGCTGGCGCACGCCCGGGCCCACAGCAGCTCGTCCACGACGGCGAAGCGCTCCGGCCAGCTGCCGGCGGCCCGGAGCTTGTCCTGAACCTGGCCGGCCAGCGGGCCGAGCACCTCGCTGCCCTCGACGTCCAGGCTGGCCAGCTCACCGGCGGGCAGCCCGAGGATGGCCCGGGCGCCGAGCGGGCTGAGCGCCACCTGGACGCCGGACTGGCTGCCGTCGTGGGTGATCAGGGCGGGCACGGTGTGCAGGCCGCCGGCCAGGGTGGCGAACGCCCCGCCCGCCTGGGCCGGGTCGGGATGCACGGCCACTTCCAGCGGCTCGTCCAGGGTGAAGATCACCGTCAGGTAGGGCGAGGGCAGCCCGCGATGGCGGCCCGGTCGCTGGCCCGCATCCCGGTAGCCGCTGTAGCGGCCGATCAGCGAGCGCAGCCCGGCCGCCGGGAGCGCCGTCTCATGCTCACTGACGGGCGGCCCGGCCGGTGCCCGCGACGCCGCGCGGTGGCCCCCGCTCATCCGCCTATTGTCCCCTGGCCAGCCGCGATGTGGCCAGGCCTGGGTCAGGCGAAGCAGGCCGAGGTGTCCCAGGCCGGCCCGGCCGGCGGCCCGTCGTCGCGGGCGGCCGCGGCCTGGATGAGGCCATAGGGCCGGTCGCCGGCGTGGAACACCTCGTTGTTGTTGGCCAGCCCGAACGGGGCCAGGTCGACCAGGTAGTGGTGCTTGTTCGGGGCGGACAGCCGGATCTCGGCGATGTCGGGCCGGGCCAGCAGCACGGCCTGGCCCATCTCCCACAGGCTCTGCTGCAGGGCCAGGCTGTGCAGTTCCGCGAAGCGGGCCAGCAGGACGCGCCGGACCTGATCGTAGGCGGCCAGCCAGTCGGTTTCTGGTTCGACGGGACCGGCGTACCGCCACCGGGCGGTCAGCGAGGTGGCCAGGACCCGGTCACCGGTCTCGGGCAGCGTGGTGTAGGAGTCGGTGAGGAAGCCGCGGAACTCTGAGCCGGTGGACTTGAGGATCACCAGGCCGGTCAGCCCGGACACCACCCAGGCCCGCTGCCCGGCGCCGCTCCCCTCGACCGAGACGGCGGCGGTCCTGACCTCCTGCCCGGACCGGACGAACGCGTGCGGGTGCGGGTCGCCACCGACGCTGATCCGGTCCCAGGCGTACTCCTCGACCTCGACCCGGGCCGCGGTGACTGGCTCGATGTCGCTGGCGAAGTGCCGGGCCAGCGCCAGCGCGTAATCCTCGATCTCGCCGGTGCCGTGCTCCAGCGCGTAGGCGAACGCGGTGTTCTTCTGCGAGTCGGTGGGCAGCACCTCCGACTGGTCACCGGTCAGATGGGCCTGGCTGAAGTCGCCGCGCAGCGCGGTGGTGACGTTCAGGTCGCGGATCTGGTGCCAGTCGTCGTCCCGGCTGATCCGCACCACCCGGGTCTCTGCCTTGCCGTACTGCTGCGGCCCGAGCACGATTCCCATCTCAGCTCCCGCGGTAGGTGGAATAGCCATACGGGCTGAGCAGCAGCGGCAGGTGATAATGCTCGCCGGGCTGCCCGGCCACCGTGAACAAGACGCTGACCTCCGGGTAGAACGCCGGATCCGGCCCGGCGGCGGCCAGGTAGGCGGCCGTGTCGAAGACGAGCCGGTACCGGCCGGGCGGCAGTTGCGCCGGCCCGAGCGCCGCGACCCGCCCGTCGGCGCCGGTGACGCCGCGGGCGATCTCGGCCGCGCCGCTGCCGGTGACCTGCTCCAGCCGCACCGGCACGCCCGCCGCCGGCCGGCCCGCGGCGGTGTCCAGCACATGGGTGGTGATCACGCTGGGCGCGGGAGTCACGCGTCCTCCGCCAGCAGCCGGGCCAGGCGCAGCCGGTTGATCTGGGCCAGCTCGGCCCGGACCACGCCGCGCTCGGCCCGCGGGTCGTTGCCCAGCCGCGCGCGCAGCAGGCCGGCCAGCTCGGCTGCGCTGCGACCGGTGGCGCAGACCAGGTAGATGTGCCCGAACCGGTCCTCGTAAGCCTGGTTCAGCCCGGCCATCTCCTCGCTGGCCTGCTGGCCGGCGTCGCGCATCCCGGCCTGTTCCTGGCTCGACCAGGATGCGGCCCGGCTGCCCGGCCCGCCCGGCTCGGGGCGGCGCTCGCCGATCCGCGGGTGCCCGGCCAGCGCGTCGGCCAGGTCAGCGTCGGTCATCGTCGTTACGGCATCGTCGGATGCGGCCAGGACGTCGTCCAGGTACCGGTACGGCCGGCCCGCCGCCACCCGCCGGGCCCAGGCCGCGGCGGCGCAGCAGGCCAGCAGCCCGTCGAGTGCCTCCGGCTCCGGCCGGGCGTTGAACCGGTCCAGCCGGGCCGCGCCGGAGGTGCCGGGCGGCTCGCCGGCGTGGTCCGCGGCGGCGTGCGCGGGCGTGCTCATGGGGTTCAGCCTGTCGCGCCACCTAGGCGGGGGCAAGCCCCCGGCTGGCGGCCGGCGCGGCGCCGGCGGGGCCGCTGACACGCGCCGCGGCCGGTCCTACACTCAGCGGGAACCCGGGAGGTGTCCATGCCCGCTCGCCGGGGCACGCCGCGGATCCTGGCCGTCGCTCGCGGGGATGAGCCCGCCGACCTGCTGCTGACCGGGGGCACAGTCTTCGTGCCCGGCACCCGGGAGTGGGTCAGGACCGATCTGGCCATCGCCGACGGGGTGGTGGCCGGCTGGGGCTCGCGCGAGGCGCGGGAGGTCACCGACGTTGACGGCGCCGCGCTGACGCCGGGGTTCATTGACGCCCACATGCACCTGGAGTCGACCAAGCTGTGGGTGGATGAGTTCGTCCGGGCGGTGCTGCCGCACGGCACCACGGCCGTGGCCGCCGACCCGCACGAGATCGCCAACGTCTTCGGGGTACCCGGAGTCGGCGCGCTGGTCCAGTCGGCCGCGGGCCTGCCGTTCACGTTCGGGGTGTGCGCGTCCAGCTGCGTTCCGGCCTCGCCGTTCGAGAGTCCTGGCGCTGAGGTGCACGCCGCGCAGGTCCGCGAGCTGATCGGCGAGTACGGCGCGATCGGCGTGGCCGAGGTCATGAACTACCCCGGCGTCATCGCGGGCGATGCCGAGCTGCTGGCCAAGATCGCCGCGGCGGGCGAGCGGCGGGTCGACGGGCACGCGCCCGGCGTCACCGGCCCGGCGCTGGATGCCTACCTGGCCGCCGGCGTGGAATCCGACCACGAGTGCACCCTGCTGGCCGAGGCCCGGGAGAAACGGCGCAAGGGGATGTGGATCTTCGTGCGCCAGGGCTCGGCCAGCCAGAACCTGGCCGACCTGATCGGCCTGGTCATCGAGCACGGCACCGAGCGGGTCGCGCTGTGCAGCGACGACCGGGAGCCGGACATGATCCTGGACCGCGGGCACGTTAACGACTGCGTGCGGCTCGCTGTCGCCTGCGGCGTCCGGGCGGAGGACGCGCTGGTGCTGGCCACCGCCAACCCGGCGCAGTACCACAACCTGCATCACCTGGGCTGGCTCGCGCCCGGCTACCAGGCCGACGTACTGTGCTTCGACACCCTGGACGGATTCTGGCCGTCCCGCGTCTACCAGGCCGGCCGTCTGGTGGCCGCGGACGGCCAGGCGCTGCCCGGCTCGGTGCCGGCCGCGCCCGCGCCGGACTGGATGCGCGGGTCGGTCCGGCTGGCGCACCTGCCGGACGCGGCCGAGCTGACCCTGGAGCCGCCGCCCGGCGGCCAGGCGAGGGTGATCGGCATCGAAGACCACAGCCTGACCACCCGGCACCTCGTCCTGGATGTCACCGATCCCGCGGCCGGAGTGGCCCGGATCGCGGTCGCCGAGCGGCACCGGGGCACCGGCCGGATCGGGCTGGGCTACGTGCACGGGTTCGGGCTGACCCGCGGCGCGATCGGCTCGACAGTGGCCCATGACGCGCACAACTGCATGCTGGTCGGCTCGGCGGGCGCGGACGGCCCGGCGGATATGGCGGTGGCGCTGGCCCGGCTCGCCGAGACCGGCGGCGGCCAGGTGGCCGTGCTCGACGGACGGGTGATCGCCGAGGTCCCGCTGCCGATCGCCGGGCTGATGAGCGATCAGCCCGCGCCTGCCGTGGCGGCCGCGGTCGGGCACCTGGAGCACGTCGCGGCGGCAGAACTCGGGGTGCGCATCGACGCGCCGTTCATGCACCTGAGCTTCCTGGGCCTGTCGGTGATCCCGCAGCTGCGCATCACCGACCGCGGCCTGGTCGACGTCGACAAGTTCGCGCTGACTCCCGTCGCCGCCGGCGAGGCGGGCGCCGGCTAGGCGCGGCTAGGGGGGCGCCAGCAGGCGGCTGGTGAAGCCAGCCCGGATCAGCCGCCGCCAGGCGCCGAGGACGCTGTCCGGGACGGGCTGGCTGATGGCGAATCCGCGCCGCGGGTACTCGAGGATGCGCTGCACGTCTCCGACCATCATGTCGGTGATCAGGCGCGGGTCGCCGATCCGCCGGGCGTAGTCAGCCAGGCTGGCCGGCTCCGACGCGCAGACCGGCTCGGCGCCGGGCCAGACCTGGCGGCAGGTCGCGTAGGCGCGGCGCTCCATGTAGGGCTTGGAAATCAGCAGGACCGGGCCGGCCGTGATGCCGGCCCGCTCCAGCAGGGCGCGGGAGCGGTCGATGTTCTGGCCCGTGTTGACCGCCGTCGGCTCGACGAGGATGGCGCTCTCGGGGACACCGAGGCTCCGGGCGTGCTCCCGGTAGTGCACGGCCTCGCCGCGCGGGAAGCGCCCGTAGGTGGTCGGGGTGGTGGCGCCGCTGAACACCAGGACCGGGACCAGGCCCGCGTGATACAGCCGCGCAGCCTCGGCCGCGACGCCGGGATCATGACTGCCCAGCCCGATCCCGGCCGCGCAGGCTCGCAGCTCGTGCCGCAGGTGGTGGTAGTCCCACAGCACCCCGGCATCCCGCCACTCGTCCTCAGTCATCGTCTCTTGCAGCCTGCCCGGTCACTGGCTGAAGAGTACGTCGGGGTAGGTCGCTTCGGGCCGGCTCCGGGTGGCATGCATCGTCCAGAGCAGGTCGGCCAGCTCGTGCGGGTCGGCTGTCGGCATGTCCGGGACGCTGGCACCGGCTGCCCTGGCGGCCTCGCGGTCGGCGTAGAAGCGGCTGTGCTCGATGGCGGCGCCGATGTAGAGCCCGCCGACGTAGACGCCCTGGCCGGCGACAGCGGCGTGCAGCGACTGCAGGTAGTTCCGCTGGGCGGCCAGGGCAAACCCGCCAGCGATATTCGGCCTGCCCTGCACGGCGCTGGCTCCCTGGCCGCTGAGGATCGCGCCGTCGCCGCGGCTGAGCATGGCGGGCAGGAACTCCTGCACCAGCGCCAGCAGTGCGTAGACGCCGAGCGGCAGCAGGTCTTTGGCGCGCTGCACGGTCAGCTCGACCACGGGGAAGAACCCGCTGGCCGCCGCACCGTAGTAGATCGCGTCCGGGTTGCCGGCGGCGGCCCGGATTCGGTCGGCCAGGTGCGGCAGAGCATCGATATCGGCCAGGTCAGCCGTTATCGCGTGGGCGGTCGTCCCGGCGCTGCGCAGTTCTGCTGCCTGGGCCTCAAGCGGCTCCCGGCGGCGGGCCACGAGGACGACGCCGTACCCCTCCCGGGCATACCGCCGGGCGACAGCCCGGCCCAGCGCGGGGCCGGCGCCGAACACGGCAATGGACTTGGACACGGTGCCTCCTGGGCAGGTCGGCCGTAGAATTAACTTGACGCTAGCGTCAAGTTGATGCACTGGTCAAGTTGCTAGGATGGGAGCCGATGACTCCTGCCGCCCGCGCCGCCGGCCCGGCCAGCGACTGCCCCGTCACGCCGCGCCCCGGCCTCCGCGCCGATGCCGCCCGCAACGTCGCCCAGATCCGGGCCGCTGCCATCGCGGCATTTCACGGCCGCGGGCTGAGCACGCCGCTGGAGGAGATCGCGGCGGCCGCCGGGGTCAGTAAGGCCACCATTTACAACCGCTTCGGCGGCCGGGAGGGCCTGATCGATGCCGTCATCGGCGAGCTGGTGGCGGCGAAGATGTACGCGATCATGGAGAAGGCCCGCCGCGTACCGGACCCGTGGGAGAGCCTCGTCGCCTATGTCACCGACCGGCGCGACCTGCAGTTCACCGAACCTGCGTTCACCGACGCCCTGCTGATGACCTACCCGGAGTCCCGGCAGCTCGTCCTTCTCGCCGAGACAGCCACCGCCATCACCGGTGAGCTGGTTCAGCAGGGCCATGAGGCCGGCGCCGTGCGCCGCGACTTCACCGCTGGCGATCTGTATTACGCCGATGTCGCCAACGGGCTCGCTCTGCGCGAACTGCCCGCGCCCTCCCGAGCGGACTACGACCGGCGCACTCGCTTCTTTCTCAACAGCCTGCGCGCTCATGACCAGGCGCGGGCCTAGAGGGCATCCGCCCGCCCGTCATCTGGTATCATCAGTGATACCATAGGGTCATGGCCATGACACTTCGGCTCGATGAGACGGAGACCGCGGCCCTGCGGCGGCGGGCCGAACGGGAGCAGCGGTCGATGCAGGACGTCGCCCGCCAGGCAATCCGTGAGTACATCGACGGGCATAGCCGGGCCGAGCTCCTGGACCGCGTGCTGGATGAGGAACTCCCCCGGTACGCCGAGGCACTGGAGCGGCTCGGTCAGTGATCTACCTGTCCCTGTCGGAGCTGGTGTACATCGCCGAGCGCGCGATCGGGGGCGAGGTAGTCGTCCGCGATCCCGGCCTGCTCGAGTCCGCCGCCGGACGGCCGCAGGCCACGGCCTTCGGCCGGGATGCCTACCAGGGCCTCGACGCTAAGGCAGCGGCGCTGGTGCATTCCCTCGCCCGTAACCACGCGCTGGTCGACGGCAACAAGCGCCTGGCCCTGGGCGCCCTGATCGCCTTCTACGGCCTCAACGGCCGCCGGCTGACGCTGACCAATGACGCGGCCTACGAGCTGATCATGCGGATAGCCGCGGGAGATCTAGACTCTGCCGAGGAGATCGCCGCTGTCCTGGCGACGGTGACTGAGCCGCGCTAGCAACGACGCGATCGGGAGCCAGGCCGACTAAGCGCGGCAGGTCGGACAGCGCCGGGCTGGGCGGCAGCCGGGCCATGATCCGAGGCTAGCCCGCCGCGCCGGGCGGGCCGGGCGGCGCGCCGCGGCGGCGCCACCACCGGCGGCGGGCGGCAGCGGGAGGGGCAGCCGGGGCGGCAGGAGCGCCGGGCGGGCTCGCGGGCCGGGCCTCCGTCCAGCGGGCGACCATCTCCTGCTCATCGACCAGGGCGACGAAGATAGGCGGGCCGAGCGGGATGCGCCGCCACTTCATGATCCGCTCGTTGAGCCCGGCGACCGCCTCGCGCACGTGCTGCTCGGAGGCGAGCAGGTGCACGCTCCCGGCCAGCCGCTCGGCCTCCTTGCGCAACCGCAGTGGCTCGGGCAGCACCTCTTCGGTGTTCACGCCCTCGCGGCGCAGGTAGTCCCGCAGCCAGGCCTGGCCATCGTCGGCCTCGTTGCTGCGCGGCAGCGGCTTGCCCGCGCCGGGCAGGTTGTCGAACTCGCCGCGCTCGGTCGCCTCGTGGATCTGCTGATCCACCCACGAGCGGAAGCTCATGTCGGCCGGCTTGCGCTCAGTCATATCTTTCCCCGGGCTGCCGCTATCTGGGGGCATCTCCCATCCGGTACTCGTGGGTGGCCTCGTCCAGCTGGCGCTTGAGGTCGGCGTCGATGACGTAGTCGGCGGCGGCCAGGCTGGCGTCGAGCTGGCCGGGGCGGCTGGCCCCGATGATCGGCGCGGTCACCGCCGGGTGGGCCAGGACCCAGGCCACCGACAGCGTCACCAGGCTGACCCCGGCCTTGTCGGCCAGCTGGCCCAGCGTCTCGACGGTGTCGAACTCGCGGTCGTGCCAGTACCGGTCCTGGTAGTTCTGTGCGGCGGTGCCGAGGGTGAACCGGGAGCCCTCGGGCGGCGGGCCGGTCCGCGCGTGCTTGCCCGACAGCAGGCCGCCGGCGATCGGGTTGTAGGGAATGACCCCGATGCCCTCCTCGCCGCAGAACGGCAGCATCTCCCGCTCGATCTGGCGGAACAGCAGGTTGTACCGAGGCTGGACGCAGTCCATCCGGGTCAGCCGCAGGGTCTCGGTCCGGCCGACGGCGCGCACCAGCTGGTAGGTCAGGAAGTTCGAGCAGCCGATGTAGCGGACCTTGCCGGAGTGAACCAGGTCGTCCAGGGCGCCCAGGGTCTCGTCGATCGGCGTGGCCGGGTCGTAGCCGTGCAGCTGGTACAGATCGATGTAGTCGGTCTGCAGCCGGCGCAGCGAGGCGTCGACGGCGGACATGATGTGCTTGCGGGAGTTGCCGCCGTCGAATGGCGCGGGCCCGGTCGGCGCGAAGCACTTGGTCGCGACGATGAAGCGGTCCCGCTTGCCGCGCAGCCAGCGGCCGAGGATCTCCTCGGTCGCGCCGCGCGTGGACAGGTCCCCGCCCAGGGGATAGGCGTCCGAGGTGTCGAGGAAGTCGATGCCGCCCTCGGCCGAGCGGTCCAGGATGGCCGCCGAGGTCGCTTCATCGCACTGCAGTCCGAAGGTCATCGTGCCCAGGCACAGCCGGGACACCTGCAGGCCGGTCCGGCCCAGTCGCGTGTGCTCCACACCCCGCACGTTACCTGCCGCCCGCCCGGGCGCCGGGCTGCGGGGGGAGCCTGCCCGGCGCCCGGATGGGCTCGTTACTGATGATCTTTGACGGCGAGCAGGACCGACAGGAAATCCTCGCCGAAATGCGGTCCGCCGGCACCCGTGCTGGCCATCTGGCGGAGCACCCGGACCGAGAACGGCGCCCGGTCCCACAGGGCCCGCAGCTGGTCCTCGGTGTAGCCGAGGCCGCCGCCCAGGCTGGCCCGCTCGTACACCTGCCGGTCGGTGAGACCGCTGCCGCCCTCGGGCCGGAAGCAGCTCAGCCCGAAGTGACCGCCCGGCTTCAGCGCCCGGTCCACCAGGCCGGCGTAGGACTGACGGCGGTGCGGCGGCAGGTGGTGGAAGCAGCCGGAGTCATAGACCAGGTCGTAGGCCCCCGGCTCGATCGCCGCGGCGAAGATGGAGCAGTGCTGGAACCGCACCGCGGCACCGGCGGCTGCCACCCGCTGGCGGGCCCAGCCGAGCGCCTCGGCGGACAGGTCGACCGCGTCCACGGTGCAGCCCAGCCCGGCCAGGTACAGCGCGTTGCGGCCGTGCCCGCAGCCGAGTTCGAGCACCCGGCCGGGTGCGATCAGGCCGTCAGCGAGCCAGCCGGCCAGGCTCTCGTCGGGCCGGTCAGTGAAGAACGGGATCGGCCGGGACCGGTCGGCGAAGAACTCGTTCCAGCGGCTGCCGTCATCCCCGGTCACGACCTGGTCCAGCAGGCTCAGCAGGTCCTCGGTGCTGACAATGAACGGGCTGGGCACGACGAGCGCTCCTTCCGGTGACGGCGGCTGACGCCGGGACGGCCTGGCCCCCGGCGCGGGCCTGACGGCCGGCCGCCAGCCAGTAAACCGCACCGCCGGCGATGAGCTAGCCCGCGCTGGCCTGACCGTCCGGCTGGGCCTGCGGTCCGGCGGCGGCCGGGGCGGCCCGGCCGGCGAAGGCCGCGAGGGCCTCGGGGCCGAGTTGCTGCTCGGCGGCCTCGACGACGCCGAGGTCGGCCCGGACGTGCAACTCGGCCGCGGTGACCAGCAGCGCGTCCACCGGGGAGGAGACGGCGGCCTGCCGGGCCTGGCCGAGACTGCGCAGCTCGCGCAGGAGGTGCGCGCGCTGGCGGGCCAGCACTCCGGTCAGCGCCCCGGCGTCGCCGGCCTGCACGGTGGCCATGACCTTGAGGAAGAAGTCGTCCCGGTAGCCGCCGGAGCGCCGGGTCGGCTCGCTGAGCCAGCGGGCCAGCTCGGCGCGCCCCGCGGGGGTGATCCGGTGCACCAGCCGGTCGGGCTTGACGGCCTGCGGCTGGCGCTGCGACTCGATGAGCCCGTCGCGGCCGAGCCGCTCCAGGACCTGGTAGAGGTGGCCGATGTTGAGGCCGCCCCACTGATCTCCGACGGCCTGCTCGAAGCTGCCCTTGAGCTCGTAGCCGTGCGCCGGGCGCTCGGCGAGCAGCGCGAGCACCGCGTGCTGCAGTGGCATGCCGCACCCTCGTCCGGTTGATGATTCTTACATTGCTACTAGGTAACAATAGAGCCTGATTTGTTGCCTAGCAACTAGGTAAGGCGCACAGTGGCGGCAGGCTGGGGGCCTGGCCGGGTCGCGCTCGCGGGGGCCGGCCCGCCCTCCGGCCGGAACTGAGGAGGGAACTGCCGTTGCGCCGCCTCGCCTGGGCCCAGCTGCGCTTCCGGCCGGGCCGGACGCTGGCCCTGCTGGTCGGGATGCTGCTGGCCACGACCGCGTTCACCGTCCTGACGGCGGCGTCCCGGACCTCCCAGCTGCGCACCGTCGGGACTGTGTCGGCGAACTTCCGCGCCGACTACGACATCCTGGTCCGCCCGCACGGCGACCGGACGCCCATCGAGCGGGCCACCGGCACGGTGCAGCCGGACTTCATGTCGGGCATCTACGGCGGCATCACGATGGCCCAGGACCGGCAGATCCGCCGGATCGCCGGCGTCCAGGTCGCGGCGCCGGTGGCGCTGGTCGGCTACTCCCTCCCGATCGCCGACGTGCCGGTGCGGCTGCCGGCCGCGGCGCTGGCCGGGTCCGGCCGCGAGTTGCTGCGGGTCAGCACCACCTGGTTGTCGGCCGGCGGCCTGAGCCAGGTCCGCCAGCCGCCGTCGTTTGTCTACCTGACTCCGAACCGGCTGGCCGCCAGCCACTCCAGCGCCCAGGCAATGGAAATGCTGCCCGGCGGGGCCAGGGTCCCGGTCTGCGCCGAGCCGCGGGGCGGCGGCCCGTTCAGCCTGGCCCAGCAGGCTGACAACTGGTGCTGGTCGCGGACCGGCGGGCCGGGCGACGACACGCTCGACCGGCTGAGCGTCCGGCATCCGGGCTTCACCGTCGGCTGGACGTTCCCGATCCTGATCGCCGCCGTCGACCCCGCGGCCGAGGCCCGGCTGGACGGGCTGAACCACGCAGTCACCTCGGGCCGGTACCTGGCCGAGCGGGCCGGCGACAAGCCCGCTGGCGGCTCGGTGACCACCTTCCCGGTCCTGGCCGCCGCCGCTGGCGGCGTCAGCGAGACCGCGGTCACCCGGATCCAGCGGCTGCCGCAGCCCGCGGGCGTGCCATCGCTGACCAGCGCCGGGATGGCGGCGGCGGCCGCCGAGCCGGGCCAGACCGTGACGACCGTGCGGACGACCGCCGGGCAGGCCTACCGGCAGCTGCTGGCCTACATGAGCCGCACCAAGGGCCCCCGGGACGCGATTGAGGGGTACTGGTCGGCCGGGCCGGTCCGGTATCAGCGCGGGGCGGGCGGGGCGCTGGCGCCCGTTCCCGTGCGCAACCCGGCCGGAGTCTGGCAAACACCGATCGGCGGGACCACCCCGGTGGACGAGACCGGCCCCCAGTTCCGCCGCCTGGTCAGCCACGCGCCGACGGCCAACGCGTTCTCGGGCGCTATCCCGGTGCCGCAGCTGGTCGGTGTCTTCAACCCGGCCCGGGTGCAGGCCGGCGGGCGGCTGTCCCGCGTCCCGCTCGGGCCCTACGCTCCGGCCGCCGCGACCCCGGCCAGCGCGGCCAGCCGGCAGGCACTCGGCGGCCAGGACCTGCTTCCCAGCCTGAACCTCGGCGGCCTGGTCAGCCAGCCGGTAAACCTGATCACGACCCTGACGGCGCTGCCGGCCCTGCAGAACCTCGGGTTCTTCAGCGGCAGCCTGCACCAGGAGGACCCGATCAGCGTGATCCGGGTCAAGGTGGCCGGCGTCACCGGGCCGAACGCGGTGTCCCGTGAGCGGATCAACGAGGTGGCCCAGCAGATCGCGGTGCGCACCGGGCTCACCGTCGATATCGTCGCCGGCTCCTCCCCCGCCCCGACCGCCATCGACGTGCCCGCCGCCGGGCCGGGGCAGCCTGCGCTGCGGCTGACCGAGGGCTGGGTCAAGAAGGGCGTGGCCGTCGCCATCCTGACTGCCGTCGACAAGAAGAGCGTCACGCTGTTCGTGCTGATCTTGTGCGTCTGCGGGCTGTTCGTGGCCAACGCGGCCACCGCGGCCGTCCGGAGCCGGCGCCGCGAGCTGGGCGTGCTGGCCTGCCTGGGCTGGACCCGGCCGCGGCTGTTCGCCGCGGTGATCGGTGAGCTGGCCGTGATCGGCCTGGTCGCCGGGGTCGGCGGCGGCCTGCTGTCGGTTCCGCTGTCAGCGGCCCTGAACTTGCATCCCTCAGCCGGGCGGGCCGCCCTGGCCATCCCGGTCGCCATCGCCGTCGCCGTGCTCTCCGGCGCGGTGCCCGCCTGGCTGGCCGCGCGGGCCAGCCCGCTGGCCGCCGTGCGCCCGCCGGTGCTGGCCGTCCGGCGCGGGCGACATCCGGCCGGCATCACCGGGCTGGCCGTGGCCAACGTGGCGCGGACGCCGGGCCGGACCCTGCTGGGCGCGACCAGCCTGGCGGTCGGCGTGGCCGCGCTGACCCTGGCCGCTGCCATCACCCTGGCCTTCCGCGGCGTGGTCGTCGGCTCCCTGCTCGGCGACGCGGTGGCGGTGCAGATCCGCGGCGTCGACTACCTGGCCATCACCGCCATCGTGGCGCTGGGCGTGCTGGCCGTCGCCGACGTGCTGGTGCTGAACGTCCGCGAGCGCGCCGCCGAGCTGGCCACGATCCGGCAGTTCGGCTGGCCGGAGTCGGCGCTCACCCGGCTGGTGGTCACCGAGGGCGCGCTCATCGGCGCGGCCGGCTCATTGGCCGGGGCCGCGGCCGGGCTGGCCGCGGCCGCTCAGTTCACCGGCCAGTTCCCGGGCCGCCTGATCGTCGCGGCCGCGGGGGCGGCCCTGGCCGGCGTACTCGTGACCGCCGTCGCGGCGCTGCCCCCGGCGCGCGCGCTGCGCTCGCTGCCCGCGGCCCGCCTGCTCAGTGAGGAGTAACCGACATGCCCGACCAGACCGACCAGCACGACCTGGTGCCGCCGGCGGCGGAGCGCACCGGGGCCGTCACCCTGACCGAGGTCACGCGGCGCTACGGGCTCGGCAAGGACCAGCAGATCTCAGCGGCCGAGCAGGTCAGCCTGGCCATCGCGGCCGGCGGGCTGGTCGCGCTGACCGGCGCCTCGGGATCAGGCAAGTCCACGCTGCTGCACCTCATCGGGGCCGTTGAGCGCCCGGACTCGGGGCGGATCGACGTCGACGGCACCGAGGTCACCGACCTGCGCGGCGGGGCCCTGGCCGCCTACCGGCGCACCGTCGGCTTCGTGTTCCAGCGCTACAACCTGCTGCCGGCGCTCACCGCGCTGGACAATGTCATCGCACCGGTGCTCCCGTACCGGACCTCCTGGCGCAAGCAGGACCGGGCCCGGCAGCTGCTCGCGGCCGTCGGGCTGGCCGGCCGCGAGCAGTCGCTGCCCAGCCGGATGTCGGGCGGCGAGCAGCAGCGGGTGGCCATCGCCCGGGCGCTGATCACCCGGCCGTCGCTGCTGCTGGCCGACGAGCCGACCGGGAACCTGGACTCCCGGACCGCCGCCGAGATCCTGGACCTGCTGGCAGGCCTGCGCCGCGAGCACGGGATGACGATCATCATTGCCACCCACGATCCGCAGATCGCGGCCTGGTGCGAGCGGCTGATCCGGCTGCGCGACGGCGCGGTGGCCGACGACATCGACCTGGCCGACACCGAGCCCGCCGCGGAGACGCTCCGGCGGGTGGGCCAGCTCGGCTAGCGCGCCGCCCCGACCGGGCGGCTGCCCGGTTCGGCATGTGAGATCTGCGCCGCTGCGGGAACATGGGCCACGCGTGCCCGTTTTTCGCTGATATCGGGAGGCTGCCGGACATGCCTGGTGTCACTATCTCGGCCGGCTACGGCGCTGGCGGCAGCGTCATCGCCCCCCAGGTCGCCCAGCTGCTGGGATTCCCGCTGCTGGACCGCGCGATCAGCTCGCGGGTCGCCGCGCAGCTGCAGGTGTCGGTCGCCGAGGCCGAGGGCGGCACGATCCGCCGGTCGCTGCCCGACCGGTTTATCGGCGCGCTGGCGCCGCTGGCCGCCGGCCTGCTGGCCATGGGCACCGACACGGCCCCGAACGAGCTGACGCCCGGTGATGACGCGGAGGCGTTCCGCGCTCAGGCCGAGGCGGTCATGCGGGACGCGCTGCGCAACGGAGCGGTCATCCTCGGCCGGGCCGGCGGCGCGGCGTTCCGCGCGGAGCCGGGCGTGCTGCGGGTGCGGCTGTTCGGGCCCCCGGCGGCGCGCATCGCGCAGGCGGCCAGGATCGAGGATGTTGACGAGCCGACGGCGCAGCAGCGGCTGCCGGAAGTGGACCGGGCCCGCGCGCAGTACGTGCGCCGGCTCTACCGGGCCGACATCGACGACCCGGAGCTGTATCACCTGCAGATCGACAGCACCGCGCTGCCGCTGCCGGTGTGCGCGGCGCAGATCGTGGCCGCCTACCAGGCCCTGGCCGGGTGACCGGCCCGGTTAATTGATGCCGCGCTCGTAGCCCTCCCAGTACGGGGCCCGGAGCTTGAACTTCTGCAGCTTGCCGGTCGCCGTCCGGGGCAGCGCCTCGCGCACCTCCACCGAGGTGGGGCACTTGTAATGGGCCATCCGGTCACGGCAGTGGCCCATCAGGTCCGCCTCGGTGGCCGGCTGGCCATCGCGCAGCACGACCAGGGCCTTGACCGTCTCGCCCCATCGCTCGTGCGGGACGCCGATGACCGCGACCTCGGCCACCGCCGGGTGCTGGTAGAGGCAGTCCTCGACCTCTACCGAGCTGACGTTCTCGCCGCCGGAGATGATGACGTCCTTCTTCCGGTCGGAGATGACCAGGTACTCGCCGGCCTCGACGTGGCCCTTGTCGCCGGTGTGGAACCAGCCGCCCTCCAGCGCGCGGGCCGACTCCTCGGGCTGCTGCCAGTAGCCGGCGAAGACGTGGTTGGACCGGGCCAGCACCTCGCCGTCCTCGTCGGTCTGGATGCCGACGCCGACGGCGGGCACCCCGGCGCGGGACTGCAGCTTCGCGCGGTCCGCGGACGGCAGGCCGTCCCACTCGGCCGGGGCCCGGTTGATGGTCAGCAGCGGCGCGGTCTCGGTCAGCCCGTAGATCTGGATGAACTCCCAGCCCAGCTCGGTCTCCACCTGCTCGATCGTCTTGGACGGCGGCGGCGCGCCGGCGACCACGATCCGGGTCCGGCCCGCGCCCGGAATGGGCTGACCGGACGCGCGCCGCTGGGACGCGGCGTTCAGGATCGCCGCCACCACGGCCGGGGCGCCGCACAGCAGGGTGACACCGTGGGCGTCAATGCGCTGCAGGATCTGCTCGCCGTCGATCTTCCGGACGATCACCTGCGGCACGCCCATGCCGGTCACCGCGTACGGCATGCCCCATCCGTTGCAGTGGAACATGGGCAGCGTGTGCATGAACACGTCGCGGTCGCTGACGCCGGTGTGCCAGCCGAAGATCGCCGCGTTCAGCCAGCAGTTGCGGTGCGTGAGCTGGACGCCCTTCGGCCGGGCGGTCGTGCCGCTGGTGTAGTTGATGCTCGCGGTGTCGTCCTCATCCCCGGTCCAGGCGGCCGGCTCGGCACCGGCGGCGGCCGGGGCGAACAGCGCGGCATCGGCGCTGCCGTCCAGGACAATCCGGTGCTTAGCGGTCACGCCGCGCAGGGCGTCCTCGCACTCCGGGTCGACCAGCAGCACGCTCGCCCCGGAGTGGTCGACGATGTAGGAGATCTCCTCGGAGTTCAGCCGGTAGTTGACCGGGACCAGCACCCGGCCGTAGCCGCTGACGCCGAAGTAGGCGATCTGGAACCGCGCCGCGTTCGGGCTGACCAGGGCCACCCGCTCGCCGTGCGCCACGCCGAGATCGTCCAGCGCGATGGCCATGCCGCGGGCCCGGCTGTCCAGGTCGGCATAGGTGAGGGTGCCCAGCGACCCGGGCGTGCCGGGCTCGTCTATCACCGCGGTCCGGCCGCCGTACACGGCGGCCCCGCGGCTGAGGAAGTCTCCGACGGTGAGCGGCACCCTCATGGCATCCCCCTCGGGCGGGCGGGCAGAGCAGCCGGCCGGGATGCCCCGGCCTGCTGTTGCCATTCCTACCAGGCCATGGCCCGCCTGCCCACCCGCGGGCCAGGCCGGCCCGAGGCCGGGACGGGCCGCCGAGCGTAGCCTGCGCTCATGGAATTCAGCCCGGACCTGCGCGACGAGGTGATTGCCGGGGGCATCACCGTCTCGGTCCGCCTCTGGCAGCGCCCCCGGGTGCGGGTCGGCGGCCGTTACGCGGTAGGCCCGGCGCAGATTGAGGTGGATGCGATGGAGCTGGTGCCGTTCTCCGCCATCAGCGCCGGGGATGTCCGCCGCAGCGGTGAGCCGGACCGCGAGACGCTGCGCCGCCGGACCGCGCACGCCGGGCCGGTCGCTGACGACACGCTCGTCTACCGGATCGAGTTCCACCTGGTGGATCCGGCGCCCGGCTGATCCGGCGGTGGGCTGCGGCACCGGAATCCTTGCCATAGTTAGTTCAGCGATATATAAAGCTGATATGGCTAAGAGAGCGATGCAGGAAGCGACTTTCCTGATCCTGACCGCGCTAGCCGAGCGCAGCCAGCATGGCTACGGGATCATCAGCGATGTCCGGGAGATCTCCGCCGGCCGGGTGCAGCTGCGGGCCGGGACCCTGTACACCGCCCTGGACCGGCTGTCCGCTCAGGAGCTGATCGAGGTCGACCACGAGGAAGTCGTGGACGGCCGGCTGCGCCGCTACTACCGGCTCACCGGCCCCGGCGCCGAGGTGCTCGCCGCCGAGGCGACCCAGCTGCAGGCCAGCGCGGCGAAGGCGCTGTCCCGGCTGCGCCTGGCGGGCGGTGCGACATGAGCGAGCACAGCAGTGCCGGGCCTGCGGGCGGCGGACAGCCGGAGAGCAGGCCGGAGCGGGGGCCCGGCCTGGAGCAGCGGTACCGACGGCTGCTGGCCTGGTACCCGGAGCCGTTCCGTTCCGAGCACCAGGACGAGATGCTCGCCGTCCTGCTGGCCAGCGCCGGGCCAGGCCGCCGGCGGCCTGGCCTGGCCGACTCCGCGGACGTCCTGAAGAGCGCGGCCGGAATGCGGCTCCGGCGCGTGCTGGCCGGCGCCGGGCAGCCGGGCCGGGCCGACGCGCTGGCCGTGTTCAGCCTGATCGCCCCGCTGTTCCTGGTGACCGTCAGCCTGCTGGAGGTGGCGCTGCCCTACAGGTTCCCGCTGCCCGCCGGCCACGGCCCGGGCGTCCGGTTCATTGAGCAGCTGTTCGGCAGCCATCCGCAGATCGGCGGCCTGTCCCTGTTCTCCGAGCCGGGCTTTGCTGTCGCCCTGGGCGGCCAGGTGATCATCGCGGGTCTGGCCATCGCGGGCCGGCGGCGCCTGGCGCTGGCCGCCGTTGCCCTGGCTGCCGGGTACTGGATCTTCTCCCGGTACTGGATTCCCGGGCCGCTGCAGGTTCTGTCGACCAGCGTGTACCTGCTGGAAGCGGCCGCGCTGCTCGCCTCGCCGGGACCACGGCGGGGCCGTCAGCTGGTGACCTGGCGGCACGGACTCGTCCTGGCGCTGGCCGCGGCGGCCGTGCAGGCCTCGGCGCTGGCTGATGATCGCGCCAGCCCGCTCCTGCGGTTCGCGGGACTTCACCGCCCGGGCGCCGCCAGCTACGCCGTCGCCGTCGCACTCGGCGCGGCGGCCGTGCTCGCAGCGATCCTGCTGCGGCTGAATGCCTATCTCGTGGTCGTGCTGGCAGCCGCGGTGTACCCCTGGGCCATGCAGCTTTCCTTCATCCGGCGGGACGGCGGCCCGCTCGGGCTGTTCACGCCCGGCCGCCTGGCGGTGATCTACCTTCCGCCGCTGCTCGTGGCCGGCGCCGCCATGCTCATCACCCTGGAACGGGCCCGGGGCGCCGGCGGCGGCCAGCCCGCTGAACGCGACGAGCCCCGGCCGGCGTAGGACAGGCAGTCAGCGGGTGCCGCCGGGCCGTCGGCAGATAGTCCGGGCGGCCCGGATTCGGCGGCTATCAAGATAACAGCGCAGCTACCCCGAAAGGGGCCCGGGGCGGCGCCGCGCTGGTCGGCCGCCAGCCGCCCACCGGCCGCAATTCTGGTTATCCGCGCGGTGGCAGGAGCAATCATCTCTGGCGCCGGGACAAGCCGGCGGCCAGCCCGTCAGGCCGGAGCGACCGGCTTTCCTTACCTCATCGGCACTGCGCGGCGTTACGGATAAGAAAAGGACGACAGCAATCCCGGGATCAGAAATGCTGGCCGATCCGGCCGGCATTTATCCGGGTAATGACCGGGACAGCGGTCCGGCGTCAGCGGGACACGCGCGCCGGCGCCGGGCGAGCGGACAGCGATGAGTTCTGGCCAGCGTCGCGGTCGGTAGGTTGCCGGGTGGCCCGCGGCAATCGCGAGCGGCGGCCGTGCGGGCGGGCCTAGCTGATGAGGCAGGGAAGGAGCGCGATGAGCGAGACGGGCTTCTCGGAGACGGGCCTGAAGCGGCTCCGGGAGACGATGACGGAGTTCGTCAGCGCGGGCATGGTGCCGGGGCTGGCCCTGGCCCTGAGCCGGGGCGGCGAAGTCGTGATGGAGGCCATCGGGAGCGGGGTGCCCGGCGGTCCGCCGCTGCGGTCCGACGCGATCTTCCGGATCACCTCGATGACCCGCCCGGTCACGGCAGTCGCGGCCCTGCAGCTGATCAGCACCGGGCGGCTCGGGCTGGACGAGCCCGTCGGCCGGCTGCTGCCGGAACTGGCCGGCCGGCCGGTGCTGCGCCGGCTCGACGGGCCGGTGGACGACACGGTGCCGGCCAGCCGTGAGGTGACCGTCCGCGACCTGCTGACGTTCCGGGCCGGGTTCGGGATGATCCTGGCGCGACCCGATGACTACCCGATCCTGGCCGCCGAGCAGGCCCTGGAGCTGCGCTCGGTCGGGCCGCCGGCGCCGGGCCCGGCGCTGCCGCCCGACGAGTGGCTGCGCCGGATGGGGACGCTGCCGCTGATGGATCAGCCGGGCACGCAGTGGCGGTACGCGACCAGCTCGCAGATCCTCGGCGTGCTGGTCAGCCGGGCCGCCGGCCAGTCGCTGGAGTCCTACTGCGCCGAGCACATCTTCGGGCCGCTGGGCATGACCGACACGGCATTCTGGGTGCCGGACGGGGCGCTGGACCGGCTGGTTCCGCTCTATGACTGGCACGACGGTGTCCTGGTGCCCGCCGACGACGGCGGGCAGTGGGCCGCGGCCCGGCCGTTCGCCGACGGCGGCGCCGGGGTCGTCGGCACGGTCGCGGACTACCTGGCCTTCGGGCGGATGCTGCTGGGCGGCGGTGCCCTCGGCGGGACCCGGCTGCTGGCCCCGGAGTGGATCGCGGCGATGACCACCAGTCAGCTGACCGCGCAGCAGCGGGCCGCCGCCGGGCCGATCCTGGACGGCCGGGGCTGGGGTTTCGGGGTATCGGTGCTGGACGGGCCGGACGACGGCCCGCACGGGTACGGCTGGAGCGGCGGCTACGGCACGTCCTGGCTGAATGACCCCGCGGCCGGACTGTCGGGCGTGCTCGGCACGCAGGTCCTCGCATCGGCGGGCAGCGCGGACGTGGAGGCCGCATTCTGGGCCGCCGTGTATGCCGCGCTGGATCGCTGAGCGTGCCGGTGGATCGCGAGCAGCTGCGCAGGGCATTCACCGAGCCGGGCGAATTCACGACCTCACCGCTGTACCGGGCGCTGAGCCGGGCCGTGGCCGCCGACAACGGGCTGCTCGAGCTGGCGGGCCGCGGCCGGCCGGGGCAGTATCCGACCTTCCTGTTCTTCGGCGCGGTGCACCACCTCCTGCTCGACGGCGCCGAGCACCCGCTGGCCCGGTTCTACCCGTCGGTGGCGGGCGAGCTGGCCCTGCCGCCCGATGATCCCGCGGCCGGGCCGGCCCTGGTCTCCTTCTGCCGGGAGTTCGGGGCCGGGCTGACCGAGCGGATCAGCACCCGGCTGGTGCAGACCAACCAGGTGCAGCGGTCGCTGGCGCTGCGGTTCGGGCTGGCTGCCGTGGCGGCCGAGATCGCCGGGCCCGCGCACCTGATCGAGGTCGGCGCGAGCGCCGGGCTCAACCTGCGCTTTGACCGGTACGGCTACCGGGTCGGCGGCCGGCCGTTCGGCGACCCGGCCTCGCCGGTGCAGCTGACGGCGCGCCTGCACGGCTCCGGGCCGCTGCCGGACCTGGACAAGCTGCCCGAGATCGCCAGCGTGCTCGGGGTCGACCTGAGCCCGGTGAACGTGCTGGACACCGACGCGCGCAGCTGGCTGGATGCGCTGGTCTGGCCGGAGAATCACCGGCAGCGCGCGCAGCTGGCCGCGGCCTGCGCGGTCGCGGCCGCCGACCCGCCGGCGATCAGGGCCGGCGATGCCATCGACGTGCTGCCGGACATAGCCGCCAGCTTGCCGGCCGGGGCCCCGCGGGTGGTGTTCCACTCAGCGACCCGGATGCATGTCCCGGCGGCCCGGCTGGCTGCCTTCGACGCGGCGATCGCCGGCCTCGGGACGGCCGGCCCGCTGTGGTGGCTGTCGCTGGAGGGCACCGCCGACCCCGACCCGCGGCCGGCGGCGGCCCGGGCCGCCCGGCCCGGCGCCGGCCTGGTCCTGCGGCGGCCGGATGCCGCGGGCCGTGGCCCGGCGGGCGAAACTATCGCCGTGGTGGATGGCCACCTGGGGTGGCTGGAGACGGTGCCCGCCGGGGCCCGTTAAGCCCCCGGGTGCCGGGCCGGCAGAACCCGGACCCGGACCCGGATGCGGCTAGGCGACGGCCTCGGTCAGGCCGGCGGCGGCCAGGCTGGCGGCCGAGGCCGGCGCGGCCGCCGGCTTGGCCGCGGCCGCCGGCTTGGCGGTGGCCGCCGGCGCAGGCGCGGCCGCTGCCGCCGCCGCGCGGGACCTGCCAGCACCGCCAGAGCCGGTGGCTCCGCCAGAACCGGTGGCAGCGGGAGCACCGCCGGAGCTGGCTGCGCGGCCGGCCGCCGGCGGCGCCTCGGCGCCGCCGCGCTTCTCCCGCGGCTTGACGGCCTTGCGGGCCGGCCGGGCCGTGATCAGCAGCTCGCTGATGGCTTTGTCGGTGGCTAGCTTGTCGAAGGCCCCAAGATCCACGGCCACGTGCCGCGGCTCGTCCTCGCCGGGCAGGTACAGGTCGACCAGGGCCACCCGGACCGCCGCTTTCTCGACCGCCCGCGCCTCATCGGCCAGCACCTCGATCTCGACCGCAGCGCCGGCCAGTTCCGGG
>DASXDJ010000057.1:0-36767 GCA_036490755.1 Streptosporangiaceae bacterium
GCGGGGCGGGCAGCGAGATCCCACAGATTCCCCACAACTCCGTGGTCCCGGCGGCGTCCCCACGCGGAACCCACGGACAAGACGGCACACCACAGACTGTCCCGACACGCTGTTAGCCTTATCTCGTAAGTCCGTGACGTGCAATTAAGCAGGTGGACGGGCTGACGAGGACAACGGATCCGGCCGCGACAGACCTTCTTGTAAACGGCAGGTCAGCGGTTCGATCCCGCAACCGCTCACGGTTCGGCAATCCTCGTGAGTCCTCTCACTTGCGCAAACGCAGGAAGAGAGGGCGTCATCATGACGCAGGCGGCGCCCCCGCTACCAAGATCCCCACAACTAGCTCGGAGTAAGACCGCCCGCCCGGCCGGGTGGGCGCTGGCCGGACGCCCGGTGGTTTTCGCAACTGGGACTGCGCGGGTCGCCACCCGGGGTGGCGGTTAGGTCATCGAGCTGGAGTAGGGCATCACGGTGTACCCGGCCCGGGAGGAAGGCGGCCGCTGGCGGGCGGTGTGGCACGAGGACGGCGAGCAGCTGCAGCGTGAGGCCCGATCGGAGAACAAGCTGGCCGCCAAGGTGGAGAAGGTCGCGGAGTGGCTGGCGGTCGGCGCGTCGAACACGAAGTGGCCCGGTGCTGACCTGATTGCCTGGTACCTGAATCCGGACCGGCAGCCCGTCGACGAGCGGGGGTGGCGTAAGCACGCGCATACCAGCGGCGGCTGGGCGAGCGGTTCGGCGTCCAGGTCATTGGCACGGTCATCTGCCAGGACATCACGAGCGGGTCGGGTCCACATTGGGCCGCCGTTGACACAGGGTCATCGAATGCCTGACCGAGGGCAGCGGAACGATCGGCCCGGGCTCGCTGGGCGCATCGCGATGTTGTAGACCGCCTCTGGAATCTCCAGCCGTTAGTTTGCCGCAGAACCTGTGCTCCAGGCCGGAAGAACGCGACCTGGCCTCTGGACGTCGTCGCTGGACGCGCCTGACGGCCATGCTGCGCTCGGGCGACCTTTCGACCTGGGTAATGCGGGAGCGAGCGCGGGAAGAGAAGCTGGCCCAGCGCATCGCTCATCGTCCAGTCGTTCGAGCCGGCCGAGTCGTGGCGCTGGTGCTACGTCGAGCAAACGTATGTCCGAGCCAGGCGGCGGCCCTCGATGACGGCGGGGCGGCGGCGGCCCTGACGGCGGCGTGGGTGCCGGGTCATCGCGTCCCGGCGGCTGCGCGATTTCGCGGCCTGCAACTACATCCCGGCCCACTGGCTGGACCTGGAAGCCAGTCCCAGCGCAGAGGGCCTGCTGACTCCGCTCGGCGTGGTGCCAGAGGACACCCCGATCGTGATCTTGCGTGCCCGGCAGCGCAGCCAGGCAACGCCGCCGGTCGGCCCGGGGCCGCTACGGCGAGACTACGAGGTGGTTCTCGACCCGGGCGACGCCCGGCGCGGCGGCCGCTGCGGCCGCTGCGGCATTCGCTTCAGTCAGCGAGTGGACGTGCCCGTACAGCTCGGCCGTGTGATCGGACACCTCGACCCGGACGTGGCGCGCGTCGACCTCGGCCTCGCGCATGAAGGCTTCCTCGATCTCGGCCTCGACCCGGTCCGGGCTCACGGGCGGGGCAACGGTGATATTGGTGGTGACCCCCACCACTCCCCGGACGTGTCGGACGGCGCGCTCGACCTCGTGCCGCTGGTAGTCGAAGTCGACCTCGCCCTCGAGGGTCACCCAGCCGGCCTGCACCCGGGCTGTCACCCTGCCCTCCGGGACCTGAGTATTCCAGTCCAGGACGTGCGCGATGGCCCGGGCGATGTCGGAGTCATCCCTGGGCTCCTCCGCGAGGCGGACCTTGACCTGGTTGGCGACGGCCTTGACCCCGTAGACCCGCGCTGCGGCGCGGGCCGCCGACAGGGTCTCGGCATAGGTCGCGGCATGCCCGCTGAGCGTCACCGCCCCGTCCTCCACGGCCACGCCAATTGCCGCCGGATCCCGTACCTGCGGGTCCCAGCCCAGCTCGCGGATGACGTCTTCCCGAATTTCGGTATCAGACTTCATGGCTACCCCCCGCTGATATGCCCGAGGTGCTTAACCTAGGTCCGGTTCCGAACGGTCACATCACCTGTCCTGGTAGGGCCGCGGGTCAGGGCTTGCGCACGGAGCTGAATACCTGGACGTACTCCTCGACCGCGCGGATCGCGCAGTCCGTGGCGGCGGCATCGACCCTGGCTACCGCGGCAGCGCTGCGGCTTCCGGCCAGGGCGTGCGGGTCCTCCCAGACGTCCTCGCTGATCAGGTGGCCCGAGGTGGAGTCGGCGAAGAGCCGGGCGCTGCGGAAGCCGGCGGATTCCGCCAGCCACGGGACGATGGTGTCCCCGAACGACTCGATGGCATCCTCCACCCCGGACGGCTCGACATCCATCCGCGTCAAGCGGACGCCCTCCCCGCCACCCAGCCGTCCTTCCTGCTCGAAGACCGGAAGCCGGTAGCGCTCGACGGTGATCGTGCCGTTGGCCCGTCGGACGAGCTCGCTGCGGGCTGGCGCCACGACCCGATCGCTGACCCGCAGCGCCTCGTGCGACGCCCAGAACGTCTCGACGATCGCGACCCCCAGCTCCGGGTTGGCCTGCAGCGACATTCCGAGGTTGCCCGGCTGGCTCTCGGCCAGCGGGCGCACCTCGTCCTCGATGTAGCGGATGGCATCATCCAGCAGGAGCGGATCTGCGGTGATCAGGCTAAGACGGACATGCATCACGGCGGCCTCCCTGAGCTGCTCTGGCAGGTTCCCCATGCGCGTTCGCGGCCTCGGCGCGGCCGGCGCGCCAGCCGGCGCATGAGTCAACGCTTGCCGCGGGCCGCACGCCTGTCAAGCCAGCCGATCGTGCAGGTGCGACCGCCAGCCGGCCCCGGCGCCGGTGCTGTGCCCGGCCGGGAACAGGGCCAGTTCCTCGGGCCGGTGGGTGACCCACAGGACGCATCGACCGGCCGAGCGCCCGAGGACCGCGGCGAGTACGGCCTCGGCCGTGGCCGCGTCGAGGTGGCTAGTGGGCTCGTCGAGGAGCAGGACCGGGCGGTTCGCCAGCACGGCCCGGGCCACGCTGAGCCGCTGGAGCTCGCCGGCCGCGATGGGATGGCCCCACGGCGCGAGCACCGTGTCGAGGCCGCTCTCGAGCTGGCTTAGCCACGGGCCGAGCTGGAGGTCCGCGAGCAGGTCCGCTATCTGCCGGTCGGTGGCGCCGGGTGCCCCGAGACGCAGGTTGGCCCGGACCGAGACCGGGAAAAGGGCCGGCTGCTCAGGGCTCCAGGCCAGAAGCGCCCGGACCTGCTCGGGGGGCAGGGCGCTGGCGTCGGTCCCGTCGATGGTGAGCTGGCCCGCGGTGAGCTCGAGGAACCGCAGCAGCGCGAAGATGACCGACGTCTTGCCGGAGCCGCTTGGCCCCGACAGGGCGACCGGCTGGCCCGGAGCCAGCTCCAGGTCGACGTCGCTGATGACGGGCTGCTGGCCAGCGCCCGGACCACCGGGGCCAGGCCCGCAGCGGCCGGGGTAGGCAATCGCGGCCCCCCGCAGGGCGAGGGTGAGGCCGGCGCGGCGCGGCGTGACCGGGCGGGCCGTCCCGGCCGGGTGCTCAGCAGGGCCGGCGGCCGGCCCGGCCACGGGACCAGGCAGCCGGCCGACGTCGGCGAGGCGGTCCAGGGACGCCCGGCTGACCGGCAGGCGGCTCACCGCGTCCGGCAGTCCCTGGAGAATCCCGGCCGCGCCCAGGGCCAGGAAGACCAGCACGCCCAGCTCGACCGGGCCGATCCGCCCGGCGCGCAGGGCGGCACTGCCCGCCCAGGTGACCCCGGCCAGCCCGCCGCCGCCGGCCAGCGCCGCCGCCGCGCGGCCCAGGCCCGCCGCCGCGGCGGCTGCTCGCTGCCGGGCACCGAGCGCGCGCTCGCGCCGGTCGAGCTCGGCCAGGGCCCAGTCGTCGGCGCCCAGGGCCGCCAGCTCCTCGCTGCTGGCCAGGGTGCCCAGGACCCACGTGCTCACGGCCCCCCGGGCGGCGGGCAGAGCCGCCGCCGGGCGGCGTCCCCCGGCCACGGCCGCCGCGACGCCTGCCGTCCCCAGCACGCCGGCCGTCAGGAGCACCCAGCCGGCTGTCCCCAGCAGGAGCCCGGCGGTCGCGACCGCCGCGCCCCAGGCCACGGCGCCGACCAGGACCGGGACCACGGCCCTGACCACGAGATCCTGTGCCTCCTCAGTGTCGGAGACCAGACGGGCCAGCAGGTCACCCCGATCCCCGCCGGGCAGCCCGGCGGGCACGAGCCGCTCCAGCCGGCCATACAGCCAGGCGCGCAGCGCGGCCTGCAGACTCAGCCCGAGGTTGTGGCTGGCGAGCCGCTCGCCGTAGCGGGCGCTGCCGCGCAGGAACGCGAACAGCTGCACGGCGCCGATGGCCACCGAGAGCAGCAGGACGGGTGGCCGGAACGAGGCCGACAGCAGCAGCCAGGCCCCGGTGGACAGCAGGCCGATGGCGCTGAGCTCACCGGCCACGCCGATCCCGACCGCGGCCAGCGCCCGGTGCCGGGCCGGCCCGTCCAGGCCGGGCCGCCGGCCGACGGCCGCCGGCCGACGGGTCACCGGGCGCTCGCCGCCGAGCCGGGCCCCTGGCCGGCCCGGAAGGATGCGGGGGCCGGGCCGAGGACGCGGCCGTGGCCCAGCTCGACCGTGCGCTGCCCGAGGGCCATGGCGGCGCGGTCATGCGTGGCGACGATTGCCGTGACGCCGGCGACAATACGGCTGAGCCCGGCCACCAGCCGCTCGGCGCTGGCCTGGTCCAGGCCCGCCGTGGGCTCGTCCAGCAGCCAGAGCCGGGGCCGGGGGCCGGCCAGGCACCGGGCTACGGCCAGCCGTCGGCGCTCGCCTAGGCTGAGCGGCGCGTCCAGGCCGTGCAGCGGGGTGCGCAGGCCCGCCGGCCTGGCGCGCAGCCACGGTCCGAGCTGGACTGCGGCCAGGGCTGCGCCGGCCGCGGGCTCGGCGATGCCGGGTCGCCCGAGCGCGATGTTGTCCAGGATGGTCGCGTCCAGGATGGTCGGGTGCTGCGGCACCCAGCCCAGCACCGGCCGAGACCCCGGCCCGAGGCCGGCCCCCACCAGACGCGACCGGCCCGTCGACGGGGCCGCCAGCCCGGCGACCACCCGGAGCAGGCTCGTTTTGCCGGCGCCGCTCTCGCCCACCACGCACACGCGCTCACCTGGCGCGATCCAGAGGGAGATCCCGTCCAGCGCCGGCCGGCCCCGGCCGGGGCCGGCCAGGCCCACGCCCTCGAGTACGACCCCGACCGGCCCGGCGCCGGCCCGGCCCGGGGCATCGGCTGCCGCGCCGGCGTCGGCCGCCTGAGGCGGCGGGCAGCGGTCCGCCGCGGTGAGCTGGCCCAGCCGCCCCAGCGCGGCCCTTCCGGTCGCGGCCGCATGAAAGTCGGCCGTCAGCCGCCGCAACGGCAGGAACAGCTCGGGGGAGAGCATTAGCACCGCCAGCGCCCGAGGCAGGATGCGCTGGCCCGCATCGAGGCGCAGGCCCAGGCGGAGGGCCACGAGGGCGGTGCCGGCCGCGGCCAGGAGTTCCAGTACCAGCCCGGACAGCAGCGCGATGCGCAGCGTGGCCAGCGTCGCGGCGCGGACGTCCTCGCCGGAGGCGGCCACGGCCCGCTCGTGATCCTGCGCCCGGCCGAATGCCCGCAGCACCGGGAGCCCGTCCACCAGCGCGGCGAAACGGTCCCCGAGGTGCTCGAGGGTGGCCAGGCGGCGGCGGACCGCAGCGGCCGTGTCCATGCCGACCAGGCCGGTCAGCAGCGGAGCCAGCACGAGGACCAGCGCGGCCAGGCCGGCCGACACCAGGTCCAGGTGAGCGATCCAGGCCAGCAAAAGGGCCGGCACGGCCAGGGCGAGCACGATCCGGGGCAGGACCCGGGCCACGTACGGGCCGAGCTCGTCGACTCCGGAGCCGAGGAGGGTGGCCAGGCCGCCCGGACCAGGGTCGTCGCGGCCATTGTCCGGGCGCCCGCCGTCGTAGGCGGCCGCGGCCCGGCGGATGGCCGGGCCCAGCACTCGCCGCCGGGTGGCGGCCGTGGCCCGCCGGGCGGCCGCCTCGGTGGTGGTCTCCCACGCCCAGCCCCCCAGGCCCTGGCCGAGGGCCAGCAGCGCGACCGCCGCGCTGGCCCGCGCGGCGGCCGTCGCGGTGAGGCCGCCGTAGATCGCGGCGGACAGGACCCGGGATAGCAGGGCAGCCTGGACGACCAGGAGCACGGCCTGGCCGAGCCCGATCGCGATGGCGGCGGCCAGCCAGGGCCGGGCGACGGCGACCAGCGGGCGGATCCCGGCGGCCGCCGGCCGCGACCCGCGGCGCCCGGCGGGCCGTGCACCCGGACTGCGCGTCATGCCGCTACCGCTGGGGATCGGAGGTATGGGCCGGGTCTGGGCTGCCGGGCGCGGACGACGGGCCCGGCTGCGCGACGGGACGGACCAGCCGCTGCCGGAATACCCAGTAGCTCCAGCCCTGGTAGGCCAGCACGAGCGGCACGAAGATCGCCGCGACGATGGTCATGACCAGCAGGGTCTCGTGCGCCGACGCGGCGCTGAAGATAGTCAGCGCCACCCCGGGGCCGCTCGAGGCCATCACCCGGGGGAACAGCGCGGTGAAGATGGCCGCTACGCCGGCTGCGATGCCCAGCGCGCTCAGCCCGAACGCGACGCCATCGCGCCCGATCGCGGCGAGCGCGCCGGAGGCGACGAACGCGGCCCCGCACGCCACCGCGAGGATCAGCGGCACGAGGCCGGGCAGGCGCCCCGCGCTGCCGGACCCGGCGGCCGCGAGCCAGAACGCGGTGCCCATGACCAGTGCGCCGGCGGGCGGGGACAGCCACCTGGCCACCCGGCGCGCCCGGCCGGCCAGCGGCCCGGCGGTTTTGAGCGAGAGGAACGTGGCGCCGTGGGCGAGGAACATGGCCAGGCTGGCCAGCCCGCCCACCACCGCCACGGCCGGGAACAGGTCCGTGAAGGTGCCCGCGTACCGGCCCGAGGCCGACAGCGGGAGGCCGTGCACCAGGTCGACGAAGACCAGGCCCCAGGCGAACGCGGGCACCAGGCTGCCCGCAGCCAGGGCCCGGTCCCAGCCGGCCCGCCAGCGCGGACTGTCGCGCTTGCCGCGGTACTCAAAGCTCACGCCCCGCACGATCAGCGCGGCCAGAACGACGAACAGGGCCAGGTAGAAGCCGCTGAACATGCTGGCGTACCACAGGGGGAACGCGGCGAAGGTGGCGCCGGCAGCCACGATCAGCCACACCTCGTTGCCATCCCAGACCGGGCCGATGGCGCTGCGGCACAGCCGCCGGTCGATGTCATCGCGCCCGATGGCCAGGCTGAGCATGCCGACCCCGAAGTCGAAGCCCTCCAGGACAAGGTAGCCGGTCCACAGCACGCCGATCAGGGCAAACCAGGCCGTGTTGAGGCTCGCTACCGGTCCGTTCACGAAAGGCCCTCCTAGTAGACGAGATCCTGGGCGGCCTTCTGTTCCGCCTCCGAGGTGCCGGACGGAGGCCCGCCCTGGTCGGCTTCCTCATCCGGCCCGAGCCCGCGGCCGATGGCCCGCGCCATCAGGCCGAGCTCGATGATCCCGAGGACGGTGTAGAGCAGGACGAAGCCGCCGAAGGTCACGGCCACGTCGGTTTGGGAGACGGCCGGCGAGCCGGCCTGAGCGGTCTTCAGGAGGCCGTAGACGATCCACGGCTGGCGTCCCATCTCCGTGAACAGCCAGCCGAATGTATTGGCCAGGAACGGGGCCGCCGTAAAGGCCGCCAGCACCCACAGGGTCCGCCGGGTGACACCGAAAGCTCTCGGGGACCCCCGCCGGGAGCGCCACAGCGCCCATGCCGACACGACCAGCATGAGCAGGCCAAGCCCGACCATCAGGCGGAAGCTCCAGTAGGTGACCCACAGCACCGGGACATAGCTGGCGGCCGAGCCGCCGTGCCGCGCGGCCTCGGCGTGCCCAGCCTGGGTGATGCCGGTGACCTGGCCGTTCCAGGACAGGGTGGCGATCAGGCTCAGCAGGTGCGGTACCCGGATCTGAAAGACGGGCTGCCCGGACAGGTTGCCGATGGTGAGCAGCGAGAAGCTGGCGCCCTTCCGGCTCTGGTAGACCGCTTCGGCGGCCGCCATCTTCATCGGCTGCTGGGTGTCCATCAGCCGGGCCTGGATGTCGCCCGTCACGATCGTCAAGAACGTGCAGACCAGCCCGAAGCCCGCGGCCAGCCTGGCCGCCCGGCTGAACACCTCCGGCTGGCGCCCCCTGAGGATCTGCCAGGCCGACACTCCGAGGACGAAGAACGCCCCGGTGACGAACGCGGCCAGCACCGTGTGCGCGAACTCAGCCCACAGGGTCGAATTGCGGAGAACGGCCCAGAAATCGGTCAGCAGCGCCTGATGACCGGCGACGCGGTAGCCAACCGGATGCTGCATCCAGGAGTTGGCCGTGAGGATGAAGAACGCGGACACCATCGTGCCCAGGCTCACGACGCAGATCGACAGCGTGTGCACCAGCGGCGGCAGCCGGTTGCGGCCGAATATCCACAACCCGACGAAGGTGGACTCCAGGAAGAACGCCAGCAACCCCTCCATCGCCAGCGGGGCGCCGAAGATGTTACCCACGAAGACGGAATAGTTCGACCAGTTCATTCCGAACTGAAACTCCTGGACAATGCCCGTGACTATGCCCATCGCGAAATTGATGAGGAACAGCGTCCCGAAGAAGCGGCTGAGCCGTTCCCAGGCAGCGTCCTTCCGCCGGTAGGCCAGGACCTGCATGACCGCGACGAGCAGCGCCAGGCCGATGGTGAGGGGAACGAACAGAAAGTGGTAGGTGATGGTAACGCCGAATTGCCAGCGGGAAAGAAGCACGCTCATCGCCAGGCCTCCACGCGTGACGTCCAGCTCCAGGAGGAATTTCAAGTGCCCGCGAACACCATTTTCAAAATCCCAGAGTTGGCCACCACCCGGATTGCGTACATCCCCTGAGCTGGTAGGACGGCCCGCGGTGCCCGCCAGGACGGCCGGTGCTCATGATGTGCGGCGCCGGCCCGGCCGGAAGTGTGGAAGCCCCCTCGGCAGGCGATGGACCTCGTCCGGCTGAGCAGGACTACCTGGTCGACCCTGGAGGACGCGGCGAGCACCCGCCGGGGCGGGACGGGAAAGCCGCGCATCGCCAGCCTGCGCTCCACGCCGTGGCCGGGCGCACGCTCAGCGGCTTCGCCGGCGTTGGCGGCCGCGGCCGCCGGCAGGCTGATGGGCTCCGCCACCGTCAGCCTAGATGAGCAGCCGGAAAAGGCGGAAAGCGCGCTCCCAGTGCTCGGAGTGAACCTCCTTCAGATCCCCTTCCACGATCGTGAACGCCTGGGCCAGGGCCACGCTGATGGCGCCGAAAATGAGCGGCAACCGGGCCTGGGTCTCGTCGGCCAGCGTGACGTCGAGCGGCGGCCGAGCCGCCAGGGCCTCGAGGATGGGCTCCAGACCGATGCCTTCATCGAGTTTCTCGAAAACGTGCAGGCATTCCTGAAGCCCCTTGGTGACCGGGAGATCCTGGGGCTCGATGATGTCCCTTGTGTTGGCCTTGGCGGTGCTCCGCCCGCTGATGAGCAAGTCGTAGATCGCGTCGTTGACGAAGTCGAGATACCGCTTGACGTCGTCTCGGTCCACGCGCACGCTGGCCGCTGCGCGGAAGAAGCGCTCGAATTTCGTGTAGCCCATGACCGCCATATGGCGTCTCCTCAGCTCGCGGGCCGGCACCTGAGATCGCCAGCATCGCCGAGACGCGCGTGCCCGACATCATGAGACCAGTTAGTTCCCGGCCCGTCCCCGGCGCGCGGCGGCCCGGGCGGACCAGCTAGCCAGACGGAGGATATGCGCAGGCCGGCGCGCGGCTAGGTTGGCGTGATGCAGGCGATCACGGTGAACCGGCTCGGCGGTCCCGAGGTCCTGCAGGCCGGCGAGGCGGAACTCCCGATACCGGGCCGGGGCGAGATCCTGATCCGGGTCCTGGCCGCCGGAGTGGGGCCGTGGGATGTCCGGCTGCGCAGCGGTGCCTGGCGCGGCCAGCTGCCCTACATCCCCGGCGCGGAGTTCGCCGGCCTGGTCGTGGGCGATACCGGGGCGGACGCCGGGCTCGAGGACGGCGCGCCCGTGTACGGCTACCCGGGGCTGGCTGGCTGCTACGCGCCATTCGTGACGTGTCAGGCCGAGCGGCTGGCCCCGATCCCGGCCGGCCTGAGCGTGACGGATGCCGCGGCCGTGCCCGTCGACGCGCTGACGGCGAATCAGGGCCTGACCGACATCCTGGCAGTCAGCGCCGGCGATGAGGTCCTGATCACGGGCGCGGCGGGCGGCCTGGGTCATTTCGCCGTGCAGATCGCCCACGTCCTCGGCGCCGCCATCGTGGCGACCGGGCACGCGCGGGACCACGAGTTCCTGCACAAGCTGGGCGCGGCCGCGGTCGTCGACCACACCGCGCCCGGCTGGCCCGATCGGGTCCGGGAGATCACCGGCGGCGGCGCGGACCGGGTTCTCGCGTGCACCGGGGCGTCGCTCGCCGGGGCGGCCACCGCCGCCCGCGACGGGGCGACGGTCGCTGCCCCGGTCCGCCGCGAACTTCCCGGCGCCGACCGGGTCCGCTGGCGGCCGTACCACGGCCAGCCGAGCGGCAGCCGCCTGATCCGGATGGCGCCCTGGTTCGACGACGGCGCGCTGTCGGTCCACGTGGCGGCCCGGTACTACTGGCAGGAGGCGGAAAGCGCGCACCGCCTGCTGGAGCGCGGCCACACCAGGGGCGAGGTCACCCTGGTCGTCGACGAAGACCTGGCGGCCACCCTCGAGCTCTGACTGCTGCCCGCTCTGGGCTACCTCGAGTGGCGCGTGCAAGTCCCTGGCGGCCTCCAGGGCGGCCACGCCGGCGATCAGGACGATCGCCCCGCAGGCGGCCGGCACCGCTGGGAGCGGCTGGCGCTGGCCCAGCGGCACGGTGCGGCGATCCCGCCGGTCGAGGTGTACCGGTGGGCGGCTGGCACTTCGTCAGCGACAGCCATCACCGAGCGTCAATCGCCGCACTGGGCGGCCAGCAGCCGATTGACGCCTACGTGACCGAGCTGCCCGGTGCCCCGGCGGGCGGTGAGCTCGCCTCGCGGAGGCGCTCGCGCTGCGGCCCCACCGTGTACTTCGGGTCACGGGCCGAGGCCCGGCCCGCCTCGAATACGCCGAACCGGGTGACGGCCGAGCCGGTCAGGAGCGCCGCCCCGGCCAGCACCGCGGCAGTCCGGCTCGGGCGCCCGAGCAGCGCGGCCCCGGCCCCGGCGGCCCCGGTGACGCCGAGAAGCTGCCCGGCGCGCAGCAGCGCCCCGGCCCGGCCGGTCCGGTAGGCCTCGGCCGCCGGGCCGATGCGCCGGTCGATCAGCCGCTCGGCGGTCAGCTCGGCCGCGACCCCGAGGACGGCCAGCCGGGCTGCGGGCCCAGCGGCCCGCGACGGGACAGCGACGAGGCCGAGGCCGCCGGCCGCGGTGGCGGCCGAGCCGGTGAAAAGGTAGGGCAGCTCGCGGTGCGCCTCGTGCCAGCCCGGCGCGGCCGTGTCACCGAGCAGGACGGCCGTGTACGAGGCGACGACCGGACCAAGCAGGCCGGCCGCCAGGGTGGCGGCCACGCCCGCGCGCGGCAGCTTCCCGGTGATCGCGCTGGCGGCGGCAGCCAAGGTCAGCGGAGCGTAGCCGGACAGCACCCAGCTGCCGACGCTCATCGGCGAGGTCACCTTGAACACGCGGAGCATGTTGACAAACCGGGCGGGCCGGCCGAGGTCGTGCACCAGCGCGGCCATGGACAGACTGATCGCTCCGGCCGCCCCGGTCTTGGCCGCCCTGGCCAGCTCCAGATAGCCCGACAGCTGCGCGCCCGCCGCCAGCACCGATGAGGCCCCCGCCAGGCCGCCCAGGAACAGGTAGCTGGGGATGTCGGGCCCCCACACGGTCTCCTTGACCACTGGGAGGCCGTAATAGGAGGTGAGCTCAGCTTGCGGCACCACCTGCTTGTCGCCCTTCTCGCCGCCGCGGCGGCCGCCAGCGGGCATTACGTCCGGCCCCCGCGGCACGCCGCGACGGCCGCGGCCGCCAGGCCGGCCGCGGCAATGCCCGCGTGCCGCCACATCCGGGGCAGGTCACGGGTCGTCACCACCGGATCGGGCGGCAGGCCGTATACCTCGGGCCGGTCCAGTAGCAGGAAGAACGCTCCGGCACCGCCGATTCCGTCCGCCGGGTCCGCTCCGTACAGCCGGGCCTCCGGCCGGCCCGCGTCCTGCACCTCCGTGACCCGCTGCTGTGCCACCTCCCGCAGTTCGTCCAGCGGGCCGAACTGAATGGAGTCGGTCGGGCAGGCCTTCGCGCAGGCGGGCTCCAGCCCGTCGCCGAGCCGGTCGTAGCACAGGGTGCACTTGTGCGCTCCGCCGTCCGTCTCGCGCCGGCCGATGACCCCGAACGGGCACGCCGACACGCAATAACCGCAGCCGTTGCAGATGTCGTCCTGGACAACGACCGTGCCGAACTCTGTGCGCATCAGCGCCCCCGTGGGGCAGACGTCCAGGCAGGCGGCCTCGGTGCAGTGCTTGCACACGTCGCTGGACATCAGCCACCGCAGGTCGCCGTCGCTGTCGTCACCGGCGGGATCCGCCCAGGTGTCCCCGGCTGGCCGGGGCACCACCGCGGACTGCTCGATGAAGGCCACGTGCCGCCACGTCGAGGCACTGAGTCCCGCGGTGTTGTCGTAGGACATGCCCGTCAGCAGCAGCCCGTCCTCGGGCACGGCGTTCCATTCCTTGCAGGCCACCTCGCATGCCTTGCAGCCGATGCAGACCGAGGTGTCGGTGAAGAACCCCACCCGCGGCGGGTGATCCAGGTGACCCGCCCGGGCGGCCGGGTCCAGCCCGTGGTCCCGGTCCGGCTCCGCTCCCGGCTGCTGCGGGCGGTCCGGGCGCTGCGCTTCCGGTGTGCTCATCTCACATCTCCGTCCCGGTTTCGTCGGTGATCCCGGCGCGCTCGACGTACTGCCGGACCAGGTCCCGCAGGGCCGGCCCGCGCGGCCGCCGGCCTGGCCGGATATCGCAGGCCATGGCCTTGACTTCCTGGATGTGCACGTTCGGGTCGAGGGCCAGGTGGGCCAGCTCGTTGGCGGCGTCACCGGTCGTGTAGCCGTTCGGCCCCCAGTGCCAGGGCAGGCCGACCTGGTGCAGGGTCCGGCCCTGGACCACCAGGGGCTGCATGCGCTCGGTGACCAGCACCCGGGCCTCGATCGCGCTGCGGGCTGTAATGATGGTCGCCCAGCCCAGGTGGTCCAGGCCGCGCTCGGCGGCGAGCTGCGGCGAGACCTCGCAGAAGAACGCGGGCTGCAGTTCCGCGAGGTACGGCAGGAACCGGGACATGCCGCCGGCCGTGTGATGCTCGGTCAGCCGGTAGGTGGTCGTCACGAACGGGAACACCTCGGCTCCCGGCTGGTCGCCGCTCGGCTGATAGCGGTTCTCCGGGTGACGGAGGATCTCCCGCACCGGGTTGTGCTGCTGGCCGTAGAGCAGGTTCGGCAGCGGCGACTCCTGCGGTTCGTAGTGGGCCGGCAGCGGGCCGTCCACCAGGCCAGCCGGGGCGAACAGCCAGGCCTTGCCATCGGCCTGCATGATGAACGGGTCGGCGCCGGAGATCGCGTCGACGCCCGTGGCGCCCGGCGGCGGCCGGTAGGACGGCGGCCGGTCGCCGATGAAGTCCGGCACGTCCGCCCCGGTCCACCGCCGGTGCTCCGGGTCCCACCAGACCAGTGCCTTGCGCTCGCTCCAGGGCCGCCCGTCCGGATCCGCCGACGCGCGGTTGTAGAGGATCCGCCGGTTGGCCGGCCAGGCCCAGCCCCACTCGGGCGCCACCCAGCTCTGCTCCCGGCCGGGCCGGCGGCGCGCGGCCTGGTTCACCCCGTCCGCCCGGACCCCGCAGTAGATCCAGCACCCGCAGGCCGTTGAGCCATCGGCGGCCAGCTGGGTGTAGCCGGAGAGCGGGTGCCCGCGAGCGTCCCAGCCGTTGATCTCGGCCAGGACCGCCTCCCCGTCCGGATCCTGCTGCGCCCCCGCGGTCGGATAGTCCCAGGTCAGGTTGAGGACCGGCCGGTCCATCCCGTAGGGATCACCGTCGCCGCCAGCCGCCCGGGCGGCCAGCTTCTCGCGGATGATCCGCCCCAGGTGGTAGGTGAACCACAGGTCGCTGCGCGCGTCTCCGGCCGGCTCGACGGCCTGATGACGCCACTGCAACAGGCGCTGCGTGTTCGTGAAGCTGCCCGCCTTCTCGGTATGCGCCGCGGCGGGCAGGAAGAACACCTCCGTCCCGATGTCCGCGGCGTGCACTTCCCCGGTCTCGATCTCGGGACCGTCCTTCCACCAGGTGGCGCTTTCGATCATCACCAGGTCGCGGACCACCAGCCAGTCGAGGTTTGACAGGCCTAGCCGCTGCATCCGGGCATTGGCCGAGCCGACCGCCGGGTTCTGGCCGAACAGGAAATAACCCCGGCAGGTGCCCTCGATCTGCGCCAGCACCGTCTCGTAGGTGCTGTGGCTGCCAGTCAGCCGCGGCAGGTAGTCGTAGCAGAAGTCGTTGCCGGCCGTGGCCGTCTCTCCCCACCACGCCTTGAGCAAGCTGACCAGGTACTGGCGGGTATTAGCCCAGAACCCGTTCTGCACGGTCTCGGCCCGCACGTAGCCGTCGAGGCCGTCGTTGCCGTAGGCATGCGGCATCGGCAGGTAGCCGGGCAGCAGGTCGAAGAGCGTGGGGATGTCGGTGGACCCTTGAATGGAGGCGTGCCCGCGCAGGGCGATGATGCCGCCGCCCGGACGACCTATGTTGCCGAGCAGCGACTGCAGGATCGCGGCCGTGCGGATGTACTGCACGCCCACTGTGTGCTGGGTCCAGCCCAGGCTGTAGACGAACGCCGTGGTCCGGTTCCGGCCGGAGTTGCCGGCGACCAGTCGGCAGACCCGGACGAACTGGTCCCTGGGCACTCCGCTGACCTGCTCGACCAGGTCCGGCGTATACCGGGCGAAGTGCCGCTTCAGTACCTGGAACACGCAGCGGGGATGCTGCAGCGTCTCGTCGGTGTCGGGGGTCCCGGAGGCAGCCGCGCCGCCCGAGCCGTGGGCCTCCCCGCGTCCGGCCCGCCGTACCTGGCTGCGGATCTGGCGCTCTCCGGGCTCCGGCGTATCCCGCTCGCCGCTGGCGGGCTTGACCTCCGCCCCCTGCTGGCCCTGGTAGCGCCAGGTGTCGAAGTCATAGAACCGGTGCTCGGCGTTCAGGCCCGAGAACACGCCGTCGAGGTCCTCGGTGTCGGCATATTCCTCGGTCACGATCGTGGCCGCGTTGGTGTAGGCCAGAAGGTAGTCGCGGAAGTACGCCTCGTTCTGCAGCACGTAGTTGATCAGGCCCCCGACGAACGCGATGTCGGCTCCGGCCCTGATGGGCACGTACAGGTCAGCGACGGCACTGGTCCGGCTGAACCGCGGGTCGACGTGGATGACCGTGGCGCCGCGGGCCTTCGCCTCCATCACCCACTGGAAGGCCACGGGGTGGCACTCGGCCATGTCCGAGCCCTCGATGATGATGCAGTCGGAGTTGACCAGATCGCGGGGGAAGTTAGTGGCACCGCCGCGGCCGAAGCTGGTCCCCAGACCGGGGACGGTGGCGGAGTGTCATATCCGGGCCTGATTCTCGATCTGGACGGCGCCCAGCGCGGTGAACAGCTTCTTGATCAGGTAGTTTTCCTCGTTGTCCAGGGTCGCGCCGCCCAGGCTCGCGAAGCCCATCGTGCGCCGGGTGCGCTGGCCGTCCTGCTCCCACTGCCAGCCCGCGCGCCGGGCCTCGATGACCCGGTCGGCGATCATGTCCATTGCCGTGCCGAGATCAAGGTCCTCCCAGTCGGCGGCATGCTGCCGGCGGTAGCGGACCCGGTACTGGCGGGCATCACCCGTGGTGAGCTGGAGGCTGGCCGAGCCCTTCGGGCAGAGCCGCCCGCGGCTCACCGGCGAGTCCGGATCGCCCTCGATCTGGGTGACGCGCCCGCCGGAGACGTAGACGTCCTGACCGCAACCCACCGCGCAGTACGGGCAGACCGACTTGACAACCTTGTCGGCGACCGCGACCCGCGCCCGGAGCCGGGCGGTCTGCCTGCTCTTGACCGCCGCGCCGAGACCCAACCGGTCCGTGCCGGTCACCTGGCTGTAGACCGGCCATGACGCCAGCCATCTGCGTACGCTCATCGCGCGCCCCCTGGTCCTCTCCCCCCACTGCTGGCAGCCGGCCGCTAGGCCGCGGACCCGCCACCTCAGCAAAACGCTGCCGGGCGGGTCGCGCCGCCGGTATCCCCCGATCGGATAGTGCTGGGCTGAATGGTGGTGCCTGATGGAGGCACTGGTCCACAACGGTCTGCGGGCTGCCTCCCGGGGCTTGGTGCCCTGATCTGCTTGGCCGCGAAGAAATCCGACGCCGTCCTGAGGATCTCGCTGGCCTGGTGCAGCTCGGCGTTCTGCCGTCTCAGCCGGCGGATCTCCGCGGACTCCTCGCTGGTCGCCCCCGGCCGCTGCCCGGCACTGACTGAGGGCGCCTAGCCGCAATCTGATGGGTCAGCGCGAGCATGCTGGCGCCCGGTCCTATCTCGAGCCTGGTCCAACCGGCCGGGTCTGTAAATGTGCCTCCTCGCTACGCCGGTGCCATGAGCCAGTAACCTCTTGCGATCGCGCAGCGGGATCGGACCGGAGGAGTACCGGGTCAAGAAGAAATGAGTCCGCGCCAGCGCTGAAGGAAAGAAAGTTGGCGGTCGTCAGGCAGCCGCACGAGACCGGAAACCTTATGGAACCTCGGCCATATCGTGATTCGTGAGCAAGACGGCGCTGCGACCGTATCAGCGGGCCGCTAGGCTGATCCAGAGGAATGCATTCCGCGGGGAGGATGAAACATGGCGCAGAAGATGATCGTGGAAGTCCTGGATGACATCGATGGCACACCGGCCGACGGCACAGTGACGTTCGCGGTAGGCGGAGTGGCGTACGAGATCGACCTAAATAAGAAGCATGCCGATCAGTTGGCCAAGGCTATCCGGCCGTTCGTAGAGAAAGCCCGCAGGGTTCCGACGCGCCGCAAGACCAGCTCGGCCCCGGCTAAGAAGCATGACCAGCGAGACGTTCGCGTCTGGGCGAAGTCTCGAGGCATGAAGATCAGCGATCGTGGCCGGATTCCTGCTGATGTGCTGAGCCAGTACGAAGCCAGCCACTAGGCGCAGTTACGTGGTCAGCACTGGCTTCGGGCTGATGAGACCACGACCCCAGGGAGTCCTCCTTCCCGCCTTCACCCCTCTTCGCCAAGACACTGGCCTCGTCAGTTAACCGGTGGCGCTCTTTGTCCTGAGCCCCAGGTGGGTTCATTGGCTGAGTCGGCTGTCTTCCAGGTGGAACGCTTTGCCGCCTGACAGGCGGCCTCTGGGTTCGGGATTCCCGCATTGGCAGGCGCTGGTCCAGAAGCCCGGAACCGTCATCCGGCATCCGCGACTCGTGGCGAAGGACGGGCCGCCGCGAGCCAGAGCCGCTCGCCCAGGCGAGTAATTCGCAGTCCGTGTCAGAGACATGTCGTAGGTCACAGGCGCACGAGGTCGTCGAACGAGCCCGGAGCGTAGGCGGCGGGTCGTCGACCGCTGCCGCCGCGCTCGCGATGGATGGCGGGCACGCTGGCGGAACGGCCGCTCGCGCCGCCGGGTTACCGATCTCGTGTCACGAGCAACGTCCGGTCAGATCAGTAATTCCAGCTCAGCGGGCTTTCTCGAACAGTGGCGGACTCACCTCTGCTTGTTCTCACTGAGGAGGTCACTGGTTCGATCCCAGTCTCGCCCAGCAGGTCAGAAGGCATCTGACCCCTCACCAAGATAACGTCGAGGGACTATCAGCGAGGTCGGCCGGCGAGTAGCAGGCGGCGCGGCCGCGGCGAGTCCAGCGTCTGCCCCACAGCGTTCCAGCGCACGTGCCTGAGCGTCAGCGCCAGGTCATTCAACGCGTTCGCCGGCCCGGCGGCAAAGCGATGACATCCTGCTCATGATCGATCTTGATCTCCGGCATGGCGTAGCTCATCATCGCAGCCCCTCTTCCTGGTCGGGTCCAGTCCGCGGCCGGGAATCCGCCTCGGTCAGCGGGGCGGCGACGTCTTCCAGGGACTTGCCCTCGGCATTGACCCCGAAGAAGATCTCGACCACACCGCCGACGATCATGATCGCCCCGCCAACCAGGTAGCCGATGGCGAGATTGGTGCGGCTCGACCCATTTCCGATCAGCGCGCCGTAGAAGGCCGGGCCGACCGCCCCGACGATCTGGGCCAGCGCGAAGAAGACCGCTAGGGCCTCGGCCCGGATCTCGATCGGGAAGATCTCGCTGACGGTCAGGTAACCGGCGCTGGCCCCCGCCGACGCGAAGAAGAACACCACGATCCAGATGAAGGTCTGAGCGGCCGCGTGCAGCACCCCGGCAGCGAACAGCCAGGCGCTGAAGGCCAGCATCGCCCCGGACAGCAGGTAGGTGCCGGAGATCATCTTCTTGCGGCCCAGGGTGTCGAACAGGTGCCCGAGCAGCAGCGGGCCGGCTAGGTTGCCGACGGCGAACGCAAGCCCGTACAGCGGCACCGCGTCGTTGCTGACGTGGTAGAACTTCGTGAGCACCAGGGCGTAGGTGAAGAAGATCGCGTTGTACAGGAACGACTGCGTGGTCATGAGCGTCGCGCCCAGGATGGCCCGCCGGGGGTACTGCCGGAATGCCACCCGCAGCAGCGTCAGGTAGCCGAACCGCTTTTCGGGCACGATGGTGATGGCCGCGCTCTCGGGAACCGGTTCGAGGTGCTGGCCGGCACGGATCGCGGCTTCCTCGATCCGCCGGACGGCGGCCTCGGCCTCATCGGCGCGGCCGTGCGTGATCAGCCAACGCGGGCTCTCCGGGAGGTTGCGCCGGACAACGATGATGACGACGGCCAGCGCCGGCCCGGCCAGGAACGCCACCCGCCAGCCGATGTCCGGCTCCAATGAGTTGAGCAGCAAGAACGAGGCGAATGTGCCGAGGATCGCGCCGAGCCAGTACGTGCCGTTGATCCACACGTCGGTGCGCCCCCGATAGCGCGCGGGCATCATCTCGTCGATAGCCGAGTTGATGGCCGCGTACTCGCCGCCGATGCCCATCCCGGCGATGATCCGGGTGGCGTACAGGTAGATGATCCAGCCACCGCCCTGCGGGGTGACTGCGGTCAGCCCGGTGCCGGCCAGGTAGATCGCCAGGGTCCACATGAACAGGTTGCGGCGCCCGAGCTGGTCGGACAGCCGGCCGAAGATCAGCGCCCCGACAACCTCGCCGACGAGGTAGACAGTTCCGATTGAGGCGGCCTGGGCGGTGGACAGGTTCAGCGTGTTGGCCTGGGTGAGCTTGCCGGACACCGAGCTGGCAATGGTGATCGACAGGCCGTCCAAGACCCAGGCAGTGCCTAGGCCTAGAACCAGGCGGGTGTGGAACGGAGACCAGCGGAGCCGGTCGAGGCGAGCCGGGATCGTGCTGCGAATGGGCTGCTGCTGCCGTTCAGCGACCACGGCCATCCTCCGACCTCCCTGTTTCCGCTTCCTCCTGCTTCTGCTGGCCGACTGGGTCCTGCGCTAAGGACGGTATCGAGCCGCGCGGGCGGGCTATATCCCCGAACTGCCTAGTTCGCAGGTCACCGTCTCGGGGAAACGGTCGAGCTCCGTGAGGAGATCCGACTGCCGCTGGCCGCGGCGCTGACCGAGCTGGCCGGGGCGCTGCTGGACTACGCCGCCTGGCCCGCCAGGTCGGCGGCCCGGCAGCGACCTGTCGAGCCGGGCATGCGGCCGCACCTGGAGGCCGCCTGGCCCGGCCAGAACAAGCCGGCCGGGCTGCTGCGCACCGATGCTCCGGCGAGCCGGCCCGCTGGCCGCTGCGCGGTGACCTGGTCAGCGACGTGGACCGGCTGCGGCCTGCAGGCGGGCAGCCGGTCGGCCGGGGAGCCGCATCAGCGGCCGGGCCGGCGGTGGTTCTGGCGCCCAAACAGACGCTGCTGCGTGTCGCCGGGCCGCACTAGCTGGTCTGTGGATGTGCGCGCCGGGCAGCGCCGGCGAGGGTCGGCGGCAGGACGAACTGCCCACCGACGAACGCACTACAGGAGGTCCCGTCATGGCCATGCTTCCCGCCACCAGGATGCGGCGGACACTTACCCCAGCCGACCCGTCCCGGGAGTTCGAGGACATCTACGAGCGCATGGGCCAGCTGGTCAATGCCGCTTTCGGGGACGCCGGCCTGGCGGCTGTCGCCGACATGTCCTGGGTGCCCCCCGCTGACCTGACCGAGACCGACGACGCCTACATCGTCCACGTCGAGCTGCCCGGCGCGCACAAGGACCAGCTCCACGTGCAGATCGCGGACCGCGAGCTGCTGATCACCGGTGAGATCCGCGACGCCGCTGAGGGGCGCCGGCACCACAGCTCACGGCGGACCGGCAAGTTCGAGTTCCGGACCATTTTCCCCGGCGACATCAAGGCCCCTGACGTCAGCGCCGAACTGGCCGACGGCGTGCTGACCGTGCGGGTGCCCAAGCTCGAGCAGGCCAAGCCGAACCAGGTCAAGGTCACGGGCCCGGAGCAGGCCGCCACCTGAGCATGCGGGCTCAGCACAGGAGGCTGAGCGCCCAACGACCGGGCCGGCGCCTCAGGCGCCGGCCCGCATGCTGTGCTCGGCGACCAGCCGGGCCAGCTGCACCCGGGAGCCGACGTCGAGCTTCCAGAAGATGTGCCGCAGGTGGAACGCGACGGTGTGGGCACTGAGGAATACCCGGCCCGCCACCTCCCGGTTGCTCAGCCCCTCAGCCACCAGGTCGGCGATCCGGCGCTCGGTATCAGTGAGACTGTCCCAGCCGAAGGCCGGCCGGTCCGCGCGCTTCCAGTGGTGCAGCCCGACCCCGGCGTCGCGCAGCAGGGCCCGCACCCGGGCCATCTCCTCGGCCCGGCCCAGCTGCTGGTATAGCTGGTAGGCGCCGCGCAGGCGGGCCACGGCGGTGCAGTGGTCGCCGTGCGCGGCGCAGGCCAGGCCGGCATCCTCGAAGGCTGTTGCCTGGGCCAGCGGAACCGAGTAGGTGCGTGCCGCCCGGTCCAGTGCTGCTGAGTCGCGCTGCAGCAGGCCGCTGACATGGGCGGCCGCGGCCGTCATGTTCGGATTGCCCGGCCTGTCGGCAGCCAGGCTCTGCGTAGCCCGGGCGACGTCGGCGGCCTGGGCCCGGTCGCCGCGGGCCAGCGCCCCGCGGACCAGCAGCACTGCCGACTCGCAGGTGGTCGTGCTGGCCTGCCCGAACACCGCCAGCCGGAGGTGCTCCTCAAGGTCGTGGATGTACGCGGTATCGCTGGTGCCTGTCCTGCCGCCGGTCACAGCTCGTCCCATCATCGATCGCCTCGATCCGTTCGGCTGTACCCTCAGCATCGGCCGCCAGGCGGCCGGGGCGCACCGTCCCGAGCGGTCCAACCCGCTGCCCTGCCAGGACGAGAGACTCAGGATCTGCGCAGCGCCTGCAGCGTGCGCCAGGCGCGCGTGGCGACCTGCAAGTTGAACTGCACATCGGGGGCTCCGAGGTCATGGCCGGAGACCTCGCGGATGCGCCGGAGCCGGTACTTGAGCGTGCTGCGATGCACGGTGAGCGCCAGTGCCGTCTCGGCGTAGCTGCCGCCGCAGGCCAGGAACTCCGACAGCGTTGTGATCAGCTGCGCCCCATGCACCGCGTCGTAGCGCATCAGGGGGCCGAGCCACTCCTGGACAAAGGACTCCATCGCCGAGGTATCGGCCTCGGTTGCCAGCAGCTGGTAGACGCCGAGGTCGTCGAAGACAGTGACCTGTTCCGCCTGGCCGATGGCCTTCTGGATCCGCAGGGCGAGCTGTGCCTCATGGTGCGAGCGGGGGAAGTCGGCGACTTCGCAGGTGGGCCCGCCCACCCCCACTGAGCAGGGCCAGCCTGGCGGCTCGCCCTGGATGTTGCCGTGCAGACGCGTCCAGGAGACGTCGGCTTCGGCCAGCACGATCACGTCAGCGGGGCGCGCGGCGATCAGCGGCCCGGCCCCCAGGGTGCTGGCCGCCGTCCGGATAACCTGGGCAAAGGCTTCCATGTCTGCGCCGTGGTCCGGGCGGGATTCGACCGCTGCCACCCGGTGCGGGCGGCCGAGGTCGTAGCCGAGCGCTTGCGCGCGGCCCAGGGCGGATGCCTCGTCCGCGCCGTTCACCAGGTCCAGCGCCAGGGTGCTGCGCGCCTGGGCGAGCGACTCGCCCAGGTTCTGCAGCCGGTCGATCTCCGTGGCCAGAGCTGTAGTGGCGTGCTCGAGGACCACTTGGTCGGCCGCGCCGACCGTCCGGCCGGGATCGGCGAGCACGACCATGCCGACCGGCTCGCCCGCGATCCGGGCCACCGAGACTAGCCGGTCCCCGTCCCGGACCGACCCGTGCCCGTCCGGCATGCGCTGCAGCGCCAGGGCCCGCCGGTCTCGGCCAGCCTGCGGCGGGTCGGCACCGTCCTGGCCCGCCCACGCGACGACGTTGCCGAACGCGTCCTCGATTCCGGCCGGGAGACCGGTCAGCTCATGGACCGCCTGGGCGATGCCCTCCTGGCCCTCGCCGCGCATGGTCACCTGGGTCAGCTGGTCGTGAATCTGCATGCTCCTGCGCAGTGCCTGGTTAGCGGCGCGCAGCTTAGCGACATCTGCCCGGCCGCTGGCCGGCGGGCGCCCGCTGGCCAGCATGATGCCGGCCAGCTGAGCCAGGGCCTGGAGCAGGCTATGGTCACTCTCCGGCGGCTCCGCGTCTGCTCCCACGACCAGGAAGCCGGCCTGGCCGTGCGCGGCCGGGATCGGGTACGCCCAGGCCCACGCAGAATCGGCCCGCCTGACGCGCCCGCCCTGCGGTCCTGAGCCGGCCGCCGCCACCTCCGCCGGGCGCAGCCCGCGGCCTCCGTACCCGGCGTCCTGCCAGGCCCCGCCGGCGAGGATGCCGATCGTCTGGCAGCGGGTCGCGGACTCAGCGGCCTGTGCGACCACCTGCAGGGTGTCGGCCTCGCCGGCTTCCTGGGCCAGGAGCAGGGACCGCACCAGCAGGCTCCTGCGGGTGGCCAGCTGCTGCCGGCCGCAGCCACCGTCGTCGGGCATGACTAGGCGCGGCAGGCAGGCGCATTCGCGGAAATAAGCCCCGGTGGATTACCGCATGTGGCGCGATAACAGCAATATTCCGGCAATGAAATGATTGTGCGTACCCCGGCCAGTAGTGGCATGTCCAGTTCACCTGTCAGCTCGCGACCCTGGCGGCGGCGCGGGACCGCATTCTCTCGGCCGCCCGCTTTCATCAGCTCTTGCTCAGCTATCCGCAAGTCTAGCGCCTGCTGGTAAAGCTGCACGATTAAACGATGTTGCGGCAGCCGGGGCCGGGCCGTTCTCAGCCCAGGCGGCAATGTCGATCGGCGCCTTGTCGCCGCCCTAGAAATGGAGTGATCATGCCGGTGGTGGGGTTCACCAAGTTCGAGCAGTTCTTCCGTACGGCAAGAGAGATTCGGGTAGCTCGCATTGATATGAAGTGATATCTCAACTGCGCCCGGTCCTCGACGAGCTGACCGTCCGCCGCTGGCGGCGACCGCGCCCGGATCCTCGCCGAGATCGGCGACGGCTCCGCCTTCCGCGACGGCAGCAAGCTCGCCGCCTACGCCGGCCTGGCCCCGGTCACCCGCCAGTCCGGCACCTCCCTCAACGCCGAGACCCGCAGCCGCCGCGGCAACCACCGCCTCAAGAACGCCATGCTCCTCGCCGCCTTCGCCAGTCTCCGTGACCCGGCATCCAAGGCCTTCCACGACCGCAAGAGAGTCGAGGGCAAAACGCCACAACGCCACCTTGATCTGCCTCGCCCGCCGCCGCTGCGACGTCATCCTGGCCATCCTCCGCACCCGGCAGCCTTACCAGGCCGCCCGGCCTGCGCCGGAGACCGCCAACGCCGCCTGGCACAAAGCGCCCGAACCTCCCGAGCCGACTTGACAAAAGAACATGGGGACACCCCCGCCGATCTTGGGGTGCCGCGGCGGTTCGCCCAGCTGATCGGGACGGCTATCGGCCCGGAGAGCCCGGGGGCCAGTTCCGGCGAGGCCGCGTGCTAGCCAGGCCGCATCCGCTCGAAGGCCAGCCGTATGACCATGCCGCCCTCGCCCACGGCCGCGGCTACCCGCTTGACCGAGCCGCTGCGGACGTCCCCAACAGCGAACAGTCCCGGCTGGTTGGTCTCCAGGGCAGACGGGCGCCAGGACGGCTGGCTCGCTGCGGCCCCGGCCTGATCGGCGGCCGGCCCGGTGAGCACGAACCCGTGTTCGTCCAGCCCGGCCAGGCCGCCGAGCCAGCCAGTGCACGGGGCCATGCCGACGAGGGTGAACAGGGCCCGGGCGGGCAGTTCGTAGCAACCGCCGGTCTCGGTATCGGTCACCACAACGCCCTCTAGTTTCTTGTCGCCGAGCAGTTCGCGCACCTCGCAGTGACAGCGCACCTGGATGTTGGGCAGCTGTCGGACTTGGTCGACCAGGTAGCGCGACATCCACTCGCCCAGCTGGCGCTCGCGCAGCACCATGGTGATCTGCGCCGCATAGCGGGACAGGAACACCGCCGCCTGGCCCGCCGAGTTCCCGCCGCCGACGATGACCACCGGATCATCGCGGCACATCAGCGCCTCCGCCTGGGACGCCGCGTAGTAGACGCTGCTCCTCTCGAAATGCTCCAGGCGCGGCAGGTCCAGCCGCCGGTACCGCGCGCCGGTGGCCAGGATCACCGACCGGGCCGTCATGGCGGAGCCGCCGGCCAGCTGCACGGCGAAATGCCCGTCCCGACGGCTGATCGCCGTGGCCTCGGCCGGGACCGCGAACCGGGCGCCGAACTTGCGGGCCTGCATGACCGCCCGCTCGGCGAGCTCGCCGCCGGAAATGCCGGACGGGAAGCCCAGGTAGTTCTCGATCCGGGACGAGGTCCCGGCCTGCCCGCCAGTCGCGAGCCCCTCCGCAACGACCGTCTGCAGCCCTTCGGAAGCACTGTAGACCGCTGCGGACAGGCCCGCCGGGCCCGAGCCGACCACTAGCACGTCACTGCTGGCGTCACAAGTCTCCGGCGCCAGCAGCCCGACCGCGGCGGCAAGCTCGGCGTTGCCGGGATTGCGCAGCAGCAGCCGCCCGTACAAGATCACTAGCGGTGTTTCCTCGGGGGGCACGTTCAGCTGCCGGAGCAGCTGCTCGGCGCCAGGATCTGCCTCCACGTCCAGCCACTGAGCCGGGATCCGGTTGCGGGCGGTGAAATCCCGCAGCCGGCGGGCGTCCCGCGAGTACCGCGAGCCGATGATCCGCACGCCTACGCCGAGGCTGATCAGGACGGACCGGCGGATGAGGTAGGCGCGCAGGATCAGGTCGCCCAGGGCGGCATCGTCGGCGACGAGCCGCCGGAGCCGGGCGGCCGGCACGGCCACGACCTCGCCCGCGTGCGCGGCGACGGCGCTGTAGAAGGCGGGCTGCCCGGTCAGCAGCCCCAGCTCGCCGATGAACCGGCCCGGCCCGTGCGTGCTGATGACCCGCTCCTCGGGCGTGGCCCTCCCTTCCACCAGTTGCACGAGCCCAGCCAGGACAGCGAAGAAGTCGCAGTCCCGGTCGCCCTCGGCGAACAGCACCTCGCCCGGGCTGACCGCCCGGCGCTCGCCGAGCTCGGCCAGCGCGGCCAGCTGGGCCTGGCTCAGCCGCGGGTAGGCCCCGTACCTATCGGGCGTCTCCGCCGCGGCGGTGCCGGGCCCGGCCTGCTCAGACGTAGGCTTCGTCGACATAGCACCAGCGCCACGACTCGCCGGGCTCGAAGGACTGGACGATCGGGTGCCCGATCGCGTGCGCGTGGGCGCGGGCGTGCCGTCGCGGCGAGGAGTCGCAGCAGCCCACGTGTCCGCAGGTTAGGCACAGCCGCAGGTGGAGCCAGGAGGACCCGGTCTCCAGGCACTCCTGGCAGCCCTCGGGGGTCAGCGGCGCCACCGGGCGCACCAGCTGCAGGTGCGGATCATCGAGCATGTGCATGCCGGTGCTCCCTTCGGTGCGGCTACTCCCAGGCTCGCCGGGCAGCCCGCACCGCACACCGTCAGGTCAGCTAGTCCGGCCGTGGCAGGGCAGGGCGGGCGGGCTACCCGACCAGGGGATGTCGGCGCGCGCGGTCGTGGCCACCGTGGCCGCAGGGGAGGAGGATGGTCTTCCGTGCCCGTGAGGATCCCGATGCCCGGCAGGCGCCCGGCCCGGCGGGTCAGCGAGACCGCGCGGACCGTCGCGCAACGGACCCCGCATACCCTGATGGTCGTCCGGTTCCAGACCCAGCCCGCGGCCGTCACCATCGCCCGGCTGGCCAGCACGGCGATCTTCGCCTACCTGATCGCCCTGGCGCTGCCCGGCGGTACGCCCAAGCCGGTGCTGGCGCCGCTGACCGCGCTGCTGGTGGCCCAGGCGACGCTCTACCAGACCGTGCGCAGCGCCGTGAAGCGGGTGGCGGCCGTCGTGGCAGGCGTGCTGGTCGCCGTGGTCCTGTCGGACGTGATCGGGTTCAGCTGGTGGAGCCTGGGGATCACGATCGTGGCCGGGCTGGCCCTGGGGTACCTGCTTCGGCTGGGCGACACCATCCTGGAGGTCCCGATCAGTGCCATGCTGATCTTGTCGGTAGGCAGCACCCGTGGCGAGGCAGCCACCGGCCGGATCGCCGAGACGCTGGTGGGCGCCGGGGCGGGGCTGGCCGCGGGCATCGTCATGGCCACGCCGCGGGTGGAGTCCGCGCACGACGCGATTGGCCGGCTCTGCCGCAAGATGGCCGACCTGCTCGATCAGATCGCGGCCGGGCTGAATGACGGGACACCGCCCGACTCGGCCGGCGACTGGCTCGCCCAGGCCCGTGGCCTGTCGGTGGAGATCCGGGCACTGGATGAGGCAGTGCGTCAGGCCGAGGACAGCATCCGGCTCAACCCGCGAACCTTGCTGCGGCCGGCCGGGGAGATCGCGCTGCGCCAGGTGCTGGAAACCCTGGAGCACGCGGCCATCACGCTGCGCGGCCTGGCCCGGTCGATCGCCGACCTCACCCAGCTCGGCGAGGACCACAGCTCGATGCGCGAGCCAGAGGACCGCGCCCGGCTGGCCGGCGTGCTGCGGGTGCTGGCCGCGGCGGTGCGCGACTACGGGCGACTGGCCACCCAGCATGATGCGGCCGGCCGCGAGCTGGCCATGGCCGACCTGGACAGGCACCTGGAGGCCGCGCGGGAGCAGCAGGACCTGCTCAGCCTGGCGCTGGCCGCCGATCCCGCAGACCGTCCGGTCGGCTGGCCGCTGCGCGGCGAGCTAGTCAGCCACATCGATCGGCTCCGCGGCGAGCTGCAGCCCGGCAGCTCACTGCGGTCGCCGCGCGACCGCGTACGTTCCTGGCGGCTGCCCGCCCGCGCCCTGCTGCGCCAGCGAGCACAGCACCGGGGCCGCCGCTCTGCTGATCAGCAGCCTGCTGATCAGCAGCCCGGCGATTAGCGCTGACCGGATGCGCGGGGGGCAGCCGCGGCGGGGGAGTCCTCTGGCTGCGACCACGTCCCGGCGGACGGGTCGGCGCCGTGCAGCACCTTCATCAGCTGCTCCTCGGCTCCCTTCGGCAGCGAGGTCTTCAGCACGGTGCCCCCGTAGGGAGCCAGCGCCTCCAGGAACCTGTCCATGGTCGCCTTGCGGATGATCACCAGCAGGGCCGAGGTACCCGGCTGCAGCATGTCCTGCGTGCGCTGCCTGAAATCCTCCTCGATCATGAGGTCAGCGGCCACTCCGATGCCGGCGCCCGCCAGCCCGCCGGCGACGCTGATGAGCGGCGCCACCGGGATGAGCGGCAGCAGGAGCAGGCCGATGACCATACCCCAGAACAGGCCGCTGAGGGTTCCCCAGGCCACCGCGTGATGCGCTGGCGTGGTGACATGCAGTCTTCCTTTCTGGTCCCGGCGGATGATGGCCGCGTCCTCCAGGTCCACCAGGTAGTCCCGCTGCAACCGGGTCAGTTCCGCCCAGGCCCGGGACGCCTGCCGCTCATCGGGGTAGCCGATGACGATGAGATCGCTCACTGCGAGACCTCCTTGTCGGGTCAGCCGTAACGGGCGCCTCGCGCTACCAGGCTCGCCGCCCGGACCGCGCCGCACACCGTCAGGCCGTGCAGTCCTGGGCGCTGATCCGGGCCGGCTGCCGGGCTGCCCGTACTACCCGGACGGAGGATGTAGGTCTCCTGCCAGATTGGGAGTCTGGGGAGTGCAGGCGTCCGCGGCGGCCTGGCCGGGGCTGCGGCTCGCTCCTCGCCCTACCGAGTGACCTGCTGATCACCGGCAGCTTCGCCAGCCACCACGCAGCGCGGCCGCAGCGCGACCAGGCCGATGGCCAGGAGGAGGCAGTGATGGCAATAGCGGTAGGCATCGATCTGGGGACGACCAACTCGGTCATAGCGGCCACCGAGGCCGGTAAGCCGACCGTCATCCCCAACGTCGAGGGCCAGCGGACCACGCCCTCGGTGGTGGGCTTCACCAGCCAGGGCGAGCGCCTGGTCGGGCAGCTGGCCCGGCGGCAGGCGATCTTGAATCCCAAGGGCACCATCTACTCGGCCAAGCGGTTCATCGGGCGCCGGTACGACGAGGTGACCAGCGAGCTGAACGCAGTGTCGTTTGACGTGGTCGCGGGCCCGGACGATGCCGTCCGGTTCAGCGTCCAGGGCAAGCAGTACGCGCCGGAGGAGATCTCCGCGCTGGTATTGCGCAAGCTTGCCGAGGACGCCTCCAAGGCACTGGGCGAGAAGGTCACCGAGGCCGTGATCACGGTGCCGGCCTACTTCAACGACGCCCAGCGGCAGGCCACCAAGGACGCCGGCCGGATCGCCGGGCTCGAGGTGCTGCGCATCATCAACGAGCCAACTGCCGCAGCGCTGGCCTACGGGCTGGACAAAAAGCAGAACGAGACGGTGCTGGTCTTCGACCTCGGCGGCGGGACCTTCGACGTGAGCGTCCTGGACATCGGTGACGGCGTGGTCGAGGTCCGGGCCACCGCCGGAGACACCCACCTGGGCGGCGATGACTTCGACCGGCGGCTGGTCGACTACCTGGCCGATGAGTTCCAGCGCGACAACGGGATCGACCTGCGGGCCGACCCGCAGGCCCTGCAGCGGCTGTTCGAGGCGGCGGAGAAGGCCAAGGTCGAGCTGTCGTCGGTCACCCAGACGTCGGTGAGCCTGCCGTTCATCACCGCCGACGCGTCCGGGCCCAAGCACCTCAACACCACAGTCATGCGCTCAACGTTCGAGCAGATCATCGGCGACCTGGTCGAGCGCACGACCGAGCCCGTCCGACAGGCGCTGGCCGACGCCAAGCTCACCGATAACGACCTCGATGAGGTCATCCTGGTAGGCGGCTCCACCCGGGTCCCTGCCGTGCACAACCTGGTGCGCCGGCTGACGGGCGGCAAGGACCCGAACATGACCGTCAACCCGGACGAGGTCGTAGCGCTGGGCGCTGCCGTCCAGGCGGCCGTGCTCAAGGGCGAGGTCAAGGACGTCCTGCTCCTGGACGTGACCCCGCTGTCGCTGGGCGTCGAGACACTCGGCGGCGTGATGACCAAGGTCATCGAGCGCAACACTACGATTCCGGCGCGCCGCACCGAGATCTTCAGCACCGCCGACGACAACCAGTCGGCGGTCGACATCGTGGTCCTGCAGGGCGAGCGCGAGCGGGCCGCCGACAACCGAGTGCTCGGCCGGTTCCGGCTGGAGAACATCCGGCCTGCGCCGCGCGGCACTCCGCAGGTCGAGGTCACCTTCGACATCGACGCGAACGGGATCCTGAATGTCTCGGCCCGGGACAAGGACACCGGCGCCGAGCAGCGGATCACCATCAGCGAGAGCTCCAACCTGGATCAGGCCGAGGTGGAGCGGATGGTCACGGAGGCTGAGCAGAACCGCGACGCGGACCGGCAGTTGCGCGAGGTGACTGACGCCCGCAACGAGCTGGACGGCGGTGCCTACGCGGTCGAGCACCTGCTGGCCGAGCGCGGCGACGCGGTCCCGGTGCACGAGAAAGCCCGCGCGGAGCAGCTGGCCGCCGACGCCCGCCAGGCGCTGTCCGGCGACGCGCCGCTGGACCGGCTCCGGTCGCTCACCGGCGAGCTGCAGCAGGTGTACCAGAGCCTGCTGGCGGCCAGCAGCGTCCCGCCGCAGGGCGGCGAGCCCGGCGCGGAGCAGCCGGGCGGCGATGCGGGCGGCCGGGGCCGGCCGCAGCAGGGCAGCGATGACGACGACGTGATCGACGCGGAATTCACGACCCATGAGTGATCAGGCCGCCGGCGCTGCCGGGCCAGGTGCGGACCACGGCCCGCCTGCGGCCACGCCGGCCGGCACGGCGGGTCCGGGACCGGCCACCGGGCCCGCCGGCCACCACGATCCCGCCCCCGGTGTGGTCGGCGCCGCCCCGGCGGGCCGGGAAGCTGGCCAGGAAGCCGACCAGGAGGTCGCCGCGCTGCGCCGGGAGCTGGACGAGGCCCGCGATCAGCGGCTGCGGGCCCTGGCCGATGCCGACAACATCCGCAAGCGATGCGCGGTCCAGGTGAGCGACGCCGCCGCGCGGGCCAGCGCCCAGGTGGCCGCGCAGTGGCTGCCGGTCGTCGACAACCTGGACCGGGCGCTGGCGCACGCGGGGTCGGACCCGGATGCCCTGACGGAGGGCATCGGGGCGGTGCGGGACCAGGCCCTGGCCATTCTGGCCGCGCTGGGCTACCCCCGCCGACATGACGCGGGCAAGCCATTTGACCCGGCCCGGCACGAGGCCGTCGCGACCCGCCTGGAGCCCGACGTGCCCGCCGGGACGGTGGTGGAGGTCCTGCGGCCCGGCTACGGCGAGCCAGACCACCAGCTGCGGCCGGCGCAGGTGGTGGTGGCCAGGGCAGACTGATGGCGGACAGCCGCGACTACTACGAGGTCCTCGGCGTCCCGAGGACCGCCAGCCAGGACGAGATCCAGCGGGCCTACCGCAAGCTGGCCCGCACGCTGCACCCGGACGTGAACTCCGACCCGTCGGCCGAGGAGCGATTCAAGGAAGTCTCGCAGGCCTACGACGTCCTGTCGGATCCGCAGACCCGGCGGCGCTACGACGCGTTCGGGCCCGACTTCCGCCAGGTGCCCGAGGACGTCGACCCCGACACCTGGGCGCGCAGCCGGGCCCGGGCCGGGGCGGGCGCGGGGACCAGCCGGCCGGGCGGGGCTGGCGGGGGCGGCGGATTCGGCTACGGGGGCGGCGTCGACTTCGAGGACTTGTTCGGCGACCTGTTCGGCGGGCGGGGCGGCGGGGCCGGGCGCGGCGGCTGGGGGCCAGTGCCCGGCGCCGATCAGGAGGCTGAGCTGCGGCTCAGCGTGGAGGAGGCCTACCAGGGCAGCCGCCGGACCATCACCCTGCAGGGGCCGGGCGGGCAGAAGACCCTCGAGGTCACCATCCCGCCCGGGGTAACCGACGGGCAGCGCATCCGGCTGGCCGGCCAGGGCGGCCAGGGCGGCGACGGTGCCCGGTCCGGCGACCTGTACCTGGTGGTGTCCATCGAGCCGCACCCGCGGTACCGCCTGCAGGGTCGCGACTTGTACGTCGAGCTGCGGCTGGCGCCCTGGGAGGCGGCGCTGGGCACGTCCGCCGCGGTGGACACCCCTGGTGGAGAGGCCAAGGTGAAGGTGCCGGCGGGCACCTCCAGCGGCCGGAGGCTGCGGCTGCGCGGCCGCGGCCTGCCCGGGTCCGGCCGGACATCAGGCGACCTGTACGCCGAGGCCCGGATCATGGTGCCGTCCCGGCTGTCGGCAGCCGAGCGGCGACTGTTCGAGGAGCTGGCCGCGGCATCAGACTTCGACCCGAGGAGGCCGCAGTGACCTGCGCCCTGGTCCGGCCGGCGCGGCTGAGCCTCAACCGCTTCGCGATGGTCACCGGCACCCATCCCGACCTGATCCGCCGACTCGTCACCCTGGGGATCCTGGACGCCACCCGCGACCAGGCCGGGAACCTGTGGTTCTCGCCGGCCCAGGTCAGCGCGATGGCCCGGATCCAGCGGCTGCGCGCCGGCTTCGCGCTCAACTACGCGGCCATCGGCCTCGTCACTGACTTGCTGGACCGCATCGCGGCGCTGGAGAGCGCACTGCGCCGCGCCCGACCGCCTGGAGGGTAATCATGGACCCGAACCTGCTGACCCAGAAGTCGCAGGAGGCGCTGCACGATGCCCAGACCCGGGCGCTGCGCCTCGGGCATACTGAGGTCGACGTTGAGCACCTGCTGGCGGCGCTGCTCGAGCAGGCCGACGGCATCGTGCCCAGGCTGCTGACCCAGGCCGGCGCCGATACCAGCGCGCTGAAGGCGAGCCTGGAGGCTGAGCTGCTGCGCCGCCCCCGGGTCAGCGGGCCGGGCGCGCCGCCCGGCCAGGTCAACGTGACGGCCCGGCTGTCGCGACTGCTGGACGCGGCCCAGCAGCAGGCCAGCCGGCTCAAGGACGAGTATGTCTCCGTCGAGCACCTGATCATGGCCATGCTGGAGGAGGGCGACGCCACCGTCGCCGGCCGCCTGCTGGGCCAGGGGGGCCTGACCCGCGATGGCTTCCTGCAGGCCCTGACGAAGATGCGCGGCAACCAGCGCGTTACCTCGGCCATGCCGGAGGTGGCCTACGAGGCTCTGGCCAAGTACGGGACCGACCTGGTTGCCGCGGCCGCCAGCGGCCGGCTTGACCCGGTCATCGGGCGTGACGCCGAGATCCGCCGGGTGATCCAGATCCTGTCCCGCAAGACTAAGAACAACCCGGTGCTGATCGGGGATCCGGGCGTCGGCAAGACCGCGATCGTTGAGGGCCTGGCCCAGCGGATCACCCGGGGCGACGTTCCCGAGGGGCTGCGCGACAAGACCGTGTTCAGCCTGGACATGGGGTCGCTGGTGGCGGGGGCCAAGTACCGGGGCGAGTTCGAGGAGCGGCTCAAGGCCGTGCTCGGCGAGGTCGCCGGCGCCGAGGGCCGGATCCTGCTGTTCGTCGACGAGCTGCACACCGTCGTCGGGGCCGGCGCGGCCGAGGGCGCCATGGATGCCGGCAACATGCTCAAGCCGATGCTGGCCCGCGGCGAGCTGCACATGATCGGCGCGACAACGCTGGATGAGTACCGCAAGCACATCGAGAAAGACGCGGCGCTCGAGCGTCGCCTGCAGCCGGTGCTGGTCGACGAGCCAGCGCCAGAGGACGCGGTGTCGATCCTGCGCGGGCTGCGCGAGCGGCTGGAGGTCTTCCATGGCGTGAAGATCTCCGACAGCGCGCTGGTGGCGGCGGTAACGCTGAGCCACCGCTACATCTCCGACCGGTTCCTGCCTGACAAGGCCATTGACCTGGCCGACGAGGCCTGCGCGATGATCCGTACCGAGATCGACTCGATGCCGGCGGAGCTCGACGAGCTGACCCGGCGGGTGATGCGGCTGGAGATCGAGGAAGCCGCACTGGCCAAGGAGAGCGACCAGGCCAGCAGCCGGCGGCTGGAGGACCTGCGCCGGGAGCTGGCCGACCTCCGGGCCGAGGCCGACTCCTTGCGTGCCCAGTGGGAAGCCGAGCGGCAGGCGCTGCGCCGGGTGCAGGCGCTGCGCGGGGAGATGGAGCAGGCGCGGCAGGAGGCCGAGCTGGCCGAGCGCGACTATGACCTGAACCGGGCGGCTGAGCTGCGCCTGGGCAAGCTGCCCGAGCTGGAGCGGAGGCTGCAGGCCGAGGAGGAGCAGCTGTCGGCCCGGCAGGGCGCCGAGCGGCTGCTGCGCGAGACCGTCACCGAGGAGGAGATTGCCTCGATCGTGTCGCGGTGGACCGGCATCCCGGTCAGCCGGCTGCAGGAGGGGGAGCGGGAGAAGCTGCTGCGCCTGGACCAGATCCTGCACGAGCGGATCGTCGGGCAGGACGAGGCGGTCCAGCTGGTCGCCGACGCCATCATCCGGGCCCGGTCCGGGGTCAAGGACCCGCGGCGGCCGATCGGCTCGTTCATCTTCCTCGGGCCCACCGGGGTGGGGAAGACCGAGCTGGCCAAGTCGCTGGCGGCGGCGCTGTTCGACACCGAGGACAACATGGTCCGCATCGACATGAGCGAGTACCAGGAACGGCACACCGTCAGTCGCCTGGTCGGCGCCCCGCCCGGCTATGTCGGCTACGAGGAAGGTGGCCAGCTGACCGAGGCGGTGCGCCGCAAGCCCTACTCGGTCGTGCTGTTCGACGAGGTGGAGAAGGCGCACTCCGACGTGTTCAACACCCTGCTGCAGGTGCTCGACGACGGCCGGCTGACTGACGCCCAGGGCCGCACCGTCGACTTCCGCAACACGGTCATCATCATGACCTCCAACATCGGGTCGGAGTACCTGCTCAATGCCGCGACCTCGGCCGGCGAGATCAAGCCCGACGCGCGCGAGCGGGTCCTGGCCGAAATGCGCGGCCACTTCCGGCCCGAGTTCCTCAACCGGCTGGATGACATCGTGCTGTTCAAGCCGCTGACCGAGCCGGAGATCGAGCGGATCGTGGACCTGATGTTCGATGACCTGCGCAGCAGGCTCGCCGACAGGCAGCTGACCCTGGAGGTAACCGAGGACGCCCGCGCTTTCATCGCCCGGCAGGGCTACGACCCGGTCTACGGGGCGCGGCCGCTGCGCCGGTTCATCGCCCGCGAGGTCGAGACGCGGATCGGCCGCGCGCTGCTGGCCGGTGACGTCCTCGACAGCGCCAGTATCTGGGTCAGCTACGCCGACGGCGAGCTGGCGGTCGGCTACCAGAACCCGGGCACCTGAGCACCCCGTCCAGGACATGGGGTGATGTCAGCATCGTCGCGCGGCAGCCCGGGCAGCTGATCTTCAGCTCGTCGGACACCGCCCGGACGCCGCTGGCCCGGACGGCGGCCTGGCCGGCCCGCCCCGCAGTCACGGGCCAGTCGCGCCCGTCGGGCAGCACCTGCAACCTGCACTCGCGGCCCGGCTGGGCGGCACTTCACCAGGATGAGTGGCAGCACGCGGGCCGACCGTGCCGCTCAGGCGTCCACGGCAATCACCCGGCCGGCCTGCGTAGCATCGGCCAGGGCCTGGTAGTCGCGGCTGGCCTGCCGGGCGTAGGCGGCGGCGAAGCCCGCGACAGCGATGTCGAACCGGGGGCCGCGGCCCAGGTACCCCGAGATGACGGCCGCGTTCCCGGACCGGGCGTGCGCGCGGGCCAGCGTTATCCCGCATATCAGGGCGTAACTGGCAAAGCCGGCGGGTGTCATGACGTCCAGGTTGACTGAGCCCTTCATGTCCCGGAACTGGCGTACGTAGTAGTCGTGGCCGCGGGAGCTGGTCCAGCCGACGAACATGTCGCTGGCGGCCTGCATGGTCCGCTGGCCGATGGCCACCCGCTGGCCCTGATGCCCGAACTCCGACGGGCCGGCGTACGGCGCGTGAACCGACTCCATGGCCTCTTTCAGCTGCAGGAAGAGGGGGGAGCGGGCGTCGGAGTCGGCCAGCAGGCAGAGGTAGCAGCGGGTGCCGACGCTGCCCACGCCCACCACTTTGCGGGCGGTGTCCAGCACCTGGTAGCGCTCCAGCAGCGGCCGCCGGTCGGGCGGCAGCGACCCGGCGTAGCCGGCGATCACCTCCCCGCCGTCCAGCTCCTGAGAGTCGACGTGCCCGATCAGCGGCGGGTCGTCAACGATCCGCCGGGTCCCGTTCACGATCCGGGTGAGCTTGGGCAGCATCTGCAGGCTGGTGCGCCGCCGGATCCGGGCGACGCGCAGCTGGCGGCGCAGGTCCTTGGCGCGGGCCTGCCGGGCGATGGCCAGGACGGCAGCGACATCGACGCGGTCGTGCCACACATCCATTGGGCCCAGGGCAGCCAGCCCGGCCATCCGCTCGCGGTAGGCCCGGACGGCGGCCTGGACGATGCGCGCCGCCTGGCCGTCGTCGATCCGCAGGTTGGCGGCGGCCAGTATCACGCTTGCGGCCAGCCGCTTTACGTCCCACTCCCACGGGCCAGGAAGGGTCTCGTCGAAGTCGTTGACGTCGAAGACGAGGTTGCGCTCGGGCGTCCCGAAGACCCCGAAGTTGCCCAGGTGCGCGTCGCCGCAGGCCTGCACCCGCACCCCGGTGACGGGTGTCGTGGCCAGGTCCTCAGCCATGACCACCGCTGAGCCGCGCAGGAAGGCAAACGGCGAGGTGAGCATCCGCCCGTACCGGACCGGCACCAGGTCGGGGAGCCGGGAATGGTTGTTGCGCTCCAGAAGGTCAACCGGGTCGGGCCGGCCCGGCGATGCCGCCCAGGCCGCGTGCGCCGACCGCGGCAGCTGTGCCCGCAAGGCGCGCCCGGCTCGGCGGCGCTCAGCGTAAGTCTGGTCGCGCGCAGCCGGGCCGCCGATCATGTGCCCGTCCGGCACGTTCCTGCCCGTCACGAGGCTTCAGGATCCGCTAATGACGTCCTCGGCCCAGGCACGTAGCTGCGCGGCGGGCGCGGCACCGGCGCGGCTCGCCGCCACCTGGCCCTGCCGCAGAACCAGGAGCGTCGGGATGGCCTGGACGCGAAAGCGCTGCTGGAGGCCCGGCGAGGTGTC
>DASXDJ010000058.1:0-59417 GCA_036490755.1 Streptosporangiaceae bacterium
GGTGGATGCGGTGGTCGACACGCCCGAAGTCCGGGAGCGCCCCCGGCTGGAAGCCACTATCCCGCTGGGCGACGCAGAGACCCTGGAGCGCATCCGGGAGCGGGCTGATGAGGTGGCCAGCCGGCCGGCCGGGGCAACAGCCCTGCTGGATGCGAGCATTCAGCAGCCGCCCGAGCCTGAGCCCGATGACGCCGACGACGGTCCCTGACCGGGGCGGCCGTCCCGGCGTAACGGCTGAGCGCCGTGGCCGGCCCGCGCCGCTGCGCCGGGCCCGCGCCGCGGCTACGCCGGGCCCGCGCCGCGGCTACGCCGGGCCCGCAGCCCTGGCCAGGAGCTCCAGCCGGGCTAGCGACGCGGTCATGGCATCCCGCCACCCCTCGCCTTCGCGGACGGCCTGGCGCAGGTCCTCCGGCGAACGGCTGCAGTCGAACGACTCGGTGACCACGGCGGCACCGGGGCCATCAGGAGTGAGCTCCCATCCCCAGCGGTACCGGGCCGGAGGGCCGGTCTCCTCGTCCTGTTCCGGACCCGGGGCCATCACCCGCGCCGGCTCCCACACCAGCCGCCGGCCGGCCTGGTACTCGACCACCTTGTTCTGCATCTGGTAGTCGCCCCACTCGGGGTGGTGCATGTTCATCCGGAACACGTCACCGGTTCCGGTCAGCCTGACCGCCGCGGCCGGCTCCCGCACCATGGCCGATCCGTCGACCAGCGGGTGGTTCGCCGAGTCGGCGAGCAGGGCGAAGAGCCGCTCTGCGGGTGCCTCGATGCGCCGGGATACCGACACGAATCCGTCTGCCATCGTCGTGCCCTTCTGCCGCCGTGAGTGCCTAAGCGTGCAGACGGCGCGGGCGACGCGGAATCATCGGCCGCCGGCGAACGTGCTAGTCCTGGTCAGTTCACCCGGGCGGAGCGGGAGCGGATATGGCCGCGCCTAGCTGGGCAGGTCCGGCCCGGAGGTGGCGAACTCCTGCCGTGCCGCGTCCAGCAAGGCGCCGTCGCAGAATAGGTCGGCGCCCGTCCTGGCCAGCGCGGCCGCCATCCGCAGCATCGCCCGGTGCGCGTCCAGGCCGGCCGCGGCCTCGGCCATCACGTGGGAGTGGCTGGGCGTGCCGCGCTTCATCACCTTCAGGTACGGGTGGATGGCGGGCAGCCGCAGGCTGACGTTCCCGATGTCAGATGAGCCCGTCCCGCCGCGCAGCACCGGCTCCTCGACCTGCTCGCCAAGCTCAGTCAGGTACCGGGCGACGCGGTAGGCGATGGCGTGGTTGTTCTTGCGCTCGGCGTAGACATGGCTGCGGGTGATGTCCACCGTGGTGCCCGTGGCCGCCGCGGCCGCCCGGGCACACGCCTCGACCCGGTCCACGTGGTCAGTGAGCAGCTCGCTGGTCACGGCGCGGACCTGGAACGAGGCCCTGGTGTAGTCCGGGATGACGTTGGACGCCTGCCCGCCGTCGAGGATCACCCCGTGCACCCGGGAGGCCTCGGGCAGGAACTGGCGCAGCGCGTCTATGGAGACGAACAGCTGGATCATCGCCGCTAGCGCGCTGCGGCCCTGATCCGGGCTGCCCGCGGCATGAGTGGACACGCCGTGGAACTCGAAGGTCATCGGCATCGATGCCAGGGCGTGCCGGATGGGCACGGTCTTGTCGCCGGGGTGAAACATGAGCGCGGCGTCGACGTCGTCGAACACGCCCGCCTCCAGCTCGATGACCTTGCCCCCCGCGCCTTCCTCGCCGGGCGTGCCGATCACCCGCAGCGTGCCCGGCGGCTCGGGCAGCGCCGCCAGCAGCGCGGTGGCGGCACCGATCCCGCCCGCCGCGATCAGGTTATGGCCGCAGCCGTGGCCGACGCCGGGCAGCGCGTCGTACTCCAGCAGGTAGGCGATAACCGGGGCGCCGTGCCCGTAGTCGGCGACGAACGCCGTGTCCAGGCCCGCCACCGGGGCCTGCACCCGGAAGCCGCGCTCGCTGAGCCAGTCGCGCAGCACCCCGGCCGACCGGTGCTCGGCCAGCGCCAGCTCCGGGTGGCCGTGCAGGTCCAGGCTGAGCGCGCGCAGCGGCTCATCCAGGCCGGCAATCGCCTCGTCGATGGCCCGGTGCACCTGCTCCAGGCGGGCGGCCGCTGTTTCCGGCGCGTCTGCGGACACGACATCTGCTCCTCTCGCTCGGCCCGGCGCCGCCGGTGCGGCGCCGGGCTCCCTCACCGTTGCCTAAGCCGCGGCAGCGGTCGCGTGCAGAACCCGCAGGACGTTGCCGCCGATGATCGCGGCGATATCCGGCTCAGCCCAGCCGTGCTCCAGCAGCCAGGCGGTGACGTTGCGGGCGGTCTCGCCGGGGTTCTCCAGCCCGGCCACGTAGCGGATCTCCTCGTGCGGCGGCACCGGCCACGGCACCGCGTGGCCGGTCGCCTCGTACAGCCCGACATGGTCCCCGAAGAATGCGTCCGGACCCAGGGCCATGTGCGCGACGCCGAGCCGCTCGGCCAGGTAGCTCAGGTGGTCCATGACCGACTCCAGGTCGTGCCGGGGGTGCGCCGCGGACAGCGTGGAGTCCGGCGCCGCTGACACCGCGACCACGCCGCCCGTCGCGGCCACCGCGTCCAGCACCGCGTCCGGCTTCATCCGCGGTGTCGGCCACACGGTCCGCGCGCCGGCGTGGCTGACCACCACCGGCCCGCGGCTGACACGGCACGCGTCCAGGGCGGTGCGGTCGCCCGCATGGGCCACGTCCACGGTGATGCCGAGGTCGTTGAGCAGGGCGACGGCCCGCTGGCCGAGAGCGGTCAGGCCGTCGTCCGGATCGCTCTCCAGCCCGCCGCCGAGCGGGTTGCCCGCGTTGTAGGCCAGGCCCGCGCACCGGACCCCGGCCGCGGCCAGCTCCGGCAGCAGGCTCAGGTCGGTGCCAACCGCGTCCAGGTCCTCCAGGCCGAGCATGATGCCGACCGGCCCGAAGCCGGCGGCGGGCAGGTCGGCCGGCCCGGCGGCCAGGACGGCCTGGCCCGGATGGGCCGCGATGTCCTGGCGCATGAACGCCGCCCAGCGCAGCAGCAGCGCAAAGTCACGGGTCGACAGCGCGCTGGCCACCACGGCGGCCCAGCCCGAGCCCGCCAGGCCGCCGTAACCCAGCACCTCGCGCCCGTCCGCCCGCCAGGCCTGCCAGGACGCGGCCGTCAGCGGGTCAGGCAGGCGCACGGGGTGGTCGTGCAGGGACACCGCCGGGTTCGCGGCCAGCAGCCGGCCTGCACGGTCCAGGGCCGCCGGGGGCAGTCCGGCGTACGGCGGCAGCCGTTCGACGTCGGCGGCCAGCGGCACCGTCATCTGGGCAGCACGCCCGCATCCCGGGCGTGCGGCGAGTAGGGCACCCAGCCTCCCTGCAGGTCGCCGCCGGGCAGGCCGCCATCTGTGTCGACCGGAGCGCGCGGGCAAACGTTTGTCTGTGCGGTAAGACTGTGATCACTGTAATGACCTGATTTCGATAGGACCAGAGTGATCTGGGTCTGGCCGGCCCGCAGCGAGGATGTCCCGGGGCGCCGCCGAGGACCCATCCCCGGCCCGGGAGATCGCCGGGGATGCCCTGGAGACTGCGGCGGCGCTTCCGGCAGCTAGCGGTACTGGCGCTGCTGGGCGCTGATGAGCTCCTGACGGATGCCGGCGGGCAGATCGACGAGGCGGATGCCGATGCCCAGGTCATGCAGAGCGTGGGCGGCCCAGCTCCGGCCGTCGGGCAGGAACGGGGCGGCGGCCAGCGGGTCCGCCAGGCACAGGATCAGCTGGGGTGCGGGCCGGAGCGCCCGGCTGATCCAGGTCAGCTTGAATGCGTCAGCCAGGACCTTGTGCCGCTGGGCGGACCTGGGCGGTCCCTGGTGAGCCCAGCATTCGACGAGCACGCCTCGTGCGGGGTCCGAGCCATCAATCTCTACCCGCGCTCCGCCGGGCACTGTGATCCTGGCCGGGTCGAGCCTGAGGCCGAGCTGCTGTCCCAGGAGGTCCAGCATCATGCGCTCCGCGGCACGCTGCTCGCCCGAGTGCCCCGGCGGATCGTCGTCCGGGGCAACGCTGACAACAAGCCTGCCGGGCGCAGGGACGTCGGCCGGTTCCGCTGACGTTCCCGGACCACGGACTAATTCGTTGACGAGCTTGCCGTCCGGACCGCTGCGGCGGCGGAGCAGGCCGGCGTTCTCCAGGTCGCGGCAGATCCGGTTGACGGCCTGCCGGGGGCTGATCCCCGTCCGTCGGGCTAGCTCACCATCGTCGAGCGGCCGGCTGGCGGTGCGAAGCTCGGTCAGGACGCGCTCGCGGTTCCCGGTCGAATCCATGCACCGCAGAATCCACGGGCGGCCGGGCCGGTGTCTATGGTTCGGATCTCGATCCGAGAACCGCCGCCGGCGATGGGCACGCCCGCTGCAGCCGTCCCGAGAATGCTCAGTACCAGGCGGTCTCGATGAAGCCGTTGGCGGCATACCGGCAGCCGTTGAGCTTGACCCACAGATCGACGGCCGGACGGCCGGCGTAGGACAGCGCAATGATCTCGGCTGATCCGTCATCCATCGGGCAGGCGACGGCTCCGCCCACGGTGTGGCGCAGTATCAGCCGCTGCATCTTCCGGGCCACCCTGGCCGCTGCCGCGGCGGTCAGGGTCGTCTGGCCGCGCAGGCGGAACGGGCGGCCGTTCATGCCGTAGTACCGGCACTCCAGCCCGGCCGTCGGCGCTGCGGCTGGCAGCAGCCGCCGCTGCAGGCCGGGCCCGGAGTTGGTGACCCCGCCGATCGAGCGGTCGGTCGCCGGGCAGGGCGTGGTCCCGCTCAGGTGCAGGCGGCGGCCGGGGCTGCTGTCCGGGACCGGGGCCGGGTCGAGCCAGACGACGACGGCGTCAGCGCGCAGCACGCTGGTGCTGCCAGCGGCGCCGGCCACCTCAACCTCCAGGTCCGCGGACTGCCAGGCCGGGCTCGATCGGCCGCGGTAGCTGTACCCGGCGGTGGTGGCCTGCGCTGCCGTCCTGCCGGTTGACGAGCCGTCTTGCGGCAGCCCGCGTGGCCGGTGCGCCTTCAGCCAGGCGCGTGCCTGGCTGAAGCTCATGGCCAGCCGCCACGACCGTGACGTGTCGATCAGTGAGCGGACTGCGGGGGTGCCCAGTGCCGCCTCGCTCAGCGAGGCCGGCGGCCTGCGCAGCGCCGTCGCGTCTGCGGGCACGGGGGCCAGCGCCATGAGCCAGCGCGCCTGCCCGGCGGCCAGCTTCCGGTTCCCGGCGGCGGTGCCGGGCCGGGCCGCCGTGGCCGGGGCCGGGCGGCTGGCGGCGGTGCCGGGCGACCCGGGCGCACGAACCGATCCGCATCCGGCGGCCAGCGCCGATGCCGTAACCGCCACTGCCGCGACGGTGGCGAGCCTCATGCCGATCAGACGCACGAGCCAGTCGCCCGGTTCCGCCGCGGCCCGCCGGGCTTCGGCGCACCGGGCTTCGGCGCACCGGCCGCAGCCATCTGGGATAGCTTCGACCCTGTCCACTCGATGCCCGGCCCGCGCCCATCCGGCCCCATGCCCACGCGGCCCCATGCCGGCCCGGCCCCGGGCCGGCCGGCCCGCTCAGCAGGGCGGAGCGAAGGGAGGCACGGCCATGGATCGTGACACCAGGACCCGGGCCCGGCTGGAGCAGCACTGGCACGCCTCCGACAGCGGGGACACCGAAGCCGAGAACGCCATCTACGCCGCCGAGGCGATCCTGGACTACCCGCAGTCCGGTGAGCGCTTCCGCGGCCGGTCCAAGATCGAGGCACAGCGCGGCGGGCACCCGGCCCGGCGCCGCTTCACCATCGTCCGGATCCTGGGCGGCGGCGACTTGTGGGTCAGCGAGTGCATCATCACCTATGACGGCGTGCCGACTCACTCGGTGAGCATCATGCAGTTCACCGATGACCTGGTCACTCACGAGACCCAGTACTTCGCTGACCCCTTCCCGGCGCCTGCCTGGCGCGCGGAGCTGGCCGAGCCGGTCCAGGGCGGCAGCCAGTAGCCCACTCCCGCCGGGATCCCTGCGGCGGGCCGCCCCGACGCCCTCGGGCGATACCCGTCCTGAACCGCTCCTGGCGCTGACCCGTTTAGCACAGGCGAGTCAGGCGGTGGGTCCGATGGCGCGGTGGTTGCACCGCGCCCAGTACGGGAGGCATGAATGAGCAAGGTCAAGTGGCTGCTGGCCATCGCGGGTAGTGCGGCACTGGTAGGCGGGGTGTCAGCGCAGGCGCTGGCCTCGTCGGGCAGCCCGGCAGCAGCGCAGCGGCACCACGGGCATGCGCGGCACGGGTCAGCCACGATTCTCAGGTTCGACACGATGACGCCGGTCACCGGACCTTACGTAGGCAGCGCCAATCCCGTGCGCGGCGTCTCCGGGGGCGGCCTGCCGTGGATGATCAAGTCCGCGAGCGGATCGCTGACCCGCGACGGCCAGCTGCGGGTGCGGGTGCGCGGCCTGGTTCTCGCTCAGCAGGCCCCGGTCCCGCCGGCGATGCAGGGCGTCAACCCGATCGCCAGCTTCGAGGCCGTCGTCAGCTGCCAGACCATCGGCGCCGGCAGCACCGCCGCCGTCACGAACGTCAGCACCGGCCAGTTCCCGGCCAGCACTTCAGGTAACTCGCAGATCCGGGCCCGGGTGCACCTGCCGCGGCCCTGCATCGCCCCGATCGTGTTCGTGACCTCGCCCGGCACCCCGGGCGCCTGGTTCGCCGCCACCGGCGGCTAGCGGCACTTCGCCGACAGGCCCAGGCACTGCGGCCTGAGCCACGACCGGCCCGGCCGGCCCGGATTCTGCCGGGCCGGCCGGGCTCAGGCCCAGTGGTACAGCTGGCCGAGGGGCACCCAGCTGGCCGGCTCGACCTGCACGGCCGTCCCGTCGACCCGGACCGCGGATCCGTCGACCGGCACCTCGACACGGGGGGTCGCGGAATTGCGCACCATGTCCGGCCGCCGGATATCGCGGGCGCCGCGAACGGGCACCAGGTTCCGTCCGGGGAACCGGCTGGCGATACCGTGCTCCAGCGCGGCCGCGGCGGTGAAGACCACGCTGAGGCGAGCGGGCGCCTGGCCCAGGCCGCCGAAGTAGGACCGGTACCGGCGCGGCTGCCCCAGCCGGGTCGACCCGGCGCCGTCGCCGCTCACGCCCCAGGCCACGAAACCGGACTTCAGCACGAGCTCCGGCTTGGCCCCGAACAGGGCCGGCTGCCACAGCACGATGTCGGCCAGCTTGCCCGGCTCGAGCGAGCCGACGTGGGCGGCCAGCCCGTGCGCCAGCGCCGGGTTGATCGTCAGCTTGGCCAGGAACCGGAGAACCCGCTCGTTGTCCGGGCCGGCGTCGGCCAGGCGCCGGCTGGCCAGCTGCCAGGTCCGGCGCACCAGCTCGCCGATGCGTCCCATGCCCATGGAGTCCGAGTTCACGATCGGGATCGCGCCCTGGTCGTGCAGGAAGTTCTCGGCCTCGATCGTCGCCCGGCGGACCCGGCTGCGCGTCACGGCCAGGTCCGAGTCCAGCTGCGCGCTCTGCCGGTGCACGGTCATGGCCATGGGCGCCAGCTCGCTGAGCGTGTTGACGCCGAACGGGATGGTCGGCGTGGTCGAGGAGCCGATCACGTTCGGCTCGCTGACGAGCTCGAGCAGCCGCGGGTGACCGCCGCCGCTGCCTTCGATGTGGTACGCGTGCACGGCCCGGCCGCCGATGGCGGCGAGCGTCTCGGCCAGCATGCCTGCCTCGTTCAGCGTGTCGGTGTGCAGCGCGACGGGCACGTCGGCCTCGGCCGCGACGGACAGGCAGGTGTCGATGATGGCCGGATAGGCGCCGAAGTCCTCGTGCACCTTGAAGCCGGCGGCGCCGGTCTCGATCGCGCGGTCCAGCAGCGCCGGGTGGCTCGCGCTGCCCCGCGCGAGAAAGCCGATGTTCAGCGGCACATCCCGCCACGCATCCAGCATGACCTCGAAATTGCGCTCCGGGTTGACGCCGACGTCCCACACCCCGCCGAGGCCCATGCCGACGATCGTGGTCACGCCGGCGGCCAGCGCGACATCGAGCAGGGCCGGCGATGACAAGTGCACGTGCGAGTCGATCGTGCCCGGCGTCGCGATGAGCCCCTCGCCGGGAATCAGCGCCGTGTGCGAGTCGAGGACCAGCTCGACGTCGTCGACCACGTCGGGGTTGCCGGCCCGCCCCACCCCCGCGATAACGCCGTCTTTCACCCCGATATTGGTTTTCCGGATCCCGAGGACCGGGTCAAGCACGAGGACGTTGCTGATGAGCATGTCGAGCCGGCTGTCCCGGCCGGGCCGGCTGGTCGCGAGCATGCCGTCGCGCATGGTCTTCCCGCAGCCGCCGAGGATCTCATCGCCGTAGGAGGTGTCGTCGCTGTCGACTTCCACCTCCAGACCGGTGTCGCCGAGCAGGACCCGGTCCCCGGCCGTCGGCCCGTAGAGGCTCGCGTACTCGCGGCGTCCCAGCTCAGCCATCGGCCGGCCGTCCGCCCGCGGGTCCTTGCACCAGCCCCCGGAACCCGTACGCCACCTGGCGCCCGGCCAGCTCGGTCAGTCGCACCGGCCGGGTCTGGCCCGGTTTCCAGGCCACCGCGGTGCCCGCGGCGATGTCGAGCCGCATGCCGAGGGCGAGCCGCCGGTCGAACTCCAGCGCCGGATTGCACTCGAAGAAGTGGTAGTGCGAGGAGACAAAGACCTCTTCCGCGCCGGTGTTGGTGACCTCCACGTCGACGGTGCCGCGGCCGGCGTTCAGGGTGACGGTGCCCTCCGGCGTCCGGATCGCGCCCGGCACCGGGACGCCAGCGTCCGCCGCCGGCGCACCGATGGGGTCATCCACGGTGACCAGCGTGGTCCCGCTCGGGAACAGGGCGTCGATCTCCAGGTGCCGGACTATCCCGCTCACGCCGTCCATGACGTCGCCTGGCCCCAGCACCGACCGCGCGTGATCGATAACGTCCTCGAGGCTGGCCCCGTCCCAGGCGCGCTCGAGTATCTCGTCGCTGATGACCGCGATCGCCTCGGGGACGTTCAGCTTCCGTCCGCGGGCCTGCCGGCGCCTGGCCAGCTCGGCGGCGGTGAAAATGTCGAGCCGCTCTCGTTCCCTGGGCGTCATGTGCATGCGCGGATGCTATCCAGCCACGTCCGCGGCGACCCGCAGGCTCGGTATCGTCGCCCGCATGGAGCAAGCCGATGCCGAGGTCATCATCGAGAACGAGCGCGTCCGGGTCACGGCGTGGACCTTCGCGCCGGGGCAGGCCACCGGGATGCACCGGCACGAGCTGGACTACGTCGTCGTGCCGGTCAGCGGCGGGACCTTCACCGTCACCGCACCCGACGGGACGACGGCCGAGATGCAGCAGGAGGCCGGCCGCGCCTATGCCCGCTCGGCCGGCGCCGAGCACGACGTGGCGGTGGCCGGGCCCCGGCAGGCCATGTTCGTCGAGGTTGAGCTCAAGCCGTAGGCTGCGCCGCCCCGTTAGTGATGCGGGCCCGTGCTGGTGACGAGCTCGGGCTCCGCTGCCCGCGGGGCGGCGACGGGCGCCGGCGCTGCGGGCGCCGGGCGGAGCCAGGTGGCGGCGAGCAGGCCGGCCAGGGCCGCGCAGCCGGCGCCGGTGAGATAGGCAATGTGGTAGCCGCCGGTCAGCGCGGCCAGCTGCGGCTGCCCGGCGCTGAGCAGATCGCGCGTGCGGCCGGCGGCCAGGCCGGCCAGAACGGCCAGGCCGAGGGCACCGCCGAGCATGAACGAGGTGTTGGCGATCCCGGAGGCCAGGCCGGCGTCAGCGGGCGCGACGGCGCTGGTGGCGGCCAGCAGCAGCGGGGTCAGGGCTGTCCCGGCGCCGATGCCGAGCAGGATCATGCCGGGCAGGAGGTCGGTGGTGAAGTGGCCGGCCGCGGGGGCGTGACCCAGCAGGGCCAGCCCGGCGGCGGCCAGCAGCAGCCCGCCCGCCAGCGGGATCCGGGTGCCGAGGCGGGCGACCAGGCGGGCCGAGACCCCCACCGAGATGGCGGCCATCAGCAGGTTGGTGGGCAGGAATGCCAGCCCGGTGCGCAGCGGGCTGTAGCCCAGCACGAGCTGCAGGTACAAGGTGGTCAGGAAGAACATGGCGAACATGCCCGCCGTCCACAGCATCCCGATGGCCGAGGCGGCCAGCAGGTTACGGACCCGCAGCAGGCCGAGCGGGACCAGCGGGAAGGCCGTCCGTGACTCGGCGGCCGCGAAGGCGGCGGCCAGGAGCACGGCGGCGGCCAGCGCGGCGATGGTGAGGCCTGATGTCCAGCCGGCCTGGCCGGCGCGGGTGATCCCGTACACCCCGGCCAGGACCGCGCCCGTCGCCAGCAGCGCGCCGCGGGCATCCAGCCGTCCCCGGCCCTGGCCGCCGGGGGCGCGCGGCAGCACGCGCAGCGAGGTGACCCACACGGCGACTCCGATCGGGATGTTGACCAGGAAGATCCAGTGCCATGAGGCCAGGCCGGTGAGGATGCCGCCGGCCAGCACGCCGATGCTGCCGCCGCCGGCCGAGACGAACCCGAACACTCCCATGGCCCGGGCCCGGCCGCCTGGCTCGGGGAACAGCGATACCACCAGCGACAGCGCCGTCGCCGTCACCACGGCACCGCCCAGCCCCTGGATCGCGCGGGCGGCCAGCAGCATTCCCTGATCAGCGGCCAGCCCGCAGGCCAGCGAGGCCAGGGTGAACACCGCGATCCCCGCGGTGAACAGCCGCCGGTGACCGAACAGGTCCCCGAGCCGGCCGCCCAGCAGCATGCACCCGCCGTAGGGGAGCAGGTAGGCGTTCACGACCCAGGCCAGCGAGACGGGGGAGAACCCCAGGTCCTGCCGGATCGCGGGCAGCGCCACGCCCACGATGGTGGTGTCGAGCACGTTCATCAGCGAGCCCGCGCACACCACCGCCAGCGCCACCCAGCGGAGCCGGCCCGCGGCCGTGCGGGGGGCGGTGCCGAGGCTGGTTACCGCAGTCATGGATGTTGCTCCTTCTGGCTGGGCGGGCTGGGGCCGGAGTTCGCGCGCTTGCCGTTATGACGCCGGCGGCGCGGAGAACTCATCACTGGCGGGCTCAGGCGTCGAAGAAGTCGGGCGCCTGCAGGTGCTCGTCGCGCATCTGAACTCCTTGTCGGTGGTGTCCCGGATGGTGATCTCCGTGCCGCCAGCTTCACGGGCTGGCGGCCGGGAAGGAAATGCCGTTGGCGCATGCCTCTCATACCGGAACGGCATGACCAGTGCTCACCCAGGGCAGCCGCGATGAGCGACACTGGTGCGGTGGACGATGACCAGAGGGTGCTGGCGCTGCCGCCCGCGCCGGACGCGATCGAGCTGCGGCACCTGCGCGCGTTCGTCGCCGTCGCCGATGAGCTGAGCTTCAGCAAGGCGGCCCAGCGGCTGTTCGTCACTCAGCCCGCGCTCAGCCGGCAGATCCGGAGCCTGGAACGTCTCCTCGGCTGCGACCTGTTCCGCCGGTCCACCCAGCGGGTGGCCCTGACGCTGGCGGGTGAGTCCCTGCTGGCCCGGGCCCGGCTGCTGCTCGCTGACCTGGACGACGCGATCAGCCAGGCGCGCTCGGTCGGCGGCGAGCTGGCCGGCCGGATGGCGCTGCTGTGGGAGCCATGGGGGCGCGCCTCAGCCGGGGACCGCGATGTGGAGGAGATCCGCGCGGCCATCGAGGAGCTGCACGGCCAGTTCGCCCCGCCGCCCGGCGTCACGATCGCCCCGGTGGTCGCCGGCGGGGTGCCCGCGCTGCAGGTCACGCCCGAGGATCCGGCCGAGGGCATGGTGCTGTTCCTGCACGGCGGCGGCCACGTCGCCGGCTCAGCTTTCGGCTACCGGCACCTGGCCGGGGCGGTCGCCGCAGCCGCCCGGGTTCCGGTGCTGGTCACTGATCACCGGCTGGCGCCCGAGCACCCGTATCCCGCTGCCCTGCAGGACGCGCTGAACGCCTACCTGTGGCTGCTCGACACCCGGACCCCGGCGGGCAAGATCGTCCTGACGGGGGACTCGGCCGGCGCCGGGCTGGTGATGTCGCTGCTGCTGACGCTGCGCGAGCGGGACCTGCCGATGCCGGCTGCCGCGGTCCTGCTGTGCCCGTGGGTTGACCTGGAGGGCGGGACTCAGCGGCCGGCGGAGGAGCAGCCGGTCCTGTTCTCCCCGGAGCAGGCCCGCCGGCTGGCCCGTTCCTACCTGGACGGCCAGCTCGCCGACGACCCGGTTCTCAGCCCGCTGCACACCGATCTGGCCGGGCTGCCGCCCCTGCTCATCCAGGCGGCCTCGGGCGACGCCGCCCTGCCCGAAGCTCAGCTCCTCGCCCAGCACGGCCAGGACTGCGGCGTGCCCACGACGATCGCGATCTACCCGGTCCCGACCCACGATTTCCACGTCTTCTGGACATTCCTGCCCGAAGCCATGGACGCCCTCAGCCAGGCTGGGCAGTTCATCCTCGGCAGCCTGTCCGGCACCAGGCCCGCCCGGGCTCCGGCTGCGGGCGGGCGGCCGGGCGGTTGACGGGTGCCGGCGATCGCACCACGATGATGACGACTGTCATCTGTGCAGGAGGGGACGCATGATCCTGATCAACATCAAGATGCAGATCCGGCCGGAGAAGATGGACCAGTGGCTGGCGCTGGCCGACTCTTACGCCAGGGACGTCAACGCCGAGGAAGGCTGCCTGTTCTTCCAGTTTGCCCGCAGCCTGACCAGCGACAACGAGTTCGTCTGCATCGAGGGCTTCAAGGATGCCGACGCGGGCGCCGCGCACGTCGCGCATTCCTACGTGAAGAAGTTCTTCGAGGCCGCGCCCGATCTGGTGGCCACGCAGCCGCAGATCATCTACATCGACACCCCGCACGACGGCTTCGGGCCGATGGGGGAGATCCAGCCGCGCTAGCCGGCTAGCGCACCGCCAGCTGCGCACCCTCCCGCCGCCGGGTGCCCTCCGGCCAGGCGTTTCAGCGCCGCATCAGCGCCGTTTCAGGACGGCCTGCCACAGTCCCAGTCGGCTGCGGTCCCGGCTTTCCGGGGCCCGGCGGACCGGGCCCGGCGAGGGCGCGGCAGGCGGAGGGGACATCGTTCATGGGCGCACCGCGGCGAGCTGGCCGTTTCGTTCCGATGCTGGCGGGCCCGGTGCTGCTGGCGGGCCTGCTCGCCGGGGCGGCCCCGGCGAGCGCATCGGCGGGCGCTGCGACCACCGCTGCGGGCTGCCAGGGCTGGACCGGGCTCCAGCCGCCGAGCCCCGGCTCGACGGCCAACATCCTGGAGGGTGCGGCCGTGCTGTCGGCGTGCAACGCGTGGGCGGTCGGGCTCTCCAGCAACGGCAGCGCGCAGCAGCCGCTCATCGAGCACTGGAACGGCTCGTCATGGAAGGTGGTCCCGGCCCCGGACACCGGCGGAACCAGCGGCAGCCTGGCCAGCGTGCGCGCGGTGTCGGCGAGCAGCGTCTGGGCGGTCGGCACGTACACCACCGCGATGCGCAGCAAGACCCTCATCGTGCACTGGAACGGCAAGGCCTGGAAGCAGGTCGCCAGCCCCAACCCGGGTCAGATCAGCAACCTCAACGGGGTGCGGGTCATCTCGGCCCGGGACATCTGGGCCGTCGGAGCCTACGCCAAGGACAACGGGCCGTCCCGGACCCTCACCGAGCACTGGGACGGCACCCGCTGGTCGCACGTCGCCAGTCCCGATCCCGGGCCGGTCAACCAGCTGTCCGGGGTGGCCGCTACCTCCAGCCGGGATGCCTGGGCCGTCGGGGTCATGCCCGGAGCGGACCAGCAGACGGCGCCGGGCCGGCTGCCCCGCGTGGTGACCGGGGCCGCCCGCCAGGACCGGACCCTGATCCTGCACTGGAACGGCCATCGGTGGCGGCACGTGCCCAGTCCCAGCCCGGGGACCGGCAGCGAACTGACCGCCGTGGGCACGGTTTCGGCGCGGAACGCGTGGGCCGTGGGCGGGGCCAGGAGCGGTTCCGCGGCCAGCACGCTCGTCCTGCACTGGAATGGCCGCACGTGGAAACGAATGAGCAGTCCCAGCACCGGGACCAGCGCGTTCCTCCAGGGAGTAGCTGCTCCCTCAGCGACGACCGCGTGGGCCGTGGGCGTCTTCGTCAGGGCCAAGGTCCCGCAGTCGCTGATCCTGCACTGGAACGGCCGCCGGTGGGCCCGCGAGGCCAGCCCGCAGCCCGGCCGGGACGGCTCCGTGCTGAATGCCATCGGGGCCGCCTCCGCCCGCGACGCGTGGGCCGTGGGCGACTTCAGCTCGTCCTCCGGTTCCAGCGCCTTCGCCAGTCACTGCTGCTGACAGCCGCGGCCGGCCAGGCCCGCCTGGTCCGGTGCAGCGACCGGACAACCTCCGCGGTTGCGGCCCGTCTAACTAGCAGGACGAAAGGCCGGTGCCTGCCCGCCTGATGCCTGCCCGAGACAGCTCGGCCACGCAGCGGGGAGCCGGGACAGCCGCCGGCCGGTCATGCGAGGTGATCTGGAATGTTGGCTACAAGACCGAGGGTGATGTCCGGGGTACTGGCCGCCGTGCTGGTGGCAGCGGCCGGCCTCGTCGCGTTCCCGGGCACGGCAGCGGCCTCGGTGACCTGGACCAGCGTGCCGCCGGCGGGCCCGGGTGACCAGAACCATCTCGTGACCGTGACCGTGCTATCGCCGTCTGACGCGTGGGCCGCGGGCTGGTCGACCTTCGATGACGAAGTGGGCGGCCTCATCGAGCACTGGGACGGCGCCTCGTGGCAGCAGGTGCCCAGCCCGAACCCGGGGACCGACATGGAGACTGACATCCTCGGCATCCGGGCCGTCTCGGCCACTGACATCTGGGCGGTGGGCAGATACCTGGTCAGCGACGGCGCGTACCGGTCGCTGATCTTGCACTGGGACGGCTCCTCGTGGCAGCAGGTGCCCAGCCCGAACCCGGCGGGCACCGGCCAGGGTGACGACAACTCGCTGTACGCCGTGACCGCGTCCTCCTCATCCAGCGCCTGGGCAGTGGGACAGGCTGCTGCCTTCGGATCGGTGAGCAAGACCCTGGTGCTGCACTGGAACGGCACCAGCTGGAAGCGGGTGCCGAGCCCGAGCCCCGGATCGGCCGGCAACATGCTCGGCAGCGTGGCGGCATCCGCCAGCCGCGCCTGGGCGGTCGGGTCCGCCGACTCCCGCGGCACGCAGAAGACCCTCGTCCTGCGCTGGAACGGCACGGCCTGGAAGCACGTGACCAGCCCGAGTCCCGGATCCGCCGCCAACTCCCTGGAGGCCGTGCGCTCGCTGTCAGCCTCCAGTGCCTGGGCGGTGGGCTCCTACTCCAGCCACGCCCACGGCGCCAGGGCCCGGACCCTGGCCCTGCACTGGAACGGCAGCAGGTGGAAGCGGGTGGCCACCCCGGACCCGGGCGGCTCCGGCCAGCAGAACGAGCTTTCCGGACTGGCGGTCCTTTCTTCCGCCAATGCCTGGGCAACCGGCTCCTACCGCAACGGCACCGCATTCCGGACGCTCATCCTGCACTGGAACGGCACCGCCTGGAAACACGTCACCAGCCCGAACCCCGGCGGCAGCGGCAGGCTGGGCGGCGCAGGCGCCTCCTCGTCCGACAGCATCTGGACCGTCGGCAGCGGCAGGCCCGACGACCGGCAGGCGATCTCCCTGCACTGCTGCTAACGGAGGGTGCCGGCCGCATGAACGTCGATGTGCGCACGGAGATCAATATCGACCGGTCCCGGGCTGACGTGGCGTCCTACGCGTCGAACCCCGACAACGCGACGGCTAGTCCAGGCCACCGCCGAGGGACCGTTCCCGATGGAAACCACCTACACCTGGGGTGACAACCCGGATGGCGGGACCAGGATGACGCTCCGCAATCGCGGCGAGCCGGCCGGCTTCTCGAAGCTCGCGGCTCCCGTGATGGCCGCGGCGATGCGCCGGGCCAATCAGAAGGACCTGGCCCGGCTCAAGGCCATCCTGGAGAAAGCGGGAACCTGAGGGACGCTCAGCCGCCGCCGCGACGGCGGAACGAGCGCCGGCTCGACGCCGGGCCATGCGCGCCGTGCACCTTCCCGGTGTCGTTGCCCGCGATCCGGCCGGCTGCGCCGCCATTCCTGGCTTGCTTGCGGTCCAGCGCCTCGCGGAACTTGCGCCGCGCCTCGTCCTCTGTGGCCTCAGAATCCCCGGGACTCTCCGAGTCTTCTAGACCCTCAGCGCCCTCGGGACTCTCGGAGTCTTCGGGACTTTCGGGCTCCGGCCCGGTGCCAGTCATGCGGACCTCCTGTCATCGGGGATGCCCAGCCTTGCACAGCCGGCCCGGCGCTGAATGGCCGGCTCGGCCCACCGCGCCGGACAGGAGCACCTGTACGGTTTCGGGGCCGGGGCATTTGGCGCACTGCCAGCAACTCCGCGCAGTTCGCGACGAGGATGAGGAGGCGGGGACTCATGCCCACCCTGAGCGACAGAGTTGTGGTCCTGACTGGCGGGGCCACGGGCATCGGGCGGGCCATCGCCCTCGACATGGCGGCCGCCGGCGCGACCGTTGCCATCGGCGACACGAACGCCGGCGACGGGCAGCGAACGGCCGAGGAGATCCGGGCCGCAGGCGGCCGGGCGTCCTTCCGGTCCTGCGATGTCGCGGACCCCGCCCAGGTTGCCGAGCTGGTCGCGGGCGCCGTCGCCGACTTCGGGCAACTCGACGTGCTGGTCAACGACGCCGGCATCTCCGGCGGCTCGCATCGCCTGCATGAGCTGGACATCGACGCGTGGGACCGGACGATCGCCGTCAACCTGCGCGGGACCTTCCTGATGGCCCGGGCGGCGATCCCGCACCTCCTGCAGCGCCCGCGCAGTGCCATGGTCAACATCGCCTCGACCTACGGCATCATCGGCGCGCCGCTGGCGCCGTCGTACTGCGCCTCCAAGGGCGGCATCGTCAACCTCACCCGGCAGCTGGCCGTCGACTACAGCCCGGACGGCCTGCGCGTCAACGCCATCTGCCCCGGCTACATCGACACCGACATGGGCGGCCACCGGGCGTCCCTGCCGCCGGCCGAGCGCGCCGCCGCCCGGGCGCGGCGGGAGTCGAACGCCGCCCTGCAGCCCATCGGCCGCCAGGCGCAGGCGGCGGAAGTGGCCCGCGTGGCAACGTTCCTGGCCTCGGACGACGCCTCGTTCATGACGGGCTCGATCGTGACCGTCGACGGCGGGTGCACGGCCACTTTCCGGCACGGAGCGTGACGGTTCCGCGCGGTCACCACCGCCGGTAGCTCTCCGGGTCGGGCGCCGTCTCGGCGTCGCGGTAGGCAGCCAGCGACCTCGACCCGCTCGCCAGCACCGTCGAGATCAGCGCCCTGGTTGCCGGGCGCTGATCGGTCCGCGGGTTGGTCAGCAGCACCAGGTCGATCGTGCCCAGGTCAGGCAGCCGGTGCCCGGCCCCGAGCGTGGTGAGCTGAGCGGGCACGAGACTGGCCGCCATGGCGGAGATGCCGATGCCGGCGGCGACGGCGCCGATCAGGCCGTTGACGCCCTCGCAGATGCAGACGCTGCGGAACGGCAGGCTGGCCCGGTTCAGGGCCCGCCGAATCTCGGTGCGCGACAGGCTCGGGGCCGGGTAGACCACGAGCGGCAGCGGCCGGGTCAGGTCGAGCCTGGTCGAGGGGGTGCCGACCCAGACGAGGCGCTCCCGCTTGACCAGCTGCCCGCGGTGCTCGCTGCTGGGCCGCTTGCCGATGAACACGTCGAGCTTGTCGCCCTCCAGGCGCTGGTTCAGGGCGCCGCTCTGGTCGACGGTCAGGTCGAAGTCCACCAGCGGGTAGTCGCGGCGGAAGTCGCGCAGGATCTGCGGCAGCCGGGTGAGCGCGAGGTCGTCCGAGATGCCGATGCGCAGCCGCCCGCGCGGCCGCCGGCCGCTGAAATAGGCCGTCGCCTGGTCGCAGGCGCCCAGGATGTTGCGGGCGAAGCCGATCATCGCCTCGCCGTCAGGCGTCAGCGACAGCGAGTGCGTGTCCCGCAGCACCAGCGGCCGGCCGGCCTGTTCCTCCAGGCGGCGGATGTGCTGGCTGACGGTGGGCTGCTGGATGCCCAGCCGGGCGGCGGCGCGGGTGAAGCTGCCGGTCTGCTCGACGGCCAGGAAGGTGGCGAGCAGCTGCGGATCGAAGCCAGTCATAAATATTCATAATAACTATTAGGCAGATAATTGCACTTCACTATAGATCGCCCGCCTCAGAGAATGTCGGAGGAGAACAAACAACAGGAAGGCCTGCTCGTGACGACCGCCGCGGCGATCCGGCAACCGAGAGGCGCCTTCGCTCCCCTCATCTCGCGCAGCTACCGGATCTACCTGGCCGGCCAGAGCCTGGCCAACACCGGCGCGTGGATGCAGAGCATTGCCCAGGACTGGCTGATCTTCGACCTGACGCACAGCTCGGCCGCCGTCGGCGTCACGATGGCGCTGCAGTTCGCGCCCATGCTGCTGTTCGGCTTGTACGCGGGCGCGGCAGCCGACCGGCGGTCCAAGCGGCGCACCCTGCTGACGACGCAGACCCTGAATGCCGTGACCACCGGGGCCCTGGCGGTCATCACCATCGCGGGCGCGGTGCACGCGGCCGAGGTCTATGTGTTCGCGCTGCTGAGCGGCCTGATCTTCGCCTTCGACGGGCCGACCCGGCAGGCGTTCGTGGCCGAGGTCACCCCGCCGGGCCAGCTCCGCGCCGCCATCGCGCTGAACGCCGCGGTGTTCCAGACGACGCGCCTGCTCGGGCCGGCCATCGCCAGCGTGCTCATCGCGACCGCGGGCACCGGGTGGGTGTTCGCCGTCAACGCCCTGTGCTTCATCGGCCCGACGGTCGGCCTGCTGCGGCTCCGGCCGTCTGAGCTCCAGCCGGCGCTGGCCGTGCCGCGAGAGCGCGGAGCGCTGCGGGACGCCGCCCGGCAGCTGCGGCGGCGCCCGGACGTGCTGTGGACGATCTTCCTGGTCGGCGTGTTCGGCACCTTCGGGCTGAACTTCCCGATCGTCCTGACCGCCATGGCCAAGTCGGCCTTCCACGGCAGCGCCAGCATGTACGGCCTGTTCAATATCGTCCTCGCCGTCGGGTCGGCGGCCGGCGCGCTGCTGGCCGGGGCCGGCTCCCGCCCGAGGCTGCGCCTGCTGGCCGCCTCGGTGGCCGTCTTCGGGCTGCTGGAGGCGGCTGCGGCGACGGCGCCGGGCCTGCCGGTGTTCCTGCCGCTGCTCGCCGCCATGGGCCTGGTCAACCTGGGGTTTCAGGCCATGGCGAACGCATCGGTCCAGCTTTCCGTCGAACCGGAGCAGCGCGGCCGCGTGATGGGCCTGTACATGCTGGTCTTCATCGGCGGGACGCCCTTCGGCGCCCCGATCGTCGGCGCGGTCACGAATCATCTCGGCGCCCGGGCCGGCATGGCCATCTGCGGCCTGGTTCCGGCGCTCGCCGTCGTCGCCATGGGCGTGGTCATCTCCGCTAGTCGCGGGGGAAGGCGAGCCACTGACGGGCAGCTAGCCGGTGACGGCCGCGCCGGCGGCGGGCTGGCCGCGACCGCCGTCCGGGCCAGCGTGAGCGCCGCCGTTGCCGCCGGGCCGCCGCCGGGCCAGGACGTTACGTCTCGTCGTCCGGGCGGCGACGCTACGGCGGGCCGGCCAGCGGCGAGCCTCACGACGTCTGGCTGTGCTGCCCGCGGCCGCTGATGACCCGACACGGCTGATGATCCCGGATATATCCGGACCTCGGCGGAGCCGGGGCGGCGGGGCAGCCCCAGGTGGACGCGGCGTTCCCGGCATGCCTATGGTCGATTGATGCCTCTCACCGGGCAGGCGGAAGTGCGCCGGGGGCGCCAGGCTGGTGGTCGCGGCGGGACTCCGGTGGCGGCCGGGGCTGGTCAGCGCCGGTCACCAGGGGTTCGGGGTTCACCGGAGGGGTTACCGGGCGGGCTGCTGTGCGTCAGGGCGGGCCCGGGTGAAGGCGGCACCGGCCATACGGGGGGCGGATCCGATGTCATCTGCAACATCTGCGGCCGCGCCGGACCGCGGGGCAGCTCCGGGCGACCGGCGCTGGCTGATCCTGGTCGTGGTCGCGGTGGCTCAGCTGATGGTGGTCCTGGATGCCACGATCGTGAACATCGCGCTGCCCTCAGCCCAGCGCTCGCTGGGATTTGCCAACGGTGACCGGCAGTGGGTGGTGACGGCCTACGCCCTGGCCTTCGGCAGCCTGCTGCTGGTGGGGGGCCGGCTCGGCGACATGTTCAGCCGCAAGTGGGTGTTCATCACCGGCCTGATCGGCTTCGCCATCGCCTCGGCGCTCGGCGGCGCCGCCACCTCGTTCGTGATGCTGGTAGCGGCCAGGGCGCTGCAGGGCGCATTCGGTGCCCTCCTCGCCCCGGCCGCGCTGGGCACCCTGGTATCGACCTTCCGGGATCCCCGCGAGCGGGGCCGGGCCTTCGGCGTGTTCGGCTCGGTCGCCGCGGGCGGCGGCGGCGTGGGACTGATCCTGGGCGGCGTGCTCACCCAGTACCTCTCGTGGCGCTACTGCCTGTTCGTGAACCTGCTGTTCGCCGCGCTCGCCGTGGCAGGCGCGCTGGCCTTTATCCGCAGCAGCCGCCCGGCCGACCGCCCGCGGATGGACTGGCCTGGCTCTGTCCTGGCCTGCGCGGGACTGTTCCTCATCGTCTTCGGCTTCTCGCACGCGGAGACCGCCGGGTGGACGGCCGCGCTGACCCTCGGCTCGCTGATCCTGGGCGCGGTCCTGCTCGCCGGATTCGTCGTCGCCGAGCAGCGGGCCGCGCACCCGCTGCTGCCGCTGCGGGTGGTCCTCGACCGGACCCGCGGCGGCTCGTACCTCTCCGTCGGGATCTCGGGGATCGCGATCTTCGGGACCTTCCTGTTCCTGACCTTCTACCTGCAGGTGGTCAAGGGCTACAGCCCGCTGGCTACCGGGCTGCTGTTCCTGCCGATGATCGGCTGCATCCTGGTCAGCTCCAATCTGTCCAGCGTCGTCCTGCTGCCGCGGCTCGGCCCGCGCATCCTGATCGCGGCCGGCATGCTCCTGGGGGCCGGCGGGATGGCTTACCTGACCCAGGTCACCGTGACCTCCGGGTACGTCAGCTCGGTGCTGCCTGCCCTGCTGATCCTGGGGCTGGGCTTCGGCATGATCTTCGCCCCGGCCATCAACACCGCCACGGCGGGAGTGCGCCGCGAGGACTCAGGCGTGGCCTCCGCGCTGGTCAACACCATGCAGCAGGTCGGCGGCTCGATCGGGACCTCGGCCCTCAGCACGATCGCGCTCACCGCGACGGCCACCTACCTGGCGACCCACAGCCCCGGCAAGCTCACGCCGCTGGTGGCCGCCACCCACGGCTACACCATTGCTTTCGCCGTGTCGGCCGGGCTGCTCGGACTCGGCTTCATCCTCGCGCTCCTCGTGCTGCCCTCCCGCCGCCGGCTGGACGAGCTCCGGGCCGCGGCGGCTGCGCCAGTCGCGGCCCCGGAGCCCGTCCCGGCTCCGGCTCCCGCCGCCGCGGCGGGACGGGCCCGAGCCGCCGCGGTGCCGGCTGCCCCGGCCCCGGGCACTGTGCTGCGGCTGACCCCGGCGATTCCCGTGGCCCTGTGCAGCTGCTCCCCGGTGATCACCGAGACTCGCGGCCCAGCAGAGACCCCGTCGCGGCGCCTCACCTAGGACGGGCAGGAGGCGAGATCTGCCGCCATGCCTGGCCACGGCGGATTTCGCCCCGGCCGACCCCGGCGCTGACTGAGCAAGGTGCCGGGGACGCTGCGCCGGGCTGGTCAGGGCTGGTCGATCTCCAGGTACTGGCTGATCGCGCCAGCAATAGCGCGCAGGTCACCGGGATCGGAGCTGATGACAAGGTCGTGGCGGCGCAAGGCCCCCTCGACGACGCAAGCGTCGACGACGTCGTTAGTGCCGGCCCGGGCGGCCAGGGATCCGGTCGCGCGGGCCCGGGAATCGTCCAGGGCCTCGATGCCGCACCCGGCCAGCGCCCGGGCCAGGAGGGCCTGGCGGGTGCCGCCGCGCCAGGCCTGGGCCAGGACTGGCGCCGGGACGACGGGGACTTCGCGGCGGGCAAGGAGCGCGCGGTGCCGGGCCCACTGGCGGCGCTGTCCGCGGTCGGCTGCAACCAGCGCGCCGGTGTCGTAGGTGACGCCCATCAGGCGCTCTGCCGCCGGTGGCTGGTCCCGGTGCGGCGACCCCGCTGGATGGCGCCGGAGGCCCACTGGTCAGCCTCGGCCAGCTCATCGGCGGTGAAAGCGCCGTGCTCGCGCTCGAACTCGGCGACCCCCGCCAGGCCGGCGCGGATGGTGAACTCCTTGCGGGCGGTATCCGCGAGCCAGGAGCTGTAACTCATGCCCTCCTGCGCGGCCGCAGCGGCGATCTCGGAATCGAGGTCGGGCGGCATGGAGATGGAGCGCTTCTTGCGGACGGCCATAGAACCACGGTAGCACAGCAGTAGGACAGGAGGCCGTGGCCAGGAACGGACTGCCGTCCGCCCGCTCGGGCACTCCCTCGTGACCGGCCACAGCAGCCAGTCGTCACATGCCGCAGATCGCCGGCAGATTGCGCGCGGGTATCTCCGGGCTGTCATCGGCCGGGACCCGATGACCTGGATCAGGCTCGTCCGTCCGGATCGGCAGAACCCGGACATTGCGCGGGCCGGAGGCGTTCCTGAAACGTGACTGTCTACCTGCTTGCGTAACGGTCTTGCCGGAGTATCACAGACATAGAAGGCCCGGGGTTTTGGGCGGATACGAGGGCAGGGAGATTCAGTGGTCAGAAAACGGAGGCTTGCCGGCCTCTGCGTAACGACGGCGACGGTTGCGGCCATGACAACCGTGGGCCTGAGCGGCCCGGCCGGGGCCGCGCCTCGTCCGGACTACGTGCGGCTGGCGGGCAGCGCCGCGCCGTTCACCAGCCACAGCCGGGTGACCGGCGCGATGGCCGGCTCGGCCCGGCTGACCGTCCAGGTCTGGATGCGGACCGGTCACCTGGCCGCGGCGCAGCGATTTGCGACGGCGGTGAGCACCCCGGGTAACAAGCTGTTCCACCACTACCTGAGCCCGAACGCCTACACGGCGCGGTTCGGCGCCACCCCGGACGCCACCCGCGCGGTGAGGTCCTGGCTGCGCGGCCAGGGCTTCACCGGCCTTCAGGTCGACTCGCAGCGCAACTACGTGCGGGCCACCGGGGCGGTCACGGCGATCAATGCGGCCTTCAAGGTCCAGCTGAAGAATTACCAGTCATCAGCCAGCGTGAACGCGGGCCGTTACCAGCTGCACGCCAACAGCCAGGCGGTGGCCATCCCCCGGTCGCTGTCCACGTACGTGCTCGGGGTGACCGGCCTGGACAACGCGGCGCCCAGGCTCCCGCTGATGCGGACGGCCAGGCAGCAGCAGGGCGGGACGGCGGCCCAGCCCACCGCACCCTGCTCGCGGTACTACGGGCAGCATCACATCGCCGGGCTGCCGAGGAAGTTCGGGCGGACGTCGTTCCCGACGCAGCTCTGCGGCTACAACGCTGACCAGATGCGGGCTGCCTACGGGGCCAACATGCGCAGCACCGGCAAGGGGCAGACGGTCTCGCTGATCGAGCTGGGCCTGACCCGGGACATGTTCCTGACCCTGCAGGACCAGGCGAAGGCGGATCACTTCGCGGCGCCGTCCCCGCACCGGTACGCCGAGCTGTCCCTGGGCAGCAACGCCTGCGGCGACCCGTTCGACGTCGAGGAGCAGCTGGACGTCGAGACCTCCTATGACATGGCCCCCGGGGCCAACCAGCTGGTCGTGGGCGGCGACAGCTGCAACAACGGCGACTTCGGCAATCAGGGCCTGTTCGACGCCGACCTCGTGGTCATCGACGGCACCGCCGCCAGCCCCCACCCGCTGGCTAACATCAGCTCCAACTCCTGGGGCCCGGGCGACGACACCCAGCCCGCGAGCCTGACCAACATCATGCACGCCTACCTGGTGCGCGCGGCTGCGCAGGGCGTCGGGATGTACTTCGCGTCCGGCGACTCATCCGGGGTCGAGACCCCGGATGACCCGTTCACCATCCTGGTCGGCGGTACCTCGCTGGGCGTCGGCAAGCATAACCAGCGCCTGTTCGAGACCGGCTGGTCCAGCGGGTTCTCGAGCATCAGCAAGGGCAGCTGGGCCCTGCAGGGCGAGGACGGGGCCAGCAGCGGCGGTCCCAGCCTGATCTGGGCCCAGCCGGGCTACCAGCGCCGCGCCGTGCCGAAGGCCATGGCCACGGCCCCGGGTAACCGCAGCGGCCGGGTCCGCTCCGAGCCGGACATCGCCGCCGACGCGGACCTCTACACCGGGTTCGCGACCGGGATTCTGTCCTTCCCGAAGAACAAGCCGCCGAAGTTCCAGCAGTTCCCGGTCGGCGGGACCAGCATGGCCTCACCGCTGGTGGCGGGCATCATCGCCGCCGCCCAGCAGGGCCGGCACACCGCGTTCGGGTTCACCGACCCGGTGCTGTACCGGCTGCGCACGACGGCGGCGCTGCGCGACATGCTGCCGTCGACGTCCCGCACCCGCGGGCTGTTCCGCGGCGTGGCGTGCAACGTCAGCTTCTGCGGCGCCCCGTCGCTGATCACCTTCGACGACCAGAATCCCAGCATGTTCGGCTACACCGGCCAGGTCACCCGGAAGGGCTACGACAACATGACCGGCCTCGGCACGCCGCGCGGCCAGCGGTTCATCAAGATCCTGCGCCAGGCAGAAAGGTAAGACCAGCTGCGCAGTCCGCGCCGGTCCGGGCGCGGACTGCGCAGCCCTCCTCAGGTCCCGGCGGCAGGTGCCGGCCCGCAGGATCCCGGTCTCCGGCATGAGGTCCGGGGCCAGGCCGAGATGCCGAGCTCAGGCGCCCGGGCCGTAGCGCGCGGCGACATCCTGCGAGCTGACCCACCGGCTGTAGGTCGGCGACTGCGGCCAGCCCTCCGGCGAGTCCTGCCACTCCTCCTGCCGCCCGTACGGCAGCAGGTCAACCAGCGCGAAACTGTGACTGAGCTGCTCGGTGCCGCGGCCGCTGGTATGCCAGGTGCGGTAGACGGTGTCGCCGTCGCGCAGGAACACGTTGACCGCGAACCCGCCACCCGGCGGCGCGCCGACATCGGTGCCGAACGGGCTGTTCGCCGTGGAGTACCAGGTCATCTTGTTCCCGGCGCGCCGCTTGTAGGCGAGGGCCTCGTCGATCGGGCCCTGCGTGACGATGACGAACCGGGCGTCGTAGTTATCCAGGAACTCCAGCCGGGTGAACTGGGCGGTGTACCCGGTGCAGCCCGAGCACTGCCACTGCTCGCCGGGCGCCCACATGTGGTTGTAGACGATCAGCTGCGACTTGCCGTCGAAGATGCCGGCCAGGGCGACCGGGCCCTGCTCGCCCTCCAGGGTGTAGGCGGGCATCTGCACAGCAGGCATGCGGCGCCGCTGCGCCGCGATCGCGTCGAGCTCGCGGGTTGCTGCCTTCTCCCGGGCGCGCAGCTCGTTGAGCTGCCGCTGCCAGGTGTCGGCGTCGACGACAGGCGGCAATGCGGTCGTAGCCATGGAGTCCTCCCGGGTGCCGGTTTACCGGTACCGACGCGCCCCGGCCGGAGAACTCATCGGTGCCGTCAGAGCCAGCGGTCCAGCCAGTCGAGGATCGCCTCGGCGCGCTGTACCCGCACCGCCAGGTCGGCGCTGAACGGCGAGTGCGGGACCCCGGGCAGCCGGAACATCTCGGTCACCTTGCCCGCCAGCTTCAGCTCGTTATAGAGAATGTCGCCCTGCGAGACCGGGCAGCGCAGGTCGCCCTCATGCTCCAGGATCAGCAGCGGTGCCGAGCACGCGGCGGCGTAAGTCGACGGCGCCATCCGCACGTACGGCTCCATGGACGCCGGCCCGCCGCCCGGCTGGCGGTCCATCCAGACCGCGATGACCTGCGGGATATCCGAGCCGAGCATGCCCGCCCAGTCGGAGACCAGGCACTCGGCGATCCCGGCGCGGAAGCGGTCGCTGTGGGTCAGCAGCCACGCGGTCAGATAGCCGCCGCCGGACAGGCCGAAAGACGCCACCCGGCTGCCGTCGGCCAGGCCCCGCTCGACGGCGACGTCCACCGCCTGGAGCAGGTCGGCCAGGTCATAGCGGCCCCAGTCGCCGATGAGCATCTCGGCGTGCGCGTCGCCGTACCCGGATCCGCCCCGGAAGTTGACCGACAGCACGCCGTAGCCGGCCGCGGTGAGGAGCAGGTTGTCGAGGCTGAAGATCTCGCCGTGGGCGGCGAACGGGCCGCCGTGGATATGCAGCACCGTCGGGAACGGGCCGCTGCCACCACGGGGCGCCAGGTACCAGCCCTCAATCTCGGCCTGGCCGTCGGCTGTCGGGTAGCTGAGGTGATGCACCTCGAACGGCAACTCGTCCAGCCACCCGGTGTTCAGCTGCGTGACTTGCTCGCTCTCACCACCCGCCGGGTCGAGTATCACCAGGTCGGCGGGCCTTGTGTGCGCGGTGCGGATGGCCAGCAGCCGGGACCCGTCCAGAGCGATGGGGACCACGGACTCGCTGGTCCCGGTGATGGGCTCCACCCGGACCGCGCCGCGCAGGGCAACCCGGCTGGCGCGCAGGCTGCCGCCCTGCTGGACGTACACGTAGGCCCACTCGCCGGCGCCGTCGACCAGGATGCGCGGGTGCATGGCCCCCGAGTCGAACCCGGCCTGCAGGAGCCCGAACAGCTGCCCGTCGGGGTCGGGGGAGCGGCTCTCGGCGGTGCCGGTCACCGGGTCGCAGATCATCAGCTCGATGCGCTTGTTGATCTCCCACGGCGAGGTGTAAACGACCGTGCCGTCCGGCGCCCAGGCGGCGACGGCGGGGTAGGCGAGCAGCGGGCCGGTGGTGACCGTGCGCACGTCGCCGGACCCGGCATCAACGGCGCGGATCCCGTACTCGGTGTCGTCGCCGGCGCCGAAGCTGCCGTACAGGATCGATGCACCGCCCGGAGCCCACTCCAGGAAGGACACCACCCCGTCGTCACTGCTCAGCCGCCGCGGCTCGCCGCCGGCGGCCGGCAGCACGTAGATGTCGGTCTGCCGGTCGTCGATCAGGCCCATCCCGTCCTGCCGCCAGGTCCGCCGGGTGACCCGGTAGGCCTGCTTCGGGTCCCGCCGGGGCGCGTCCGAGGCATCGACGGCGAGCAGGGTGCCATCCGGGGACCAGGCCGGGCCAGCCTGCCCGGTACCGCGCGCGAAGCTGGTCAGGACCGTGACCTCCCCGCCGCCCGCCGGGCAGGTGCACAGCTGCCACGGCTGGTCGTCCTCCGGCCCGGACTGCTGCAGGAAGGCCACGGTTTTCCCGTCCGGGGAGACAGCGGGCTGTGCCTGCGACACCCCGGCCGGCGCCAGGCGGCGGGAGGTGCCCTGCTCGGCCAGCCACAGGGCACTGGTGCTGCTGGCGGTGCTGCCGTCCACGGTGTTGGCGGCGTAGATCACGGCGCCGGTTCCGGGGACGAGTGCTCCGCCCTGGCAGTCGATAAACCGGTACAGGTCCTCGGGCCGGAAGGCGCGGTCGGAATCCACCAGGGTCATCCCTTCGGATGGCGGGTCAGCCGGAACGCGGCCCCTGGCCTGCTGGGCGGCCGGGTACGCACACCGGACGCTATAGGACGGAAACGACCTAGATCAACAACGAGCTCGCGCTACGGCCGCCTGCCTGGCCGACACCGCGGCCGGCGGCCGGACCGCGCGGTGGCCGGCGCCCTGGCCTGCGCCGCGGCGGGCGCCCTGGCCCGGGCACGCGGCGGCCCCGGTCAGTGCCGGGGCCGCCGGTCCCGCTCAGCGATCCGTGCTCCGCTGGCTCAGCGGCGCGGCGGGCTCAGGGCCCCCAGGGAGCGGTGCGGTTGACCGCGTCCCAGAAGCCGCAGTTGTGCTCCGCCCGGAGGCTCGCGGCCGGGATGAGCGCGCTATCCCCGGCCGGCTGGAGTGACATCACCGGCTGCCCGCTGGTGCTGTACCGCCGCCACAGCGGCGTGTGGCTGACGGTCGGCTGGCTGGTGCGGGCAAACCCGGTCCACTGGGCCAGCACCTGGCCCTGCAGCACCTGCTGGTTCGCATCCAGCGCGGCGGGCGGGTCGTGGACCAGGTGGTTGATGGCGCTGTGGAAGGCCCCGAGCGACTGGGTCTCCGGCGTGGTGACCGGGTCGGGCGGGGAATCGGTGTCGTCATCCTCGAACGCGTACACCGGGATGTGCCTCGCGAGCCCGGCATCACTGGCCAGCGCCGGGCAGACGCTGAAGGCATCGGCCATGATGGCGCGGTAGGCGATGAACGGCGCCGGAGCCGGGAACCGCTGCAGGGGGTAGCGCCGCAGCACGGCCGGGGCGTGCGACCGGAATTGCTGCCGGACCAGCTGCCGGTACTGGGCAGCGGTGCTCGCGACGATCGTATGGCCAGGGGAGTTGCTGTAGATCCCGCCGTTGAACTCGTCGCGCCCGACGCCGATCATCAGCTGCACCTTGTTGACGCGGCCCCGCCGGAAGGCCTCGGCCGCCGGCATGGTCAGGGTGGTCCCGTTGACGATGGGCCCGATCGCGCCGCCGGCGAACGGGTCCAGGAACTGGCCGCCCTTCTCGGCCAGCGTGGCGGCCGGCACCGCCCGCAGGCAGGCCGCGACGCTCGCGGCGTGCGCGCAGCCGACCCTGGCCGCGAACCCGGCGCCCTGCTGCTGCGCCTGGGCCTCGGTGCGCAGCCTCGACTTGCAGTCCGCCGGCCACCAGATGGTGTTGACGTTGAAGTTATAGAAGCCGCTGATGCTGATGCCCCGCTCGAACAGGCCCTTCGCCGTGGGTGAGGCGACCTGGTCACACACGCTGGCCCCGCCGGCGGACTCGCCGAAGATGGTCACGTTGCGCGGGTTGCCGCCGAACCGGGCGATGTTGCGCTGTACCCAGCGCAGCGCGAACTGCTGGTCCTGCAGGCCGTAGTCACCCGCATGCGGGCCGAGTGCCTTGTCGGCCAGGAATCCCATGATCCCCAGCCGGTAGTTGGCGAAGACGTAGACGACCGGGCCGGCCCGGACCAGGTTCTGCCCTTCGTCGGTCAGGGCCGTGCCCAGGAACCCGCCGCCGTGTATCTCGAACATCACCGGCAGTTTCTGGCCGGGCCGGACGCCGGCCGGCTCCTGAACTTCGAGGTACAGGCAGTTCTCGCTGGTGCCGGCGGCCGGCGGTGAGCCAGGCGGGAATCCTGGTGACAGGCATTGCGGGCTCCGGCGGGTCGCCCGGTAGGTACTCGTCCACCGCCTCGCCGGCTGCGGCGACCGCCAGCGGAGCCGGCCGAGCGGCGGCGCCGCGTACGGAATGTCCAGGTAGGACGTCTGCCCGCGGGCGGTGGTGCCGCAGACGGGCCCGTCCCTGGTCGGCACGCGCGTCCCCGGCGTGCACGCTGGCGGTGCCGCGCTGGTCGCCGCGGTCCCGGGCAGCGCTGTGGCGCCGCTGGTCAGCGCGACCACCAGGCCGGCCGTCACGGCGGTCACCGCGACCGGAATCACCGCCCGGGCGAGCCGCTTGCTCCGGCGTGCGGATCTGCCGTAGATCCGGGTGAATGGCATGGTCAGGCTCCCTGTCGATGCTGCTTGATCCACCTCGGCTGCGCAGCGGCTGGGGAGCGCTCCGCGGCCCGGACGGTCGGCCATCGCGGTCAGGGGCGGACCGCGGCCGGGATGGCCGGCGCCGGGGGAGTGCGAGCAATTCAGGGAAGCGCAGCCAGCGGCCCGCTGCGGCATCATGCGAGTCGCGGCAGCGGGAGCAGGACCGACTGCGCGCTGGCGGCGGGGCCTGCCGGGTGGCGGTAACAGATCCATCCGGGCCAGGCGGCCCGCCACCACCCGCCTGAGGCCGGGGAACCCGTGCGCGGGCAGGCGCTTCGACTCGCCGGGCTGACGCAGAACGCAGCCCCGCCGACTCAAAGATCGCTGGTCCCTCGTCGAATCACCTTCCGAACATGGCATCGGCCCGCTGTCGTGGCTCCTGGCCGTGCTTGGCCAAAGCACGCGACATGCGCAAAAGGTACGACATGACGCTAACTACCCGCCGAAAGGCCTGTCAAGGACCGGCGGGCCAGCCGGTCAGGTGAGCGAGGCGAAGAACTCCCGCACGTCCGCGGCCAGCAGGTCGGGCGCTTCCAGCGCGGCGAAGTGCCGGCCCCGGCCGAACTCGGTCCACCGGACGACGCTGTTCGTCTTCAGCTGACCGGCCGCCGGGGCGGGCCGCCGGGACGGGCCCGCGCCGCCAGCTGGTGATCTGCCTGCCGGGCAGCAGCGGCATCCGGCGTGACGCGGTGTAATCTCCGCTGGATGCCGCTGCAAACGTGGATCGGACTGACGCTCGCGTTTGTCTCCGCGGTGCTCACCAACTCGGCGTACTCACTGGAGCACGACGCGGCGGTGGCGCTGCCCCGCCTGTCGCCGCGCCGCCCGTTCCGGTCGGCGCAGATCCTGCTCCGGAACCGGCGCTGGATGGCCGCGTTCGCGCTCGAGACAGCGGGCTGGCTGATGTACGTGGCCGCCCTGCGGCTGGCGCCGCTGGCGCTCGTGCAGGCCGTGACGGCATCGGGAGTCGCCGTCCTTGCCTTCGCGACGGCGCGGGGGCACCCGTCGCGGCTCGCCCGCCACGAGCAGCTGGCCGTGATCCTGGCTCTGGCGGGGCTCATCCTGCTGGCGGTATCCCTCAACGGGCGCGACGGGTCGGACCACACTCCGCCGGCGCTGGGCATCATCATCTGGCTGGCGGCGTGCGGGGGCGGCGCGATCTTCCTGATCGCCATCCGGCTGAACTTCGCCCGCGCCGCGTCGCTCGGCCTGGCCGCGGGCCTGCTGTTTGCCGACGGCGACGTCTCCGCGAAGCTGATCGGCTACGGCGGCTGGTGGCTGCTGGCCATCGGCTCGCTCATCATCGCCTACGCGGTCGGGACCAGCGTGCTGCAGGCCGCCTACCAGCGGGGCGACGCGCTGACGGCGGCCGGCACCGCAACGATGGTCACGAACGCCATCCCCATCGCGGCCGGCTTCGTGCTCTTCCACGAGATGCTGCCGCAGGGGGTGCGGGCGGTCTTCCAGATCGCGGCGTTCACGTGCCTGGTGGTGAGCGCCGTCGCGCTCGGCCGCCAGCAGGCTCCGCCGGCCGGGGACGGAACCACCCGTCCCGCGGATGCGTGATACAGATGCTCAGTTGGAACACCGTTGCGCAGGACGGCCGGGCCCAGGGTCTCGCGGCCGTCCTGCTGGAACCCGGCAGGGGATAGCCATGTGGAATTCGTTCAGGACCGATGACCGGCAGGGGATCACGGCGGAGGTGATCACCTATCCCGGCGGCAACGGCGATGAGATTCACGCCTGGGTCGCCCGGCCGGCCGGGGACGCGCCGGCGCCCGGGATCGTGGCGGTGCACCACCTGCCGGGCTGGGATGAGTTCTTCCGGGAGTTCTGCGAGCGCCTGGCCCGGCACGGGTACACCGTGATCTGCCCGGACCTGTACTGCCGCTACGGCCACGGCACCCCCGACGACGTGGCCGCCAGTGTCCGCTCCCAGGGCGGAGTCCATGATGATGCCGTAGTCGCCGACTGCGCCGCCGCGCTGACCTGGCTGAAGGCCCAGCCCACCAGCAACGGCCGGGCCGGCATCACCGGGACCTGCTCGGGCGGGCGGCACGCCCTGCTGGCCGCCTCCCGGTCGGCGGGCTTCGATGCCGTCGCTGACTTGTGGGGCGGGGGCGTGGTGATGGCGCCCGAGAATCTGTCCGAGGCCCAGCCGGTCGCGCCCATCGACTACACCGCGGACCTGGCCATCCCGCTGCTGGGCATCTTCGGCAACGACGACTCACACCCGTCGCCCGACCAGGTCAACCAGCACGAGGCGGAACTCAGGAAGCACGGCAAGGACTACGAGTTCCACCGGTATGACGGCGCCGGCCACGGCTTCTTCTACTACCACACCCCGATGTACCGGCCCGAGCAGACCATGGACGCCTGGGAGAAGATCGCCGGCTTCTTCGGCGGTCATCTGTCAGCCTGACGCTGCCGTGCCCGGCCGGCGACGGCCAGCCGGGCACTCGCCATCCCGGTCCTGGCCGGCCTCCGCCGGCTGCTGGCCCAGCGCCGCCTCCAGCAAACGCCAGGCAGTCGGCCTGCTCAGCGACCGCTGCGCGGGCCGCCTGGCCGTGGCCGTGCCCGGCTCCGGTTCCGGCCCGGATCAGATCAGCAGCCGCCACTTCGTGATCACCTTCCTCGTCGGGACGCGCCAGTCCCGGGCGAACGGGACGTCCGCGAGCAGCCCGGCCAGGCGGGCCAGCGCCTCGCCATAGGAGGCGTCCGGCATCAGCGTCATCGCGATCATCAGCCGGATGACCAGCGAATAGGACATGATCCGCCGCCGCTTCCCCAGCTCCGCGTCCACGACCGCCTCGATCACCCCGCCGCCGAGGTGCCGTTCGAGCTCGCCCAGCCGCACCAGGTCCGGCAGCCACGGGCCCGCCAGCGCCGTCCCGTCCCGGCGGACCATGGCCGGCCCGTCACGACCGGGCGGCAGAACACCGGCGGCTCGCCGGCCGACGTGGCGGCACCCGTCGCCGAAACGGTCCCGGACCGTGACCACGCAGGTCAGCGTCTGAGAGCATCCTGTGGCCCACGGCTCGTCCAGCTCGGCGGCCTGGAGGGCGGCACCGCTGTTGAGCAGCATGCCGAAGGCGAGCAACGCCTTGATCGTCACCGCGTCGAGCCCGATGGTCTCGGCGACCGTCTGCCGCATCCGCCCGAAGCTGCCGCGCACGGCGTCGCGAATCTCGGGTCCCCGCATGCGGCGAAGCCCTGGAGCTGCAAGAGCAGCGAGGTGCGGCCGGCCAGCATCTCGTTGTACTGCGCGCCCATCCGGGTGAGCGCCTCGCGCCCGGTCTTCGTGCAGGCGGCCTGGCTCATCCCTTCGGCCATGCGGTCGAACGCCGAGACGACCACCTCCAGGAACAGGGCCTTCTTGGTCCCGGACATCCGGAAGATGTGCGCCTGAGTGATCTCCGCACGTCGCGCGATCGTCTCGGTTGACGCCCCGTGCAGGCCCGTCTCGGCGAACTCCTCCGCCGCGATCCCCGGGACCTGCTGCCGGCGGTCCGGCCCACTCATCCTCCGACGTCGGTCCACGCGCCTATGTTACTAGTCACTAACTAGTATCTTTGGATGATGAGCGATGACTCCTGGGCGAGCCCCGGCCTGGCGAGCCTGTTCGCCGACGAGGCATATGCCTCGGTGAAGGGATACGTGCGCACCTACGTGCTGCACCAGCACCTGTTGCAGCATCTGCCGCCGCCGCCCGCCAGAGTGCTCGATGTCGGCGGCGGCGCTGGCAATCAGTCGTTCCCGCTCGCCCGGGCTGGGTATGACGTCACGATTCTCGATGCGTCCGCGGCGATGCTGGACAAGGCGCGACAGCGTCTCGAGTTGCTGCCCGCCGAGGCGCGGCAGCGGGTGACCCTCCTGCAGGCTGACGGCGGGAACGCGGGCGAAGCGGTCGCGGGTGAACGGTTCGCCGGCGTCTTGTGCCACGGCGTGCTCGGCTACCTGGAGGACCCCGAGCCATTGGTCGCGCAGCTGTGCCGGTGTGCCGAGGTCGGCGGCATTGTCTCGATCATGACCGGCAACGCGCGCACCACGGCGGTCCAGCCCGCTTTGGAACGAAGGTGGGCGGACGCGCTGGCATCGTTTGACGTCCGAACGGGGATCGGCGTCCTCGGGGTGCGCGGCCGGGCCGACACGGTGGAAGAGGTAGGTGAGCTGATCGCGCGACATGGCGTCGAGCCGGAGCGCTGGTACGGAGTGTGGCTGTTCGTCGACTGGCTCGAATTCGGCGGGACGACACTCGACCCGAGCGACACGAAGGAGGTCGAGGCGATCGCCGCGGCCGAGCTTGAGGCAAGCCGCCGGGACCCGTACCGCCAGGTCAGCCGGGTCTTTCATCTCGTGGGACGCAGGGGCCCGAGCTAACCGGAGCCGGGCGGGCAGACCTCAGCGCCGCCGATCTCGATGCCGTAGATGAAGCCCTGAAGAATGTCCTCCGGTCTGCGTTGACAAGGAGCCGTCAGCAATAGCCCGGCGAGCCGTTCCCGCAGCTCAGAGAAGTTTGAATAAGAAATCGTCTTCTCCGCCAAATCGCCGTATTCAAACTCGCTCGCAGAAAAGAGCAGCCTGAAGGGCGGGTGGTACGGGTAAGGCATCACACCCAAACCCTCACCAGGAGCCGCGCCCGTCTCCAAAAGCACTGCAAAATACCAGGTCACAGCCTCATCAAGGGCTGACAACTTAAGTCCCTGGTGTTGGCCCGTCAGCCCGTCTTCGGCGCTTTGGACATGGGGGTATTCACTGTTATCTCGCCCGTGTAGGCGCGGATCCGCAGGGCTGACTGATGCCCGGCCCCGTGGTGCAGGGTCAGGTGCGCCACCGGTCCGTCGCTGGCCAGGTCGTTGCGCTCGCCGGCATGCCAGTTACGGTCGGCCAGCGGGAAGTTAGACCCGGCCACCTCGATCCGGAGCTGGTGGCCGGGGCCGAAGTAGTTGGCGGTGGCGATGCCCGTGATGGTGACCTCGACGATCTCACCGGGCCCGAGCTTCCCGGGCTTGTCCAGGCCGTTGCGGTACCGCAGCCGCAGGCAGCTGTCGGCCAGGTTGTAGGCCGTTCCGTCGGGATAGACGTCGACGAGCTTGACGAACACGTCCGCGTCCTCCACGTCGGCGGAGATGTACAGGTGCGCGCTGACATCGCCGGCGATCGTGATGGGCTCGTCCAGCACCGGCGTGCTGTAGACCAGCACGTCGGCCCGGCACTCGACCGTGCGCTGATCCCGGCACACGGCCGAGTCCATGGCCAGGTCACCGCCGAGCGACGGGACCGGGTTCTGCGGGTCGGCGACGAACTCATCGGTTCCCGCGGCGCCGGGGTCGGGCACCAGGGCACCATCACCCCACAGCGTGCTCGCCGACTCGCTGCTGGTCAGGTACAGCATGCGGTCCTCGGTGTCCGGCAGCGGCCAGGACGGGCCGGTCAGCCACGTCTCCGCGCCCAGCAGGAATACCTGGACCTTCGGCATCGGCTTCCAGGCATCGGCCTGGTCCAGCAGGAACCGGTCGAACCACGAGATGACGATGTCGTCGTAGGGGAAGTAGCTGTTGCCCACCGGCCGGTCGCCGAGCTTGGCGTCCGGCCTGGTGTCCAGCATCTTGCAGTGCGAGGTCGGCGCCATGATCAGGTACTGCTCGGGATGATGCTGCTGGAACTCGAACAGCTTGACGGTCTCAAAGGCGCCGACGTCCATCCAGCCGTTGATATTCAGCGACGGCGTCGCGCCGGTGTGCCGGGCGTCGATGAGGTCGACGCTCTCCCACGAGGGCCCCGTCGGTCCCTCGGCCAGGTACGTCTCGTAACCGGTCAGCGGCGCGCCCATCCGCCGCAGCACCGTCCCGCTCGGCGCCTCCAGGGTCGAGCGGTCCAGCGCCTGCAGGTACTCGGGCAGACGGAAGTCCGGCACGCTGACCGAGTACCGGCGGAACGTCCGCGCCAGCTCGTCGCCGTCCGCCTCAGCAGGCAGCTTGGGGCGCAGCCGGATCCCGAACGGAGCGTGCCACAGGGCCCAGGTCTTGATCATCGGGATGCCGCCCCGGTAGAAGCAGCCCTGCGCTCCGTTGACTCCGGGGACGTTGCCGATGCCGGCCCCTGAGCTCATCGGGACGCAGGCGACCAGCGCCGGGTGCCCGATCGCGCCGAGCCGGAGCTGGTTCTCCGCGGTCGAGGAGCAGCCGTGCAGACCGATCTTGCCGTTCGACCAGTCCTGCGCGCTGATCCAGTCCAGCGTGTCCTGCGCGTCGGCCGTGGTACCGGTCAGGAACCCGAATTCACCCTCGGACCACTCGGTGCCCCGCTCGTTCTGCACGAAGACCACGTAGTTGTTCTCGAAGTGGGCCTTGAACATCGGCTGGAACGGCTCGTGAATCGAGGTCTCCGCGTACGGCGAGCGGATCCCGATCGCCGGGTAGCGGCCCCCGGCCCGCGGCCGGATGATGACGGTGGCCAGCCGCGCTCCGTCGCGCATCGGCAGCATGACGTACTCGACCAGGTAGCGCACGGCATCGGCGCCCAGCTCGCGCACCGACTTCTCCAGCGACGTCGGCGGGAAGAAGTCCTGCCGCGTGCTGCCCTCAGCTTCTGCCATGGCCTCTTTCCTCAGGTCGGCATGATCGGCGCCCGGCCGCGCCTGGCGCCAGCGTAGGCCGCGGCCAGGCCGGCCAGCACCCGACAGCAGTGGCAGATAACAGCCCGGCCCTCCGACGCCTGTACCGCGTCCGCGATTCGGGGCGGCGCGGCGCCGTCTGGACTGACGAGCCTGCGAGGAGGGAAGACGGCGCCCTCAAGCGCCGCTCCGGATCGCGCCAGAAATCAGCGCATCTCGCCACCGATCCACACCTGGTCGACCAGGACACCGGGCAGCTCGTCCACGGGGACGTCCCAGGGACTGGTCCCCAGCACCACCAGGTCGGCCAGCTTGCCCGGTGCCAGCACCCCGCGGTCATCCAGGTGGCAGGCCCAGGCTGCGTCCGCGGTGAACATCCGCAGGGCCGAGTCCAGGCTGATGGCCTCGCGGGGGGCCAGCTCGCGGCCGAGCCGGGTCCGCCGGGTCAGCGCGCACCAGATGCTGTGGAACGGGTTGGCCGCCTCCGGCTGGCTCCCGGTGCTGTCGCTGTTGCCTGGCACCCGGAACCCGCGCTCGTGCAGCGAGCGCAGCGGTGGCTGACTGGCCTCGGGCTGGGCGTCGCCGTAGCTGTAGATGAACTGCGGGGTGGCCACCGGCACGACGCCGAGCGCGCTCATCCGGCTCAGCCGGTCCTCGTCGACGGGCAGGTCGCCGGCGTGCTCGAGGCGGTGCCGGTGGTCGGCCCGCGGGTACCGGGCCAGAGCCCGCTCCAGGGCGAGCAGGCCCATGTCGACCGCTTCCGCGGACTGGACGTGCATCATCAGCTGGAGCCCGGCCCGGTGCGCGGTCTCGACCTCGCTGTCCAGGTCGGCCTGGTGCCACTTGAGGTCGACCAGGGTCTGGTGGCCGAGGTCGTGCCCGGCGCCGTCGATGAACAGCTTGATCCCGCCCAGCCGCAGCCAGGTATCGCCGAACCCGGTCTCCAGGCCGGTGACGGCCAGGTCAGCGGAGGTGAGCTGCCGGGGGCTGTGGAAGCGCAGGTCGATCCGCGCGGGCAGGCGGCCCTCGCGGCGCAGCAGCTGGTAGGCGCGGACGCCCTCGGCGGAGTGCACGATGTCGTTGATGGTGGTCACGCCGCGGGAGGTGAACATCGAGGTCCCGAGACCGGTCATGGCGGCGGCGACCGCGGCCGTCCCGAACTCGGGCTGGGGCAGCCAGCTCCACAGCTCGGTGCCGCGGCCGCTGGCGGTGTCGACGAGCGCCCCCATGGGCGGCTCGGCGCCGTCGAGCAGGCCGCTGGCCCGCAGCCCGGCGGTGTTCAGCGTGGTGACGTGCATCCCGGAGTAGACGACGACCGGCCGGCCGGAGACCGCGTCGTCCAGGTCCTGGCGGGTGATCGGGCGCTGCTCGGCGACGAACTGGTGCAGGCCGAAGTTGGCCCGCCCGACGATCCACCCGTCGCCGGGCACCGCGGCGGCCTGCTCGCGCAGGGTCTGGCCGATCTCCCGCAGCGAGGTGTGCGGCGGGGCATGCAGCGGGATCGCGTACGACAGGTGGGTCGTGGTCAGCTCGAAGTGGCAGTGCGCGTCCACGAAGCCGGGGATGACCACCCGGCCGCCGAGGTCGGTTACTTCCGCGCCCGGAAAGGCGGCGCGCAGCGCGGCGCCGTGGCCGACGGCCGTGATCCGGTCGCCGGCGATCGCCACCGCCGAGGCGCGTGGCCGGGCCGGGTCCATGGTCCGGACATCGGCGTTGAGCAGGATGCGCTCGGGACCGGTGGCCGGGCTCATGGTCACTGCCCGCCGAGCACGGTCAGGCGCAGCGAGGCCGGTGCGTCCGGCCGGGTGACCAGCCGCTGCGTGCTCGGCTTGGTCGTCACGGCCAGCCACGGGTTCTCCGCCGTGCCGGGGTGGCGCATGTACTCAGGGAAATCGCTGCTGGCCACGTTCAGGCGGAAGCGGTGACCCGGCCGGAGCCGGTACCCGGTGTGGCCCATCTCGATGCGGGCCGGCGTGGCCCCGGAGGTGTCGGTGAGCTCGCCCTGGCCGCGCACGATCAGCCGGGCGCTCCCGTCCGGGGCCTCATCCAGCAGCTTGGCGAACAGGTAAGCCGACGGCGCGGTCGAGGTCACGGTGACCAGCAGGTCGACCGGCCCGGCCAGGTCGACCGGCTCCCCGGCCGGCCCGGACACGAAGCTCAGGACGTCGGGTCGCTGCGCGGTGGCCGCCTCGTCCGGGTACTCGTGCAGGAACGCGAAGGAGTTGGGCACGCTGGAAGAGACCAGGTCGCCGGGGTCATAGACCCACTCGGCGGCCTGCTCGGCGGCCGGGCCGGCGTCGGTGAGCTGGCCGCCCGCGGCCGCGGCAGCGTCCAGGGCCGCCAGGTACAGGTGCTGCTCGCGGGCGCCCGGCGGCGGCCAGGCCGGCGCCTCGCGGTAGCCCTCGTGGCCCAGGTGCCAGCGCACCCTCGGCAGCGTGCTGGCGTCCCTGGCACCCTTGAGGAACACGTCGAAGAAGTCCAGCGCGGGCTCGGTGTACAGGACCAGCATCCGGGCCAGCGCCTCATCGTTCAGGCCGTGATCGTCGGTCTCGGTGATCGGCGCGTGGCTGAGGTGATAGTTCTCGTGGTCCACTGAGTCGGCGGTGAGGTACTGGACCGCGGCCCAGCCGGGCCGCCGAGACAGCGCCGCGTAGTCCCGCATGGCGACGATCGACAGGTTGTCGAACCAGCCGACGGCATGCAGCACCGGGACCGGCCGGGCGTCGAACGGGTGGCCGTCGGGGTAGACCGGCAGCGGGACCCGGTGCGGCACCGACAGGTCATAAGCGGCCGAGCGCGCGCCCACCGACCGGAACATGTCCTCGAAGACCTCGGTCACCGGCCGCAGGCTCCAGTCCAGCTCGCGCGCGTAGACGTGCCGGTCCAGCCAGTAGTGCGCGACGTAGTCGGCGTGCACCAGCCACGGGACATCCCGCACCGGTCCCGATACCTGCGGCTCGCCCAGCAGCTCGGCGCTGGTCACCCGCGGCACGATCGCGCGCAGCGCGCGGTGCCCGCTGCTGACCGCCGCCCACTGGGTGAACCCGTAGTAGGAGTCCCCGAACATGCCGACGATCCCGTTCGACCACGGCTGGGCGGTGATCCAGTCGATGGTGTCGTACCCGTCGCTGGCCTCGCCCAGGAACCCGATCGTCTCGCCCTCGGACCGGAACTTGCCCCGGACGTCCTGCACCACCATGGCGTAGCCGCGGGCGGTGAATATCTCGGCCACCCACCGGAAGAACACGTACCGGCTGTTCTTGTCGTAGGGCAGCCGGACCAGGACCGTCTCGGCCGGTGCGCCGCCGGGCAGGTAGACGTCGGTCGCGAGCCGGATGCCATCGCGCATCCGGACCAGGTGCTGGGTGGCCGTGTCGGGCACCGGCTCCTCGGTGACCCGCTCGAAGTCCTCGGGCATGGTGGCTCCTCCTGCTCGCTGGCTCCGGCGGCGCATCCGGTGACCCGGCCGCGGGCCGCCCGCTCGGAGCGTCGCAGCCTGGTTGATAGATTGTCAAGACTGACAAAGAATGGGCTCCGGTATATCCTCGCGCCACGATCAGGCGAGGCTGAGCGGAAGGGGACAGGCAGCTCATGGGCCGTCCGAGCATGGCCGTCGAGCGGCGCGAGCAGATCCTCGACGCCGTGACCCGCTGTGTCGGGGAGTTCGGCATCGAGGGAACGACGCTGGAGCGGGTCGCCGAGGAGTCGGGGTTCAGCCGCGGGCACATCCGGCACTACATGGGCAACCGGGAGACGATGCTGGAGCAGTTCCAGCAGCGGCTGATGACCGTGTACACGCAGCGGATGCAGGAGATCTGCGACGTCAGCGAGCCCGGCCAGCGGGCCGCCGCCCTGGTCCGCTTCTTGTTCGGCAAGGAGTGGGCGCCGGGCGCCGACAATGCGGCCATCAACGCCCTGATGTGGGCGGCGGCGCGGGACGAGTCGGTGCGCGATCACCTGCGGGCGACCTACCTGGGCCTGGAGCGCACGGTGGGCCGCGCGCTGCGGGCGGACTACCCGCATGCCCCCCCGGCCGAGTGCGCGAGCGCCGCCTACGCGCTGGTCTGCCTGGCCTTCGCGCATTCCACGCTCCAGGAACTGTCTTTCCCGGCGGCCCGGCAGCGCTCCGTGCGGACGGTGACCGCGCAGCTGCTGACCCGGCTGGCCGCGTTCGAGCCGCCGGCCGGCTGACCCGGCCCGGCGCGGCCGGCTGGTGCTCGTTTCGGTTCCTTTTTTAGTCGCTCTTGACTATCAACTCGGCATCGTGCCACAGTCCTCGGAACTAGGTCACCGCGGCCGCGGCGCCGTTCCCGGCGCCCCGCAGGCCCGAGAGGGGATGTGGCCCGATGAGCGATCCCGGAATCCGCCGCGGCACGCGGCGGGCCCTGAGCAGGCGAGCCCTGCTGCCCGCCGCCGCGGCCCTGCTGGCCGGTGCCGCGGCCGCCTGCTCCAGCGGCGGGTCAGCCGCGCCGGCCACGGCGGCGTCAGGGGGGCCGGCCCCGGCTCCGGCCGGGCTGGTCGCGACCAGCCCGGCGGCCGCCGGCAACCTGGACACGCTGACCTGGGACCTGCCCGCCGGCGAGCCGACCACGCTGGACTACGTCAAGGCCGGCGACTACAGCCCGGATATGGTCATCTCGAACCTGTGCGACTCGCTGCTGCGGCTGAACCCCGACTTCACCTTCAGCCCCAACCTGGCGACCTCATGGCGCTACGGCTCCGGGCACCAGACGCTGACCTTCACGCTGCGCTCGGGAGTGAAGTTCTGGGACGGTCACCCGCTGACATCCGGCGACGTCGCCTACAGCCTGCTGCGCAACATGAACCCCAAGAACAGCCCGGTGAACGGCGCCTTCTACGCCAACGTCGCCTCGATCACCGCGACCGGGCCGCATACCGTGGTGGTCCGCTTCCGCCATCCGGATGAGCTGTTCATCAAGGAGATGGCGACCGTCGCCGGCGACGTGGCCGAGGAGCAGTTCGTCAAGGCCAGGGGGAGCCGCTACGGCACCGCCCAGGGCGGGGTGATGTGCTCGGGGCCGCTCGAGCTGGCCAGGTGGTCGCCCGGCCAGAGCATCACGCTGACCGCCAACCCGCACTACTGGAACCCGGCCGACCGGCCGCGGGCCAGGAAGGTGACGCTCGACTTCATCACCGACACCTCCAGCCTGGTCCAGGCGCTGAAGTCCGGTGCCATCCAGGGCGCGTTCGAGGCTCCCATCGCGGAGCTGCCGGCGCTGCAGGCCGACTCCTCGGGCCGGGTCTACCAGGGCAAGAGCCTGGCCATCTATGAGCTGGCCACCAACTCGCCCGGCCCGGATCTCAAGGTCCGCACCGCCCTGAGCATGGTGATCGACCGGTCGGCCATGGCCCGGGTGATCTTCCACAGCGCGGCCACGCCGAACTACACGCTGATCCCGCCGGCGGCCTGGGACCCGACCGCGCTGAGCACCTACCAGGCCGCGCTGCAGGCGCTGCCCAGGGCGACCACGGTGAACACGGGCGCGGCCAAGAAGCTCATCGCCGGCGACCCGGCCGCCCGGCAGCCGATCACGCTGGCCATCCTGGCCGGGGACCAGACCGAGATCAACACGGCCACCCTGATCCAGCAGGAGGCCTCGACCATCGGGCTGACGGTCACCATCAAGCAGCTCCAGCCGCTGCAGTTCTCCAACGCCTTCTACGTGCCCTCGGCGCGCAAGGGCCTGGGCCTGATCCTGACCAAGGGCTATCTGGACGTGCCCGACCCGCTGGATTACCTGGGCCTGGTCGTGATGCCCACCTCGATCTTCAACTGGACGCACTTCGACAACGCGACGGTGAACAAGAACGTCACCGAGGCGCAGAGCACCTTCGACAATGCCAGGCGAGCTCAGCTGATCACCGCGGCCCAGGCCCGGTGGGAGTCGGCCCACTTCGTCATCCCGCTGCTGAGCCTGCACGAGGTGGTGTTCATGAACAAGGCCATCACCGGGGCACCGGTGTCCTTCGCCTACATCTACGAGCCGTCGCTGGCGACGGTCGGCGCCGCGAAGTAGGCGCCCGCGGTGCGATCAGCCGCCCGGATCTGCGGCACTGCGCTGGCCACCCTGGTGGTGGCCAGCCTGCTGATCTACGGCGCGCTGGCGCTGGCTCCCGGCGACCCGGCCACCGAGCTGGCCGGGCCGCGGGCGACCCCGGCGATGCTGGCCCAGATCCGGCACCAGTACGGCCTGGACCGGCCGTTCCCGGTGCGGTACTGGTCGTGGCTGACCGGCGCGCTGCACGGCAACTTCGGCATCTCGCTGCAGTTTCACCAGAGCGTCAGCTCGCTGCTGGCCCCGCGGATCCCGGTCACCCTGGAGCTGGTCGCGTACGCGTCGGTGATCATCTTCATCGCCGGCCTGGGCCTGGGACTGGCCCCCTCGCTGCTGCCCCGGCTGAATGTGGCGGTCACGGTGGTGGCGGGGATCGGCATCGCCGTGCCGACCTTCGTGGCGGCGCTCGTCCTGGTCGAGGTGTTCGCGCTGAAGCTGGGCTGGTTCCCGGCGGTCGGCACCGGAACCGGGCTGGGCGGCCAGATCCGGCACCTGACCCTGCCGGCCTTCGCGCTGGCCCTGTCCTGGGCCGCCTACATGGCCCAGATCAGCCGGGCCAGCGTGCGCGAGCAGCAGGGCCGCGAGCACGTGATCACGGCCCGCGGCCGGGGCCTGCCCCCGGCCGCGGTGTTCCGCCGCCACGTGCTGCGCAACGCCTCGCTGCCCATCGTCACGGTGTCCGGCCTCACGGTGGCCGGGCTCATCGCCGGGTCGATCGTCGTCGAGACCGCGTTCGGGCTGGGCGGCATCGGCTCGCTGCTGGTCCAGTCCGTCTCGGCCAAGGATGACAACGTGGTGCTCGCCATCAGCCTGATCCTCGTGGTCGCCTTCGTGCTGGCCACGACGCTGTCTGACCTGGCGCACCTGGTGCTGGACCCGCGCATCCGGGCCCGGGTGCGGTCATGAGCCTGGGCTCCGCCACCCTGATCACCGTCGAGCCCGGCGCGGCGGCCCGGCCGCGCCGGCTGGACCCGGCGCTGATCGCCATCGGGGCCGTGCTGATCCTGCTGGTCGTGGCCGCGGTGCTGGCCCCGCTGATCGCGCCCTATCCGCCGGATCAGGGCAACATCCTGCTGGCCAACGCGCCGCCGTCGGCGGCCCACCTGCTGGGCACCGACGCTACCGGCCGGGACATCGCCTCCCGGCTGATCTACGGTGCCCGGCTCAGCCTGCTCGGACCGGCGCTGATCATTGTCTTCGCCACCACCGCGGGCGTGACGCTGGCCATCAGCGCGGTGTGGGTCGGCGGCTGGTATGACCTGGTCGTGGGCCGGGTCCTGGACCTGCTGTTCGCCATTCCCGGCCTGCTCGTGGCGATCATCGCGGTGGCCGTGCTCGGCTCGGGCCTGCTGGCCCCGGTACTGGCCCTGTCCCTGGCCTACACCCCGTACATTGCGCGGGTGCTGCGCTCGGTGGCCCTGCGCGAGCGGCACCTGGCCTATATCGAGTCCTGTCAGCTCGTCGGCTACTCCGGCTGGGCGATCTGCCTGCGCCACCTGCTGCCGAACGTGGCCGGGCTGATCCGGGCCCAGGCCACGCTGGCCTTCGGCGCCGCGCTGGTCGACCTGGCTGCGATCTCCTACCTCGGCCTGGGCGTGCAGCCGCCGACCCCCGAGTGGGGGATCATGGTCTCCGACGGCCAGGCCGCGCTGCTGAACGGCTACCCCCTGGAGTCGATCTCGGCGGGCGTGCTGATCGTCGTGGTGGTCGTGCTGGTCAACCTGCTGGGCGAGCGGTTCGCGGCCCGCGCCGAGGAGGCCGGGTGAGCACGCCGCTGCTCCAGGTCAGCCACCTGCGCGCCGACCTGGCGGTCCGGGGGCAGATGCGCACCGTCATCCACGACGCCACGTTCGAGATCGGCGCGGGCGAGGCCCTCGGCCTGGTCGGCGAGTCGGGCTCCGGCAAGTCGATGACGGCGCGGGCCATCATGCGGCTGCTGCCGCCCCGGGCCCGGGTATCCGGCGAGATCGACTTCGCGGGGGAGTCCGTGCTGACCCTGGGCCGGGCCGCGCTGAAGGACCTGCGCGCCACCGGGATCGGCATGATCTACCAGGACCCGCGGGCGCACATCAACCCGGTCCGCACGAACGGCGACTTCCTGCTGGAGGCGATGCTGGCCCAGGGGACCCGGCCGGCGGCCGCCCGGGACCGGGCGCTGGACCTGCTGGCCCAGGTCGGCATCCCTGACGGCGGACGGCGGCTGCGGCAGTACCCGCACCAGCTGTCGGGCGGGCTGCTGCAGCGGATCATGATCGCGGCCGCGCTGGCCCCCGGGCCCCGGCTGCTGCTGGCCGACGAGCCGACCACCGCCCTGGATGTCACCACTCAGTCGGAGGTGATGGCCATCCTGGGCGAGCTGCGGGCCGGCCGGGGCCTGGCCATGCTGTTCATCACCCATGACCTGGACCTGGCCGCCGCGGTCACCGACCGGATGGCGGTGATGTACGCGGGCATGATCGTGGAAATCGGGGCCTCGGCCACCGTGCACGAGACCGCGCTGCATCCCTACACCGCCGGCCTGCTGCGGTCGCGCCCCGAGATCGGCAGCCGGGCGCGGATCCCGGTCATCCCCGGCCGCCCGGTCTCGGCCTTCGAGGCCGGGCCAGGCTGCGTGTTCGCCGCCCGCTGCCCGTACGCCACCGCCACCTGCCGGGCCGAGCGCCCCGCCCTGCGCGCGGTGGACGCCCAGCTCGTCGCCTGTCACCGGGCCGAGGAGCTGAAGGGCCGGATCTCGTTCCCGGATGAGGTGGCTGCCCATGACTAGCCCGCCCGGGGCACAGTCGCCCGGGCTCCCGCCTCCGGCCGTGGCCCGGCCGCCCGTCTTGCAGGTCAGCGGCCTGCGCAAGGTGTTCAAGGTCCGCGCCGAGGGCTCCCGCCGGACCGAAGACCTGGTCGCCGTCGATGATGTCTCCTTCGACCTGCCCGCGTCCGGCTCACTGGGCATCGTCGGGGAGTCGGGCTCGGGTAAGACCACGGTGGCGAGGATCATCGCGGGCCTGGAGCGCCCGACGTCCGGCACGGTTCTGATCGGCGGGGCCGAGCGCGCGCCCGGCCGCCAGCACGGCCATGACCGCCGGGCGCGGGGCCGTCAGGTCCAGATGGTCTTCCAGGACCCGTACTCCTCGCTGGATCCCCGGCAGACGGTCCGCGGCTGCGTGGAAGAAGCCCTGCGACTGCACGCTCCCGATGCCGCGGCCGCTCGCCGGGACCGGTCCCGGGACCTGCTGCACCAGGTGGGGCTGGATGAGCGGCACGAGAGCCTGCGGCCCCGGTCCCTGTCGGGCGGTCAGCGTCAGCGGGTCGCCATCGCCCGCGCGCTGGCCTGCGACCCGGAGGTGCTCATCCTCGACGAAGCCGTCTCCGCCCTCGATGTATCGGTCCAGGGTCAGGTGCTGAACCTGCTCGCCGACCTGCGGGAGCGGCTCGGCGTGGCCTACCTGTTCGTCTCCCACGACCTGGCCGTCGTGCAGCAGGTCACCGAGGAGACGGTCGTCCTGCACCGGGGCCGGGTTGTCGAGGCGGGCCCGACCGACGCCCTGCTGAGCGCACCCGCCGCTGACTACACCCGCCAGCTCCTGGCCGCCGTTCCGCGCCCCGGCTGGCAGCCCGCCCGTCGCGCGGCGCGTTCCTGACCTGCCGAGCGCCGCGGCTACGGCGCGAGATTCGCCGGGAGGCCGAATCGCGTGAAGTCGGCCGTCAGGAAGGCGGTCACGTCGGCGACCCGCTCACCCTGGATCGTGAGGATGTCCAGGCCGCCGGGCACGTACCGGCCCGCGGCGTCGTCGAGCAGGTACGTGCCGAAGGCGTGCTGGCCATTAGCGATGACGGGCAGGAACCGCCAGCGCGATAGGAGCGGGCCGCCGGCCAGGAACGCGCGGATCTCATCCCGGCCCCGGTACCACTGCGGCAGCGGCGGCATCGAGTAGCGCGCGTCGTGTGCCAGCATCGCCACGATCGCGTCGACATCGCTGGCGTGCCAGGCCTCGGCCCAGCGCGCGGCGATCGCGCGGGCCGCTGCGTCGCCGGGACTGCCCGCCGCGGCCTGCCGGGCTGGGGCGGCCGGGCCGAGCTGGCTGCGGGCCCGCTGCAGGGCGCTGTTGACCGCTGCCGCCGACATGCCGAGCTGGACGGCCACCTCAGCGGCCGAGAAGCCGAGAACCTCACGGAGAATCAGTACGGCCCGCTGCCGCGCGGGCAGGTGCTGCAACGCTGCGATGAAGGCGAGCTGGATGCTCTCGCGGGCCAGGTACTGACTCTCGGCCGAGGGCCCGGGGTAGGGCTCCAGCCAGCTGACCTCGGTGACGGGCGAGCCAGGCTCAAGGCCGGCGGGCAGCTCCCGGCGCCCCCGGCGCTCCAGCGCGGTCAGGCAGCAGTTTGTCGCGATCTTGTACAGCCACGCGCGGACGAAGCCCCGGTCATCCAGGCTCGGCACGCCCCGCCAGGCGCGGATCAGCGTGTCCTGCACCATGTCCTCGGCGTCCTGCAGCGAGCCGAGCATCCGGTAGCAGTGCGCCTGCAGCTCCCCGCGGAACGGCGTGGTGAGCTCCGCGAAGGCAGCGGCGTCGCCGGACCGGGCGGCGTCGAGCAGCTCGGCCGGGGAAGTCATCCGCCCATCATGGCGTGCCGCGATGAATTCGCGCACCGCGGCTGGTTCCATCATCGAGAACCGTCCGCGAGGAGGAAACCATGACTGATGAGCAGCAGATCCGTGACCTGATCGAGCGCTGGGCGGCCGCCGCCCACGCCGGCGACCTGCCAGCGGTGCTCGCTGACCATGCCCCCGGCATCGTCATGTTCGACGTGCCGCCGCCTTACCAGGGTGTCCGCGGCCTTGATGACTACCGCGACACGTGGCCGGGCTTCTTCGGCTGGCAGGCGTCCGGTGCGGTGTTCCAGATCGAGTCGCTGGAGGTGACCGCCGGCGCGGAGGTCGCGTTCGCGTTCGGGCTGCTGCGGTGCGGGACTCCGGCGGATTTCGAGCGCGAGCCCGCGCAGCGGCTGCGGCTCACGGTCGGCCTCCGCAAGCTCGACGGCCGGTGGACCGTCACGCACGAGCACCATTCATTCAGCGACACGACCGGCTCGCCGGCCTGACGGAAGCCGCTGACGGCCCGGATTGTCAGTGGCTGCGCAGGGAGATCTCATCAGAAAGGGCGATATTGTCAGCCTCGACCGCCCGTAGTCCCTCACCCAGGCGCGCGCGGGCCTGCCTCAGGAGCTTGAGGGAGTTGGTGGAGGAATCCTGAGCAGCGCCGCGATCAGGATCAGCCCCGTGCTCCTCGACGAGATGGGCCTGAAGGGCGGCAGCGACTTCGTCGGCGGCCTTGAGGGCGTGGTAGATGGCCAGATCCCGTGCGGTGTCGTCAACCATGTCGCCAGTATCTCGCACCGTCGCTTTTCAGCCATGGCGGAGCGAGAGTGGCCGGGCCAGCGGCAAATCGGACCGGCCGGATGTAGCACCCAGACGGCGATTCTTGGCCTGACCATGAAAATGGCCGGGATACGCCGCCGGGAATGGACGCCTGCGGAATCGCCGCCGCGATCATCAATTCCCGGGTAGGGCCCGCGCGGCCCGCCCGGCCGGGGGACCGGGCCGGCCGCACGTCGCGGCCGGCATCGTGCGGCACGGGCGCTTGCGGCGAGGCAGGCGCCGGCCGGCGGGCGGCGGGCTGAGCGGTGGTCCCGCCCGCCTCAAACCGGGCAGACCCTCTTGACAACGCCGAACTGGCCGATGTTCACTCTTGTCAACTTCTTTCGCCACCCGGCAGAAGATGCGCGGTCTGGGGTGCCTGGACCGACTTGATGAGGGGGCCGCAGCATGATCAAGGGCGACTCCCTGCTGATCAAGCGGATCAATCAGATGGCGATCCTGCGCTACGTCCAGCAGCACGAGCCGAGTTCCCGGTACGACATCGCCCGAGCATGCGGACTCAGCAACAGCACCGTCTCCACCCTGATCTCCGAGCTCATGGAGATCGGGATCATCAAGACGGTGGGGGAGGGTCCCTCGATCGGCGGCCGCCGTCCCGTCGTCCTGGGCATCAACGAGGAGGCCGGCCACGTCATCGCCGTCGACGTGGGGTCGACGACGATCACCTGCGGCCGGGTCGACCTGCACGCCAAGATTCACGACAAGCTGACCATCCGGGCGCCGAAGAACCCGGCTAAGTCCCTGGCCGCCACCGTCCAGCTGGTCAGGACGGTCATCGAGCAGGCTCTGTCCCAGCAGTCCCCGCCGATTCTCGGGGTGGGCGTCGCCACGGCCGGCTATGTGCGCCCGTCGACCGGCATCGTGGTGAGCGCTTCCCTCCTCGGCTGGCGCGAGGTGGACCTCGGGCAGGAGATCCAGTCGGCCACCGGACTGCCGACGCTGGTCGGCAACAACGCCAATGCCGCGGCCCTCGGCGAGCTCTACTACGGCGCGGGCGCCGGCGTGGACAACTTCATCTACGTGGCGATCGGCAACGGCATCGGCGCCGGGCTCATCCTGGACGGCCAGTTGTACGGGGGCGCCCGCAACGGGGCGGGCGAGCTCGGGCACACCGCCGTCGCAGCGGACGGGCCGGTCTGCAACTGCGGCCGGACCGGCTGCCTGGAGAGCCTTTCGTCGGGCAGCGCCATCGAGCAGATGGCCCGGACCCTGCTGCCCGAAACCGGGCCGGGCACATCGCGGTCAAAGAAGGCCGGGATCACCGCCGAGGCTGTCTTCCGGCGAGCACAGGCCGGCGACGAGGCAGCCGCAGCGATCGTCGACACGGCCCTGCATTACCTGGCCGTCGGCATCGGCAACATGGTCAACCTGTTCAACCCCGACCAGGTCATCCTCGGCGGCGGGATTACCCGCTCGGGCGCCTACTTCATGGAGCAGTTCCTGCCTAAGATCCGGCCCCGCCTGGTGCCGGAGCAGGACGGCCACGTCCAGTTCGCGCTCTCGGAATCGAATGAGGACTCCGGGCTGCGCGGCGCGGCAACGCTGGTGATCCAGCAGCTATTCGGCGCGGCCCACAACATTCCCGGCAGCCGTGACGGACGGGCCGGGCGGTCGTCCGGAGCGAAGCCGACAGTCCGGGATCTTATTTTGCGCTACTAAGGAACGGAGGAGACGGATGGGTAAGTTCACGGTCAGACGATTCGGTGCGGTCCTGTGCGCGGTAGGCCTTCTCGCACTCGCGGGATGCGGCTCCAGCGGCAGCGGAGGCTCGGCCAAGACCGCCGCTAAGGCTGGTGGCTCCATCACCGTCTACGGCTGGACCGGCGACTGGGATCTGTGGTTCAAGACCTGGGGCGCGAAATTCAAGTCCGAGACCGGTATCACGCTCAATTACATTTCCGGGCCCGGCACCACGATGCGTCAGCGGATTGTTGCCGAGAAGGCGTCGAAGTCGGACATCTTCATCGGCACGCCCTCCGACAACTACACCCTGGCCCAGCAGGGCATGCTGGCCAGCATTCCGTGGAGCAAGCTCCCGGACAACAGCGCCATCGACCCCAAGTTCAAGGCTCCGCAGGTCGGGATCTGGGGTTACGACATGGAGCTGATCGCCTACAACACCAAGTACCTGAGCCCGAGCCAGGCCCCGACCAGCTGGGCCGACCTGGCGAACCCGAAGTGGAAGGGCAAGCTCGGCCTGAACGACCCGACTCAGGAGGGCGCGACCAGGGCAATCCTGGTGATGGAAAAGAAGTACGGCAAGCAGCGCGCCTTCAGCATGCTGCACCAGATGTACCAGAACGCCAAGCTGACCTATAACACGCCGGGCGCTGAGGAAAGCGCCCTGGCCAGCGGCTCCAGCCAGATCGAGGACACCTCGATGGGCTCGGTCATGGTGATGCTGAAGCAGGCCGGCGCCTCGATCAAGACCGTGGTGCCGTCCGAGGGCGCATTCTTGATGCTCAACTCGATCAGCATGATGAAGAACGCCCCGAACCCGGCCGGCGCCCTGGCTTTCGTGAAGTTCTTCTTCTCCGATTACATGCAGAACGTCATCATGAACCAGCTCGGCATCAGCATCGCTGTCGACAGCAACGTCAAGGTCACCAGCAAGAGCCTGTCCGAGGGCCTGGGCGGCAAGACGCCCGCCGAGGTGCTGCAGAACGCCTACGTGCCGGACTGGGCCGCCCTGGTCAAGCCGGATTCCTCGGGCCAGTCGGCGCTGACCACCCTGTATTCCGAAGTCGCCCAGGCGGCCAGGAAGTAAGCCGCCGGCCACGGACCCGGCGGGGTCAGCCGCTCCCGGGCAGCTGACCCCGCCGGACCGGCGAGCAGCCAGTACCGCACCCCAGATCCGGAGGAGAAGCAGATGGTGGCCATCACCGATGCCCTGCAGCTCGATCCGGCCGCGCCGCCGGCCGGGGCCGTGCCCGGCGCGCGCCAGCACCGGAACCGCCGGGCTTACGCCGCCCTGGCCCCGTTCCTGCTGCTGTACGGCGTGCTGATCGTGATCCCGACGGTCGGCCTGCTGGTCAAGAGCGTGAGCGCCAACGACTCGGCGGACCTGGAGATCCTGAACCCAAAACTGCTCTTCCATACCTCCTTCACGCTGGTCAACTACCAGGCTCTGTTCACTCAGGAGGCCAACGTCCAGACGATCGTGACCACGATCGTCATCGCGCTGGTCGCGGTGGCGCTGACGGTGATCGTCGGGACGCCGATCTCCTACCAGCTGGCGGTGGACCGGGTCCGGCTGACCGGCACGGCCAGCTGGGTGCTGTCGCTGCCCATTTACATGCCGACCGTCGTCATCGCCTTCGCGCTGGTGCTCCTGTTCGGGCCCAACGGAATCCTGAACGCGGCCACCTCCGCGCTGGGCGTGCCGGTCTGGAACATCTCCTACACCACGATCGCGGTGGTGCTCGGCACGGTCTACGTCCTGGTGCCCGTGTACCTGCGCATGCTGACCGCCGCGTTCGCCCGGGTCCCCGGCGACCTGATGGACGCGTCGATGAGCCTGGGCGCCGGGGAGCTGCGCACCCTGCTGAAGGTCGTGCTGCCGGTCGTCCGGCCGACCCTGCTGGCCGCCGTGATCCTCGACTTCGCCTTCGCCGTCGGGATGGTCGAGATCGCCCTGATCGTCGGCGGCGGCCCGCTGAACGTTCCCTACCTGCCCGTCGACATCCTGGAGCGGTCCACCACCTTCGCGCCCGACATCCCGCTCACGGCCGCGATGGCGGTGGTCCTGGTGGCGATCGCCCTGATCGGCCAGCTGCTAGCCGGCCGCCTGAACAAGGAGGCGTCGAGCAGTGCCCGCTAGCGGCTTCCGCCGGCTGGCCCGCGCCGGCACGATCCTGTGCGTGGCGGCGATCATCCTGCCGCTGATCGCGATGGTGCTGTTCTCACTGTCCGGCCACGTAGAGGCGATCCCGACCGAGTGGACCACCAAGTGGTACACGTTCAACTCCTCCGACGTCGTTGCCTCGATCCTGCACTCGCTCGAGATCTCGGTGCCGGCCGTGGCGATCGCGCTGCTGGTCGCCATGCCGCTGTCGTTCGCGATGGCCCGCTGGGACTTCGCCGGCAAGCGGCTGATCAACCAGATGATCCTGCTGCCGATGCTGCTGCCCGGCACGGCGCTGGGCCTGGCCCTGATCGAGCTGTACAACACCGGCATCCTGTCCAAGATCCCGGCGCTGGCCTTCCTGATCGGCGCGCACGTCGTGATCGTGCTGCCGGTCATCGCGCGCCCGGTGATCGCCGCCCTGGAGCAGATGGACATCGAGCTGGAGACGGCGTCGATGTCGCTCGGTGCCAGCCCGGCCACGACGGTACGGAAGATCACCGTCCCGGTCATTCTCCCGACCGTGGTCGTCGGCTCGATCTTCGGCCTGGCCCGGAGCATCACCGACTTCGCCATCACCCTGTTCCTGGTCCCGGTGGGCTTCCTGCCGATGTCGATCGAGATCTACAACTCGACCAACTACAGCATCCCGCAGCTGACCAGCGCCAATGCCGTGATCCTGCTGGCGATGTCCCTGGTCGTCGTCGGCATCGGCGAGCTTGCCGCCCGGCGGGTGTCACGTGGCTGACGGGCGGCCCGCAGTGGCGGACAAGGATCGAAAGGGGCCTGGCTGGTGGCTCAGGTAGAGATACGCAACCTGGAGAAGTCCTACGGCGCGGTGAAATCCGTCGACGGCGTCTCGCTCGACGTCGCCGACGGCGAGCTGGTCACCCTGCTGGGGGCCAGCGGGTGCGGGAAGACCACGACCCTGCGCATCGTGGCCGGGCTGATCGGCGAGGACAACGGCACGGTAGCGATCGGCGGGAAACCGATGCGCGGCGTTCCGTCCTGGCGCCGCAACATCGGGATCGTCTTCCAGCACTACGCCCTCTTCCCGCACATGACAGTCAAGGACAACATCGCCTACGGACTGCGGCTGCGGAAGTGGAAAGCCGACCGGATCCGGGCCCAGGTCGACCGGCTGGCCCAGATCGTCGAGATCGGCGAGCTGCTCCCGCGCTATCCGCGCGAGCTGTCCGGTGGCCAGCAGCAGCGCGTGGCGGTGGCCCGCGCGCTGGCCATCGACCCCGCGGTGCTGCTGATGGACGAGCCGCTGAGCGGACTGGATGCCAGCCTGCGGGAGCGGGTCCAGTACGAGCTGCGCGCCCTCCAGCAGGCGTCCGGCACCACGACGATCTACGTGACCCACGATCAGCAGGAGGCCTTCGCCCTGTCGGACCGGGTGGCCGTGATGAACCGCGGCCGCATCGAGCAGTTCGGCCCGGTCGCCGAGGTGTACAACCAGCCGGCGTCCGCGTTCACCGCAGGCTTCATCGGCTCGAACAACCGCCTGGCCGCGACCGTGGTGGGCGTCGACTCGGCCGGTACCGGGGTGGTGGCTCAGGCCGGCGCCAAGCTGGCGTTCGCCAGCACCGGAGCCGCCCTGGCCGGCGATGCGGTGGACGTGGTGATCCGCGCCAACCGGGTCGGCCTGGCCGACGCGGACGGGCCGCACTCCTACCCGGCCCGGGTCGTGACCTGCTCCTTCTCGCCGACCGCGTGGCGGGTGCTGGTGGACGTCGGCGGGGTCACGCTCCGGGCCGATGTCTCCGAGGCGGCCGTCGCTGCCCGCCCGCGGCCGCCCGAGCCGGGTGAGGAGGTCTGGATCTCGGTGCATCCCGAGAACGTGTGGGTGTTCCCGTCAGAGCAGGACCAGTCAGAGCCGGACAAGCCGGAGCCGGACAAGCAGCAGCAGAACAGGGGTGAGACGTGAGAGATGTGCTCAGGCTGGCGGTCATCGGGTGCGGGTACGTGGCCCAGAACGACTATTTCCCGGTCCTGGCCGCCGCGGAAGTCCGCGCGCGAGTCGAGGTCGTGGCGGTGTGCGACACGGTGCCCGGCCGGGCCCGGGACACCGCGGACCGCTTCGGCTTCGGGTCCGGCTACACCGACCTGGACTCGACGCTGGCCGGGGCCGCCCCTGACCTGGTGGCCATCCTGACGCCGATCCCGCTGCATTTCGACCAGGCGGTCGCCAGCCTGAACGCCGGCGCCCATGTCTACGTGCAGAAGACGATGACCAGCACGCTGGCCCAGGCAAACGAGCTGACCCGGCGGGCCGCCGAGCTGAACCTGGTCCTGACCGCATCGCCCGGCCAGATGCTGGATGACGCCCACCAGTTCGCCGCGCGCGCCATCGCCGACGGGTCGATCGGGGACGTCTGCTTCGCCCGCGGCCAGGGCCCGCACCCGGGCCACGAGAACGGCAACCTCAACGGCGCCGACCCGGCCTGGTACTACCAGCCCGGCGGCGGCCCGCTGCCCGACACGGCGGTGTACCCGCTGACCAGCCTGGTCAGCCTGCTCGGCCCGGTTAGGCGGGTGACCGCCACCAGCGGGCGGGCGCTGCGGGAACGGTCCTGGGAGGGCAGGCCGCTGGAACTGAAGGAGGACGACAGCTGGGTGCTGGCCCTGGACTTCGGCAGCGGGGTCCTCGGGTCGGTGCACGCCAACTTCGTCAGCCGCGCGTTCAACACCCCCCAGGTGGAGATCTACGGATCGACCGGCGTGATCCAGCTCGGCGGGTGGACCAATCCCGACGTGCCGGCCGAGGCGTACCTCGACCCGGCCCGGGCCGGCGGGGAGTCCGGCTGGACCAGGCCGGCGCTGCCCGCGCCGGTGAACGACTACAAGCCCACCGTCCGTGACCTGCTGCACACCGTCGACGCCCTGCGTGCCGGGGAACCGCCCGCCCTCAGTGGCCGGCAGGCCGCCCACGTCATCGAGGTGATCGAGGCGGCGCGGCGCTCGGCCGCCGAGGGCGCTCCCGCTGAGGTCCACTCGACATTCTGACCGGCACCGGATCCCTGCACCCGATCCCGCCCGCTACCCGTAGCTGACCGAACATGAGTAAGGAGAGCAGCTGACATGCGCTTGATCCCGAGCGTGCTGAACTGGAGCTACCACCGGGACTACTGGGGAGCCTGGGATAAGAGCCTGGAGTCCTACGTCCCCCGGGTGTCGGCCGTGGCCCGTAAGCACGGATTCGAGCAGTCGGGCATCAACCTCGGCGTCGGCGGCGAGCAGAACCAGCTGGCGAGTTTCGATGACACCTACGTCAAGGATGTCCGCCACCGCCTCGACGACCTCGGCCTGCAGGTGATCCCGATCCTGGGCAACCTCGATATCCACGCCGACCCGACGTTCGTCCGGCGGTCGGTGGAGGCGTTCAAGCCGGCGCTGGAGCGGTCCGCGGTCCTGGGCGCCACCGTGTCGACCTTCGGCACCAGCCTGCATGGCCGGCTGACCCGGGAGAAGGCCGTGACCATCTACGCCGAGGCCGCCGCCGAGATCTGCGAGGTGGCCGCCGGGTTCGGCCAGTCGCTGTGCGCGGAGAACTACAACACCTTCACCAGCGACGAGCTGATGGCCGTCGTCGAGCGGTCCGGGGCGAGCAACCACGGCTACCTGAACGACATCGGCAACTGGCTGATCACCGGCGAGGACCCCTACTCGGTGACCAGGAAGCTGCTGCCGCGCACCATTCACCTGCACATCAAGGACTACGCGCTCGATGACGGGGTGTGGCGGAGCGTGCCGCTGGGCGACGGCATCGTCCCGGTCCGCCGGATCCTGCAGACCCTGGCCGACGCCGAGGGCGATGCCACCTTGTACCTCGCCATCGAGACGGACCTGGACGGCGACGGCGAGGACGAGGCCATGGACCGCAGTTATGCCTACTACGCCGACTGGGCCGGCCAGATGAGCGAGGGAGTCGCACGATGATGAAGCTGGGATGCTCGGTCTGGAGCCTGACCGGCCGCTACGGGCCGCCCTACGACGACGCCCTGGAGACGATCGCCGGGCTCGGCTTCGCGGGCACGGAGCTCATCGTCGACTCCACCGACCAGATCCGCGATTTCTTCAGCCCGGCCCAGTGCGCCGCGATGCGGGACCGGCTCAGCGGGCTGGGGCTGGAGCTGAGCCAGTTCGTGGCCTACAAGGACATGATCGACGGGCTGGCGAGCATGGACCCGGCCCGGATCCAGGAGGCGCTGGAGATCTGGGAGCAGTGCTGCGCCGTCTCCCAGGCCCTCGGGACGGACACGATCAACACGGTGTCGCACTGGATTCCCGGGCTGACCTCCCCGAACCCGTACCCGCCGGCCTTCGTGCACGTCAGCAAGTCGCCGCAGGGCGCGTTCTCGCCGAAGATCAGCTTCGACTACCCGCCCTTCGACTGGGATGAGGTGTGGTCGTCCTACGTCAGCTCCATCCAGCGCTGCTGCGACATCGCCGCCGGCTACGGGCTGCGGGTCGCGCTGGAGGGGCACCCGCACGTCATCGTCAGCCACACCGACAGCTTCCTGGCCTTCCACCGGGAGGTGGCGCGGGAGAACTTCGGCATGAACTACGACACCGGCATGCAGACCGATCAGCGGGAGCACGTGCCGATCTCGATCCGCAAGCTCGGCAAGCGCATCTTCCACCTGCACGTCCGCGACTCGGACTCGCTCGTGGTGCACCAGCTGCCGATCGGCCAGGGCCTGCTGGACTGGGACGCGATTGTCGGTGAGCTGATCGCCACCGGGTACGACGGCTACCTGTCGATCGAGCTCGGCGGGTATCTCGACCCGGCTCGCTGGGTCGCGGAATCCCGCGACTACCTGGCCCGTGTCATCGAGCGGTCGCTGGTGCCCGCCGACGCACCGGTCCGGTGATGGCCGCAGGCTCCTGGCGGGTCCACGGCAACCTGGTGCGCCCGGACGGGCAGGTCCGGCGCGGCACCGTAACGGTCGCGGGCGGCCAGATCGTGTCGCTCGCCGACGAGGACAGTCCCCGGCCTGATCCAGGCTCGCCCCTGCTGGCGACGCCGCCGGAGGCCTTCGTCGGGCCCGGGCTGATCGATCTGCACATGCACGGCGCGAACGGCTCGGATTTCATGGCGGCCGAGCCGGACGGCGCGCACCAGATCGCGGCCTTCGCCGCGCGGCACGGCGTGACCGGGATGCTGGCCTCGGCGGTCACCGCCACCGGGGCGGCGATCTCGGCCGCCCTGCGCTCCATCGCGCAGGCGATCAGCGACCAGGCCGCCAGCGAGCAGGCCGCCAGCGAGCAGGCATCAGCCGGGAGCCCCGGGCTGCCGCCGGGGGCCGGGCCGTCGCCGGCCAGGCGGCCCGAGGCCCGGCTGCTCGGCGCGCACCTCGAAGGCCCCTACCTGAGCCAGGAACGCCGCGGCGGCCAGGACCCCGCGACCATCCGCCCGGCCAGCATCGCCGAGTTCCGGCAGTGGGCGGCCCTGGCGCCGATCCGGATGATCACCGTGGCGCCCGAGACCGGCGGCGCCAGTGAGCTCATCGAGTTCATCACCGGCACCCACCCCGAGGTCGTGGTCGCGGCTGGCCACACCAACGCCAGCTACGAGCAGGCCCGGCGCGGCATCGACGCCGGGATCCGGCACTTCACCCATTTCCTGTGCGGCATGAGCGGATTCCACCACCGGCAGCCGGGCGCCGCCGGGGCCGGGCTGGCCGACTCGCCGGCGACGGTTGAGCTGATTGCTGACCTCGTCCACGTGCACCCGGCGGCGCTGCTGATGGTCGCGACGGCCCGCGGCACGGACAAGGTCGCGCTGGTCACCGACTCGGTGAATTTCTGCGGGCTGCCGGACGGGTCCTACACCAAGCGCGGCCGGGAGTACCAGGTGGCCGGCGGCGCGGTCCGGCTGCCGGACGGGACACTCGCGGGCAGCCTGCTCACCATGAACGTGGCCGTGCAGAACATGGCCGGGGCCGGCGCGGGCGTCGCCGCGGCCTGGCGGATGGCCTCGGCGGTGCCGGCCGCGATCCTGGGGCTGAGCCACCGGACGGGCGCCCTGGCGCCCGGCATGGACGCTGACCTCGCGGTGCTGGATGAGAATTTCGTGCCGCAGTGCACGATCATCCGCGGGCAGCTCGCCTACGCGCGGGCCAGGGTCACCGCCGGGGCCGTGCCGGAGGGCGCCTGATGGCCGGCCGCACGGAGCTGGCCTACCTCGGCCTGGATGTAGGCGGCACCAACATCAAGTACGGCCTTGTCGACGCCCACGGCGCGATGCTGTGGGGCGCCCGGGTCGCCACCCCGGCCGGCCGGCCGGTGCCGGTGCTGGCCATCAAGGACATCGCCGCTGCCGCGCTGGACCGCGCGACGGCGGCCGGCCAGGCCGTCGCGGGGCTGGGAGTCGCCACCCCGGGCCGGGTGAACTCGGGCTCCGGGGTCGTCCTCGAGGCCACGAACCTGGCCTGGGACCGGGCCCCGCTCGGCACGCTGCTGGAGGACAAGCTCGGCCTGCCCGTCCGGGTGCTCAACGACACGAACGCAGCCGCGCTCGGCGAGTACGTGGCCGGCGGCTGGCCGTCGCCGGCCGCCGACCTGATCTGCATCTCGATCGGCACCGGTGTCGGCGCCGGCCTGATCATGGACGGTGAGCTGTACGCCGGGGAGAACTTCAACGCCGGCGAGATCGGCCATGTCATCGCCGACCCGGACGGCCGCGAGTGCGCGTGCGGCGGGACCGGGTGCCTGGAGACCATCGCGGCGGGCCCGGGGATCGTCCGGGCCTACCAGCAGGAGCTGGCGCGGGCAGACGGCAGCCACCCGCCTGGCCGGGTGAGCCTGTCCGGCGTGGCGGCGGCCGCCCGGGCCGGGTCGGAGCCAGCGATTGCGGCGCTCACCTCGGCGGCGACCGCCCTCGGCATCCAGGTGGCCAACTGCCGGACACTGCTGGACATCTCGCATTTCGTCATCGGCGGCGGCGTGGCCAATACCGACTGGCCGCTGGTGCCCGAGATCGCCCGGGTGGCGTCCCGCTACCTGGCCGCGGGCAAGCAGGCTGGCCTGCAGGTACGCAAGTCCGAGATGATCGACCGGGCGGCAATCGTCGGGGCCGTGAGCTATCTGAGAGAACACGTCTGCACGTAGTGCGCCGCTAAGGAGAGGGCTGGTCATGGATGTACATGCCGCTGTTCGGGTGGGAATTCTCGGGGCCGGGTTCATGGGCTCGGCGCACGCCGAGTGCTATGACCAGCTGGGGGTCCCGATCGCGATGATCGCTTCCCGGTCGCCTCACGCGATCGCGGAAAGCCGGCCCGGCACCCGCTGGTCGTCCGACTTCGAGGAGGTCATCGGCGACCCCGCGGTCGACTGCGTGGACATCACCTTGCCCAATTCGCTGCACAAGGACGCGGCGCTGGCCTGCATCCGGGCCGGCAAGCCGTTCCTGATCGAGAAGCCGCTGGCCCGCAACGCCGCCGAGGCGGAGGAAATTGTCCGGGCCGCGCGCAGCGCCGGGGTGACCGCGGTGTACGGCGAGAATGTCCGGTTCAAGCCGAGCATGGTGAAGACCAAGGCGATCGTGGATGAGGGCGGCCTCGGGAAGATCCTGCTGCTGCGGGCCAACGAGGTGCACAACGGGCCGTTTCACAGCGACTGGTTCTGGGACTCCGCGGCGACGGGCGGCGGTGCGGTCATCGACATGGGCATTCACGGGATCTTCGCCCTGGAGTGGTTCATGGGCTCGCGGATCAAGCGGGTATACGCCGAGGCCGGTGTGCTGAAGTGGGCCGACAAGTGCATCGGCGACACCGAGGACACCGCGGTGATCGTGCTGCGCTTTGAGAACGGC
>DASXDJ010000059.1:0-11714 GCA_036490755.1 Streptosporangiaceae bacterium
CGCGAAATCGCTTCGCGAAATGGCCGGGATCGGTCAAGCCCAGCGGCGTCCGATGGTGGCAATCGAGCCATGGCCGGGGTCGGCACTGGCCAGGCCGCGGCGGGCTCCCACATGTTGTCGGCCACGTTGATCGTGACCCCCGGGGGGGACGATCTGGTCGATGCGGCCGAGAACATCGCCTGACAGGTCGATCCCGTCGGCGGCGTCGAGCTTCCCGGCGTTCGACGGGCCGCTGGCGTCATAGCGCGCCGGGAGGCGACGCGACCGCGCCGGGGAGCCCGGCCCGCTGACCTGCTGGCCCTTTCGGTACTTTCCGGACAGCCAGCCGCCGGCCAGGGGGCTGCAGGTCATGACGCCCATGCCGTGCCGCTGGCAGGCCGGCAGCACGTAGCACTCGATCGCCCAGGTCAGCAGGGAGTAACGGGGCGGTTCGGTGCGGAACCGTCCGTGGCCGCGGCGATCGGCGGTCCACTGGGCCTCCACGATCTGCGAGGCGGGCACCTTTGACGCGCCGAAGAACCGGATCTTGCCGGCCTGCACGAGGTCAGTCAGGGCGCTGAGGGTCTCGTCGATGTCGGTGTCCGGATCGGGAACGCCGACCTGGTAGAGGTCGATCCAGTCGGCTCCAAGTCGGCGCTGCGAGCCCTCGGCACCTTCGGTGATCCACCGCCGGGACGCCCCGCGGTGGTTGGGGTTCGCGTCGAAAGGAGGTCCGAGCTTGACGGCGAGCAGCACGCTTTCGCGCCGTCCGCCGGCCAGCGCCTGGCCGACGATCTGCTCGGACTCGCCGGTGGGCTACGGCGCCGGTGTCGCGATCACGGCCACGCCGGCGCGCCCGCCGTCCACGTCGAGGACCGTGCCGTGGACGAAGGTGGCGTCATCGGAGGCGAGGTACACGGCTGCCGCCGCGATGGCGCCGGGGTGGCCTGCCTGGCCGGCCGGGGTGCCGCTCATCATCATGCGGGCGGGGTGCTCGCCGTCGGGGTACTGGTCGGGATCGGCGATGACGCCGGGGGCGACGGCATTGACGCGGATGCCGCGGGGGCCGAACTCGGCGGCCCAGGCGCGAGTGAGTGTCTCCATCGCGCCCTTGGTGGAGGCATACAGGGCGCCTGAGGGGACGCTGAGCCGCGCCACCCAGGAGCCGAGGTTGATGATGACGCCGCCGCCGGCTGCGATCATGGCCGGGGCGACGGCCCGGGTGAGGAAGAACGGGGCCTTGACGTTGACGGCGTAGACGCGGTCGAACATGTCGCTGTCGGCGGTAAGCGTGGTGGCGGCCGGGAAAATGCCGGCGTTATTGACGAGGATGTCGAGGCGGCCGCCGAGTCGCTTGGTCGCCGCGGTAGCGAGTGCCTGGCTGGCGGCCGGGCTGCCGTCGAGTTCGGCGCGGATATAGTCCGCCGTCCCGCCTGCGCTCCGGATCCGGGCCATGACCGCCGCGCCGCGGGACTCGTCGCGGCCGGAGACGATGACGTGAGCTCCCGCCGCGGCCAACGCCAGGGCGATGGCGCGGCCGATGTTGCTGGTAGAGCCGGTGATGAGGGCGGTCTTGCCCTGCAGTCGCTGTCCCATGGGCACGACAGTACGAAGCAAATTTTGGACCGGCAAGTCCAGAAGTCGGGTGGCTAGCTGCCGCGCAGGTGATCGATCAGCAGGTCCATGGCCGCCTCCAGGTGCCGGGTGCTCCCGGTCGAGCGGAGCACCAGCACGCCGCCCTGGATGCCGGCGATGAAGCCGGCGGCGACCCTGTCGGCGTCGAGGTCGGCGCGCACGTTCCCGGCCTGCTGCATCTGCTCGATGCCCCGCCGGATGTGGGCCTGCCACCGCGAAATCAGGGCGGTGGTGACCTCGGATGCACCCGGCGTGCTGCCGACCTGGCTCATCAGGGAGCCCAGCGGGCAGTACCGACCCTGGGCGCGGTAACGTGCGACAACGGCGTCGCGCCAGCGCTCCCAGGCGGCCCAGGTGGTGAGGTCGCCCAGGTGCGGCTGCTGGTCCTCCAGGACGCGGTCGGCCTCGTGCCGGGCAACGGCCAGCAGCAGTTCCTCCTTGCCGCCGGGGATGTAGTGGAAGATCTGGCCCTTGCTGGTGCCGGTGATAGCCCGGACGTCGTCGAGCGTCACCTCACCGGGCTCATCGCTGCGCAGGTACATCGCCGTGCCCTCGACGATGCGGTGCCGGGTCGCCGTCCCTTTCGCCGTGAGTGCCACCCATCCAAGGTAGCGGCATGGACTGGTCAGTCCAACCAAGCGTTGCGAGATCCTGAGAAGGGTCGCCGGCACCTGCGGGAGACGTTTGCTCGCCAACCATGTCAAAGCGGGACGGAGCCTGGTCAAGATAACAGCCTCGCCGCGAGTGCCGCCTGCCACTAGCCCTGGCATACCACCAGCACGCAGCAGCTTGCTCGTCAGCGGCTCAGGATGCAGGCCGTCGCCGGGCGGATTCCGGCAGCACATGACGGGTATCTGGTAGATACGGGGATCCAGCGCCGACAGCTGTGCGCATTGCCGGCCTGATTAAGGGGGGCGAGCGGCATGACACTACCGGCGTTCCCCGAGGTCGGCGCCATGCTGGCCGCCATGCTGGCGCGGGCGAATGTGGCCGGGCCAGGAGCGCTGGGCGACGTGCTGGTCTCGGCTGGCCGCAGGCTCGGCATGAGTGCCGCCCGGATCTACCTTGCCGATATCCAGCAGCGGCATCTCTATCCGCTGGCCGGCACCAAGGCTTCAGCTGAGGCTCTGGCGATCGACTCGACCCTCGCCGGGCGCGCTTTCCAGACCACTGCCATCCAGTTGGCCCGGGCTGCCGGCAATGGTGTCAGCCGCGCGCGCGATGGCACCGGGCCCTGTCAGGTGTGGGTCCCACTGGTCAACGGCGCGGAGCGCCTGGGAGTGATGGAGTTCATCGCCGACGACGCGGAAGAGGCGACGCTGGCCTGGTGCCAGGCGCTTGCGTCGCTGGCCGGGCTGATCGTGGCCAGCCGGAGCGGCTGCGATGACGCCTACGCCAGGACGCGGCGCAGCCGGCCGGTCGCCCTGCAGGCCGAGATGGTGCACGCGCTTACAGCACCGTCCTCATTCGCCACCGAGAAGGTGACCGTATCGGCGATCCTGGAGCCTGCCTACGAAGTGGGCGGCGACGCATTCGACTACAGCCTGCACGATGACTGGATGCACGTGTCGGTCTTCGACGCGGCCGGCCACGACCTGGACGCCGGCCTCGTGGCCAGCGTCGCGATAGCCGCATGCCGGAGCGTCCGCCGGGCCGGCGGCAGCCTCGCCGATATGGCCCGGCACGCGGACCGTGTCATTGCCGGCCAGTTCGATCAAGCGCGGTTCGCCACCGCCCAGCTGTGCGATCTGGACACCGCGACGGGCAAGTTCGCGTGGATCCCGTGCGGTCACCCGCCGCCCTTGCTCATTCGCGACGGCAAGGTGATCAAGCAGCTTGCCCGGGATCCGTGGCTGCCACTCGGCCTCAGCAGGTACCGGAGCCCCCTGGCCGGTGCCGGCTGTTCTGGCGGGCCGCCCCTGTACACCGAGCAACTTCAGGGCGGAGACCGGATCCTGCTCTACACCGACGGCGTCACCGAAGGCCGCGGCGCAGACCGGAGTCTTTTCGGCCTTGACCGGCTCAGCGACTTCATCGTCCGCAGCACCGCCACCGGGCAGCCTGCCCCCGAGGCACTACGCCGCCTGGACCGCGTGATCCTGGACTTCCAGGACGGGCGGCTCGCCGACGACGCCACCATCGTCCTGCTGGAATGGCTGCCCAGCGGCCCTGTCGGCAAGCCGCCGCGGACCACCGCTGGCTGACGGCCTTCGTTAGAGGTGGTGTTCGCTATCCATGGTCGTTGGCTGCTTGGATGGGTGATCTTTGCGGAGGATCGGGCGCTGATCAGGCGGCTGGCCGGATGCTCGGGTGGTTGATCTCGTGCTGCCGTTTCCCAGTCACACGCCGGGGAGGGTGACCATAAGCCCGGGATAGGTTGCGGACATCCAGTCGTTGGTTGCCGTGGTTGCCGTGGTGGTGAGGTCTGGCATGCCGAACACGCTGCTCCGCTCGATGCCTTCAGCGACCGGAATGACCTGAGAAGCGATCTGGAGCTGAGCCTGACTCCATCGGCGGAGAGCGTCATCCACGGCCGGCGCTTCGGCGAGGGCTTCCCTCAATGCAGTGGCATTAGCTACCGCCCTGAGGACGCCGCTCCCCGTAAACGGGGGGAACACCGTGCCGGCGTCGCCCACCAGGCAGAGGCGATCGCGTGCGTAGCTGCGGGGCACAAAGGAGTAGATGGCCTGGATCGACGAGTTACCGCTCTGTCGCACCAGCTCGAACAGAGACCGGGGCAGCAGGCCTGCCAGGCGAGCCTCCAGGCCCGCCCCAACATCCGGATGCACCTTCCCGAACGGCACGGAGCTGAACTGCTGCCGCTCTTTATCGTCGACAAGCACCGAGGCCAGAGCGCTCTCCGGAACCTGGAGGCAGTAGCCCCACATGAGAAGGCGTTCTCCCCGTTCGGTGCTGTGTCCGGACCCGGCGATGTAGTACGCGACCCCGTGGCCCCCCTGGTAGATGGGTCGCAGAAGATCGCAGCCGTCGAGGGCATCGACGCGGATGTCGCGCTCGGGCAGGAGCCCGCGCCACAGCACCATCCCTCGGTATACGGGCGCGGTGCCAGGGTCTATGAGCCCGCGTCCGAGCGAGCGATAGCCGTCGGCGCACACGACGAGGTCGAAGTCTGATGAGCCGCCCGCGAGAAAATGCAGCGTCGTGCCGTGAGGCGTCATCTCAACTCGCTCGACCGCCGCGTCGCTGCGGTAGCGATCGTTAGGGACGCGCCGCCGGAGTTGCTGGTAGAGATGAGCCCAGTTGAGCAGCGTAAAACCCATCTGGACGTCGCCCAGCCATCGCTGCTGGCCGGTCCCGGGTGCACGGGTGACAAACCGGGAGTAGTCGGCGCGGCAGGCGGGAAGGGTCCTGTCGATAAGACCGTGCGCCATCATGTCCTGCCAGGCGGCCGTCGCCGCAACGATCCCTGCACCCCGACTCACCAGGCCGGACTCGGACCGCTCGAAGACGACTACATCGTGACCGGCTTCATGCAGGAGCGCCGCTGTCGTGCATCCGGCGATTGATCCCCCGGTAATGCCGACTCTCATGCCCGTCGCCCGCGAACTCCCATGGAGCGCCACCCGAGAGGTGACGGCAGTGCGTTCTGGATTGATGCCCTTGGCGGAGACGATGCCATCGCCGAGATTGCTTGCCGAGCGTGCGGCTGACACCGATCCGGCCGGGATCGGCCCGGTCACCGGGCACAGCGCGTTCGGGATTGACCGGCCGGCCTGGTGGCCTACCGTGGACGCCATGGCAGCGGAGGTGACCAGCACCGGCGGGGCGGACGGGGCCACCAGCGTGCTGGTCGTGGAGGACGATCCTGGCATCGCCACGCAGCTGGTGCGCGCGCTAGGGCGCAGCGGCTACCGGGTCGACCATGTCGTCACGGGCGGCGAGGCACTGCGCCGTAGCGATCCCGATGTCGTGCTGCTGGACCTGGAGCTGCCCGACACTGATGGCGTGCACGTCTGCCGGCAGCTGCGCCAGCGCCGTCCGGAAACGGCCATCATCGTGATCACGGCCTACGGCGAGGAGACCGACCGCGTGGCGGCCCTGGACGCCGGCGCGGACGACTACCTGGTGAAGCCGTTCGGGGTAAGCGAGCTGCAGGCGCGCATCCGCGCCGTGCTGCGCCGGATCAAGCCGGAGAATGACGTCATCCGGCACGGCCCGCTCACGGTGGACATCCGGACCCGCAAGGTGACCGTGGCGGGCGCAGAGATCGCCCTGACACCCAAGGAGTTCGACATCCTGGAGTGCCTGGCCGCCGACCCGGGGCGGGTATGCAGCCGCCAGGACATCCTGGAGTCGGCCTGGGACGCCAACTGGTACGGGCCGACCAAGGTCCTGGACGTGCACGTCGCCTCGCTGCGCCGCAAGCTCGGCGTGCCGGGCCTGGTCGAGACGGCCTACGGCCGGGGTTTCCGGCTGGGTGACCCGTAGTGGCCAGCCGGATCGTCGCGGTGGTGCTCAGCTTGATCACCGCGCTGCTGGCCATCCTGGCGGTACCGCTCGGAATGCTGACTGCCTCGCAGGACCGCGCCGACTTCCGCGACCAGACCAGAGCGACTGCTGGCTCGCTGGCGAATGTCGCCGAGGAACGGCTGGGCGATGGCGTGCAGGGCCCGGCCCTGGACCGGTCGATCGACGAGCTCGCCGCGGCGGGCGACCAGGTGGCGGTTTACAACGCGGCCGGCCGGGAGGTCGCGGGCACTCCTGGCCGCCGGCCGGCAGCGGGCGCTTCCGACCGGGACCGGCTGGTGGTCTCGGCGCCGATCCTCGATGACTCGGGGACCAAGGCGATCGGGCGGGTGGTGCTCTCCCGGCCCACGGAATCCCTGGAGCACCGGGTGACGATGCTCTGGTCCCTGATCGCCGGGGTGACCGCTGGCGGGCTCATCGTCTCCGCCTTCGTGGCTGCCGGGCTGGCCCGCTGGGCGAGCCGCCCGCTGACTGCGCTGTCCGGGGCGGCCGGGCGGCTGGGCGACGGTGCCCTCGGCACCCGGGCCCGGGTTGGGTCAGGCCCGCCGGAGGTGCGCCGGCTGGCGGCGGCGTTCAACACGATGGCCGGCCGGCTGCAGGCCCTGGTGCACGGCCACCAGTCCATGATGGCCGAGGTGTCGCATCAGGTGCGCACGCCGCTGGCCGCCCTGCGGCTGCGGCTGGATCTGCTGGCCCAGGATTCCGACGAGGCCACGGCCGCCGAGCTGGCCGGGGCCCAGGAGGAGATCGCGCGGCTGGCCCGCCTGGTCAACGGCTTGCTGGCCATGGCCAGGGCAGAGAACGTGACCGCCGCTCCGGCCGACATCGACGTGCGCGCCGTCGTGGCCGACCGCGCCGCCGCGTGGCGGCCCAGCGCCGAGGAGCGCGGCATCAGCCTCGCCGCGGACACCGGGCCCGGGCTGATAGCGCGAGCCGGCGACGGGCACCTGGAGCAGATCCTGGACAACCTGCTGGCCAACGCGCTGGACGCGCTGCCCGATGGCGGCACGATCGCCGTTACCGCCCGGGCCGGGCGGACCGCAGCCAAGGGGACGAGCGGCCCGGTTGCCGCGGCCGAGGTGGCGACGATTGCCGTCGCGGACAACGGCCGCGGGATGAGCCAGCTGCAGCAGCGCACCGCGTTCCGCCGGTTTGCCTCCGGCTCGCCCGGCGGGACCGGGCTGGGCCTGGCCATCGTCGACCGGCTGGCCGGCGCTAACGGCGGCACCGTCACGCTTTCCGATACGCCAGGTGGCGGCCTGACCGTCACGATCGAGCTGCCCCTGTCGCAGGCGCAGCGCAGTTCTCGCAGGTCAACGACTGGGCCCATGACCGGGGCCGCGGAAATTAACCGGTTCTGAACGACTCCTGAACCGGTCCGGAGTATCCCGCCGGGCAGGCTGACTAGCGCATGGCCGCGCCGCGCTGGCGCGGCCGTTACGTCAGCAAAGGCGGGAGGACGAGCGCGGTCATGCCAGCACCAGGTCACCTCGGGCTGGAGACGGCACGATCGGTGCGCGGCACCCGCCGCGAGCGGCGCCGCCGGCTGCGGGACCGGCCCGCGATCCGGATCATCGCCGTGCTGCTGGCCGTCACGGTGGCCTGGCTCGGCTGGTCCCTGGGACATGCCCTGACTAACCCGGGCGGCGGGACCGTGGCCCAGCGGGTCGCCGAGTGGGCCCGCGACCACTACCTCGGCCCCCTGGTGACCTTCGGGGAATGGGTGACCTACCAGCCGCCGAAGGTCGGCGGGACGCCGTCATTCTCGCTGGCCGGGCCCGGCCTGCACGCGAGCAGCAGGCCGGGCGCCAGCGCCGGGACCGGGCAGCGGCCCCGCCCGGGCAGCGGGGCCGGCATCGCTCCGCCGGTCCCGCTGCGCTCCCCGGCGGGCAGGCCGCTGCGCGGTGAGGGCCAGTGGCGGGTGCTCTACCGCGTGCATCACGATGCGGCCATCTACGCCACCTACCTGCGGCCGGACAAGGTGCATACCTCCTACGTGGCCGGCCTCGTGTCCATGGACCCGCGACTGCTGCGTTTCCGGCTGCGGCCCGGTACGGAGGATCCAGGCCCCGGCTCCTACGGCGGAGCTCAGCCCGTCATCGCACCCGGCGCCCGGCGCGGCCTGGCCGCCACGTTCAACAGCGGCTTCAAGATTGCCCAGTCCGGCGGCGGCTTCTACCTCGGCGGAACATACCGCGGCGCGCTACGCGCAGGTATCGCCAGCGTGGTGTACTACCGCGACGGCACGCTGGCCATCGGCGCGTGGGGGCGCGGCGGCCTCCGGATGACCCCCGGCGTGGCTGGCGTGCGGCAGAACCTGCGGCCGATCGTCGAGCACGGCCAGATCCCGGCATCGGTCGGCCAGAACGTGGAAAGCAGCTGGGGCGCGACCCTCGGCGGCGGGTATTACGTCTGGCGCTCGGGCCTCGGCGTCACCCGTGACGGCCGGATTATCTTCGCCTACGGGCCCGCGCTGGATGTGCGGACGCTGGCCGGGCTGCTGCGCCGGGCCGGGTGCGTGACCGCGATGCAGCTCGACATCAACCCCGAGTGGACCAACTTCATGTACTACCGGCCGGGCCGCCATCCCGGTGACCCCGCGCCGGCGGCCTTGCTGCCCGGACAGATGGAACCGGCCGGGCGGTACTACTCCGACAGCGGCCGTGACTTCACCGCGGTGTATGCCCGGTGACCGCGCTCCCGCCGCAGCGGCGTGCTGCCTCCTCTCCCGCCAGTGCCGTAGCGCGCTGGCTGGCGGCCGTCATCGCCACCGCCCGGCCGCGGCAGTGGCCGAAGAACCTGCTGGTACTGGCGGCGCCGCTGGCCGCCGCCTCTCAGGGCCGCGACGATGGCAGCGGGTACGCGCTGGTCGCGCTGGCCGCGTTCATCGCCGCCTCCAGCGCCGTGTATTTCGTTAACGACGTGGCCGACGCCGGCCGCGACCGGCGGCACCCGGTCAAGTCCCGGCGGCCGGTTGCCTCCGGCGCCCTGCCCGCCGGTCAGGCCGTCGCCCTCGCGGCCGTCGCAGCGATCCTGGCCCTGGCCAGCGGCCTGGTCATCGGCGCGCCCTGGCTGAGCGCCACGATCGCCGCCTACCTAGCTGTCTCGCTGGCCTACACACTGGCTCTCAAGCACGTGCCGGTGATCGAGCTAGCCTGCGTGGCGTCAGGTTTCGTGCTGCGGGCGGTGGGCGGCGCGGCCGCTACCCACGTGTCCCCGTCGGGCTGGTTCCTGACCGTGTGCAGCCTGGGCGCGCTGCTCGTCGCGGTGGCCAAGCGGCGCGGCGAGCTGGCCGCCCTGGGCCCGGACGCAGCCCGGCACCGCCCGGTCATGCGGTGGTACCGCCATCAGTGGCTGGCGGTGGCCGCGCAGCTGCTGGCCGGCGCCATCCTCGCCGCCTACACCATGTGGGCAGCAGGCACGGGGAACAGCTGGCGGCTGACCTGGGACCTGGCCAGCGTCGTGCCGCTGGCAGCAGCACTAGCCCGGTTCGGCTGGCTCAGCGTGCACGCCGCAGCCCGCCCGGTGGAGAACCTGATCATTACCGACCGGATCATGCTCGGCGCCGAGGCGGCCTGGCTGACCATGTTCGCCATGGGGTGGTAGATGTCCGTCCTGGCTCAGGGAGCCGACCAGCTGCTCTACGGCTGGGGCCGGACAGCGCCGGCCAGCAGCCGGGTGCTCGGCCCGGCCGGCCTGGAGCAGTTGCAGGAGCTGGTAACCAGCCGCCCGGGCCGCGGAGTCCTGGCTCGCGGCGCGGGCTGCAGTTACGGAGACGCCGCGCAGAACTCGGGCGGCTGGGTGCTGGCCCCCGTCGCCGAGGTCGTGATCGACATCCGGCCCGCAGCCGGCACGGTCTATGCGTCGGCCTCGGTGACCTTCGCCGAGCTGCTGTCGGCCGTGGTGCCTTACGGCCTGCTGCTGCCGGTCTTGCCGGGCACTCGGCACCTGACGCTCGGCGGCGCGATCGCCGCCGACGTGCACGGCAAGAATCAGCGCCGCGACGGCAGCATCGCCTCCTGGGTCGAGGAGATCGAGCTACTCGACGGGCAGGGCGAGCTGCGCTTCGTGAGCCGCAGCCGGGATCCGGAGGCGTTCTTCGCCACGATCGGCGGAATGGGCCTGACCGGGATCATCCTCGCCGCCACCCTCCGGCTCCGGCCGGTCCGCAGCACGCTGCTGGACGTGACGGCGCGGCGGCTGCCGGACCTGGACGCAGTGCTGGCCGCCCTGGACGAGGCAGCCAGTCAGTACAGCGTTGCCTGGATCGACACCACTGCGGGCGGCCCGAACCTGGGCCGCGGCATCGTCGAACGCGGCGACCACCTCCCGGCCCCCGAGCCGATGGCCGAGCCCGACCGGCTCGGCTACCGGCCTGGCCGCCTGCTGCGCGCTCCCCAGCTGCCGTTCTGCCCGGTCACGCCGGTGTCAGCACGCGCCTTCAACAGCCTGTGGTACCGCAAGGCTCCGGCGTTCCGGGCCGGGCTGGCCGGGCTGCCGGAGTTCTTCCACCGGCTCGATGCGGTGAGCGGCTGGAACCACGCGCTCGGTCCCGGCGGCATCGTGCAGTACCAGTTCGCCGTGCCAGCCGGCGAGTACCCGGTGCTTGGCCAGGCGCTACGCACCCTGCGCGATTACGCGCCGTTCCTGGGCACGCTGAAGCGCTTCGGGCCGGCCAGTGGCGGACCCTTGTCGTTCCCGCTGCCGGGCTGGTCCCTGGCGGTCGACCTGCCCGCCGGGGATTCCCGGCTGCGATCGGTGCTGGACGACCTGGACGGCATGGTCGCCGCTGCAGGCGGCCGGGTCTACCTGGCCAAGGACGCCCGGCTCAGCCGCCCGGCGTTCGAGCGGATGTACGGCGACCTGACGGCCTGGCGCGCGGTGCGGGCCCGGCTGGACCCGGCCGGGGTGTTCCGGTCCGACCTCGGACGGCGGCTGGGCCTGTGCTGACGGACGGTGACGATGACCGGGGCCGTTGAACGGCCGGGCGGAGGCTCGCCCGGCCGGATCCTGCTCCTCGGCGGGACCAGCGAGATCGGCCTGGCCATCCTGGCCGCGCTGCCGCTGGCCCCTGGTACCGAGGTGCTGCTCGCCGGGCGTCCCGGCCCGCGGCTGGACGATGCCGCGTGGCGGGTGAAGGACCTGGGCGGCCGCGCCTGGACGCTGCCATTCGATGCCATCGAGACGGCCAGCCACGAGGCACTGATCACGGGCGCATTCGCCGGCGGCCCCGTCAGCCTCGTGATTGCCGCGGCCGGCATCCTGGTATCCCAGGACATCATGGACGCCCATCCCGGCCAGGCGGCGCGGCTGATGGAGACTAACCTCACCGGTCACGTCACGACGCTTCTGGACGTGGCCTCGCGGCTGCGGCGGCAGGGCTCGGGCGCGATTGTCATCCTCTCGTCCGTCGCCGCCGTCCGGCCGCGGCGGGCCAACTTCGTCTACGGGGCGGCCAAGGCCGGGCTGGACGCGTTCGGCCGCGGGCTGGCCGACTCGCTGCACGGCAGCGGGGTGCGGGTGCTGCTGGTCCGGCCCGGCTTCGTCGCCGGCCGGATGACCGCCGGCCTGCCGCCCGCCCCGCTGACCAGCACGCCCGCGCAGGTCGGCGC
>DASXDJ010000060.1:0-4953 GCA_036490755.1 Streptosporangiaceae bacterium
GACCATGCACAGCCAGGGCCGCGGGCTGTTCTCGCTGCTGCTGCGGAACCTGCCCGACATCGACGCCAGGACCGTGCGCGAGGGTGAGTTCGTGTGCAACTCGCTGGTCGGGTTCAACTTCGGCGACGGGCACCTGCACAACGCGGACATGATCGCCGCCGTGCAGGCCCAGGCCGGCTTCGAGCCGGGCGAGCTGGTCGTGGCCTGGGTGGAATCCCAGCCGGTGCACCGCGGCTACCAGGAATACCAGCTGATCGACGCGGCCCTCGGCGTCATCGAGCGCGGCCGGTGGCAGGTCGCCGACGCGGTGGCCGAGCAGCCGTGGCTGCCCAACGGGCCGATCCCGCTGCAGGTGACCTGGTCCCGCGTGAGCGAATCGGAGGGCGCGGCAGCGCCTGGACTGAGGAGCGACGAAGGAGCGACGAGGGAAGGCGCTGACTCGGAGCGCCCGGAGATGAGCGAACAATGAGTACAGCGACGGTCGTGGGCGGCGGGCCCAACGGGCTCGCCGCCGCGGTGGCCCTGGCCGCCGAAGGCATGGACGTCACCGTACTGGAGGCGTCGGATCAGATCGGCGGGGGTGCCCGCTCCGGTGAGGGGCTGGTGCCCGGCCTGATACACGACCACTGCTCGGCCTTCCACCCGATGGCGGCCGGGTCGCCGTTCCTGAACCGCCTCGGCCTGGACCGGTACGGGCTGTCCTGGCGGTGGGCGGAGATCGACTGCGCGCACCCGCTCGACGGCGGAGACGCCGGGCTGCTGTACCGGTCGGTGGCGGACACCGCGGCCGGCCTCGGCGCCGACGGGGCCCGCTGGCGGCGGGCGTTCGGCCGGCCGTCGGCCGGGTACGACAGGCTGGCGCCGGACATCATGCGGCCGCTGCTGCGGGTGCCTGAGCACCCGCTCGCGCTGGCCCGGTTCGGGCTGCCGACGCTGCTGCCCGGCGCGGCCTACGCCCGGCTGTTCGCCACCGGGAAGGGACGGGCCCTGTTCGGCGGGGTGGCCGCGCACGCGTTCCGGCCGCTGCACTACCCGCTCACCTCGGCCATCGGGGCGGGCATCATCACCGCCGGACACCGCTGGGGCTGGCCGGTCGCGGCCGGCGGCTCCGGGTCGATCACCGCCGCGCTGGCCGCGCTGCTGGCCGACCTGGGCGGCAAGATCGAGACCGGGACGCCGGTCCGGGCGGCCTCCCAGCTCCCGGCGGCGGACGTGACCCTGTTCGATCTCGCGCCGGACGTGGTGGCCGGCCTGCTCGACAGCACGCTGCCGCCGCGCGTCGCGCGGGCGTTCCGCCGGTTCCGGCGGGCGCCGGGCGCGTTCAAGGTGGACTTCGCGGTCGAGGGCGGCGTGCCGTGGGCCAGCCCGGACGTGGGCCGGGCCGGCACTGTCCACCTGGGCGGCGGCTTCGCCGAGATCGCCGCCACCGAGCGGGAGATCAACGCGGGGCGGATGCCGGACAAGCCGTTCGTCCTGGTCGGCCAGCAGTACCTCGCCGACCCGCAGCGTTCGGCGGGCGACATCCACCCGGTGTACAGCTACGCGCACGTGCCGCACGGCTACGCCGGCGACGCCACCGCGGCGATCATCGCGCAGATCGAGCGGTTCGCCCCCGGGTTCCGGGACCGTATCGTCGCCCAGGCGCCGTACGGTCCCGCGTCCTTCGCGGCCGCGAACCCGAACTTCGCCGGCGGTGACATCATCACCGGCGCGAAGGACGTCCGCCAGCTCGTCCTCGGCCCCCGCGCCACCCTGTCCCCCTACGGCCTCGGCGTCCCCGGCATGTACCTGTGCTCGGCGGCGACGCCGCCCGGCCCCGGGGTCCACGGCATGTGCGGCGCCAACGCCGCCGGGGAGGCGCTCCGCTACCTGCGCCGCCGGGGCGCGGCGTAACGTCCCGGGTCCGCTTCAATGAGGGCGGGCAGTTTCAGGGCCCGGGTGCCGTGGCCGGCTCCAGCTGCTCGGCCAGCGCCGGCAGCCGCACTTCGAAACGGCAGCCCTGCTCAGTGTTGACCACGCTCACCTGTCCCTGGTGCGCCTCGACGATGCCGCGCACGATCGCGAGCCCCAGGCCCGCGCCGCCGTCCGGGCCGGAGCCGCGATCGAGGGTGCCGCGCCAGGCAGCGTCGAACACGCACGCCAGGTCGGCTTCGGGGATACCACCGCAGCTGTCGGTGACCGTCAGCAGTGCGCCGCCCCGTTCCGGCGCAGCCACTACGTGCACGCGGCCATCTTCCGGGGTGTGGCGGATGGCGTTGACCACCAGGTTGGTGAGGACGCGCGACATCTCGCAGGGGTCGGCACAGACCTCGAGCAGGGCGTCGGCCGTCCCGGTCAGGCGCACGCCGCGGGCCCGGGCGAGTGCCTCCGTGCTGGCCAGGACGTCGTTGACGAGGTCGTCGAGGGCGATCCGGCCGGGGGACAGGCGCAGGGTTCCCGCCTGCGCGCAGGACAGCTCGAAGAGATCGTCCACCATCCGGGCGAGCCGGGCCACCTCGGCGCGGATCTGCCGGTGGTACCGGACCGGCTCGGCGGCCATGCCGTCCTCCAGGGCCTCGGCCATCGCGTGCAGCCCGGCCAGGGGCGTGCGCAGGTCGTGCGAGACCCAGCTCACGAGCTGACGGCGGGACTGCTCCAGCGCGTGCTCCCGCCCGCGCGACTCCTTCAGCTTCTCGCTGGTCTCGGCGAGCTCGCGGGACAGCGCCGCAAGCTCGGCCGTCATCGGCCCGGCCGGCGATCGGTACCCGCCGTCCTGGTCGCCGAGCGACCGGGCCGCCTGGCGTAGCGCCAGGCTGCTGGCCTGCAGCTGCCGGCCGAGCAGGCAGCCGAACCCGGCCGCCACCACGGCGGCTACCACGCACACCATCATGACGACCCTGAGGTCGTGCGGGGACAGGAACATCGCCTGGGCGGTACCGAGCGTGCCCGCTACCACCGCGAGCACGATCACGGCCCCGCTGACCTGGAGCAGGAGGCGAAGGGCGGCCCGGCGCAGCAGCCAGATGACTCCCATGCCGATCAGGCCCACGCCGCTGGTGCAGCTCGCGGCGATCAGGACGACCTGGATCTGCGCGTTCACGAAGGTCTGCCTCCCAGGCGTAGCCGGAACCCCGGACGATGTGGTTACTATTCGTTGCTGTCCCGGGCTTGGATTGCTGGTCCGGCTTCGTCGCCGGCCGGTACTTCGTGCTGGCCCTCGGCCTGACCGCGGACCGGGCCGGCCGGCTGCGGTTCTTCCGCGGCCCGCAACTCCGGGCCGGACGAGGGTTGGCGCTGGTCGTCGGCGGCTTCGTCAGCTGGTCGGGCAAGCTCGCCGGCCACCCGTTCGGCTTCCTGGTCTTCGTGGTCTGACGGGCCTTCGGGGTCGTGCGGCATTTCGTGGTCATGCGGGTCTGCGGGGTCTGCCTGGACGGCTGGCTGCTGTCCCTGTCCGGGGTCGGCGGCTGGCGGCGCGGCCGTTCGGGACTGAGCGCGTAGCCGCAGCGCGAACACGACGGCGGACAGCAGGAACAACGTGCCCGTCACCGCCAGCCAGTGCCACAGGTACGGATCCGCGGACAGCGTCGTCGACGCGTGGTAGGGCGACCGCAGCCGCAGGATCAGCGGGAACCACACCAGCAGCAGCAGGCCGGACAGCGCGGCGGGCACCCGCAGGTAGTTGATCCACGGTGCCGCGGGCAGCGGCGGCGCGCGGTGCCTGAGCGCGGCCATGGCCGACCGGTCGGCCAGCGAGTACAGCGGCATCAGCAGCAGGTCGTGGCCGATGACCGCGCCCAGGAACCAGGCGGCGACCGCCACCGGCTGGGAAGACGCGAGCCGGACCGCCGCGTAGCCGGCCAGGCCGAAACAGGCGAGCAGGGCGAGCAGGTGCAGCGGGCTGGCGCCGTACCAGCGCAGCTGACGTCTCATGCCGCGCTCGCGAAGGTCAGGCTGGCGACCCACTTGGTGTTGTGCACGCCGGGGTTGGCGGGCACGATCACGCGGGCGGGATAGCCGTGGTCGAGCGAGAGCTCCGCGCCGTTTACGCACAGCGCGAGCAGCGAGTCCGGGTCCATGATCTGCCCGGCCGACAAGGCCGCGTGCCGGAACGTGCCGCCCCGTTCCAGCGATTCCACCAGCACGCTGGCCGGGCGGCTGACGCCGGCCAGCCGGGCGAGATCACGCAGCCGCACCCCGGTCCAGGCCTGGTTGTCGGTGGACCAGCCCTCCACGCAGGCGATCGGCAGGTGCGCGGTGTGCTGCTCCATGCTGAGCAGATCGGCCCGGCTCAGCCGGACGGGCGCCTGGCCGGTCCCTTCGGCCTGGCTCAGGGTGAGCCGCCAGCTCGGGCCGGTTTCCGCCTTCCGGATCCCCACCTCGGCCGCGGTCTGGTTGATTTGGAAGTCGTTGGGTCCGCTGCCGAGGTCCTGCCCGTGCGGGGCGAGCAGCGCGGTGCGGCGCAGCGGGCCGCCCAGCGACTGGCCGGCCGACAGGGCCAGCAGCACGAGCGAGCCGGCCCCGGCGAAGGCCAGCGCGCCGCGCCGGGAGATCGTCGGGGCGGCGGGCGCCGGACTGACCAGGTCTGAGGCGTCCGGCGGTTCCGGCTCCGTATGGGCGGTGTCGACGCGGAGCTCGCGGATCAGGCCGCCGGCCCGCAGCGACCTGATCACGGTCCGGCTCCTGAGGCCCGTGTGCACCACGAGGCCGGCCACGAAGACCCAGGCGCCGTAAAAGTGCAGTGTGTAGAAGGAGCCGGGAAATTTGTACCACTGCTGGATGTTGAGGATCCCGGTGACGAACTCGAAGACTATCCCGCCGACGAGCAGCAGCAGTGACAGCCGTTCCAGGGCGTGCGCCGGACTGCGCAGCGGCGGCCACTCGAACAGCTTCGGCAGCACCGACCACAGCTTGGCCAGCAGGATCGGGATGAGCACCAGCCCCAGGGTGACGTGCAGGCCCTGGTTGACCCGGTAC
>DASXDJ010000061.1:0-1819 GCA_036490755.1 Streptosporangiaceae bacterium
GGTGACGTCGATGGCCTTGCGGTGCGCGATGGTGACCAGCCACGCCTCGACATTGGCGTCAGCGGGCAGGTCCGGGTAGGCGCGCAGGGCGGACAGGAACGTTTCCGACCAGGCATCGTCGGCATCGGCCGGCCCGAGCACAGCCCGGCAGACCCGCAGCACGGTGGCTCCGTGCGCGGCGACAACGGCCTCGAACGGCTGTTTCCCTCTCATGACCTGTAGACGCCCCGGCTGGCGGTTTCGTGAGCTGGGCGGGCCGGGTTTTCCCGGGCGCCGGGCGGCCTCAGACTACAGGCGGGCGCCGGCGCGGCGCCGGGCCGCGCGACCAGGGCCGGACGCCGCCGTCCCGCCCGAAGATCCGCCGCGGGACCTGCCGGTAGGCATCCGGGGCTTCCAGCTGGGTCAGGGACGCGGCCGGAACGCACACCAGCTTGTGCACCGGGCGGCTGCTGGTCTCCTGGACCCAGGAGACCCACGCCCACCACGAGCCGTCGCGCTCATGCCGGTCCCAGCACAGCAGGTGCCCGACCGGCCCGCTGGCCATGCCGACCACCGGCGGGCAGTAAGGCGGGTCCGGCGGCATCCCCTCAGAATAGAATATGAGTTCGACATATATCCGGCCGAGTGCCCCATTCGGCCGGGCGGCTCGCCGGGCCGGGAGCGCCCGGCCGCGGCTCCTAGTCCGGGACCTCCTGCTCGGGATCGTGCCGCGGGCTCGACGACTCGGACACCATGCGGACGCAGTTCCGGCCGGAGTTCTTGGCCTCGTACAGGGCGTGGTCGGCGGCGGCGAGCAGATCGTCCAGGTCGCGCCGCGAGGACTCCACGGCGGCGACGCCGATGGAGATCGTCACCTGCAGCGGGGTGCTGCCCGGCCGGTCGCCGGCCGGGGTGGTGATCGAGGCGATCCGCGCGCACAGCCGCTCGGTTATCTGGCGCGCCTCCGTGGCGCTGGTGCCGGGCAGAAGAATGGCGAACTCCTCCCCGCCGAACCGGCCCACGAGGTCGCCGGCCCGCAGGAAGCCGCTCAGCGCGCGGGCGACGCCCGCCAGGACAAGATCGCCGGCCAGGTGCCCGAAGTTGTCATTGACCACCTTGAAGTGATCGATGTCGGCGATGGCGACGGCGAGCGGGACGCGGGTCCGCATGGCCCGGGCGGTTTCCAGCCGGGCCTCGCGCTGCCAGGTGGTGGCATTGAGCAGGCCGGTCTTGCCGTCCACGCGGGAGGCATCGACGAGCTGGGCGTGCCGGAAGGAGCGGTACATGAGCGTGACGAGCGGCAGGGCGACCAGCGCCATGAACGGGCTGCCGATGACCGCGTAGGTGATCATGATGCCGACCGACAGCTCGGCGGCGTCGTTGAACAGCGGCTCGCGGCTGAAGAGCTCCCGGCGCACGCTGACGGACCGGTCGGCGCCCTTGACCGCGGTCATCACCAGGATCTTGTTGACCGCGGACTTGAGCAGGCCGCACGCCGCGGCCAGCGCCGCCCAGATCAGGACCCGGTCCTGCGACCCGGGCGCCGCCCAGGACACGGCGGGGGCCGTCGCGTGAAAGACGAGCGACGCCGCGCCGTACGACAGGCCCAGCGCGGCGGCGGTGAACGCGCGCCGGTAGACGAGGGCGGGCCGGACGCGCAGCTGGGCCATGACCATGCGCGGGACCGGCACCAGCAGGCCGTAGACCGGCGGCAGCAGCAGCGCCAGCGGCAGCTCCCAGACCGCGTGCACATCCTTGACCAGCCCGGCCGGCTCGCTGGTCCGGCGGGTCACCTCCACGGTGGCCAGGTTGCAGGCCAGCAGCACGCCGGCCAGCTGCA
>DASXDJ010000062.1:0-29938 GCA_036490755.1 Streptosporangiaceae bacterium
TCGCGGCCAGCAGCAGCCCGTAGGCCAGCGGCCGCTCGGCCTGCACGAACCGGCTCACGATCAGCAGCAGCATGGCGGCCAGGTTGGCGGCCAGCCCGGTCAGGTAGACCTGCTTGGCCCCGAACCGCTCGGCCAGCCCGCCCTGGGCCACCGCGGTGGTCACCGCGACCACCGCCTGGGGCAGGAACATCGCGCCGTACTGGGTATTGGACAGGCCGTACTGGCTGGGCGCGGTGAAGATCGTGCTGGCCGCCGGGAAGGTGACCAGGACGACGCCCTGGACCATCCCGGCCGCGTACACAGTGCGGCTCTCCGCCTGGCTGCTCATCGGGCTGGCTCCCAGCTCAGCGGCCGCAGGCCGGCTGCGGCGGGGTGATTTCCGGCATCCGCCAGGCGGCCGCCGCCGCGGCCACAAGTTCCGCGGTGCCGTTGTACCTACCCGGCATCCGCACGGTCCCATCAGCCAGGAACCGGCGCACCATCCGCTTGACCGCCGGCGTGCCGAGCAGGTCGCCGTGCAGCTCCGGGACCACGAACACGTTCCGTGGCAGCGGGCAGACCGGCAGCGTGACCGCGTCCGCCAGCGGGACGAGCAGCACCATGCGCAACGGGCGATGCCGGGCGGCGGAGGCCGCATACCGCGCGCCGACCGCGTTGACCGAGTCAATCAGCCGCTGCGCCCCGGACGAGCCGAAGGGCGACAGGCCGCCGACGAACCAGACCACCGCGCGCAGTTCGTCCGCCGGGATCAGCCCCGCCCCCGGGCCGCTGTCCGCCGGGTAGCTGACCTGGCCGGGGGTGACGATCGGGCTCATCATGACCACCGAGCCGAGCGGCAGTCCCGGCCGGGTGGCCAGCATGGCGTCCACGCCCAGGGTGCCTTCGCTCTCCGCGATGATGTCCACCGGCCGGCCGGTCTCCTGGTGCAGCCGCTGCACCTGGGCGGCGATCCGGTCGCCCAGTTCGGGCAGTGGGAGGTTGCTGGCCGCGCTGCCCTGGGGCAGCGGCTGCCCCGCCTGGTTCAGCCCGCGGTAGGAGAACTGCTGGACCACGGCGCCGGGCTCCAGGCTGGCCAGCGCGGCCGGGTTGGAGCAGCACGTCGACCCGAAGCCGCGGACTTCCAGGACCGCCGCTTCCGGCCGGTGGTCCACGGGGATTCCGGGGCCGCCCACCCCGGCCTGGCCCGGGCCGCGGGCGGGGGCCGGCTGCAGCGCGGCGGCGGCGGACGGGGCGTGCCCGCCGCCCTGCCCGGCGGAGAAGGCCAGCCGGACCACCCCGACCACGAGGATCACGGCCATGACCACGGCCAGCGGCGCCAGCGGCAGCGGGCGGGGCAGCGGGCGGCCGCCCCGGCCGGGCACGCCCGGCATGCTGGGCCGCGGTCGCGGCCGGGCCGGCCGCGGCAGCAGCCGGAACTCCCGCCGGGGCAGGGCCAGGGCCCGGGTCACCCCGTACCAGGCGCGGGCGTTGACCAGGCCGGCCAGGCCGGCCACGGGGACGGCCCAGCCGGCCGGCAGCCACCCGGTCAGGGCCGCGGCCCCCGACAGGGCCAGGAAGTCGAGGATGGCCCAGCCGACCGCCCGGCCGGGCGGCAGGATCCGCCACCACCAGGGGGCGACGCCGGCGTGGCTGAGCAGCGCGACGATCAGCAGCAGGGCCGGCAAGGTGGCCAGCAGCGGCCAGGAGAAGGGCAGCAGCGCGACGCCGAATGCCATCGTGACCAGCGGGGACAGCAGCAGGCCGGACAGCAGCACGGCGGCCAGCCCGCAGCCCAGCAGCAGGGTCAGCCGGGGCGGGTCCACGCCGCGCGGCCAGGCCAGCCGGGCCAGCCCGGCGCCGGCCAGGGTCCGGGCCACGGCCAGGACGGCCAGCATGACGATGAATCCGGCCCAGGAGCCACCGTACCCGTACAGCCAGCGCAGGTCATGAAAGACCGCCAGCGGCCCGAGTGCCGTCACCTGGGGAGCCAGGGCGCGCGCGGCGGGCGCCAGCCACAGCAGGATGGCTGCCTCCGCCATCGCGCCGCCCGAGGCAGCCAGGATCAGCCCCCGATGCGCGACGAACCCGGCACGGCCTTGCAGGCGCGTCACGTTCCAGTAGCCTCCCTCCCGGGCAGAAGGGGCGCACTCCAGCTTCGGCTGAAATTGCAGGCTCGTCCGGTACTAATCCTATGTCTGTGCCCCGGGCTGGGCCTGCCCGGCCGGCCGCCCCGGCACACCACCCGCCGCGGACGAGCCGGCCGCCGGGCCGCATCTCCGGCCATTGCCCGGGTGGCACCCATCGCTGCCGATATCGTCCGATAACCGGCCGGGTCACGCGGTCGCGTCCAGGTCGCCGGACACCGCGATCGCGCGCAGCTGGGCGGCGGCCCGGTCAGCTGCCGGGTTCTCCCCGGCCCGGCCGGCCAGCTCAGCCAGGGCCATCAGGTCGGCGGCCCGGCCGCGGCGCAGCAGCCGGCCCCGGGCGGCGGCCGGGGGCAGGCCGGCCAGCCCGTCCAGGTGGCCGGCCACCTCCAGGTAGCCGTCCAGCACCGCGCCGGCGAACTCCGGCTCCCGGTCGAAGCGCAGCAGGTTGCCCAGGTCGGCGCCCGGTGTCCCGGCGTGCGCGAACTCCCAGTCGAGCAGGGCGGTCAGCGCGCCGGAAACCGGGTCGGCCAGCAGGTTCTTCGGATTGAAGTCGCTGTGCACCAGGCAGGCCCGGCTGACCTCATCCAGGGTCTCCCGGGCGGCCCGGCCGACCGCCAGCAGGCCGCGGTAGTCCGCTTCCGGCCAGCTGGCCAGGCCCGGCGCGGCGCGCTGCTGCCCGATCCAGTCCTCCAGGCCGGCCTCCCACGGCTGGATGCGCAGGGTCGCGTCAGTGAACAGGCCGGCGCGCGGCATCGGCATCTGAGCCAGCCGGCCCAGCACCTGGCCCAGCTCGCGGCCGGCCCGCCGCCGGGCCGGCCCGGCCAGGCCGGGCAGGCAGGTGTCCAGCCGCTCGCCGGGCAGGAATGAGGTGACCAGCACGCCCGGCGTGCCGGCCGCCGGGTCCGGCCAGCGCAGTTCCAGCACCTGCGGTACTGGCAGCAGGCCGCCGACCAGGTGCAGCACCGCGGCATCGATCGCCGCGGCAGCATCGCCGCGCCGGGCGCCGCGCTGCGCGTAGACGCGGACCACCGTCTGCTCGCCGCCGGCCTGCGCCGCGAATGTCTCGCCGCTGAACCCGCCCGCCAGCGGCCGCAGCCCGTTATCGTCCATGCCCGCCACGATTCCACCGCCCGCCGACAGCGGCGGCCCGCCGCGCGGCGGGCCGCCGGGGCGGGCCGCCGGGGCGGGCTGCGCCGGCCTCCTCGCCGGCGCAGCCTGCCGTCCGGGTGGGCGGCTACCTGGTCAGCTCATCGATCGGCCTGACCCCTGCCTCGCCGCGCCGCAGCCGCCGCCGCAGCCCGCCGAAGTACCACAGGGCGGCCAGGATCAGCCCGTACAGCAGCACGTTGTCGGCGCCGTGGAACGGCGCGGGCAGCGCCAGCACCGCCATGATCAGCACCGTGTAGGCCAGTACGAACCCGATCACCGGCCAGGCCCACCGGCCCAGCGAGAACGTGCCGGGGATGGAGTCGATGGTGCGCCGCTTCATGGCGTAGGCGACAGTGATCAGGAAGTAGATGATGTAGGGAATGATCGCCGTGGCGCCGACCAGCGTCCCGAACGCGCTGGTCTGCAGGTAGCCGTAGATCATCACGCCTACGTCGATCACGCCGAATACCAGCAGCGCCACGATCGGCGTCTGGCTGCGCACGTTGACCTTCCGCAGCCAGCCGGAGAACGGCAGCATGTTGTCCCGCGCCAGCGAGTAGACCAGCCGGGCCTGAGCTCCGGACCCGACCACCAGGATCGCGAACATCGAGAACACCACGAACGCCACGAAGACCTTGACCAGCCAGGACGGCAGCCAGTAGCCGGCGATGAACAGCAGCGGCAGCGGCGCGGACTCCACCGCCTTCAGGTCCGGGATGGCCAGCGTGAACCCGATCAGCGCGATCATGCCCAGGATGGCCGAGCCGGCCACGGCCCACAGGACCCCGCGCGGCACGGTGCGCCGCGGGTTCACCGCGTCCTCGGACATGTCGGCGGCCAGCTCGAACCCGACCAGCGTGAACGCGCCCAGCAGCCCGGCCAGCGCGAAGGCGTACCACGTCGGGTTGTGCAGCGCGGAGGTGGTATTGGTGAGGATGCTGGCGCCGTAGGGGGCCGGCTTGGCCTGCACGCCCCACAGGACCAGCAGCAGCACGCCGAAGACCACGGTGCCGAGGATCTCGGTGAAGACCGCCACGTTGTTGACCCGCGCGGCCACCTGGATGCTGATGATGTTGATCACCACCGGCAGCAGCATCAGGATGAACGCCACCACCAGCACCAGCCGCGGGCTGGGACTGTTCACGTTGAACTCGCTGAGCAGCAGCGGGGCGGCAACCTCCAGCATGATCGCGCCGCCGCCGACGGCCATGTACAGCAGCCCGGCGAAGCCGACGAACCAGCCGTAGGTCGGGTTCACCAGGCGCGCGCTCCACTGGTAGGCATAGCCCGCCAGCGGGATGCGGGTGCCCAGCTCGGCCACCACCAGCGCGATCATCAGGTTGCCCACCCCGACGATGGGCCAGGTCCAGATGGACGCCGGTCCCCAGTTGGCCAGGCCGAAGCCGTAGTTGAGGAAGATGCCGGTGGTGATGGAGATGATCGAGAACGCGATCGCGAACATCGAGAAGAATCCCAGCGACCGCCGCAGTTCCGGCTGATAGCCGGCCCTCTCGACGATGGCCGCCTCGGCGTCGGCCGGCGTCCCGGCGACGGCAGTCGCGGGGGCTGGGCCGTTAGGTTCCCCTGCAGTGCTGGACATGCTGACCCTCCTTGACGGGGGATGTGGGGGGCGGTGCTCTCCGTAGGGGTGCGCCGGTCGCCGGCGCCGCCAGGCCGGCCAGCCCGGCTGGCCGCCCGCGGCCGTCCTGGCGGGCAGTGCCGGGCGTCACTGGCCGGCGTGCTTGCGGACGGCGGCGAAGGCCTGGTCGGTGGCGGCCAGCGCCAGGGCCAGGTCCTCGCCGGTCATGGCGGCCGACACGAACCAGTTGTGCCGGGGATGCAGGTAGAGGCCGCGGCGCAGCGCCTCGGCCGCGAATACCCGGCCCAGCGCGTAGTCCTGGTCGCCGGCGAACGTCAGGTAGGGCATGACCGGCGGGCCGGTGTAGCTGATGTCCAGGCCCCAGTCCCGGGCCTGGGCGCAGATCCCGTCGCGCAGGGCCGCGCCGGACCGGGCCATGGCCTCGATGGCGCCCTCCTCGCGCAGCGCGCGGATGGTGGCGATCGCGGCCGCCATCGGCACCGCGGCGAACCAGAACGAGCCGGTGACGAACACCTGGCTGGCCCCGTCCCGGAACGGGTCCGCGCCCAGCACCGCGGCCAGCGGGTGCCCGTTGGCGATGGCCTTGCTCCAGGCCGACAGGTCAGGCGCCACGCCGACCGGCTCCCAGCTGGAGCCCAGGTGCAGCCGGAAGCCGCAGCGCACGTCATCGAGGATCAGTGCCGCGCCGGCCTGGTCGCATAGCTCGCGCAGCCCGCGGGCGAAGGCGGGGTCCACCAGCTCCTGGTCGAACCCGGCGTCGTGCCGGAACGGGCTGACCAGCACGCCGGCCAGGTCATCGCCGGCCTGCGCGGCGGCTTCCCGGGCGCTGTCCAGGTCGTTGAAGGTGTAGGGAATGAGGTTGGCCCGGTCGGCCGCCGTGGTCCCGGCCGGGCGTGGCGTGCACCACGGCGCCGCGCCGTGATAGGCGCCGCGGGCGACCAGGATCCTGGCCCGCCCGGTCTGCGCGCGGGCGATGGTGCAGCACATCGTGGTCGCATCGGTGCCGTTCTTGGCCAGCATCGCCCAGTCGGCGTGGGCCACCGTGCTCACCAGCAGCTCGGCCAGCTCCACCATGACCGGGCCCGGCCCGTTCTGGCAGTCGCCGCGGGCCGCCTGCTCGCGGGCTGCCGCCTCCACCGCCGGATGCTGATGGCCCAGCACCACCGGCCCGTAGCTGCACATCAGGTCGACGTACTCGTTGCCGTCCGCGTCCCGCACCCGGGCGCCCCGCCCGCTGGCCATGAACTGGGGGTACTCCGGCGGCAGCGGCCCGGCCGCCTGGTGCCCGTACATCCCGCCGGGGATCACCGCCCGGGCGCGCTGCCGCAGCTGCCGGTCTGCCTCGCGCGGCCGGCTGTCCGGTGTCCCGCCCGCGGTCTGCTCGCTCATCCTGGTGCTCCTTCTCCCGGGCCGGGCGCGCCGGGGACCGCCGCCGGCCCGCCGGCCCGGCCTGGCGCTCGCCCGGCGCGCATCAGCCGCTGCTGTCGCGGGGGGGCCGGGCTGGCGGCCGGGCCGGGGCTGTTCCCGCCGCGCAGACCGCCGGGGCGCCATGCCTGGCCGGCCCGGTCGCGGGTCTTGGCGGCGGTTGAGTCGCTGGTGAATGCGCTGACAGTGGCGGCGGTCCCGGCCGCGGGCCCGGCAGCCAGCACGCGGGCGCTGAAGCTCGCGAGCTGCGCGCGCGCCGACCGCGGCTCGCCGGAGTCCTGCCGATACACTAAGCGCGATGTTAGACGGACGTCCGACAAAAAAATAGGAGCCATGCCAAAGATCGTCGACTGGGACGCCCGCCGCGACGAGATCCTGTCCGCCACCTGGCGGGTGATCGCGCGGGACGGCATCGCGCGGGCCACCATCCGCGCCATCGCCCGCGAGGCGGGCTGCTCGCGCGGGATCCTCGCGCACTACTTCGACGACAAGGCCGACATCCTGGGCTCGGCGCTGGTCATGTCGCATCGCCGGGTCGGCGCCCGGATGGACGCCCGGACCGCCGGGCTGGCCGGGCTGACGGCGCTGCGGGTGGTGATGCTGGAGGCCCTTCCCCTGGATGAGCAGCGGGACCTGGAGGCCCAGATCGAGATCAGCTTCTGGGGCCGGGCGCTGGGCAGCCCGGACCTGCGCGAGCTGCAGCACTCGGAGTTCGACCGGCTGCTGCGGCGGCTGCGCCGGCACCTGAAGGAGGCCGCCGCGCTCGGCGAGCTGCGCGCGGGCACCAGCCCGGAACTGGCCGCCCACCAGCTGGTGGTGCTGATCGACGGGCTGAGCGCCGAGCGGGTGCTGTATCCCGGCCGGGTCAGCCCGCGCCGCCAGCGCCAGCTGCTCGACCAGCTGCTGGACAGCCTGCGCGGCTGAGCCGGCCGGGCAGGCCGGGCATATCCGGCCAGGCCGGGCAGCATCGCCGCCGCGGGGTGTTGACCGGCCGGTTCGGGGCAGGGCTGAGGGGTTGCCAACCTGTAAGGGGGCCCGAGATGGCCGTCTCAGCGTTCCAGGACTATCCGCTTGCCCGCCGGGATCAGGAGTGGGACCGGGCCGCCGCCGACGAGCGCATCCGCGTCTGGGCGGACGCCCAGGACAAGCCCACCGAGCGGTACCGGGATGTGCATATCTGGTATGACAGCGAGCATCGGGACAACTTCACCGCCTACAAGCTGCTCATTGCCGATGTCGTGCACGGGAAGCTGCGCGCGGTGCCGCACGCGGTCATCGCGGCGGGGAACATCATGGAGGGGGCACGGGGTGGTGCTGACCTGCCGGGCGAGGATATTGACCGGGTCAAGAACCACCTGGCGAAGTACTACAGGAAGATGGGCGAGCAAGCGCCCTGGGAGCGGGCCGGCTAGCCATCGCGGCGAGCTGGCGGACTCCCCCGGCGTCCCCGCGAGACAAGGGGTTCACGTAAGTGAGTGAGGGGCCAGTTTTCACCTCCCGGCTAGCCGGGAGGCAGCTGCTGGACGGGGAGGGCACGCCCGTCGGCCGGGTCCGCGACGTGGTGATCCTGCCGACCGCCGGCGGCGAGCCGCCCTGGGTGCTGGGCCTGGTCGTGACCCTGAGCCGGCGGCAGATCTTCGTCAACCTGGGCCGGGTCGCGGAGATCTCCCTGGAAGGCGCCTACCTGCGCGGCGGCACGGTGGACCTGCGCCGGTTCAGCCGCCGCACCGGCGAGCTGCTGGCCTCCGAGCTCTACGGGCGCAGCGCGGACGGCGGCGTGGTGGTGGATGTCGGCATCGTCCGCTCCGACTCCCGCCGGGGCGGCTGGGAGGTCTCGGTGCTGGCCATCGGGCACACCCGCGCCCTGCGCCGGCAGACGACCCGGGTCGTGCCGTGGGAGAAGCACCCCGAGCTGTTCAAGGCGGGCGAGCTGGCCGACCAGCTCGTCACCCTGCGCGAGATGCACCCGACCGACCTGGCCAGCGCCGTCGCCACGATGACCGCGCCGCGCCGGCTCCAGCTGGCCGCCGCGCTCGAGGACGAGGAACTGGCCGACCTGCTGGAGGAGATGCCCGAGGAGGAGCAGGTCCGGTTCCTGGCCGTGCTGGAGGACGAGCGCAGTGCCGACGTCGTCGAGGAGATGGAGCCCGACGACGCCGCCGACCTGCTGGCCGAGATGCCGGCCGAGCAGCGCGAGCGGCTGCTGGCCGCGATGGAGAAAGTCCAGGCCGCCGACCTGCGCCGGCTGCTGCGCTACGGCGCGACCACAGCGGGCGGCCTGATGACCTCCCAGCCGCTGATCGTGGCGCCCGACGCCTCGGTCGCCGAGGTGCTGGCCACCATCCGCGACCCGGAGGCCGCGCCGACCGCCGCCGCCCAGGTCTACGTGTGCGAGCCGCCCACCATCACGCCGACCGGCCGGTTCCTGGGCAGCTGCGGCTTCCAGTCGCTGCTGCGCCAGCCGCCGGCCGCCCTGGTCGGCGGCTGCATCGAGGAGAGCAAGTTCGTCCGGCCCGAGCTGCCCGAGCGGCAGGTCGCCCGCCGGATGGCGGCCTACAACCTGATCGGCGTGGCGGTCTGCGACGAGGCCGGCCGGCTGCTCGGCGCCATTACCGTGGACGACGTGCTGGACCGGCTGCTGCCCACCGACTGGCGGCGTGAGGAGCCGGCGCCCCCCGCCGGGCCGCCGCCCGCGCCGGCCGCGGCCCGCGCGGAGCCCGCGTCATGAGAATGCCGCCGTTCTCGCCGCGCATCCTGGGCGGCCAGCCGGACCTGTCCGAGCCGCGCGGCCGGACGCCGCGGCGGCCGGGCCGCTACGACACCGACGTGTTCGGCCGGTTCTCCGAGAGCATCGCCCGGTTCCTGGGCACCGGCAGTTTCCTGGCCGGGCAGACGGTGCTCGTGGTGGCCTGGATCGCGCTGAACACCATCGGGTTCGTCCGGCACTGGGACCCGTACCCGTTCATCCTGCTCAACCTGGCCTTCTCCACCCAGGCCGCCTACGCCGCGCCGCTCATCCTGCTGGCGCAGAACCGCCAGGACGACCGGGACCGGGCCAGCATCGAGCGCGACCGGGAGGTCGCCGCCCGGACCCAGGCCGACACCGAGTTCCTGGCCCGGGAGCTGGCTGCGGTCCGGCTGGCCCTCGCCGACGTGGTCACCAACCAGGACCTGGGTGACCGGCTCGACCACCTGGAGAAGCTGATCACCGACCGGCTGCCGCCCGAGGAGCCGGCCGGCGCCGCCCTCCCCGGCTCCGGGCGAACCGGGACCTAGCGGTACAGTCGTCGTGATCATCGCGAAACCACTGTCCGCCTGACCTGCCGTGATGACACGCGCGCCCGGCGAGACCCGAGATCGGGAGGGCCGCTGATGGCGGGACTGGACGGCCGGACGGCAGTCGTGACCGGGACGGCGCATGGCATCGGCGCCGCGATCGCGGCGGCGCTGACCGCCGACGGCGCGCTGGTGCACGGCGTCGACAAGGACCAGGCTGACCTGACGGACCCGGCGGCAGTCGCGGACTTCTTTGCCGGAGCCGGCGCCGTGGACATCCTGGTCAACAACGCCGGCGGCGTGGTCGGGCAGGTCGGCCAGCCGCTGGAGGACGTCACCGGCGAGGCCTGGCACGCGGTCGTCAACGCGAACCTGACCAGCGCGTTCCTGTGCACCCGGGCCGTCGTGGCGGGCATGAAGGAGCGGCGCCAGGGCCGGATCATCAACATCTCCTCGGCCGCGGGCCTGGGCACCAGCAAGACCGGCATCCAGGCCTACGCCAGCGCCAAGGCCGGGCAGATCGGCTTCACCCGGCAGATGGCCCACGAGCTGGGTCCGTTCGGGATCACGGTCAACTGCATCGCGCCGGGGTTCATCCTGTCCAACCCGACGACCCGGGTGCAGTGGGACAGCTACGGCGCCGACGGGCAGCGCGCGCTGGTCGCCGGCATCGCGCTGCGGCGGCTGGGCCAGCCCGCCGACATCGCCAACGGCGTGCGGTTCTTCGCCGCCGAGGAATCCGCCTGGGTCACCGGCCAGACGATCGCCATCGACGGCGGCAGCGCAGGCCTGTGATGGCACTGGACTTCGAGGCCGGCGACGCCGGCTACCTGAGCGAGCTGGCCGAGTACGTCGCCGTGCCCAGCGTCAGCCGGGACGCCGACACCGCCACGATGCGAACGGCCGCGCGGTGGCTCGCCGCGCAGCTGGACTTCGCCGGCGGCCGGGTCGTGGAGACCGACGGCCATCCGGCGGTGCTGGCCGAGTGGCGGGGCGCGCCCGGAGCGCCGACCATCCTGGTCTACGGCCACTACGACGTGCAGCCCACCGGGGACGACGCCGAGTGGCTCACTCCCCCGTTCGAGCTGCACGTTGACGGCGACGTGGCCCGCGGGCGCGGCGTCACCGATGACAAGGGCCCGGTCTACATGGTGCTCAAGACCGCCCGCGCGTTCATCGCGCAGGAGGGCGGCCTGCCGCTGAACGTGAAGTTCCTGCTCGAGGGCGAGGAGGAGATCGGCAGCCCGCACCTGCCCGCGTTCGTCACCGCCCGTGCCGCCGAGCTGGCCGCCGACCTGGTGATCTCGGCCGACGGGGCGATGTGGCGGCCCGATGAGCCGTCCCTGTCGCTGGCCTCCAAGGGCCTGGTCTCGATGGACATCCGGGTCGAGGGCGCGGCCACCGACCTGCACTCGGGCCGGTTCGGCGGCACCGTCGCCAACCCGCTGCACGCGCTGGCCGAGATCGTGGCCGGCCTGCACCACCCCGACGGCGGGGTCGCGGTGGCCGGGTTCTACGACGGCATCCCGCCGCTCACCGCGCAGCGGCGCGCGCAGCTGGCCGGCATTGACTTTGACGAAACGAGGTTCCTGTCCGAGCTCGGTCTGGCGGCCGGCCACGGCGAGCCGGGGTACACCACCCTGGAGCGGCTGTGGGAGCGCCCGACGCTGGAGGTCAACGGCGTCCGGGGCGGCGGCAAGTACACCGTCATCCCGCATGTCGCGGTGGCGAGCATCTCCTGCCGCCTGGTGCCCGGCCAGGACCCCGGCCACGTCATCGACGCCATCACCGCGCACGTCGCCGCGCATCAGCCGCGCGGGGTGACCGTGACGGTGCTGCCCGACGAGGCCCGGGTGCCGGCGTACACCATCCCGGCCGGCCACCCGGCGATCCGCGCGGCCACCGCGGCGCTGGAGGCGGTGTACCCGGGCCAGCAGGTGCTGCACGCCTGCATCCCCGGCACGCTGCCGGCGACCGACCTGTTCGAGCGGGTGCTCGGCGTCAAGACGCTGTTCTTCTCGTTCTCCACCGCCGACGAGAAGCTGCACGCGCCGAACGAGTTCCTGCGCATCCGGCGGCTGCGCGAGGGGATGCGGGCCTGGGAGCAGCTGTGGCGGCTGCTGGCGGCGGGCCCGCACCGGCTGACGACCCGAGAGGACGGCGATGGCTGACCGCACCGAGGCCGGGGGCACCGGCGTGCCCGCGACGTACACGGCGTACTCCTACCTGGAGCCCGGCACCGAGATTCCGGTGTTCGACCTGGCCCCGGAGTTCGGCCGGGTCCCGCCGTACCAGAGCGACCTGACCAGCGAGCAGGCCGAGCGCGCGGCGACCCTGCTGCGCGACAGCCTGGTCATCAGCCTGCACGACCATCCGGTCCGCTACCCGGCCCGGATGGAGGACACCCCGGCCTACAACCGCGCCGGCCGCCAGCACACCGCCTACGCCGGGCTGGCCGCCTCGGGCATGACCGTGGTGTTCGACAACATGATGGACGGCACCGCCTGCATCACCGGGAACGCGCCGTGGCGGTGGAACGACATCATCGCCGACCTGGGCCTGCGCCAGGCCGACCTGGCCCGGCAGCGGCAGGTCATGATGGTGCGCGAGCTGGCCGACATCGACGAGGCCCGCCGCAGCGGCCGGACCGGCATCGTGTTCGGGCTGGAGGCGGCCACGCCCGTCGAGAACGAGATCGACCGGCTCGACGTGCTGTACGGGCTCGGGCTGCGGCAGATCGGCATCGCCTACTCCGACGCCAACACCCTGGGCAGCGGCCTGAACGAGACCAGCGACGGCGGGCTGACCGACTTCGGCCGCCGCTGCGTGACCCGGATGAACACCCTCGGCCTGGCCATCGACGTGTCGCACTCCTCCGACCGCACGGCGCTGGACACCTGCGAGCGCAGCGACGCGCCGGTGCTCATCACCCACGCCGGCGCCCGCGCGGTGTGGGACACCCCGCGGATGAAGCCCGACGAGGTGCTGCGCGCGGTGGCGGCGACCGGCGGGGTGATCGGGATGTCGGCGGCCCCGCACACGACCTTGTCCGGGGCGCACCCGCGGCACACCATCGAGTCGGTCATGGATCACTTCCGGTACTGCGCCGGCCTGGTCGGCATCGAGCACGTCGCGTTCGGCCCGGACACCCTGTACGGGGATCACGTGGGCCTGCACCGGGTGTTCGGGCACCTGCTGGGCCTCGGCCGCGCGAGCAGCGCCCCGCCGTTCGAGCGCGTCGAGTACGTGGACGGCCTGGAGAACCCGACGGAGAACTTCGCCAACATCTGCGGTGCCCTGGTCAAGGACGGCCTGAGTGATGCGGAGATCCAGGCCGTGCTGGGCGGCAACATCTACCGGGCGCTGCAGTCGGCCTGGATCGCGGCGTGAGCGGCGCCCCGGCCGGTGACCAGGCCCGGCCAGCGGAGGCGGCCGGGGCGACGGCGCAGCTGGCCGCGCTGAGCGAGGAGTACTTCCGGGTCGTGCACGAGACCGACCCGCTGACCGCCACCCAGCTGGGCGTGACCGGGTTCGATGACCTGGTGCCCGACCCCAGCCGGTCCGGCGCGGCCCGCGGCGCGCAGCGGATCGCCGCCGTCGAGCAGCGGCTGGCGGCCATCGAGCCGGCCCTGCTGTCCGGCGCTGACCAGACCACCCGCGCCGTCATGGCGCACCTGGCCGCCGCGGCCCGGTCCGACCTGGAGCATGGCCTGTGGGAGGCCAACGCCTCCGCCGGGTCCTACAACTCGCCGCAGGCCATGGCGTTCCAGTCGGTGCCCACGGCGGTCCTGGCCGACGGCGCCGACGTCGCGGGCTACCTGCGGCGGCTGCACGGCCTGGCCGGGTTCTTCGACGCCATCACCGCCCGCTACCGGCAGACCGCGGCCGATGGCCGCCCGTCGGCGCAGGTCGGCGTCCGGCAGGCGATCGACCAGCTGACCGGGCACCTGAGCCGCGATCCCGCCGGTGACCGGCTGGTGGCCGTCGCCCTCCCCGATGCGCTGACCGCGGACCAGCAGCAGGCCGCGCGCCGCGCGGCGGCCGGCATCGTGGACAGCGAGATCCGCCCGGCCATGCGGCGGCTGCTGGCCTGCCTGACCGACGAGCTGCTGCCCGCCGCGCGGCCCGACGAGCGGGTCGGCATCAAGTTCGTGGCGGGCGGCCCGGACGGCTACGCGGCCGCGGTCCGGCGGCACACCACCACCAGCCTGTCCCCGGAGGAGATCCACCAGATCGGCCGGGACTGCCTGGCCGCGCTGGAGCAGGAGTGGGCCGAGCTGGGCGGCCGGGTGCTGGGCACCTCGCAGGTGCCCGAGGTCCTGGCCCGGCTGCGCGAGGATGCCTCGCTGCGGTTCACCGACTCCGCGCAGATCGTCGCGGCCGTGACCGGCGCGCTGAACCGGGCCGAGGCGGCCCGCGACGACTGGTTCCCGGCCTACGACATCCCCGGCTGCATCATCGAGGAGATCGACCCGGTCGAGTCCGGCAACTCGGCGCTGGCCTACTACCGGCCGCCGGGCGCGGGCGGGCTGCGGCCCGGCGCGCACTGCGTGCTGACCACCAGCCCGGAGCAGCGGTTCGCCTACGAGTACGAGGCGCTGGCCTTCCACGAGAGCACGCCCGGCCACCACCTGCAGGGCGCCTCGGCGCAGACGCTGAGCCTGCCGGACTTCCGACGCTTCCTGGACGCCGAGGTGTGCGGGTACGTCGAGGGCTGGGGCCTGTACTGCGAGCGGCTGGCCGACGAGATGGGCCTGTACACCTCCGACACCCAGCGGCTGGGCATGCTGTCGTTCGACGCGCTGCGGGCCTGCCGCCTGGTCGTCGACACCGGCATGCACTACTACGGCTGGTCCCGGCAGGCGGCGATCGACTTCATGTGGGAGAACACCGCCACCACGCGGGCCAACATCATCAACGAGGTGGACCGGTACATCGCGTGGCCGGGCCAGGCCCTCGCATACATGATCGGCCGCCGCGAGATCCAGCGGCTGCGCAGCCGGGCCGCGGCCGAGCTGGGGCCGCGCTTCGACATCCGGGCCTTCCACGGCGTCGTCCTGGGCGACAGCGCCGTGCCGCTCGGTGTCCTGGACCAGCTGGTCAGCCGCTGGACCGAGGCTGCCGCCCGCAGCTAGCCGCCGGCCAGGCGGCCCCGGACCCGGGGCCACGGCGGCGCGGCTGCCTGGCCCTGCCGCGGCCGCCGGCTAGGACCGCCCGCCGGCGGTCCAGCGGCGGCCCTCCAGCGGCGCGGGCGGGCCGACGAGCTGGTCGGCGAGCGGCTGGATGAGGCTCAGCGCCGCGTCGGGCCAGGCGGCCGCCACGGCGGCAATCCCGGTGATCGCGGCCTGGTCATCGGTGGTGAGCGCGGCCAGGAAGCAGATCCGGCGGTCCGGCTCGCCGGACGGCCGGGCGAGCTGGGCGGCGCCGCGAACCCGGGGCGGCCACGTCCCGGTGACCAGCGCGTGCGGTTCGTCCCCGGCGGCCATCCCGGCCGGCTCGCGGCGGAGCAGGATAGTTGCCCTCACGACGGTCAGGCCGGCGTAGAGCCCGGCCTGCCAGAACGGCTCCTGCGTCGCGAACCGGTCGGCGGCAGCCCGGTCGTCGAGGTCGACGACATGCACGCTGCCGGTGTGCTCGGCTCCGTCGCCGGACAGGGTGGGGCCGCGCAGGATCAGCTGGCCGGCAAACCGGTCCATGTACGACCAGTGCGCCTCGGTCAGCTCCGCCAGGCCCGGTCCGGCGCCGGGCCGGTCCTGGCCGTAGACGAAGAACGGCATACGCGCCTCCGGTTCCGGGTGCTCGCTCAGGCGACCCGGGCGGCGATGGCCCGGGCGCAGTCCTGAGGCGGCGCGCTGGTGGTGTCCACTTCCAGGTCGTAGGTGACGCCCTGGTGCACCAGGTCGGCCTGCGACCGGGCCATCCCGGTGACCCGGTCGCCGCGGGCCTGCTCGCGGCGGGCGGCCTCCGCGCCGTCGCACCGGATGCCGACCCACAGCACCGGCAGGTCACCGAGCGCGGTCATCCACCGCTGCTGGGAGGCCGCCTGGCCGAGGAACACCTCATCGACGATGATCCGGGCGCCGGCCCGGGCCATCGCCGCTATCCCGGCGATCCACGCCTTCTCTACGACCCGGAACTCCGGCCCGACACTCACGCCGCCGTCGGCGCCGAGCTCGATGCCGTCCTCAGATTCCTGCATCGCCGCGGGCATGGCCTCGATCAGCATGTCGGTGCCGAGGGTCAGCCACGGGCCGGGCAGGATCGCCTGCAGGCACCGCGCGATCGCGGTCTTCCCCGAGCTGGACCCGCCGTTGAGCACGATCACCTGAGCAGCCACCGGGCCACAGTAGAGCCCGGCCGGCCGCGGCGGAACTGATTTATGCGCCGGACCCGGGCGCCGCGAGCAGCGCGGCGGCGGCCCGCTCACCCGACCGCAGCGCGCCCTCCATCAGGCCCGCCCAGTCCCCCGCGGTGTGCTCGCCGGCGAACTGCACCCGGCCCGAGGCGCTGGGCGCGCCGATCAGCCCGGCGTCGCCGGGCCGGACGGCGGTCGTGATCGCGGTGTAGGACTCCCCGGCCCACGGGTCGTCGTTCCAGGTCGTGAGCAGCGCCCGGCCGGGGTCCAGGGCCAGCTCGGGGCGCAGCGCCGCCACGCTGGCGGCCCAGGCGGCCGGGCCGGCGGCCACGCCCAGGCCGGCCAGGCCGGCCTCGGTGCCGCCGAAGGCGTGCAGGACGGGCTGGACCTGGCCGGATCCGTCAGCGGCGGTCCAGGTCCAGTACCGGCCGGGCACACTGTGCACCGCTGACGCCGCCACGGGGCCGGGCCGCGCGGCCAGCGGGATGTGCAGCTTGGCGTTGTGCGCCAGGCCGGCCCGCTGCCACGCCGCGCGCACCGGGGCCGGGACCGGCGGTATGAACTCCAGCTCGCGCAGCACGGCCATCGGGACGGCCACGATGACCGCGTCCCCCCTGACCTCGCCGCTGCCGGTCAGCACGCGCACGCCGGCGTCGTCCTCGTGCACGGCCCGGACCGGGGTGCCCAGCCGGACTGCGCCGCCGGGCTGCGCGGCCAGCGCGCTGGCCAGCAGCCGGGCCACCTGCTGACTGCCGCCGGCGACCCGCCAGCTCGGCCGCGGCCCGAACCCGGCGGTCAGGTCGGCGGCCACCGACGCAGCCAGCACGCCGGCGGGCGTGCCGTCGGTCAGCTCGATCCGGGACAGATACGCGGCCAGGGCCGCCGGGGAGCCGGTCCACGCCGGCGTGATCGCGGCCAGCGCGGTGCCCGGCGGCGCGGCGGCGGCCGCCCCGGCCAGCGCCGCGGCGCAGCGGGCCACCTCCCCGGTCGTGACCGGCTGCCCGCCGCGCGGCTCGCGCTCGTAGTAGGACATCGACGTGGCGGCCAGCCCGAGGCCGAGCTCGGCCAGCACGGCACGCATGACGTCGTAGCCGTCCAGGACGAACTCGGCGCCGCGCTCGATGACGGTGCGGGGGTCGCCGGGCACTAGCTCGGCGGACCATACCCGGCCGCCCACCCGGTCCCGGGCTTCCAGCACCTCGACCTGGTGCCCGGCCTGCGCGAGCCGCCAGGCAGCCAGCAGCCCGGCGAAGCCGGCCCCGGCCACGATGACCCGCATGTCGCTCCCCCCTGCCGTGATGCTAGCCCGCGGTCCGGGCCGGGCTCAGAGCGGCAGGCCCATCACGACGGCGTCCCACAGCTCGCCGCTGGCCCGGCGGTAGTGCCGGACGCGGCGGCCCTCCTCGACGAAGCCCGCCCGGCGGTACAGGGCGATGGCCGCGGCGTTGTGCGGGAAGACCTCCAGGCAGAGCTTGTGCAGGCCGCGCTCGCGGGACCAGCTGATCGCGGCCTGGACCAGCGCGGAGCCGACGCCGCGGCCGCGCCAGCCCCGGTCCACGCACATCCCGAACTCGCCGAACCCGAACCGGCTGACATCCACGTGCAGCATCCCGATGACCTGGCCGCCGCCCACCGCCACGACGGTGCCGTCGGTGGTCCGGGCGAACTGCCCGGCGGCGGCGTGCAGGTCGACCGGCGGCTCGGTCGCGATCCCGTCCCGCTCGCCGGCCACGGTTGCGTACAGCTGGGCCATGGCCCGCGCGTCGGCGGGCTCGGCAAGCCGCACCTCGAACCCGGTCACCCGCCCATGGTCGCATCCTGTGCGGCAGCCCCGCCTGGCCGCCTTAGCTGACGCCCAGCGCGCTCTTGGCCGCCGCCTCGAACACGCGGAACGGCAGCAGCCGCCGCGCCACCAGGCTGACCCGCTCGCTGGCCTTGCCGGCCGACACCCGCCGCGGCGGCCGCCGGGCGGCCAGCACGCGCTGCACCACGGCGGCCACGTCCGCGGCCGGGGCGCCATCCCGCTCGTCGTGCTCCATCGTGGTCACGGCCTTCGTCAGCGCGTCGGCGTAGACGGCATCCCCGGCCGCGGCCGCGGCCATCTTGCGGCTGTCGGTGAAGTCGGTGGCGATGTTGCCGGGCTGGACCAGGCTCACGTGCACGCCGAACGGCGCCACTTCGTAGGCCAGGGACTCGGCGAAGCCCTCCAGCGCGAACTTGCTGGCGCTGTAGAAGGCCTGGAACGGGATGCCCAGCGCCCCGCCGATGGAGCTGATGAGCACGATCCGGCCGCCGCCCTGCGCGCGCATCGGGCCGAGGACGTCCTGGACGGCCCGTACGCAGCCCCAGAAGTTGGTCTCGACCTGGGCCCGGGCCTCGCAGACGGTGGTGTGCTCGACGGCGCCGGCGATCCCCCAGCCGGCCGCGGCGACCAGCGCGTCCAGCCGGCCGTGCTCCTGCAGCACGCCGCTGATCCCGGCCGCCACCGAGTCGTCGTCATCGACATCCATGACCAGGCCGCGCCAGCCCGCGGATGCAGTGCCGCGGCGGCTGGCCCCCACGACGGTCCAGCCGGCCGCGGCTAGCTGGTCCGCGCACGCCCGCCCGATCCCCGCGGAAGCGCCCGTGACCAGCACTACCTTTCCCGGCTGCCTCATCAGGCCCTCCTGCCCGTACTTCCCCAGCGCTCAGCGGTTCCAGTGTGGACCATCTGCGCAGTCAGGGCTATCCGCTCAGCCCGGACGATCGCCGTTATATGAGGCTGAATGCGACCTACCGCCCGGCGAACCGGGACAAGTAGGTCCACGTCGGCCGGAAGCCCCGTCGCTGGTACAGGCGGACCGCGCCGGTATTTCCCGGCAGCACCCCGATGACCAGGTCGTGCACCCCGGTGGCGGCCAGCTCGCGCTCCAGCTCGTCCAGCAGCCGGCCGCCGATGCCCCGGCCCCGCCAGGACGGCAGCACGGCCAGCGACTCGATCTCGCCGATCTGCGCGCCGGTCTGCCACGTGTCGCCCGCCCAGCTGCCGGCGGCCGTCATGACGTGGGCCAGGCCGTACCCGACCAGCTCGCGGCCGGCCCGGGCCAGCAGCAGGATGGTCTGCGGCCGGGCCAGGAGGCCGGCATACAGCACGCTGCGCTCAGCCCAGGTGCGGCTGTCGTCGACGTACGGAGCCAGCTCGGGCATGGACTCGGCGTGCTGATGATGGACGCTGACCCACAGCGGCTCCAGCAGCGGCAGGTCAGCGGCGCTCCCCCGGTGCAGCTCGACCGGACGGGCAGGCTCAGTACGGGCCGGCTCAGCCACGGGGCTCCTCGTTACTCGTGCTCGTTACTCATGCTCATCGTGCAGCGCCCGCTCGTCGGCGGCGATTGCCAGCCCGGCCGGCGCGTCCATCGCGGCGAGGGTCAGCCGGGCGGCATCGTCAACGTGGATGCGCGGCGGCGCCGGCGGCGCCGACTCATAGTAGGTGCCCGGCCCGTAGAGCTGGCCGTACCGGACGACCACGCCGCCCGCTTGCAGGACCATGCGCTCGAATGCGCCGTTGGCGTTCCGGGCGGGCACGGTGTCCAGCTCCCAGGAGATGCCCTGCGCCACGAACTGCGCGGCGCCGGCCGCCTTGGCCGCGGCCAGCAGGTTGCCGGTGCCCTCCAGGCGCATCCGCGCATTGCGGCGGCCGAACTCGGCGAGCTGGTCGGCCCGGTCGGGCAGGTCGGTCAGCTGGTGCATCACCAGGTCCGGCCCGAAGGCCGTGACCGCCGCCGTCAGCCCGGCGGCATCGAACACATCGCAGACCACCGGCTCAGCCCCGAGCCCGGCCAGCAGGTCTGCCTTCTGCGCCGAGCGGGTCATCGCCGCCACGGTGTGCCCGGCCCCGGCCAGCAGGGGAACAAGCCGGACACCGAGGACGCCGCTCCCGCCGGCGAGGAAGATCCGCATGAGCTCCACACTAGACCGGGCCGGCCGGGCCGACGGAAGGCCGGGGGTCACCGGCCGAGGCCGGCCGCGTCACCCGTCCGACCCTGCCGCCAGGTCGCGGAGAACCTCGCCGTCGAGCCGGAAAGTGGTGATTTCCTCCAGCTCACGGGCGTGCAGGCGGCGGTAGAAGCGCAGCGCAGGCTCGTTGGTGCGCAGCACCTGCCAGTCCAGCCGGGCGCAGCCGCGCTGCACCGCCACGCCGGCCAGGTGAGCCAGCAGCCGGCGGCCCAGGCCGCCGCCCCGCACTCCGGGCCGCACGTACAGGTCCTCCAGGTGCAGGGCGGGCCGGCCGAGCACGGTGCTGTAGGTGAGGTAGAACAAGGCGAACCCGGCGGGCTCCCCGTCGATCTCGGCCACGACTGCCTCAGCCGCCGGGTGCGGGCCGAACAGGGCGCGGGCCACGTCCGCGGGCCGGACCGAGACCTCGCCGGGGTATTCCTCGGTCTCGGCCAGCTCGAGGATGAACTGATGCACGACGGCGGCATCGCCGGGCGCCGCGGGCCGGATCAGCGGCGCGCTGGCCGCCGGGGACAGCTGATCGGTCATGCCGCCATCGTGTCAGCCGGGCTGCCGCCGGCACCCGGGCCACCCCGGGGGCCGCCGCGGGCTAGCCGGGTGCGCCGGCCCCGGCGTCGGCAAGCTCGGCGATGACCTGGGCGTGGCACAGCTCAGGGACGCACCAGCAGCCCAGGCGGCGACCGCGCAGGCCCGGGAGCAGGGCCAGCAGGTCGGGACGGCCCAGCAGGTGCTCGCGGTACCGGGCCACCACCTCGGCCCGGCTGCCATCGGGGCCGGGGCGCAGCGGGCTGGCCAGCGGCGAGGCGGCCAGCTGCCAGCCGCCGCGGTGCATGGCCCGGCCCACGTACACCGCGTCGTCGAAGTCAGGGTCGCCGCGGTGACCCTTGAGGTTGACGACGGTAGTGGCGCTCACGCCGGGATTCTAACGACGCGGTGTGCCCGACGGCCTGCCGCAGCATCGTGACGCTGGCGGCCGCCGGGCCGGCCGGCGGCTCCGCCATCCCGCTGACGCGCCGCAGCCGGCTGGCTGCGCGGGCGGGGCTGTGCCGGGCCCAGATGGCCACGCCCAGGATCTGCAGCAGGCTGATGTCGGCCGCCGAGGACGGGCGGAGCCGCTCAACATCCGTGCGCGCGGCCGGGTCGGCGAGCAGCGTGCGCAGCGCCTCCCAGGTCCGGCCGGGTACCCCGGCGGCCTGGACGACCACCTTGTCGCTGACCGGGCACAGCCGGGGCCGCTTGCGGGCCAGCAGCTTGGAGGCGGTCGCGGTGCCCACGCCCTCGACGCCGGTCAGCGCCTGCCACATCGGGTCGATCGCGGCCAGGTCGGCGTCGGCCGCCTCCCACAAGTCCAGGTCACTGCGGATGCCGGCCAGCAGCTCGCTGAGCAGCCCGGCGCGGTTCTCCAGCAGGTCCCGGACGGCTCCGGGCCGCCAGGTGATGTCGAGCAGGCCCACAGCCAGCAGGTCATCCCCGGTGATGGCGTCACGGGGATTGCTGCCCAGGAAGGAGAAGGACCGGCCGGGCAGTCCCGAGCCGGGAGCGAAGTACACGGCGACGGCGCTGGCCAGGCCCGGAGCGTCCAGGCTGTCGCGAAGTCGCCGGACAGCGGCGGGCACGCTGTCGTTCACAGGTAAAAAGGTCATGTCCCAGTATGGCGCGCTCTGGTACCTAACGTGCGCACTCGGGGCACGGCGCGCCGGTTACCGGTCAATCATGGTGCGCTGGTGCGGCGCGGGCCGAACCGTCCAGAGCGCAGGATAGGACCATGCCGCTGCAGAATCGCGTGATGCCCGACGGCGAGATCGTCGCCGTCCCGGACCGGGGCCTGATGATGGGAAACCGCGGCTGCCTGCACGGCCAGGGCCGTGAGCTGGGCGTCAGCCGGTGGCGGTCGAAGCTGTGGATCTGCTGCGTGCGGGACTGGCAGGGCGTGCGGCGCGACGTGATGCCGCCGGGCCGGTGGACAGCGCTGTTCTTCCTGGACGAGGCGACGGCCCTGGCCGCCGGGCACCGCCCGTGCGCGTACTGCCGGCGCGGCGACTACCTGACGTACGCACGTGCCTGGCAGGCGGCCGGGCGGCTTCCGCAGCGGCCCTCGGCTCAGCAGCTGGACGCGGTGCTGCACGGCGAGCGGGTGGACCGGTCCCGCCGCCAGCTCACCCGGCTCCGCCCGGCAGCCGGCCTGCCGGACGGGGTGATGATCCGCTCCGGCGGCACGCCCGGCCTGCTGGCCGGCGGCCAGCTGCGGCCCTGGTCGTTCGCCGGGTACGCGGCCCCGTCCGGCGGCGTGCTGCCGGACATCGTCGAGGTGCTGACCCCGCCGTCGACGATCGCGGCGATCGCCGCCGGCTACCGGCCCCTGGTGCACCCCAGCGCGGTCGCCGGCCTGCCGGTCCTGCCCCCGGCCCTGCGCGTGCACGAGCCAGCCTGACCTCGCCAGCCGCGCTCGCGGGCAGGCCTGCGGGTCGCGCCCGGCACCCCTGGCGGGCAGCCGCCGGCCGTCAGTACTCCAGCGCCGCCAGGGCCTCGATCTCCAGCCGGAAGTCCGGGTGCACCAGGCCGGCGACCTGCACCAGCGAGCTGGCCGGCGGCGGTCCCCCGGCGAGGTACTCATCGCGCACCTGCCGGAACGCGCCGAGGTCGGCCAGGTCGGTCAGGAACACGGTCAGCTTCACCACCTGCGCCATCGTCGCGCCGGCCGCGGCCAGGACGGCCGACAGGTTCGCGAACACCTGGCGTGCCTGGGCCACCGGGTCACCGGCGCCGACCACCTGGCCGCGGGCGTCGGCGGGCACCTGGCCGGAGATCACCAGCAGCGGGCCGGCAACCGCCACCGCGTGGCTGTACCCGTTGCCCGGCGGCAGCCCGTCCGGCTGCACGTAGTGCCGCGCGGCCCGGTGCTGAGCTGGCGCGCCGCCCGCCGTGCGGCCGGCGCCCGGCGGGGTCACGGTCGTCAGGCAGAACGGGTGCCCGGCGGGGTCGAGCAGCACCCGCCAGCGCGGGTCGGGCTGGAAGCCGGCCAGCTCCGCGCCGGCCGCCAGGGCCCGGCCGAGCGCGCCGTCCAGGTCATCACCGGCGTCCAGGTCCAGGTGCACCAGGGCCGAGCCGGGCCACTCGGGCGGCCGGTAGCCGGGCACGGCCTGCAGCACCAGCGTGCTGCCTGGCACCCGGACCCCGGCGCTGGCCGGGGACTGCCACAGCACCTCGCCGCCGAGCAGCCGGGCGTAGAACCCGGCCAGCGCGCCAGGATCGGCGCAGTCCAGGGACACTCCCGCGATCCCGCCGGTCTCGCCCGCCATCACATCAGCCTCCCGCTGAGCCCGTTTGCCGCGCATCGCACGATACTGGCGCCGGAAAACTGGCCGGCGATCGCGGCGACAGGGTAGAAAGACCCGGTGCAGCGCTTTCGCGAACTCGCCCCCGGCGTCCTGGTGGCCACGGCCGAGATGTACACCACCACCAGCACCGTGGTAGCCGGCGGCGCGGGCGGCTGCCTGCTGGTCGACCCGGCCGTGACCGTCGCCGAGGTGGCGGGCCTGGCCGCCGACCTGGCCGGCGCGGGCCTGACGCCACGCGCCGGCTTTGCTACCCACCCGCACTGGGATCACGTGCTGTGGAGCGGCGAGCTGGGCGCGGAGGTGCCCCGGTACGCCTCGGCGGCCGCGGTGCGCACCGCCGAGCGGGAGCGCGCGGGCCTGATCAGCGGCGTCGAGGAGGCCGCCCCGGGCCACGACCTCGACCTGTTCGGCCGCCTGGTGCCGCTCACGGCGGAGGTCATCCCGTGGGACGGCCCGGCCGCGCAGGTCATCGTCCATGACGGGCACGCGGCCGGGCACGGCGCCATCTTCCTGCCCGGCACCGGGGTGCTGCTGGCCGGGGACATGCTCTCCGACATCGAGATCCCGATGCTGGACTTTGACGAGCCCGATGCGGCCGGCAGCTACCGGGCCGGCCTGGAGCGGCTGGCCGCCGTGCCGGGAGTGCGCTGGCTGGTGCCCGGCCACGGTCATGTCACTGACGGCGCCGGGTTCCGGCAGCGGCTGGCTGCCGATCAGCGCTATCTTGACCAGCTGACCGCCGGCCGGCCCTTCGAGGACCCGCGCTGCGCGGCGGACTGGCTCCGCGAGCTGCACGCCGCGCAGCTCCAGGCCATTTTGGAAACTGAAAGTAGCTGACTAGTCACGCAGCGTAGTTCCCGCCGGTAGTATCCATCCCCGTGCACGCTCTACTTGCCGCGGGGGCGGCGCTGAGCTGCGGGGTAGTCGTCATCGTGACTGAGCCGGTGACCATTCCGCTGCTGCGCCGGCTAGCCGCATCCGACACGTCCGATTTCCGCTCGCCGCGCTTCGCGCCGCCGCCGCGCGGCGGCGGCGCGCCGCTTGTCGCCGGCCTGGTCATCGCGTTACTGCTGAGCGGCCTGGCGGACGGCCTCACCTTCGCCGCGGCGGTGCTGGCCTTCACCGGCATCGGCCTGGCCAGTGACTTCGCCGGGCTGGCGGGCCGCAGAAGGCTGATCCTGCAGGCCGCTGCCGGGCTGGCCGTCGGGTGGTCGCTGGCCGGCCTGCTCGCGCTGCCGGCCGTGGCCGAGATCGGCGCGGCCATCCCGCTCGCGCTCTGGCTCACCGGCTATGTCCGCGCGTTCACCGCAGCCGATGAGGTCAGCGGGCTGTGCACGGCCGGCGCGCTGGCCGGCGGCTGCGCCTTCGCGCTCATCGGGGTGCTGCGCGGCGACGCGCTGCTGGCCGTCGCGGGCGGCGCGGTCGCCGCGGGCAGCTGCGCGCTGCTGCCCTTCACCGCCGGCCAGGCCCAGGTCCTGCTCGGGGATGTCGGCTGCTGCGGGCTCGGCGCCGCGCTGGCGCTGCTGGCCGCCTGCGCCGTGCTGCGCGGCGTCCCGGCCGAGGCCGCGCTCGGCCCGGTCGCCCTGGTCGTGGCCGACGGCGCCTGGATGCTGCGCGGACGGCTCGCCAGCGGCCCGGCCCGGCTCGCTGCCGAGCACGCCGCTACCGGCCACCGGCTGCGCGCCGCCGGCTGGTCCCGTCAGCAGGTGACTGCCGGGACAGCCGGGCTGACCGCGGCGCTCAGCCTGCTCGGCCTGGCCAGCCTGACCTCCTACCCCGCGCTGCGCGCGGTCGCCGACCTGGCCGGCCTGGCCGTGCTGGCGGGGTACCTGCGCTCCCCGGTCCTGCTGCGCCAGGGCACGCACTCCGGCGCGCACTCCGGCGCGCAGCACGGCCGCCGCGCTGCTGCCACGACCGCGGCCGTCGTGCTGCACCGCGAGGCCGCCTGACCCGCCGCGGGCCGGCGCACCCGGACCGGTCCGGGTACCGCCGAAACTCCGTGGCCCCGGACCCCCGGCCCTGCCTACCGTGGCGAGCATGACGCTCCCGCGCCCGCGCTGGCGGGTCACCTCAGGCCAGCCCGACCCGGCGACGGTCAGCCGGCTGCTGGGCGAGCTGCCGGACTGGTTCGGCATCGAGTCCTCGAACGCGGCCTACGTCGAGGCCGCCCGGCAGCTGCCCGCCTACCTCGCCTGGCCCGCCGGCGAGGCCGGCGCAGCACCTGGCGATCCGGCCGGGCCGCCGGCCGGCGCGCTGCTGGCGGCCCGGCACTTCCCGGCGGCAGCCGAGATCCACCTGATGGCGGTGGCGCCCGGCCAGCACCGCCGCGGCGCCGGCCGCGCCCTGGTGGAGGCGCTGGAGGCGGACCTGATCGCCGACGGCGTCCGGTTCCTCCAGGTCAAGACCCTGGGACCGAGCGACCCTGATGCCGCCTACGCCCGGACCCGCCAGTTCTACGCGGCCGCCGGCTTCGAGCCGCTGGAGGAAATCCGCGGCCTGTGGCCGGGCAGTCCCTGCCTCATCATGATCAAGACCCTGGGGCAGCGGCCGTCCGGCTAGCCCGCGGGCAGGCCGGCCTGCTGGCGGCCCAGCGGCCGGGCTGACCCGGACTGAGCCTGGCCGGCTGACGCACTGCGGCTCGCGGGCGCCTGGCCGCGGACCGACCGGAACGGCGCCTTGTTGATGTCGAGGCGGACCGGCGCGGAGCCCACCGTGAGGTAGCCCGACACCTCCGTGCCGTAGGCATGACCGAAGGCCGGCCCGGTCGGCGTGCGCACGGTGGCCCCGGGCGGGGCGGTGACCGGGACCGTCGTTCCCGGCGGGGCGCTGATGGTGAGCGTCTTGCCGCTGATCCAGGCGGTGACCTTGCCGCCGCGCCGGGCCTGCGACCACAGCTGCTGGTCGCGCATCGCGGCCCCGACGGGCGGGAGCGGCACGTTCAGGAACGGGGCGTTGTCGCTGAACACCTTCCGGTACGCCGCCAGGATGCCGTCCATCACCGGGTAGCCCAGCCGGTCCCCGGTCAGGTTGGCCTGGTGCATGAAGAAGGGGCGCGGGTCGCTGTCGAGCACGTCAGAGAAGGCGATCTGAACCGCGAGCGGCAGGATGTGGTTCGTCCAGCCGGTCTTCGAGTGCACCGGCCTGATGCACGTCATGACGCTGCTGTTCTCGCAGAACCCGCCGCCGCCGTCCGCCTTGGACGTGTTGAACCAGTTGTACTCGTTGATCTCCTCGGAGATGTCATCCACGTCATAGCCGACGTCAATGGGGTGCCGCGGAATGCCCAGGGCCGGGCCGACCTGGCGCATGTCCGGATCGCGCGAGGCGTCCAGCACGATCCACCTGATGTCCTCGGCGCGCAGCTCGTCCAGCAGGAACGGGCTGTCGACGGGCTGCTGCGGCAGGATCCGCAGGCCCGAGTACCCGCCGGTCGCCACGACGTGCTGCTCAGCAGGAATCCTGTTCTCTTTCGCCCAGGTGAAGTTATCGGCGATCTGGCTCTTGATCAGGCTGGCCGGCGCGTAGACGATGTGCCCGCCCGACCGCACGCAGCGCCAGGGCACCACGTCCCGGTCCTGCTTGCAGCCGAGGTCGGCGTGCGTGTAGGTGTGGTTGACCCAGTAGAAGTCGCCGGCCACCGGCTTGAACGCGGCCAGCAGCGGATCGGTCCCGTTCACCTCGAACCGGGCCGCCGAGCCGCCGTTGTAGAGGAACTCCATCTTGAAATCGTGCTGCCGCTGCCAGCGGACGGCATAGCTGACGTCGGCCGGCTTCATCCGGATCAGCGCCGTCTTGGGCGTGCCCTTCGGGCAGCTGTCGGCGCCCGGCGTGCAGTGGCCCTGCGTGCTCCACTGCGCGCCGGCGTTGATCACGTCGTCGTAGTCGACGGTCAGGTAATTGCGCCAGTAGCCCAGGTAGACCCCGCGGGTGAGCCAGCTGACGATGCCGTGTGTCAGGTAGCGGGCCTGCGGCATGAAGTCGCTGTACCCGAAGCCGATGCCCAGCTGCTGACGGCCGCTGGTGGTGAACTGCCACACCAGGGTCGCCGAGCCGGAGGTGCCCGGGATGGCCGCGTTCACCAGCGGGGTCACCGTCGCCCCGGCCAGCGGCCGGGCCAGGTAGCCGAATGGCGCCTGGCCGGCCGCGCCGCCCGCGAACGGAACGGACTGCTTCAGGTAGCCGAATCCGCCCCGCGATCCGGCACCGGTCGGCGAGATGGCGCCGCGCAGCGGCCCGCTGTAGACCGGGGCGCTCATGCCATTGGAAGCCCCCGGCGGCGAGTAGGCGTCCACCTGGCGCACCCGGAAGGCCCGCTCGTACCGCGCCAGCGCCCGCTGCTCGCTGCCGGACAGGCCAGCCGGATCCGGGCCGGGCAGGACGATGCCGTTGAAATTGCCGCCCCGGACACCGCTGGCGAGCGTGCGTGACAGGTACTTCCCGGTGATCCGCGGCCGCCCCGCGTCGCGGAGGCCGAGCACCGTCGCGGGCACTCCCTCGACGGAAAGCTGGTGCCGGATGGCCTCCACCGCGGGCGATTTGTCGGTCAGCACCAGTACCCGGAGGTTCACCCCGCCGTGCGGGCCGGCGGGATGGAACACCGGGCGGGCCGACGGCGAGGGCCGCGGGGACCGCGACGAGCCGGACTGACCCGGTGCCGCCTGGTCGCAGGCCGCAGCCAGCGCCAGCGCGGCCAGCACCGCGACGGCCGTACCCCCCGCGGAGCGCCGCCCTGACAAGATCCCCACGCTGTCATCCTTCCACGCTGGTGTGCGCGCCCCGTGGAGCTGGTGACGGTCGGTGACGGAAAGTTGCGGCCCGCGGCCCGGCCGATGGCATTTCGCGGCCCGGCTGGCTGGCCCGCGACCACCCGGCGAGGCCGGCACCCGCCAGGACAATGGTTTTCCTGATCGGCGACGGCACTGGTCGCCAGCTCCGGACCTGCCGTTCGCGATATTTGGGCCTTGACTCCCGGTTTATGCCGTCTTAAATTCCTGAGGAAAACGTATTCTCTGCCACTCCGGCACGCCCGGCGAGCGGGCCCGGCCGGGAGAGCGAGGCGGCATGCGGCGGCAGGCGGCAAGCGCGGTAGCGGTCATCCTGGCGATCTCCGGAATCAGCCTCGCGGCCGCCGTCCCGGCCAGCGGCTCAGCCGCCCGGGCGGGCACGGCGGCGGCGCACGCCGCCCCGCCGGCGCGCGGCGCAGCAGCTGCTGCGCCGCGGGCCGCCGCGGCGGCGCCGGAGACGGTCCAGGTCAGCCTGGCCGACCCGGCCGGCTCGTTCCGCGGCGGCGCCTCGGGCAGCCTGTACGGGATCTACGACCAGGGCGTGCCCAGCAACAACCTGATCCAGGGCATGGGCCTGCAGACCACCGACACCAAGGCCCAGGACGGCCAGCAGCATCCGGGCTCGGATGCCCTGGAGATCGCCCGGCCGTTCACCGCCAGCGGCGGCCGCGAGGTCTACATCTACATGACCGACGTCTACCGCGACTTCCCGTACGAGCGCACGACCTACGCCCAGTACCAGGGCTACATGAAGACCGAGGTCGAGCAGGTCATCCACTCGGCCTACAAGAACCGCATCGTCCTGGTGCCCTACAACGAGCCGGACGGCAACTGGTTCGCCGGGCTCACCACGAACGCCACCACGCTCGCCGCGTTCGAGGCCGAGTGGCTGCAGACCTACGACTTCATCAAGGGCCTGTGGCCGCAGGCCCGGATCGCCGGGCCCAACCTGAGCGGCTTCTACCCGGCCGCGCTCGGCTCGTTCCTGCAGTTCTGCATGGCGAACAAGTGCCTGCCGGACGTGATGACCTGGCACGAACTGGCGGTCGCCTCGACCGTGCGCACCGACGTGGCGGCCTACCGGGCGCTGGAGACCACGGTCGGGATGACCCGTCACCTGCCGATCAACCTGGACGAGTACGCGGCCAGGTACCAGCTCACCAGCCCCGGGCAGATGGTCGCGTGGCTCTCGGCGCTCGAGACGGAGAAGGTCGACGGGGACCTCGCGTACTGGAACATCAACGGCTCCCTGGGCGACTCGGTCGCGCAGCAGAACATCCCGAACGCCCAGTGGTGGCTGTACAACTGGTACTCCTCGATGACCGGCCACACGGTCGCGGTGACCACGCCGCAGGGCAACACCGACGACACGCTGCAGGGCCTGGCCACGCTCGACCCGGCCAAGCGGCAGGCGCGCATCATCCTCGGCGGCGGGGCGGCCGGGCCGGAGGGCGTGACGGTCACGCACATCAACCCGGCCACGTTCGGGCGCTCGGTGCACGCCACGGTCCTGCAGGACCGGTGGAGCGGCATGACCGGCGCGGCGGCGCAGCCGACGCGGACGTTCGACGCGGACGTGCCGGTGAGCTCCGGCGGCTCGGTGACGCTGCCGGTCACCGACGGCACCCAGGGCGACGGGGCCGGCGGCAACGTGGCGTCGTGCACGGCGACCGGCGCGCGGGTGCCCGGCAAGATCGGCAACGCGGTGTCCCTGTGCGGCAACAACGAATACGTGAGCCTGCCGTCCGGCATCGCGCAAGGCCTCAGCGACTTCACGATCTCGGCCTGGGTCAACCCCTCGGCGAATACCGCCTGGTCACGCGTGTTCGACTTCGGCACCGGCACCAGCGACTACATGTTCCTTACGCTCAGCGCAGGCGGCGGCCCGC
>DASXDJ010000063.1:0-5683 GCA_036490755.1 Streptosporangiaceae bacterium
GAAGCTCATCGAGATCGTCGAGATCGGCAAGCAGCTCCTGATCACCCGCGGCGCGCTGACCACGTTCTCCATCACCAACGACGTGGCCAAGTACTTCGCGATCATCCCGGCCATGTTCGAGGGCGTGATCCCCGGCCTGGCCAAGCTGAACATCCTGCACCTGCACAGCCCGGCCTCGGCGATCACCTCGGCGATCATCTTCAACGCGCTGATCATCGTGGCGCTGATCCCGCTGGCGCTGCGCGGCGTCCGGTACCGGCCGGCCTCCGCCGCCGCCATGCTCCGCAGGAACCTGTGGATCTACGGCGCCGGCGGGCTGATCATCCCGTTCATCGGCATCTGGGCCATTGACCTCGTCGTTCAGTACATTCCAGGATTCAGGTGAGCTGATCCATGAACCGCCTTCCCGGCATCGTCCGGCAGCACCTGGCCGCGCTTCGCGCGCTGCTGCTCTTCACCGTCATCTGCGGGATCATCTACCCGGTCGTCGTGTTCGGCATCGCGCAGGCGGCCTTCCACCACCAGGCCAACGGCTCGCCGGTCAGCTACCACGGCCGCGTGGTGGGCTCCAGCCTGCTATGCCAGGAGTTCGTCACCGCGTCGGGCCAGCCACTGGCGCAGTACTTCCAGCCGCGCCCGTCGGCGGCGACCAGCGGGGCCGAGAACGACTACGGCTGCGACCCTGGCTACTCCGCGGCCTCCAACCTCGGTCCGGACAACCCGGTGCTGGTCAAGGAGATCCGGCAGCGGCAGCAGCAGATCGCGGCGTTCGACCACGTCAGGATCTCGGCCATCCCGCCCGACGCGGTTACGGCCTCGGCATCCGGGCTCGACCCGTACATCTCGCCACAGAACGCGGCCATCCAGGTAGACCGGGTGGCAGCGGCGCGGCACGTCAGCCCGGCCGCCGTACGGGCGCTGGTCGCCCGCTACAGCCACGGCCGCACGCTTGGCTTCCTCGGGGAGCCACGGGTCAACGTCCTGCTGCTGAACATCGCCCTCGATGAGAAGTACCCGGCCTGATACCGGCCAGCGGATCCTCATCGTCGAGGACGAGCCGGCGCTGCTGCGGGCGCTCCGCATTGACCTGAGCGCCCGCGGCTACGCCGTCGCCACCGCGGCCACCGGCCGCGACGCGCTCGGCCAGGCGAGCCAGGAGCCGCCGGACGCCGTGCTGCTCGACCTGGGACTGCCGGACACCGACGGGATCGAGGTCATCCGGGCACTGCGCGCGTGGTCCAGCGTGCCGATCATCGTGCTGTCCGGGCGGACCACCGCCCAGGACAAGATCGGCGCGCTGGACGCCGGCGCGGATGACTACGTGCTCAAGCCGTTCGCCATGGACGAGCTGCTGGCCCGGCTGCGGGCGGCGCTGCGCCGCGGCGAGCCGGCCAGGCCGGCCGCCGTCATCATCGGCCGCTGCCAGATCGACCTGGCCGCCAGCACGGTGACCCGGCTGGGCGACGGCGCCGGGCCGGACGGCGCCGGGCTGGACGGCGCCGGGCTGGACGGCGGCGGGGCCGTGCACCTCACGCGCACCGAGTGGCGGCTGCTGGAGATCCTGCTGCAGGCGCCCGGTCAGCTCATCCCCTCGGCCCGGCTGCTGACCGAGGTCTGGGGCACCGGCTCCGAGCGCAACTCGCACTACCTGCGATTCCACATGGCCCGGCTGCGGCGGAAGCTGGAAGACGACCCGCCCAGGCCGCGGCACCTGCTGACCGAGCCCGGCATGGGCTACCGGTACCAGCCATGAGCCCGTTGATCTATCGTCGGCACAGCGGTACGGCGGGCACCGGCCGCCGCCCGGCCATCAGGGGAGCACGTGACCAGCGCCGATTACCAGCCAGCCGATTACCAGCCAGCCGATGGCCGGCCGGGAGGCCGGGGCGAGCTGCGGATCTACCTCGGCTCCGCGGCCGGCGTGGGCAAGACGTTCGCCCTGCTCAGCGAGGGCCACCGGCGAGCCGAGCGGGGCACCGACGTGGTGGTCGGCTACGTCGAGACGCACGGCAGGCCGCAGACCGAGGCGCAGATCGGGGACCTGGAGGTCATCCCGCGCGCGAGCATCGGCTACCGGGGCAGTCACTTCGAGGAAATGGACCTGGATGCCGTGCTCGCCAGGCGGCCCGAGGTGGCGCTGGTCGACGAGTTCGCGCACAGCAACGTGCCGGGCAGCCGGAACGCCAAGCGCTGGCAGGACGTGGAGGAGCTGCTGGCTGCCGGGATCGACGTGATCTCCGCGGTCAACATCCAGCACCTGGAGTCGCTGAACGACGTCGTGGAGAAGATCACCGGCGTGCCGCAGCGGGAGACCGTGCCTGATGCCGTGGCCCGCGCGGCCGACCAGGTCGAGCTGGTCGACATGACGCCGGAGGCGCTGCGCCGCCGGATGGCGCACGGCAACATCTACCAGGCCGAGAAGATCGACGCCGCGCTCACCAACTACTTCCGGATCGGCAACCTGTCCGCGCTGCGCGAGCTGGCGCTGCTCTGGCTGGCCGACAAGGTGGACGAGGGCCTGCAGCGGTACCGGGCGGCGCACGACATCCACGGCACCTGGGAGGCCCGCGAGCGGGTGGTCGTCGCGCTCACCGGCGGCCCGGAGGGCGACACGCTGATCCGCCGCGCGGCCAGGATCGCGGCCAGATCGGCCGGCGGCGAGCTGCTGGCCCTGCACGTAACCCGTTCTGACGGCCTGACCGGGGCCAGTCCGGCCGCTCTGGCCGCGCAGCGCCAGCTCGCCGAGTCGCTGGGCGGCAGCTACCACCAGGTGGTCGGCGAGAACGTGCCAGAGGCGCTGCTCGCCTTCGCCCGCGCCGAGAACGCCACCCAGCTCGTGCTCGGCGCCAGCCGCCGCAAGTGGCTGACCTCGCTGCTGACCGGCCCCGGCGTGAGCATGCGGACGATCCGCGACTCCGGCGACATCGACGTGCACATCGTCACGCACGCCCAGATGGGCCGGGGCCGGGGGCTGCCGCGCCGGCACGGCGGCCTGCCGCTGCGCCGCCAGCTTTCCGGCTACGCGCTGGCCGCGATCGCCGCGCCGCTGCTGACCGTGCTGCTCGCCGCGACCCGGCATCAGGTCAACCTGACCAGCGATGTGATCATCTTCCTGGCGGCGGTGATCGTGGTCGCCGTGGTCGGCGGCTTCGTCCCCGCCGTGCTTGAGGCCGTGGCGGGCTCCCTGCTGCTCAACTACTACTTCACCCCGCCGATCCATACCTGGAACATCAACGAGGCGAACAACGCCCTGGCGCTGGGCATCTTCGTCGCGGTCGCGCTGCTGGTCAGCTCCGTGGTTGATATCGCCGCCCGGCGCAGCAAGCAGGCGGCGCGGGCCAGCGCCGAGTCCGAGCTGCTGGTGACCACGGCCGGCAGCGTGCTGCGCGGCGAGCAGGCGCTGGCCGCCGTGCTCAGCCGGGTCAGGGAGGGGTTCGGTCTGGAATCGGTCACGCTGCTGGAGCGGGCCGGCACCACCTGGTCGGTCGCGGCGGCGTCCGGCGAGCCGCCGGTGCTCTCGCCGGAGAGCGCGGACAGCGAGGTGCCGGTCACCGACCGGCTGGTGCTGGCGCTGCGCGGCCGCCCGCTGCAAGCCACCGACCGCCGGGTGCTCGGCGCGTTCGCCGCCTACGCGGCCACCGCGCTTGAGCAGGAACGGCTGACCGCCGCGGCGCAGGCGGCCAGGCCGATCGCCGAGGCGGACCGGATGCGCACCGCGCTGCTCGCCGCCGTCAGCCATGACCTGCGCACCCCGCTGGCCTCGGCCAAGGCCGCGGTGACCAGCCTGCGCGCCACCGACGTGCAGTGGGACCCCGACGACCATGACGAGCTGCTGGCCACCGCCGATGAGTCGCTGGACAAGCTGGCCCGGCTGGTGGACAACCTGCTGGACATGAGCCGGCTCCAGGCCGGCGCGCTCGCGGTGTTCCCGCGCCCGGCCGACCTGGCCGAGATCGTGGCCAGGTCGCTGGACGACCTCGGGCCGCCCGGCGGCTCGGTCACCGTGCTGATCGCCGATGACCTGCCCGAGGTGGCCGTGGACCCCGGCATCGCCGAGCGGATCATCGCGAACCTGACCGCCAACGCGCTGCGCTACTCCCCGGCCGGCTCGCCGCCCGCACTGAACGGCAGCGCCCTCGGCGACCGGGTCGAGCTGCGGGTCATCGACAAGGGGCCGGGTATCCCGGTGGCGGACTGGACCAGGATGTTCGTGCCGTTCCAGCGGCTCGGCGACACCGACAACACCACCGGGGTAGGCCTGGGCCTCGCGCTGTCCCGCGGCCTGGCCGAGGCGATGGGCGGCTCGCTTGAGCCCGAGGAAACTCCGGGCGGCGGGCTGACCATGACCCTGTCGCTGCCGGCCGCGCCCGGCCCGGGCCCGGCGCCCGATGGCGCGCCCGCCGGGCCGGCCAGCGCGTAGGCATGGCACGGTAAGGGCATGACGACCGTTCTGGTGGTGGACGACGAGCCGCAGATCCTCCGGGCGCTGCGGATCAACCTGCGGGTCCGCCACTACGACGTGCACGTGGCCGGCACCGGGGCGCAGGCCCTGGAGGTCGCCGCCAAGCACCCGCCCGACCTGGTGGTCCTCGACCTGGGCCTGCCCGACCTGGACGGCGTCGAGGTGATCCACGGGCTGCGCGGCTGGACCGACGCGCCGATCATCGTGCTGTCCGGCCGGGCCGACAGCACCGACAAGGTAGAGGCGCTGGACGCCGGTGCCGACGACTACGTGACCAAGCCGTTCAGCATGGAGGAGCTGCTGGCCCGGATGCGGGCGGTAGCCCGCCGCCAGTCCGGGGATGGTGACGTGCCCCGGATCAGCATCGGCGACCTGGTGGTGGACCTGGCCGCCAAGCGGGTCACCCGGCCAGGTTCCGGCGGCGAGCCCGATACCGACGTGCGGCTGACCCCGACCGAGTGGCACCTGCTGGAGACCCTGGCGCGCAACCCCGGCAAGCTGCTCAGCCAGCGCCAGCTACTGGCCGAGGTGTGGGGGCCAGGCTACGCGGACGCGGCCGGGAACCTCCGGCTGTACATGGCGCAGCTCCGCCGGAAGCTGGAGCCAGACCCGGCGCGGCCGCGCTGGCTGCTGACCGAGCCCGGCATGGGCTACCGGTTCCAGCCGGGCACCTGATACCGGGCCCGCTGTACCTGTCTGCCGCTGCTGCGCTAATCTCGCTCGAATGCAGTTACTTAGAGTTATCAAAGCACGGCAGAACGTCAAAAATGCCGCTGGCCTATGGCCGTTCACCATTCGGGGATAGCTGAATGAGATTTCGAAGTTTCTCCACTACCCTGACCATTACCACGACACTCTTGCTAACGGCGGGACCGGCGGTCGCCGCGGTCGCCGGCACCCCCGCGCAGCCCCGGTCGCGGACCGTCACCTACGAGGGGGTCAGCATCCGGGTCCCGGCGAGCTGGCCGGTGCTGAACCTGGCCCGCCATCCGCGCGCCTGCCCCCGGCTGGACGTGCACGCGGTCTACCTGGGCCGGCCAGGGCCGGCCCCGCTGTGCCCGGCCGGCCTGGCGGGCAAGACCACCGCCGTGCAGCTCCAGGCCGCCAGCCCGGACAGCCCCGACCTGCGGCAGGCCACCCGCGCCACGGTCATCGGCGGCAAGCCGGCCAGGACCAACGCCGACGCGGCGCAGACGCACACCATCATCGACGTGCTGCCTT